>NZ_JBFAHM010000005.1:0-22138 GCF_040654195.1 Hamadaea sp. NPDC050747
CGGAAGACGGCCGGCAGCCTAATGATCAAGTGCTCGCGCCGCAGCTCGGCGGGCACAACATCCCATCAGTGGTCGATGTCTTCCGACCACCGGCAGGGGCACGGTCTAACCAAAGGACTACCCGTGGGGTGTCCAGGCGGTGCGAGTGCTCACCTGCCGGCGGCTACGGAACCGAGTCTGCGTCACAACCCGGCAGAACTCATTAGGCGGTGACGAAGGTGACCGGGATCGCCGGGTCGCCGGCCGACAGCTTCAGCCCTTCCCAGGGGATGGAGACGAGGTTCTGCCGCAGCTGCTCCCGCGAGTCCTCCAGGGTCGGCGGGTCGATGACCTTGCCGCCCACTACGTAGGCGCGCTGGAGGAGCCGATCGTTCGGCTGCGGCTCCGGTGCGCCCTGGGAGCAGACGACCTCCTCGGTCGCCGTGCCGGTCGGCTTGTGGCGGCGTACGGCGGTTTTGCGGCCGCCGACGGTCGCCTTGTTCTCCGACCGCTTCACGACCGGGCGCCCGGCCACCTCGACCAGCTTGTAGACCAGTCCGGCGGTGGGTGCGCCGGAGCCGACGACGACTGCGGTGCCCGCGCCGTACGCGTCGACCGGTTCCGCGGCGAGGGCGGCGATGGCGTACTCGTCGAGGTCGCCGCTGACGATGATCTTCACGTCGGGCGCGCCCAGCTCGTCGAGGAGCTGGCGGGACTGGGCGGCCAGCACCGACAGGTCGCCGGAGTCGATGCGGATCGCCCGCAGTGTCGGTCCGGCCACCGCGACGGCGTTCCGGATGCCCTGGGCGATGTCGTAGGTGTCCACGAGCAGGGTCGTCTCGGTGCCCAACGCGGCGACCTGGGAGGCGAAGGCGGTCGTCTCGTCGTCGTGCAGCAGCGTGAACGCGTGCGCGGCGGTGCCCGCCGTCGGCACGCCGTACCGCAGGCCGGCCGCCAGGTTCGAGGTGGAGGCGAACCCCGCCAAGTACGCCGCCCGCGCCGACGCCACGGCCGCTTCCTCGTGCGTACGCCGGGAGCCCATCTCGATGATCGGGCGACCCCGGGCGGCGGTGACCATCCGGGCGGCGGCGGCCGCGATGGCGCAGTCGTGGTTGAGCACGCTCAGGATCAGCGTCTCGAGGACGACGCACTCGGCGAATGTGCCGGAGACGGTCAGGATCGGCGACCCGGGGAAGAAGAGCTCGCCTTCGGCGTACCCGTCGATGTCGCCGGTGAACCGGTAATCGGCGAGCCAGTCGCCGGTGGCGCGGTCCACGATGCCCTGGTCGACCAGGTACGCGATCTCGTCCGGGTCGAACTTGAAGCGGGAGATCAACTCCATGAGCCGGCCGGTTCCGGCGACCACGCCGTAGCGGCGGCCGTTGGGGAGCCGGCGGCCGAACGCTTCGAAGACGCAGGGCCGCTCGGCCGTCCCGTCCCGCAGCGCGGCGCTGAGCATGGTGAGTTCGTACTGGTCGGTGAGGAGCCCGGGTGATCCACGCACGCTCACAGCGTACGGGCACAGACCCGGTCGTCGCCGGGACGGTGAGATTCCGCGATCCCGTGGCAGGATGGGGTCATGACCACGCCCCAGATCCTGCCGGTGGAGCGGCCGGAGGCTGCCGAAGAGCCGGAGTCATCCCGGCCGTGGGTCACGATCGTCCACGACGATCCTGTCAATCTCATGACTTATGTCGTGTTTGTCTTCCAAAAGCTCTTCGGGTTCTCCCGGGAGACGGCGGAGACGTTGATGATGGATGTGCACACGAAGGGCAGGGCCATCGTGTCCAGTGGCGCGCGCGAGCGCATGGAGTACGACGCCGCCCGGCTGCACAGTTACGGTCTCTGGGCGACGGTTGACAAGCAGTGAGTCTGTTCCGCCGGGATGGCGAGGAATGCGTCGCCACGCTCTCGCTCGATGAGGTGCGCGTCCTGCGCCGGGTCGCGTCCGAGGTCGTCGGCCTGCTGACCGAGGGCTTCGATCACTCCGACCCCGTGGTCGTACGTTTGTTCCCGACCGTCTACCCGGAGGATCCGGAGGAGGCGGCCGACTTCCGCCGGTTCACCGAGGGCGATCTCAAGACGAGCAAGATCGACCAGGCCGGTGCGGTGCTCGCGGCGCTGCCGGGCGAGGAGGAGCTGGAGCCGTCCGGCGCCGAGGTGCGGCTCGACTCCGAGGCGTCCGAGGCGTGGCTGCGCGCCATCAATGACGTACGCCTCGCGATGGGCGTCCGGCTCGGGATCACCGACGAGACCGACCTCGACGAGGAGCTGACCGAGGAGATCGAGCGCGACGTGCAGTCGGCTCGGGCGTTCCAGCTCTCCGTGTACGCGTACCTGGGGTATCTCCAGGAGTCGCTGCTCGATGCGATCATGAGGTAGCTCACGGTCCATCCGAAGGCCCGTGCCGGATACGCTTGTCGGCGTGCTGACCATCGACAAGGCGATCCTCGACGCGATCGTCGCCCACGCCCGCCGGGACCACCCGGACGAGGCCTGCGGCGTGGTCACCGGCCCGATCGGGACGGACACCCCGACCCGGCACATCGCCATGGAGAACGTGGAGCGTTCGCAGACGTTCTACCGGTTCGACCCGATGGAGCAGCTGCGGGTCTGGCGGGAGATGGACGACCTCGACGAGGAGCCGGTGGTCATCTACCACTCGCACACCGCGACCGAGGCGTACCCGTCCCGGACCGACGTCTCGCTCGCCGGTGAACCGGGAGCCCACTACCTGCTCGTCTCGACACGTGAGCCAGATGTGACCGAGGTCCGGTCCTTCCGTATCCTGGACGGCGTGGTGACTGAGGAACCAGTGAAGCTGGTGGGAAGCGGCGACGAGCTCGCCGTGCAGTCCTACATGTTCGGCCAGACTCCGACGACGGTCGACTACGAGTGTCGCGGCTAGAGACCGCCTTCCTCGCCCGTCCCCGTTCGTAACCTTTTCCAAGGAGTCCGAAAGACCATGGCCATCGAAGTTCGCATCCCCACGATCCTGCGCAGCTACACCGGCAACCAGAAGGCCGTCGAAGGCTCCGGCGACACCCTCGCCGAGCTGCTCGCCGACCTCGACGCCCGGCACACCGGCCTCAAGGGCCGCCTGATCACCGACGAGGGCGCGCTGCACCGGTTCGTCAACATCTACGTCAACGACGAGGACGTCCGCTTCCTCGGCTCGCTGGACGCCAAGGTCAGCGACGGCGACACCGTGACGATCCTGCCGGCCGTCGCCGGGGGCGCGCTGGGGCTGCTCGCCGCCGCGGCGTACCTGGGCCGCTGACCCGTCTCTCCGCCGCCGGTCGCGGGCTTCGGCCCGGGGCCGGCGTGCGGTGCTGAAGGAGGCTGGAAGTGCGGTACGACTCGATCCTCGACTTCTGCGGCAACACCCCGCTCGTCGGCCTGCCCCGTCTGTCGCCCAGCGAAGACGTGCGCATCTGGGCCAAGCTGGAGGACCGCAACCCGACCGGCAGCGTGAAGGATCGCGCCGCGCTGTACATGGTGCGCGCGGCCGAGTCCGACGGCACGCTGCGGCCGGGCGCGACGATCCTCGAGCCGACCAGCGGCAACACCGGCATCGCCCTGGCGATGGTGGCCAAGCTGCGCGGCTATCGGCTCGTCTGCGTCATGCCGGAGAACGTCTCCGCCGAACGCGTCCAGTTGCTCCGGATGTACGGCGCGGAGATCATCTTCTCGCCGGCGGCGGGCGGTTCCAACCAAGCCGTCGCCACGGCGAAGCAGATCGCTGAGGAGCACCCCGACTGGGTCATGCTCTTCCAGTACGGCAACGAGGCCAACGCCCGCGCCCACTACGAGACCACCGGTCCCGAGCTGCTGCGTGACCTGCCGACCATCACCCATTTCGTGGCCGGCCTGGGCACCACCGGCACGCTCATGGGCACCGGTCGCTACCTGCGCGAGAAGAACCCCGACATCCAGATCATCGCGGCCGAGCCGCGCTACGGCGAACTGGTCTACGGGCTGCGCAACATCGACGAGGGCTACGTGCCCGAGCTCTACGACGCCACCGTCCTCACCCGCCGGTTCTCCGTCGGTACGCGGGACGCGGTGCTGCGTACGCGGCAACTGGTCGAAGTGGAGGGTCTGTTCGTCGGATTCTCCACGGGAGCGGTGTTCCACGCCGCTCTCGCCGTCGCCCACGCCGCCGCGAAGGCGGGGCAGAAGGCCGACGTCGCGTTCCTCGTCGCCGACGGCGGCTGGAAGTACCTGTCGACCGGGGCGTACAGCGGGACGCTGGCCGACGCCGAAGAGGCGCTCGAAGGTCAGCTCTGGGCCTGACACCGGCGCTGGGTCAGGGTTCCCGGTCGAATCTTGGGCCAAGATTCGACCCAGAACCCTGATCCAGCGCCAAGAAGGCGACGGCGCCGAAGAGGCGACGGCGCCAGAGAGGCGACGGCGTCAGAGAGGCGACGGCGTCAGAGCTGGGTGATCACCAGCAGGAGGTTGCCGCCGAGGAGCACCGAGGCCACGCCCAGCAGCTCCCACGGCAGCCAGCGGTGGTGCATGGTGGCGAAGGCGAGCCCGCCGCAGACGGTTCCGGCGATGCCGACCGACATCACCGTGGGCACCAGCCACTCCGGTCCGGGCTCGAAGACGATCGCGAGGAAGACCCGGATCGCGACGACCATGCCGACGAGGACCAGCAGCGCGGCCCACGCGCTCATGCCGAGCATCCGCGTGCTGCCGGGTTCGGGGTCGTCCTGCTCCGGTAGCCGCAGGGCGCGCATCGGGTTTCGGCGTACCGACTGGATCGCTTCGGCGGGAACCACCGGCAGCGAGCCGACCCGCGCGCGAACGAGCGTCGCGGCCTGGGTTTCACCCGAGGGCTGGGCGGGGGTCTCGGTAAGGGTGTCGATGCGCGTCTCCACGTCTGGCACAACGGCGCCGGGTGTGATGCGTAACGCGCGGCGGTCGAGTAACGCCTGGTCAGGTTGTCACCTTGGCGACATGTTCGAGCAGACCTTACTTAAGGCTGGCGCTCGCGGCGTAGGCTCCGAGCCGTGACGGACACACCGATCGGGATCTTCGACTCGGGAGTCGGTGGCCTGACGGTAGCCCGAGCGATCCTGGACCAGTTGCCACACGAGCGCCTGCTCTATCTGGGAGACACGGCGCACGTGCCCTATGGTCCGAAACCTCTGGCCGACATCCGGCGATATGTCCTCGAATGCCTGGATGACCTCGTGGCCGCGGACGTCAAGATGCTGGTGATCGCCTGCAACTCGGCGGTGTCGGCGTGCCTGGCCGATGTCCGGGAGCGCTACGACATCCCCGTGGTGGAGGTGATCCGCCCGGCCGTCCGCCGGGCGGTGGCAGCGACCCGCAACGGCCGAGTGGGCGTCATCGGCACCTCCGCCACCATCACCAGCCGGGCCTACCAGGACGCGTTCGCCGCCGCCCCGCACGTGACCGTCACCGCGGCCGCCTGCCCGCAGTTCGTCGACTTCGTCGAACGCGGGATCACCTCCGGCCGGGCGCTGCTCGGTCTGGCCAGTGCCTACCTCGAACCCTTGCAGCAGGCCGGCGTCGACACCCTCGTCCTGGGCTGCACCCACTACCCGCTCCTTTCCGGCATGCTGAGCCTCGTGATGGGCGAGCAGGTGACGCTGGTCTCCAGTGCCGAGGAGACGGCCAAAGACGTCTATCGGGTGCTGGTCGAAAACGACATGCTGCGCCCCGACGACGCCCCGCCCCCGCGCCACGAGCTGCGGGTCACCGGTGACGACGAACCCTTCCAGCGGCTCGCGCGGCGCTTCCTCGGCGACTTCCCGGCGGCCCTACCGGACTCCAATCACGCGGGAGTGGCTCGATGAGACTGACGGTGTTGGGCTGCGCGGGCAGCTTTCCGGGCCCTGAGTCTCCCTGTTCGGCCTACCTCGTGGAGGCCGACGGGTTCCGGCTGCTCATCGACTTCGGCTCGGGCTCGCTGTCGTCGCTGCAGCGGTACGCCGGGCTGAACGCGGTCGACGCGATCGTCCTCAGTCACCTCCACTGCGATCACATGATGGACGCCGCGCTCTACGTGGTGGTCCGCCGCTACGCTCCGGACGGCCCCTACCCGCCGTTGCCCGTGTACGCCCCGGCCGGTGCGCCGGAACGGCTGGCGGGTGCGTACAGCGCCGACGAGGGACCGCTCGACGACGTCTACACCTTCTACAGCCTGCAGTCGGGCAGCTTCCCGATCGGCCCGTTCACCGTCACGGTGGATCGGGTGAACCACCCCATCGAGACCTACGGCGTACGCCTGGAGCACAACGGCCGGGTGTTGGCGTACTCGGGGGACACCGCGGTGTGCGACGCCGTTCTGCGGCTGGCCCAGGGCGCCGACCTGTTCCTGTGCGAGGCGAGCTACCTCGACGGCGTGGACAACCCGCCCGGCCTGCACCTGACCGGCCGGGAGGCCGGCGAGGTGGCCACCAAGGCAGGCGTACGCCGGCTCCTCCTCACGCATCTGGTGACGGCCTGGGGCAGCGAGGCGGAGACGCTGGAGGCGGCGGTCGGCGCGTTCCAGGGGCCGGTGGAGATCGCCCGGCCGGGCGCCCGCTTCGACGTCTGACGCCGGAACAAAGCCCGCCGTGGGCGGCAATCGGATGAACTGTAGGGTTACGGGCATGACCCGACCCGATGGACGCGCGGCTGACGAGCTTCGTCCGGTGAAGTTGACCCGCGGCTGGAGCATGCACCCGGAGGGCTCGGTTCTCGTCGAGTTCGGCAACACCCGGGTTCTGTGCACGGCGAGCGTGACCGAAGGGGTGCCGCGGTGGCGTAAGGGCTCCGGCCTGGGCTGGGTGACCAGTGAGTACGCGATGCTCCCGCGCGCGACGACGACGCGGTCGGATCGGGAGAGCGTCAAGGGCAAGATCGGCGGGCGGACGCACGAGATCTCGCGCTTGATCGGCCGCAGTCTGCGAGCCTGCATCGAGCTGAAGGCGTTGGGCGAGAACTCCATCGTCATCGACTGCGACGTGCTGCAAGCCGACGGCGGTACGCGTACCGCCGCGATCACGGGCTCCTACGTCGCCCTCCACGACGCGGTGACCTGGCTGGCCAACAAGGGCGCGCTGGCGAAGAAGCAGACCGTCGAGTCCACGTTGCACCGTTCGGTGGCCGCGGTCAGCGTCGGCGTCATCAAGGGCGAGCCGCGCCTGGACCTCTGCTACGACGAGGATGTCAGCGCCGAGGTCGACATGAACATCGTCTGCACCGGGACCGGCGACTTCGTCGAGGTGCAGGGCACCGGCGAGGACGGCGTCTTCGACCGCAAGCAGCTCAACGAACTGCTCGACCTCGGCGTGGCCGGTTGCGGCCGGCTGGCCGAGCTGCAGCGTGAGGTGCTGGGCCTGCCGTCGCTGTCACCGACCAGTCTGCTGGCGAAGTTCGGAGGGGACGTCCGCCGATGAGGCTGCTGCTCGCGACCCGCAACCTGAAGAAGCTCGACGAACTGCGCCGCATCCTCGCGGCCTCGCCCGCGCTGGTGGGTGTCGAGCTGATCGGCCTCGACGACGTCCCCCAGTATCCGGAGGCTCCGGAGACCGGGCTCACCTTCGCCGAGAACGCGCTGCTCAAGGCGCGTGAAGGGGTCAAGTACACGGGCCTGCCGACGGTCGCCGACGACTCCGGTCTCGCCGTCGACGCGCTCAGCGGCATGCCGGGCGTGTTCAGCGCGCGCTGGTCGGGCCGGTTCGGTACCGACTACCCGCACGGCAAGGACGTCGCCAACCTCGAACTGGTCCTCGACCAGACCCACGACGTGGCCGACGACAAGCGCGGCGCGGCCTTCATCTGCGCCGCCGCGCTCGTCCTGCCGGGCGGCGACGGCAACCGGGAACACCTGGTCAGCGGCCAGATGCGCGGCCGCCTGCTGCGTGCGCCGCGCGGCCTGGGCGGCTTCGGCTACGACCCGATCTTCCAGGCTGAGGGGCACACTCGCTCCACCGCGGAGCTCACCGCCGAGGAGAAGGACGCGATCAGCCACCGGGGCCAGGCCTTCCGGGCGCTCGCCGCGGTGATCGCGAAGCAGCTCAAGCCCTAGCTGGTACGCCCACCGCACTACCGTCGCGCGTCAGGCGTGTCTGGCAATTCTTTAGTCAAGCCGTTGGCAAATCTTCAGTGATCATGGCGGCAGATTTTCAGTTACGCGTATGATTGCTTCGTGGTGACTGAGGATGGGCTGATTCAGCGGCGCGCGTTGCCGGCCGTCGAAACCGCGCTGGACGAATCGCGGGTGGTCCTGGTGCAAGGCGCACGCCAGGCTGGAAAGAGCACGCTTGTCCGCATGATCGCGGATGCGCGCCCCGACGCGGTCATTCGCACGCTGGATGATCTGGATCTGCTCCGCGCGGCGCACGAAGACCCCAAAGGCTTCGTGGAGCGCGGCGGCCTCCTCGTCATCGACGAGGTGCAGCGGGCTCCGGAACTCCTGTTGGCGGTGAAGCAGGATGTGGATGCGAATCCACGGCCCGGTCGGTTCTTGCTGACCGGCTCATCGCGAGTGCTGGCCATGAAAGGGGTCCCTGACAGCCTTCCCGGGCGGATGCAGACCGTCGAGCTCTGGCCGTTCTCTCAAGGCGAGATAGACGGGTCGGCGGATGGTTTCGTCGAGGCCGTCTTCCGGGAGGGCGCGGAGGTTCGGCACGACTCGGGCCTCACCAGGGCCGACTACGCCGAACGTGTCCTTCGTGGCGGCTTCCCGGAGGCGGTGTCCCGGCGCACGCAGGCTAGCCGGCGTCGCTTCCTGACCGGCTATCTGGAAACGTTGCTCGAACGGGAAATCGCCGAGATCGCCGAGGTCCAGCGGCTGGCTGAGCTGCGTAGTCTCGTCGGACTGCTCGCGGCGCGGTCGGGTGGTTTGTTGGTGCCCGGAAACCTCGCGAGCGAGCTGCAATTGAGCGCGGTTACGGTGGGCCGCTATGTCGGCTTGCTGGAGGAGATCTTTGTCATCAAGCGGATTCCGGCCTGGTCACGAAACCTGAGCACCCGGATCGTGGGAACAGCGAAGCTCGCGTTCGTCGACAGCGCCCTTGCGGCGACCGTCCTCGGTGAAGACCGGGATTCGCTGCTCGAGCCCACGAGCAGCGCGTTCGGCCCGCTGCTCGAAGGGTTCGTGGCGAGTGAGCTGATGCGCCAGCTGAGTCGGTCGGAGCTGCCAGTCGAGCTGCGCCATTACCGCACCCGTGACCAGGTCGAAGTTGACCTCGTTCTCGAGCATGCCCGTGGACGCGTCATCGGGCTTGAGGTCAAGGCGGCGGCGACCATTCGCGCCGAGGACTTTCGAGGGCTCCGCCACCTCGCCGACCGCCTTGGCGACGACTTGGTGGCGGGCATCTTGCTCTACGCCGGTCGCGAGACGCTCTCCTTCGGACCACGGCTACTGGCGATGCCGGTCAGCGCGGTCTGGGAACTCGCCTGAGATGTAAGGTCAGGTGCTTTCGGGGGAGAGGCGGGTGTGGAGGCGGCGCAGAGAGTTCCCGGCCCAGACCACGATGAACACGAATCCGATGATCCCGATCGCGATGGCGAGGCAGGCCTTGACGACGTGGCCCCAGCCGTCGGGGCGCGGATCGACGAACGGGTACGGGTACCAGTCCACGATGCCGCCCCGGATCAGCGTGTAGCCCAGCCAGACGATCGGGTACGCCAGCCAGCTCCACGCGTCCGGCAGCCGGATCTGGTGCCGGGGTGGCTGGATGAGCCAGTCGAGGAAGAGCACGACGGGCGAGATCTGGTGAAGGACGGTGTTGACCCAGGGCAGCGTCGTGCCCAGTTGCGCGGTCAGGTCCGACAGCAGCAGCGCGAAGACGACTCCGGTGGTGAACAGGTAGCTGGTCGCCGCTCCGCGTACGAGGTCCCAGCGGAGATTGTCCCAGGCCGGCCGGGCCGCCCCGACGAGGAGGACGGCCGCGCCGATGAGGTTGCTCTGGATCGTGAAGAAGCTGAAGAAGTTGCCCACGTCGGTGGTGCGTTGGAACTGGACGACGACCGCGGCCACGATCGCGATCGCGGTCGCCGTTCGATAAATCCGGACAAAGATCTCCACGCTGGAGAGCTTCTCCTGTTGGTCATGGAGTTGTCCGCCTCGACACACCGTCGAGACGATAGTTAACTCCATGATCAACGGGCTGGGGCTGGCGTCAGGCGAGCGGTCCGACCTCGGCTTCGATCGTTTCGAGCAGGGCTCGGCCGGAGATGGTGGCCCGCGCGGAGTCGAGCACCGGGGCGAGGAACATGTCCGGCCCCGGAGTTCCGGCGTACGCCGTCACGGTGGCCAACGCGGCCCGGCCGGCCGGCGACGGGACGAGCGGGGCGCGTAGCTGTAGGCCGCGGCAGGCGGAGAGCAGCTCGACCGCCAGCAGCGACGTGAGGTTGTCGAGCACGGTACGCAGCTTCTTCGCGGCCGCCCAGCCCATCGAGACGTGGTCCTCCTGCATCCCGCTGGTGGGGATGGAGTCGACCGAGGCGGGTGCCGCGAGGCGACGGTTGTCGGCGACGATGCCCGCCGCGGTGTACTGCGCGATCATCAGCCCCGAGTTGACGCCGGGGTCGGGGGTGAGGAACGCGGGCAGTTCGCGCGATCGGGTGACGTCCAGGAGCCGGTCGACCCGGCGTTCGGAGATCGAGCCGACCTCGGCGGCGGCGATGGCGAGGAAGTCGGCGGCGAAGCCGAGCGGGGCGCCGTGGAAGTTGCCGGTCGACTCGACCCTGCCGTCGGGCAGGACGACGGGGTTGTCGGCCACGCTGACCAGCTCCCGGGCGGCCACCGTGCGCGCGAACTCCAGCGTGTCGCGGGCGGCCCCGGCGACCTGCGGCGCGCAGCGCATCGAGTACGCGTCCTGCACCGCGTGGACCAGATCGTCGCGGTGCGAGTCCATGATGGCGGAGCTCTGGAGCAGCCGATGGATGTTGGCGGCGCTGATCCCCTGGCCCGGATGCGGCCGGATCTCGTGGATCGAGGGGTGGAACGGCCGGTCGGTGCCGAGCATCGCCTCGATCGACAGGGCGGCCGTCACGTCGGCCATCGTGAGCAGGTGGCCGAGGTCGTCGCAGGCCATCAGCAGCATGCCGAGCATGCCGTCGGTGCCGTTGATGAGGGCCAGACCCTCCTTGGAGGACAGCTCGATCGGGGCCAGCCCGGCGGTGTGCAGCGCGTCGGCTCCGGCGATGCGCGTACCGTCCTTGCCGAGCACCCAGCCCTCGCCGAGCAGCACCAACGCGCAGTGCGCCAGCGGGGCGAGGTCGCCCGAGGCACCCAGCGACCCGTGTTCGGGCACCCACGGGGTGACGTCGTGGTTGAGCAGGTTCACGAGCGCCTCGGCCACCAGTGGGCGTACGCCGGACCGCCCGAGCGCCAGCGACCGCACCCGGAGCAGCATCATCGCCCGGACGACCTCCCGGGGCATGGGCGCGCCGATGCCGGCGGCGTGCGACCGGATCAACGCGTGCTGCAGTTCGGCCCGGCGTTCAGGGGCGATGAAGGTGTTGGCCAGGGCCCCGAAGCCCGTCGAGACGCCGTAGACCGGGCGGCCGTCGCGTTCGATGCCGTCCACGATGGATCGGCTGGCCGCCATCGCGTCGACGGCGGCCGGGCTGAGCGCGACGTGGGCGCTGCCCCGGGCGACGGCCAGGACGCCGGCGGCGCTGACGCCGTCCGGTTCGACAGTGACGATCATCGAACCCACACTCCTTTGTGCAGTACTTGTCTTACGAGGGGCACACCGGGCCGGTAGGCCAGATGCACGGAACTCGGCGCGTCGAGCACCATGAGATCGGCGTACGCGCCGATGCCGAGGTGGCCGACGTCCGAGCGGCGCAGGGCGCGGGCCCCGCCCGCGGTCGCCGCCCAGATCGCCTCGGCCGGTGTCATCCGCATGTCGCGGACGGCCAGGGCGATGCAGAACGGCATCGACGAGGTGTAGGACGAACCAGGGTTGCAGTCGGTCGCCAAGGCCACCGTGGCCCCGGCGTCGAGCAGACGCCGCGCGTCCGGATAGGGCGACCGGGTGCTGAACTCGGCCCCCGGCAGCAGTGTGGCGACGGTCGACGAGCTCGCCAGCGACTCCACGTCCGCGGCCGACAGATGGGTGCAATGATCCGCGCTGGCCGCGCCCAGTTCGACCGCCAGGCGTACGCCGCCGCCTTCGGTGAGCTGGTTGGCGTGAATGCGGGGCAGCAGCCCCTCCGCCATTCCGGCGGCGAGCACCGTCCGGGCCTCGTCCACGTCGAACGCCCCGCGTTCGCAGAAGACGTCCACCCACTTTGCGTGGGGCGCGCACGCCCGCAGCATCTCGCCCGAGACCAGCTCGACGTAGGAGTCGCGGGGGACGTCCGGCGGCACGACGTGCGCCCCCAGGAACGTCGTCTCCGTGGTGAACTCCGAAGCCACCCGCAACGACCGGGTCTCGTCGGCAACGCTCAACCCGTATCCGCTCTTGATCTCGACCGTGGTGGTGCCCTGCCGGCGCATCTCCTCGACCAGGCGCTCCACGTTCGCGTGCAACTGAGCGTCGGAGGCCGCGCGGGTGGCCGTCATCGTGGTGCGGATCCCGCCGCCCGTGTAGGGCTCGCCCGCCATCCGGGCGGCGAACTCGGCCGCCCGGTCGCCCGCGAAGACCAGGTGCGCGTGGCTGTCCACGAAGCCGGGCAGCACGGCCGCGCCCTGCGCGTCGAAGACCTCGTCGGCGGCGTGCGGGCTGCTCGCGGGGCCGACCCATTCGACACGGTCGGTCACGATCATCGCGGCGTCGGTCAGCGTGCCCTCGTCGGAGTGCGTCGTCAGCTCGCCGATGTTGGTGATCAGAAGAGAGCGCACACCGTCTCCTGGAGTTCCCGGGCCACGTCGATCGAGACGTGGCGGCCGTCGGCGACGATCACCCGGCCGTCGGCGACCACGTGCGTGATGTCGGCCGCGCCGGCGGCCATGAGTACGCCGGCCGGATCGATGCCCGCCGTACGCACAGTGCCGAGGCTGATGGTGACGAGGTCCGCCCGCGCGCCGACGGCCAGCCGCCCGGCTGACGGCCAGCCCAGCGAGGCGTGCCCGGTGGCGGTCGCTGCGCTGAGCAGCTCCTCCTGGGTGAAGTGGCCCCGGGCCTGGGCGGAGAGGCGTTCGTGCAGTTCGAGCGCGCGCGCCTCTTCGAGGAGGTCGATGACGGCGTGCGAATCGCTGCCCAGCGTCAGGCGTACGCCGGCGTCGGCCAGGGCGCGCGCGGGGCCGATCCCGTCGCCGAGATCCCGCTCGGTCGTCGGGCAGAAGCAGGCGTACGTGTCGGCCATCAGGTCGATGTCGCCCTTGGTCAGGTGGGTCGCGTGCACGGAGGTGAAGGTCTCCTCCAGGACACCGTGGCGGTCGAGCAGCTCGGTCGGCGTACAGCCGTAGGCGGCCCGGCAGGCGGCCACCTCGTCCACCTGCTCGGCGACGTGCGCGTGCACGGGCAGGCCGCTGGTCAGCTCGGTGAACTCCGACAGCACGGCGGCCGGCACCGCGCGTACCGAGTGCAGCGCCGCGCCGATCATCGAGTGCGGCTTGGCGGTCAATGCGTCGAACCGGTCCCACCAGGCGTCGAGCGAGCCGTCGCCGAAGCGCAGCTGCGGCCCGGCGAGCGGCTTGCCGTCCACCGACGACTGCAGGTACAGCGTGTCCAGCAAAGTGATCCGGATGCCCGCGTCGGCCGCGGCGGCGACGAGCGCCTCGCCCATCGCGTTCGGGTCCGCATAGGGCTTCCCACCCGGCTGGTGGTGCAGGTAGTGGAACTCGCCCACGCAGGTCACGCCCGCGAGCGCCAGCTCCGCGTACACGGCGCGGGCGAGCCGGTGGTAGCTGTCCGGGTCCAGCCGGTCCGCGACCTGATACATCTGCTCGCGCCACGTCCAGAAACTGCCTCTGCCCATGTGGGTACGCCCTCGCAGCGCCCGATGAAACGCATGCGAATGGGCGTCGGCGAACCCGGGTACCGTCAGGCCGGCCAGCTTGGGGACATGATCCTCCGTCCACCCGGTCGGCTCCGCCCGCACGATCTTGCCGTCCTCGATCGCGATCAGCACGTCGGCCTGGATCCCGTCCGGCAGCCAGGCGTACTCGCAGAGGTAATGACTCATCGGCATGACAGCTCCTCCAGCACATCCGCGAGCGCGCGTACGCCCGCCGCACAGTCGGCGTCGGAGGCGTATTCGGCGGGGGAGTGGGAGACACCGGTCGGGTTGCGGACGAACAGCATCGCCGTCGGCAGGTACGCGCTGAGCACCCCGGCGTCGTGCCCGGCGCCGGTCGGCAACACCGGCGCGTCACCGAGCAGCGTCGCGATCCGGTCGCGTACCGCCACGTCGAACTGCGTCTCCCCGCTGACCGACTCGGCGGTCAGGCTGACCTGCGTACCATCGCGGGCTGCTCGGTCGGAGGCTCGGGCCGAGACCGCCGCGACCAGCTCCTCCACGGCGGACGTGGTGGCCGCCCGCGCGTCGAGCCAGGCGCTGACGCGGGCGGGAATCGCGTTGGTGGCGTTGGGTTCCACGGCGACGCGGCCGATGGTGGCGTGACAGCCGCGCAGCCGGGCCTCCTTGTTCGCCGCGAGCACCGTGTACGCGAACGTCAGCATCGGGTCGCGCCGGTCGGCCATGAGGGTGGTGCCGGCGTGATTGGCCTCGCCCGTGAAGTCCAGCCGCCACCGCCCGTGCGGCCAGATGGCACTGGCCACGCCGACCGCGCGACCGGAGTCCGCAAGGGAGCGCCCCTGCTCGACGTGCAGCTCGACGAAGCAGCCGAACCGGGCCAGCAGGTCGGGGCGGTGTCCCTTCGGCGTCGCGCCCATCGCCTCGGCGAGCGTCACGCCGTCGCGGTCCCGCAGCGCGGCCGCGGCCTCGGCGTCGACCGCGCCTGTGAGCAGCCGCGACCCCAGGCAGGCCAGGCCGAACCGGGAGCCCTCCTCCTCGGCGAAGACACCGATCGCGATGGGCTTGACCGGCGTGACCCCGCGTGCCCGCAACTCGTCGACGGCGAGCAGCGCGCTGACCACGCCCAGCGGCCCGTCGTACGCCCCACCGTGCGGCACAGAGTCGAAGTGGCTTCCCGTGAGGACGGCGTCGTTTCCGGCGCCCCACCAGGCGAAGACGTTGCCGTTGCCGTCTTCCTCCAGCGTCAGATCCCGCTGCGCTGCCTGCTCCTTGAACCAGTCCCGGAGGTGCTGTTCCGGCTGGGTGAACGCGTACCGGAGGTAGCCCAGGGTCTCGGGGTCGCGCCCGATCGGCGCGATCTCGTCCCAGAGTTCCCGGAAACCCATCACTGCTCCCGCATCGCGCTGTGCTCATGATCCCGATGCGAGCGCATCGGGATGTGCACGCCGCGCTCCTCAGCGACCGTCTCCGCCAGGTCGTATCCGGCGTCGACGTGCCGGATGACGCCCATGCCCGGGTCGTTGGTCAGGACGCGTTCGATCTTCTGCCCGGCGAGCGTGGTGCCGTCGGCGACGCAGACCTGCCCGGCGTGGATCGAGCGGCCGATGCCGACGCCGCCACCGTGGTGGATGCTGACCCACGACGCCCCACTGGCCGTGTTGACCAGCGCGTTCAGCAGCGGCCAGTCGGCGATCGCGTCCGAACCGTCCAGCATGGACTCGGTCTCCCGGTACGGCGAGGCGACGCTGCCGCAGTCCAGGTGGTCCCGGCCGATGACGACGGGTGCCTTGAGGGTGCCGTCGGCGACCATCTCGTTGAACCGGACGCCGGCCTTCTCGCGTTCGCCGTAGCCGAGCCAGCAGATGCGGGCGGGCAGCCCCTGGAACGCCACGCGCTCCCTGGCCATGGTGATCCAGCGGCGCAGCGACTCGTTCTCGGGGAACAGGTCCAGCACCGCCTGGTCGGTGGCGGCGATGTCCGCCGGGTCGCCCGACAGCGCCGCCCAGCGGAACGGTCCCTTGCCCTCACAGAACAGCGGCCGGATGTACGCCGGCACGAAACCGGGGAAGGCGAAGGCGTTGGAGAACCCGCCGAGCTGCGCCTCACCGCGGATGGAGTTGCCGTAGTCGAACACCTCGGCCCCGGCGTCCTGGAAACCGACCATCGCCTCGACGTGCTTGGCCATGCTCTGGCGGGCCCGGTCGGTGAACTCCTCCGGCTTCTTCGCCGCGTAGTCCGGCCCGTCTGCCAGGTCGACGCCCTCCGGCAGGTACGCCAACGGGTCGTGCGCGCTGGTCTGGTCGGTGACGATGTCGATCTGGACGCCCCGTCGCAGCAACTCGGGAAAGACGGTGGCGGCGTTGCCGACGACGCCGACGGACAGGGCCCGCTTCTCCCGCTTCGCCTTCGTGACCCGCTCGATCGCGTCGTCGAGGTCGTCGGCGATCTCGTCCAGGTAACGCGTCTCGACGCGCCGCCGGAGCCGGTGCGGGTCGACGTCCACGATCAGGCACGCGCCGCCGTTCATGGTGACCGCGAGGGGCTGCGCGCCGCCCATGCCGCCACAGCCCGCGGTCAGCGTCAACGTGCCGCTGAGAGTGCCACCGAACCGCTTCGCGGCGACCGCGGCGAACGTCTCGTAGGTGCCCTGGAGGATGCCCTGGGTGCCGATGTAGATCCACGAGCCGGCCGTCATCTGGCCGTACATGGTCAAGCCGAGTTTCTCCAGCCGGCGGAACTCCGGCCAGGTCGCCCAGTCGCCGACGAGGTTCGAGTTCGCCAGCAGGACGCGTGGCGCCCACTCATGCGTACGGAACACCCCGACGGGACGGCCCGACTGGACGAGCATCGTCTCGTCGTCCTTCAGCGTGTCGAGCGTACGCACGAGGGCGTGGAAGCTCGGCCAGTCCCGGGCGGCCTTGCCGGTGCCGCCGTAGACCACCAGGTCGGCCGGGTTCTCCGCGACCTCGGGGTCGAGGTTGTTCATCAGCATCCGCTTGGCGGCCTCCTGACCCCAGCCCAACGCGGTCCGCTGCGCACCCCTCGGCGCCCTGACAATCGGCGTCGTCACTGCGTTCCTCCGTCTCCCTCGCTGCTTTTGCGCGATCATGAACTTGTGGTCGTGATCGACCGGTGTGTCGTGTCCGCAGCGCCCTGATCGACTCCGCGGCGCAAATGATCAATCCACGAAAACGCCGCGCCGGGCGGCGGTGGTCTCGAAGTCCTCCAGCCTTCGCTGGGTCTGCCCCGGGTCGGCGTCGGTCATCGCCTGCAACACCACCATCGTCAACACCATCGGGGCCGTATGCAGGTCGAACACCAGATCCGAGCCGACTGCGGCGGGCAGCGTGAGGTCGGCGACCTCGCCGACCGGGCTCAATTTCGAGTCGGTGATCACCACCGTGGTCAGCCCGAGTTCTCGCGCCAACCGCAGGGCTTCGACCGATTCGCGCGGATACCGCGGCAGGACGACGGCGAGCAACGCGGTCGCACCGGCCTCGCGAGCCTGCTCCAGGCGGTCGGCGAGCATGCTGCCGCCTTCGGTGAGCGGCCGGACGTCGGGGTGGATCTTGGCGGCGAAGTAGCCGAAGTAGCTCGCGATCGGGGCGGCCGCCCGCAACCCGAGCACCGGCAGCGGGCGGGAGCCCGTCAGCACCTGCGCCGCCTGGGTGATCGGCGACGGGTCCAGCAACTGGTCCGCCAGCCGGGTCAGGTTCGCGATCTCCCCGCGTACGGCGAGCTGCAGATCGTTGGCGGCCGGCTCGACGGCGTCGGTGGAGTCGGCGGTCAGCTCCCGCAGACGGCGGCGCAGCGCCGGGTACCCGTCGTAACCGAGCGCCATCGCGAAGCGGGTCACCGACGGCTGGCTCACCTGGGCCAGCTCGGCGACCTCGGAGGCGGTCAGGTGAGCCGCGTGCGCGCCCTGGTCGACCAGGGACCGGGCGATGCGGCGCTGGGTCGGCGTCAGGCGTACGCCGTGCACGAGATCCGCAACATTCACGGCCGGACTGTATGCATATTTTCATTCAGCCCGCAAGACGCCCTGCGGGTTTTGCGAAATTTACTCCGCTTTGTTCGCCGAGTCCCTAGTCTGCGGTCATGGCGAAATTCGAGATCTTCAAGGACGTACGCGGCGAGTACCGGTGGCGGCTCCGCTCGGCCAACGGCCAGATCTTCGCGATCGGCGGGGAAGGCTTCAAACAGAAGTCCGGCGCCGAGAACGGCATCGCAGCCGTCAAGCGGGACGCCGTGGCCGCCGAGATCACCGATCTCAGCGACAGCCCCCTGGCCACCACCATCAGCTCGAAAATGGAGCCGGGGATGGCGAAGAAGAAGCTCCCGCCGCCCATGTAGTCTCCCCGCGTGGCAGACCTCAGCATGGCGGGCACCCTCGGCGAGCGTATGGGCATCCAGCTCGTCGAGGCGACACCGCAGCGGATCGTGGCGACCATGCCGGTCGACGGCAACACCCAACCCTTCGGGCTGCTGCACGGCGGGGCGTCGTGCGTACTCGCCGAGACGCTGGGATCGATCGGAGCCACGCTGCACGCGCATGAGGTCGGCCAGGCGTACGCGGTGGGCGTGGACATCAACGCCACGCACCACAAGGCCGCCCGGGCCGGCGTCGTGACCGGGGTGGCGACGCCGCTGCGGCTCGGCCGCAATGTCGCCACCTACGAGATCGTCATCACCGACGAGTCCGGCGACCGCGTCTGCACAGCCCGCCTCACCTGCATGCTCCGCGACCGCTGACCCGCTCGCGCCGCCGACCCGCTCGCGCGTCCAAGATCGGCGCAGGATCACGGTTCCCGGCCGAATCATGGTCCAAGATTCGACCGAGATCCCTGATCCAGCGCCCGGCAGGCGAGCGGCGAGGCGGCACTGAACCCGAGGCCGACGCCACACTGCGGGCTGGCGCCAGATGGCGAAGCGCTATGCGGTGCTGACGGCGCTGATCGCGTGGGCTTTGCCGAGGTTCCCGCTCACGATCGTGAAGACGAACGTCGGTCCCGCGCCCGCCGGCAGCTGCTCTATGCGGACGGTCGAACCGCTCACCGAGGTCGTGTAGCCGCTCGGCACGGTCTTGCCTTTGAGCGCGCTGGTCACCGAGGACGAGCCCAGCCGGGCCATGCGCTGCTGGTTGCCGCCCTGCCAGGCAGACAGGAACGCGCCCACGTACGCACCCGCGTCCGACGGGTACGTGGTGCGTGACAGCAGTGCCTGGGTCGCCGCGGTCGGATGCCCGAGCTGGGTGTTCACGAGCGAGATCAGGACCTCGTCGCCGTGGGCGTTGCGGAAGACGCACTCGCTCGTCTCACCGCTGGCGGTGCAGTCGATGTAGGTCCAGTCGGCGTTGGGGTAGCCGTTGTCCTTGATCTGCTGCACCGTCGCCTGGTTCGCCAGCAGATCCAGGCGGCTGCTGTTCTTGTTGCCCCATGCCGTCAGCAGCGCTTGGGCGTACCCCTTGGCTGTCGTGGGGATGGTGAACGTCGAGCCGCCGGTCTTCGACGAGCCCGGCGTGGGGCTGGCCGGCGCGGAGCTGGTGGGGGAGGCGGACGGCGAGTCCGACGGGCCGACCGTGGTCGTGACCGATGGGGCCTGGCTGGACGGCGTGCTGCCGGAGCACCCGGCGAGGGCGAGTGCGGCGAGCACGGTGGCGAGGCGGAGGGGGAGGCCCGTCATGGCGGTCAGGATAGGAGCCCGGTCGACGGTGTTGATCGATCCGTCCGAAACCTGTCAGACCCGTACGCGATGATGACCGGGTGAAGGTGGTCGACGTCGACAGCACGCGGTGGGCCGACCTCGCGACCCTGTTCGGCGCGAACGGCGCCTACTCGGGCTGTTGGTGCATGTGGTGGCGGCTGTCCGGCAAGGAGTTCAGCGCGAACGGCAATGCCGGGAACCGGGCGGCGCTGGAGGCGCTGGCCGAGGCCAACGCGCCACTGGGCCTGCTCGCCTACGACGGCACCGCCAGAACAGACGCTGCCGGCGCCGCCCGCACCGCAGGCGCCGCCCGCGCACCGCAGGCGCCGCCCGCACCGCAGACGCCGCCCGCACCGCAGACGCCGCCCGCACTGCAGACGCCCGCACCACCACCCGCACTGCCGACGCCGACCCGTCGCCCCACTCCGCTGTCGGCGCGGGCATTGGCAGGCCGGTGGGCTGGGCGAGTCTGGCTCCCCGGCGGCACTTCGCCCGGCTGCTGCGTTCGCCCGCGCTGAAGCTCGACGAGCCGGCGGACGAGACGGTGTGGTCGGTGCCTTGCTTCTTCATCGCCCGGGATCGGCGCGGCACCGGTGTCGCGAGCGAGCTGCTCGCCGAGGCGATCAAGCGCGCGGCGAGGGCGGGGGCGAAGGTGCTGGAGGGCTATCCGACGCAGGTCGACGGGCGGGCGCCGAACGCGGAGCTGTTCACGGGGACGCCGTCGCTGTTCGAGAAGGCGGGCTTCACCGTCCACAAGCGACCGGCTAGCGGCCGTCGGCTCGTGGTCCGCCGCGCGCTTTAGTCGACCGCCTGCCAGTAGGCCATCGCCACCGGTCCGATCGCGGCGCGCATCTGCTGGCGTACTTTCGGTGGCAGCTCTTCGAGCTGGTCGGCGAGCACCTTCGTCAGGGCGTCGTGGAATCCGGTGGCGGCGTCGCGACCGGTGGGGGTGAGTTCGACCTTGACCGCACGCCGGTCACAGCTGTCGGGCGTACGCCGCACGTAGCCGCGCCGCTCGACGCGGTCGACCAGGCCGGTCAGGGTGGATTTCTCGATGTGCAGGTGGTCGGTCAGGCCGGCCATCCCTAGCGGCTCGTCCATCAGGGCGCACATGAGCAGCGCCTGCTGGGCGGTCAGCTCGTGAGCCCGGCTGACGTCGGTGAAGACGTGCTGCACGGCCAGCGACAGCCGGATCAGCGCGCCCGCGAAGTCCTCATTATCACCGCTCACGGCGCAAGTCTATCCGCATGTAGTTCGTATCACCAACTATTGGAGTAGTTCGCATTGCCAACTAATCTCGTTCGTACTACGTACAGTTGGTACTGCGAACCAGGAGGTTCCCCATGCGCCAGACCGTGGCCGTCGTCGGCGGTGGATACGGTGGCATCGAGGTCGCCCGCGCGCTCGACGAGGTGGCCGATGTCGTCCTGATCGAGCCCCGCGAAGACTTCCATCACAACGCGGCCGCCCTGCGGGCTGCCGTACGCCCCGACTTCGCCGGACAGACCTTCATCCCCTATGACAAGCTCCTCGTCCACGGCCGCGTCGAACGCGACGCCGCCCAGCAGGTCGCGCCGGGCAAGGTGACCCTGGCGTCCGGCCGCACGGTCGACGCCGACTACGTCGTGCTCGCCACCGGCGCCCGGCACCCGTTCCCAGGCAAGCCGACGCACCTGGACACCGCGCCCGCGATCGAGACCTACGCCCGCCTGCAGAGCCAGATCGCGGCGGCGGATCGGATCGTGCTCGCCGGGGCCGGCCCGATCGGGCTCGAACTGGCCGGTGAGATCAAGGCCGAGTGGCCCGGCAAGGAGGTCGTCGTCCTCGACCCCGCGCCGGTCATCCTGCCCGAGCGGTCCGCCGAGCTGCGTACCGAGATCGAACGCCAGCTCGCCGACCTCGGCGTCACCGTCGTCCTGGGCGCCGCGCTGCCCGCGTCGTTCGAGGTCGCGCCGGGCGTCATCGCGCCGTTCACGGTCGAGCTGACCGACGGCCGCTCACTGTCCGCGGATCTCTGGCTGCGGTGCTACGGCTCCGACCCCGTCTCGGACTATCTCGCCGGTTCGCTCCAGGCCGCGCGCCTTTCCAGCGGACGGGTACGCGTACAGCAGAGCCTGCGAGTCCACGGTCACGACCGGGTCTACGCCGTCGGCGACATCACCGACATCGAGGAGCCGAAGCAGGCGGTCGCCGCGATGGCACACGCGGCCGTCGTCGTCGCGAACATCAAGGCCGACCTCGGCCTCGGCGAGCCCACGGTGTACGAGCCGCAGGGCAGCAGCATCCTCATTCCGCTCGGGCCGGCGGGCGGCGCGGGGGAGCACCCCGGCATGGGTGTCCTCGGGGCCGAGGTGACCGCTCAGTACAAGGGGACCGATCTGCTCCTCGGCCACTACAACGCGGTGTTCAACCGGTGACGCGGCACGGTTGAGCGCACTGCTCCTCCCGCCCCCCCGCTTCAGCGCTGGATGCCGCCCGCCCCCTCAGCGCTGGATCAGGGATCCGGGTCGAATCTTGGCCCAAGATTCGACCCGGAGGCATGGGACGAGCGGGG
>NZ_JBFAHM010000005.1:22148-579757 GCF_040654195.1 Hamadaea sp. NPDC050747
GTCCGGGGGGGGCGCCCCCCCCCCCCCCCGGGGGGGTATCGGCCCGGGGGGCAAACCGCGCGCCCAAGATTCGACCCGGATCCCTGATCCAGCGCCGATCTTGGGGGCGAGATCGGCGAGCCGTACCTAGCGGGGCCGGCCGAGCGTCAAGTAACCGAACCCGAAAGCGCCCCGATACCCGTGCAGCCACCGCCGCCGGTGGTCCTCCGCCGCGGCGCGTACGTGCGCGGCTCGCGGGTGATTCGGGTGACGCAGCAGCCATTCCTCGTCGTCGGCGAGGTATCGCGACTCGAAGTCGTCGAGCTCTTCGGGGGAGGCCGTCTCGGTGAACAGCGGAAGGTAGCCGGTAGCGACCGCCAGGTCGACCAGCCCGGCGAGATCGGGCAGCTCGAAGAAGTCCTCCCAGACCAGGTCGGGCTGCTTCACCGAGTACGCCGGATCCCACAGCCCGTCGCCGTAGAACAGCCGCCCGCCGGGGCGTACGTGCTGTATCAGGGCGGTCAGCGCGGCGGCGTTGCCGCCGAAGGCGTGACTGGCGCCGACGCAGATCACCAGGTCGGCCTGTTGTTCGACGGCCACCCCGGGGGTGTTGAGGAAGACGGCGCGCTCCGACAGCCCTCGCTCGACGGCCGCGATGCGGCCCCGGCCGAGCAGCTCCTCGTCGGTGTCGACGCCGAGCCCGGTCGCGTCCGGGGCTCGCTCGAGCACACGCAGCATGAGTTCGCCCCACCCGCAGCCGATGTCGAGAACGTCCACCGGTTGCGCGTACGCCAGCCGTGCAGCGATGGCGTCGGCGTGTGCCTCCGAGAGCGGGGCGTTGAAGGACATGTACTGGTAGCGGCCAGGTCCGTCAAGATCACTCATCGTCGGCGACGGTAACACGTCTTGTGCGGCGCGCGAGGATACGCTACCGACCAGTAGTGACGCGGCTGGGTGGGCTTCGTGGGCAACAGCGGGGACGGCACCGCCGACGTCCGCACGTCCACGGGCGACTATGCAGATGCCTTGTGCGCGGTCGCCAGCCGGCGGGCGAGGACGCCGACCTCGTCGATCAGCTCCGGCGGCGCCAGAACGGTGAAGTCGTGCCCGAGCACGGCCACATACATGGCGATGACGGCGGGATTGTCGGCCCCCGTCACGAGCAGACAACTGTCGGCGTCCACCGCCTCGACGACCCCGATGCTGGGCGGAAACCGTTCGGCGACCACGCTCGCCGGGGCGTGGATGCGTACGCGGGCCTGATAGCGGTAGGGAGCCGTGGTCGTCGCGTCGGCCACGAACGCCGCAGCGTCGGGGGGATCGAGCGGGCGGAAGCGAATCCCGGTGGTCTTCGGCTGATCGAGGCGATCGGCCCGGAACGTACGCCACGCGTCCCGGTCGACGTCGCGAGCGACCAGGTACCAGCGGCGGCCCGTGTGCACCAGCCGGTGGGGCTCGACCGTCCGGGTCGTGGTGGACCCGTCCCGGTCCCGATAGCCGAAGGTCAACCGCTGTTGCGACTGGCACGCCTCGGCGATCAGCGTCAACGCCCCCGGGTCGACCGTGGGTGGTGAGCCGGTCAGGGCGACCGTCGTCGACCGCAACGCCGCGGCCCGCTGCCGCAGCCGGGCCGGCAGGATCCGTTCGATCTTGGCCAGCGCCCGCATCGACGTGTCGGCGATCCCGGTCACGGTGTGGCTGGTCGCCGTACTCAGGCTGAGCACCACCGCGACCGCCTCGTCGTCCTCCAGCAGCAGCGGCGGCAACGTCGACCCGGCCGTCAGGCGATAACCACCCGCGACCCCGGGCGTCGCCACCACCGGATAGCCCAGGTCGCGCAGCTTGGTCATGTCCCGCCGCAGGGTGCGTACCGTCACGTCGAGACGCTCGGCCAGCTCCGTCCCGGTCCACGCCGGGCGGCTGGGCAGAATCGTCAGCAGCCGCAGCAGGCGGGCGGAGGTTTCCAGCACTTCACCAGCGTCGCACACATCGCGGACCGAACCTGTCCGCAATTGCCTCTACCGTGGGCGACATGACCATCGAGTGGACGAACGAGCTGGTCGAGCAACTGGACTGGCATTGGCAGAACCACGTGCGGCCCCGGCTGGACGGGCTGACCGACGACGAGTACCTCTGGCAACCCGTCCCCGGCTGCTGGACGGTCCGGCCCGATCCCGGCACCGGCCGGCTCACCGTCGACTTCGCGTACCCGGAGCCGAGCCCGCCGCCGGTCACGACGATCGCCTGGCGGGCGGCGCACCTCATCGTCGGCATCTTCGGCGCCCGGACCGCGTCGCACTTCGGCGGTCCGCCCACCGACTACGACCAGCACGCGTACGCCGGAACCGCGGCCGAAGCACTCCGGCAACTCGACGACGCGTACGCGGCGTGGGCAAAAGGCGTACGCGGCCTCGACGAGGCAGGCTTAGCTCACCCGTGCGGCCCCGCCGAGGGCCCCTACGCGGCCCTCCCGATGGCCGCCCTGGTGCTGCACATCAATCGGGAAGCGATCCATCACGCGGCCGAAATCCTTCTGCTGCGCGACCTCTATCGGAATCGAGGCTGACCTCATGGCGTACAACTTCCAAGTAGTCGTGGACAGCGCGGACCCGCACCGCCAGGCGGACTGGTGGGCCGAGACGCTGGGCTGGGAGATCGAGCCGTCCGACGAGGAGTTCATCCGCAGGATGCTCGCCGCGGGACACGCGAGCGAGAGTGACACGCGTGAGTACAACGGCACCCTGGTCTGGGCCGTGGGCCAGGCCATCCGGCACCCCGACGGCCTGGCCGGCGCACCGCGCGTGCTGTTCCAGACGGCGCCGGAGGGGAAAGTTCGCGAACCAGTAAGCGGTGATCCGGAATCGGTGCGGCTGCACAACCGACTGCATTTCGACGTTCGGGTTGGGGTCGAGAACCATGCCGAGGTGGTTGCGAAGCTAGTCGCCCGTGGTGCGACGAAGCTGTGGGACGGGCAGCAGGGGCCGTCGACGTGGGTGACGATGGCCGATCCGGAGGGCAACGAGTTCTGCGTCGCGTGATGCGAGAGCCCTATCCGTGGTTCGCTAGGTTTGACGACCGGGGAGAACCGGAGGGCCGAAGTGACCCCGCAGAGGCTTGACTTCGCCAGATCACGGCTGGCAGAGGGGACCTGGCAGGACCTGGCAGTCCATCGCAGAAAAGATAACGCACGATCACTAGCGAGGGACAGACGGTTACGCACGATTGGATTTCATCGCCTAATATCCTGTGCGTGCGTGATGAAGTGCACATCGGTACGGCCAGTGCTGTCGCGCTGGTCGTATCGACTGCGCAGCCGGACGACTCGGGCTCAGAGACTTTCGACCGGTATGACTGGCAAGCCGCTATGGCCGCTGCACACGGTCTTCGCCTCCTCTACGATGCTCTTAGCAAGGGTCCGATCTCCGAGGCCCCTTTCTGCAGGATCATTTGCGAACTGCACGAGGACTGGGTCGCGTGTGTCGGCGATGACGCAGAGCTGATCTCGGCCAAACATCGAGATCGCTCGTTTGGTGCTTACACCACCGTGGGCATGCTGGTCACCAAGGGCGGCCTTGGGCACCTCTTCGGGCGCTGGTGCGCGTTGCAGGAGAAGCCGACGTGTCGCCTTGTCACAACGGCGGGCTTGCAACGTACGGCCAAAGACCTTATGGATGCCGCAACAACCCTACGAAGCCACCGCCTTAGCAAAACGGCCGCAAATATGGCTGGAGCGCAGCAGGCCGCTGTCACGGCCTTCGTCAGGTGTCTGCTGGACTACAAGGCTGGGGAGGGCGAAGCCGGCCTGCCCGTGGCATGGACAGGTACGGCTGACAATCCCGTTACGGCCGCGACGCAGGCGCATACCGATCAGGCGATGCGGTTCCTCGCGATCCTCGATATCGACTGCACACCGCCGCTGCGTAAGGAGATAGGCCACGCTGCACCCACGATGTTCGTCGCGCCAGTACTCAGCCTCATGGGAATCGACGTGGGCAGGGCCGCAGACGTGTGGGCCTCCGTCCTCGCAGTGTTCCGGGAGCGAATGAAAGACGCTGGACCTCGGCCTGATGGAGCGCTGCCGGATCTCATGCAATGGCGACCAACCAACGATGCTGGTGGAGGCGAACGTGAGCTCGTCTCACGCATCGTCGCGATCACCGACATCGCCATCGTCATCCAGGTCGTAACAACTGCGGTCACACCGGCGTATGAGCCACCTCCAGCGCTCCCACTCACACGACTGGGAATCAAGATGGCCAAGGGAGGCTGCGCCGACACCTCGATCGAACGCGCCGAACAACTCCGACAAGACTACAGCGAATTCTGGCGAGCAAAGATCGATGTGGACCATTCTGCGAGATTTGAGCAAGATGCCAACCGGCGCAAGCTCCACCGTCTCAGCGACGAGGCCACCCACGCCGTCCGCCAACAAGACCAGCTGTGGGGAACGCCTCTCTGGATCGAGCTCCAGATCCGGCTTGCCGCCATGCCAACTGCTGGCCTGCCTGTGCAGATGGATGAGGAACTCGCACTGGGGGGTGTCTGCGACCTGACCAGCCGCTGCCAGGTCTGGTTCAGTGAGAGGTTCGACGTCGACGCCGCTCTAGCCGAGGCTCAGCAGGGGCGGGCAGCATGACCGACCCGATTCCGCAGCCGAACAAACATGCCCTCCTACAGGAGGACCTGGCCTACCACCAGGCGCGGGTACTGCTCCTCGTTACCGCCGTGTGCGCGGCGGCCGGACATAACCGCAAACTGGACGGCCTCACTAAGCTAGCCAAACTCGACTTCCTGCTGCGCTATCCGGCTCTAGCGCACGTCGTGCTCGATGAGCTTGATCCTCGCGATGGACGGCTGGCCCTCACCAAACGCGACTTGGCTGCCCCGACCGCCGTTGAGGCACCGATGATCAGATACAAGTTCGGACCCTGGGACGACCGCTACTATCCGGTGATCGGTGCACTGGTAGGACGCGGCTTGGTCCGGTACGCCTCAGGACGGCAAGGCAGCGTCGCGCTCGTCGCGACACCTGCCGGGAAGCGGCTCGCGGAGCAGATGGCAACAAGTACCGAGTGGCGGGCGATCAGTACCCGCAGCGAGGCGATCGCTGAGGCAAGTTCCGGGATGACGGGGTCAGCGCTGAAGGACTTGATCTATCAAAGACTGGCGGACCTGATGGACCGCCCGCATCGGCAGGTAATCCAGTGACCACGACCTTCAGGCTCGACGCCATCACGCTCAACACCACCGAGGGTGAGGTGACGTATCGATTCCCCTCCGACCTCACCGTGCTCGCAGGCCCGACAGGCGTCGGCAAGACAACTCTGTTGGAACTGGTCAAGTTCGGATTCGGCGGCGACGCCGACATCGCCGAAGTTGCTCGCGACTACGTCATCGAAGTCCGCCTGGACGCCACGCTGGGCGCGAGTAGGTATAGCCTTGCGCGCACAGTCGATCCGACGAAACGAAAGATCGTCCGTGTCACCGATCTGATCACGCGAGAGCGAATCGCGGATCACCATGTGACCACCGCTGAGCCGAGCTTGAGCGGCCTGCTCATGACCGCCCTGGGATTCCCGGCGGACATGAGGGCACCTTCTCGAACGGCGACGAGCACTAATCCTGGCGCTCGTATCTCCTTCATGGACATATTCTCCTTCCTTTATGTGCCTCAGCAGGACATCAACAGGGAAATCGCCCATAGCAGCGATTCCTATCGGGAACCCAAGCGAAAAGCAGTGTTCGAGATCCTTTTCGGCATTACCGATGCCGAAGCGCTTGGGCAGCTCTCACTGGTGAACGAGCTCACCGGCAAGATCGAACGCGCCGAGCAAGAGGTAACCGATGTTGCGGCGTTCCTGAAGTCGACCAACACCACCACTCGTGAACAGGCGCTCAGTGTCGTCGAGCAGGCGATGGTCGACGAGCGTGATGCATCTGCGGCGCTCGCTGCCATGCGCGACAGCCTGGACCCGGTCAGCGATCGGGAGACGCAGGTCCTGCGCGACCTGCTGACCGATGCCGAGCGGTCGGCGGCCGAAAGCCGATCGTTGATGCTCACCCTGACCAAGCGGCGCGACGAGTATGAGCTGGAGCGCCGCCGGATCTCAGGTGACTTGGACCGGCTCAGCCGCATCGTGGACGCCGGCCATCGCCTCGCCAAGATTGAATTTGAGGTCTGTCCAAGGTGTGTTCAATCGCTGGCTGGCCGTGAAGTGCCAACAGGCGCGTGCCGCGTCTGCCTGCAGCCCGACCCGACGCCGGGAGGCATGACCGAGTTCGACCAATACGAAG
The DNA here is from genome assembly GCF_040654195.1 of Hamadaea sp. NPDC050747. Classification (NCBI taxonomy): domain Bacteria; kingdom Bacillati; phylum Actinomycetota; class Actinomycetes; order Micromonosporales; family Micromonosporaceae; genus Hamadaea; species Hamadaea sp. NPDC050747. The sequence goes on from NZ_JBFAHM010000005.1 coordinate 28,422, forward strand.
CGAAGCAGCTGCGCGACCAGCTTGAGGAGATCGAGCGGCAGTTCGGCGTGCTTTCACAACAGATGGAGCAGACGTCCGTAGTCGAACGCGATCGGAGACGACGCGCAGCGGAATTGACGGCGTTGATCGAGCACAGAACTCACGAGCGAATCACACCCCGACTCCAGGCATTCGCAGACTCCTCCCAGAAGCTCGCTGAAGCTCGGGCGCTGCAACTTCAGATGGAAGGCACGTTGCGGCAATGGGACCGACTGCAGGACATCGACCTCGTGGCCAGCGAGCTGCGGTCCGAACGTGAAGAGGCCAAGGCAGCTCTGCGCCGACTGCAGGACCGTCTCGCAGAACGACGCGGACTGATTCTGGCCGACCTCAGCGAGGAGTTCGAGCGCACGGTATCGTTGCTGGGCATTCCCAGCGTTACCTCGGCAGCTATCAGCCCGACCAACTACTTGCCGATTATCAATGGCGAGAGCTGGGACAGATTCGGCCCGCGGGGTGGTGGGCGTACCACTGCCGTCCAAGTGGCCTACTGGGCGACCTTGCTGGCGGTAGCGCAAAAGCACAGTTGGACCAGCTACCCGGCGTTCCTTTTGATCGACAGCCCACGGCTAGCGGTCAACAACTCGGAGGAACTCTCAGCTGCCCTTTACAGGCGCCTGGTAGCCCTTGCTGCGATGAACATCGAATACGCGAAGGCCGGTGTCCGCCGCGCCAAGATGCAATTGATCATTGCTGACAACAATCTCCCGCCGGAATACCGTGCCTCCTACACGCAGGTCGATTTCACCATCGCCAACCCGACTGTAAGCACGATACGTCATCCAGGCCCGTCAATGGTTAAGACGCTTGTGGTTGTGGAGGATGATATCGCCGACTAATATCAGCCGCCGTTTGCTGAGGAGCGTTCCGCTTTCAGCCGTGCAAACTCTATCTGTCGAGGACGCTACGAACGAAATTTACGCGGCCCTCGACTGCGGCTCGGAATGCTTTACCAGTTGCTGTCGCCAAGGGCTCCAAGAAGGAAACTCGGCCGTCCTCGTCGACCTTGGTTGTGATGAACCATCCGGCCTGGTAGATGTTGTCGCCCATGAAACGCTTGAGCATTTCCTGGTAGCGCTGGTTATAGGACATTCCTTTGAAGGTCGGATCCGCTGGGAACATCGCGCTGATGTCCCGGTTGGCCAGTTCGGTCTCCGCATCTTCGCGTAGAACGAACACGTAGCCGAGCCAGGGCGGTACGTCGCCGTACGCGGAGAGCTTGGTCTGTGCGGCCCACGTGTCGGTAGCGGTTCCAAGCGCTTCTTCGAAGCGGTTGTTGATGTTTTTGCCGACGGATCCGACTTGGCTCTTAAATTCGAGGGCGGCGACTAGCGCTCCTTTGTAGCGGATCGCCATGTCCCATCGCTTACGCGCTCGGTAGAAGCCAGGCAGAAAAGGTTCCTCTACAATGCATTCCGAGGGCATACCAGCCTTGACGAATATGGCCTTTACGAGGTCGCGAATTCCGTGCATATGGCCGCCCGCGCGGGCGGCTCCGCCAGAGAGGCCTCCGTCAGCGAGGGCGTCCATCTGATCGGTGCGCTTAGTCCAGAATAGGGAGACGGCTGCTTCGGTCGCGAGGTCAGGGGTGACGTCAGACAAGGTCGTAGTTCCTCGGGTCGATGTTGAAGGCCGCTGCTGCCGCTTCGGTCGCCGCAACGGCGTCGCGGCTGCGGAACGCAGCTCGAAGGGCTTCGGCGGTGGCGTCGCTGATCGCGCGGGGGTCGGGTACGCGGATGCGCTTGAGATACTGCGCTTGGAATCGCAGCGTGCCTCCCCGCATGCGCACAGAGTACGCCTCTACGAAGGCTTGGGCGATACGCGAGAGAAGGAGTCCGCCCAGCACTTCCATGTCCCATTTGTCGGAGACGATGTAGTAAAGGTTGTGGTGCGGATAGTGGCCGCCCGGTTCAAGTACAGGATGGATCGTGGTGCGCATGTCCTGCAGCAGAAGCTTTGGGCGATCGGTGAGTTCGTAGTGAACCGGATCGATTGTCCTGTACCAGCGTTCTTTGGCGTTCTTCGCGATGTGACGTGATTTCAAGGTTGTCTCAGCGCCGGTGAGGTATTGGCGAAGCATCGGATAGTCGTCAAGTGCGACCAGCTTTCCATCTGAGGTCCAAGGGCTCACAAGATAATGCCCCGACCATTTGAAGTCGCCCGTCTTCAAATCTCGGACCATCGAGAGTGGCAAGAGTCGGTCGTGTTCCACGATGGCGGCGTTAGTGGTTACAAAGATCCCGTCCGCGCCCGTCGCGACTCCGATGCTTACCTTGGTGCCGGTGGCCGGGTCTTGGAGTGTGCCGAACCTGTCACGAAGATCCTCGATAAGTCGCAGTCTGGCCGGCGTCCCGGTTGGCCAGGATTCGTCGCCTGGGAACCAGTGGGGCAGCCGGTGTGCTGTCACACCAGTGTCCACGAACTGCTGCTGCTCACCGGTTGACCAGGCGGCTAGCCGCCGCGCAGCCACTTCGTTGAAGGACGCGACAGTGTCGGCGGCCACAGCCGGCCCTTGCGAGCCTCGGCGCAGCACGGTGATCGCAGGGTACGCCGAGACCTGCGATTCGAATGCGTCGACATCGTGCATTACCCAGACGTGATCGACCGCATACTCGGTTGCGACAAGTCGTCGCAACCCATCGCCGTACTGGTTGCGCATCCACCTATCAGCGCAGATGAACGCGAGTGTGCCCTCCGGATTGAGCATACCGAGTGCGCGCTCGATGAACCCGACATAGATGTCGGCACGGCCGTTCATCGTGGTCCAGCGACCGCGATACTGAGCAGTGACCTCTTGCGGCAGATCCTCAAGCCTGATGTACGGCGGATTGCCGATGACTACATCGGCTGATTCCGACTCAGGCCAAACTTGCTCGGGTAGTAAGAAGTCTCCTTGCTGAACCCATGTATGGGCCAATTTTTCTGCGGTTGGCCCGGAAGCGCCACGGTCCCTTAGCTTTGTGGAGACAGCCTGGCGCAAGGAGTAGACGTGCTCGGGCTGGAGCTCCCATGCTTTGATTGATGAGGCAAGGTCTGGAAGCGGACGTCCGAAGTTACCGGCGCTGACCAGGAGACGGTCGATGGCGGGAAGTAGAAACGCTCCTGATCCTGCAGACGGCTCGACGAGCGTCAAGCTTCCAAGATCACGTTCGGGGGTGTAGCGAGAAAGGTCTAAAAGCACGTCAACGACCCATCGACGCGTAAACACTTCGCCGAAGTTCGGAACGGACGAATCGGGTATAGCGACAGAGCTCACCTGTACAACTCTAGGGGCTGGTCGGTGGGGCGCTCGAACGACACGGCCCGGGGTCCCCTGGAGCCTCACCTGGCTGCAACGAGGTTCGATTTGCGTCAACACCGATGAACGTCGAGATCGTCGTGCCGATGCTTCTCGATGCGACGCAGAGCATTTCACTGTACGAATTTCTGAACCGGGTTCATGCGTTGGCATCGGCCAATTCCGCTTCTGAAGTCTGATCCCGCTCGTGCCATACCGCAGGGCGAGTGAGCGACACTACGACGACTGCGACGAACGCGACGGCACATCCGATCAGCAGCGGCCTGACTGCGACCTGAGCGATCAAGAAACCGGCCATGATCTGAGCGATGGGTATCGCGAGATAGGAACCGAACAGGTCGTACGATGAAACGCGGGACAGCGCAGCTGTCGGTACGCGGGTCTGTAGAGCTGTTTCCCAGTTGATCATTAGATATTGGGCACCGATCCCGCCCAGCAGAGCCATTCCAAGCAACCAGGGTGTGCTTGCCGTGAGGCCCATTGCCAGGTAGAACCCGACCATGGCCGTGGACATCACGAGCCCGGTTCGCAGTGGGTAGCTCGGCTTTGTCCACGCAGCAAGGCCTGTCGCGATGAGTGAGCCGAGGGTGACTGCCGACAACGCCAAGCCCCAGGTGGCGCGACCAAAGGTCTCATCTGCAACCACTGGCCCGAACACGTCGATGACTCCGGTGTTGATCAGATTCAAGAACAGAGAAGCCAGTACGAGCCGCCACACCCAGCCGAAGGCGATGAACTGCCGCCAGCCGTCCTTGAAGTCGGCAAGGACAGACGGCTCGGTCGGCATGGGACGCGGGAGCTTGAGCAGCGACATCATCGCCACAGACACTGCGTAGGTTGCCGCGTTGAACACCAACCCCCATCCCGGTCCGACGGCGTGAACCAGCAGGCCCCCGAGACTTGTGCCACCGACCATCGCGAAGCCGATGCTGCCGGCTGCAAGGGAGTTGGCACGGCGAAGATCGGATTTGCTTGCCAGTAGTGGGATGACGCCGCTGAAGGCCGGCATGCACAGGCCAGATGTTACGCCGTTGATCACCTGGGTCGTGGCTAGGAGCGGCACGCTCGCGGTGTCCGTCAGTAGGAGGGCACCCGCTACGCCCTCTGTAATCATCGAGATAGTGCCGGCGACCTGGATGACGCGTATGCGTGGAAAGCGGTCACCGATCACTCCGCCGATGAGCAGGAAGGCGATGTTGGGAATGGCCGCCGCGGCTAGGACTATGCCGAGTGCCGTCGCCGAGCCATTACTTATGTCAAGGACGCCGAAGGCTAGAGCGATGGGTGCAGTCGCGCCACCCAGTGTGGAAATGAAGCGTGCGACGAGGTAGATCGCAAGACCGCGACGGTTGGCATTCATCGATCGACATCCTAAATGCGGTGAATGCGGTCTGGCCAGACGTTGGGTGTCCGGCCAGACCGCATCGACGAACTTGCGAGGGGATGTTAGCCGTTCTTGGAGCAGTTGACGCCACAGAAGCCCTCGGGCGCGACCTCCACGTCGTAGAACTCAACCACCGACACCGCAATCACCTCCTATCCATGCGAGCGTCGCTGTAGACGGACCCTCGTGGCCGCTACTTGTTGTCCTTACAGTTGATGCCGCAGAAGCCTTCCGGCGCGGCCTCGACCTCGTAGAACTCGACCTTCGTCACAGATTTCACCTCCGTTCGAGTGTGGGGTCGGCGGTGTTCGCGCGGGTCAGCGCGACACCGTGCTCGCGGTACCAGTCGAGGATGAAGGCATGGACTTCGTCCTCGACGGCACCAAGGATGGATGGAAGCTCGTTGGTCACCACGTCGGCAGAGCAGGCGTGCCAGCGATTGCTGTTAACAAGATCAGCGTCGTAACCAGTGACAACGTGGCCGACCGCCTTGTCAGGCTTGCCAGCGTTGTCCCAGCAGCTATACAACGTGCCGTCCGGGCCGATTACTGCACCTGTGACCCCACCGGGAGCGGTGCAGTACGCGCAATGTTCGACTTCTTCGGCTGTCGGCACCCCGATGCGGAAGCCGGCTTCTAGCGCACGACCGTAGGCTTCCTTGAAGGGGCCTGCCAGCGACGACACTGTTGATAGTTCATTCGGAACGCCGAAACCGTAGTCGCGAAGCGGTGCAAGATGGAGGTTGCAACGGCTTGGTTCGCAAGCCCGCGTCAAGTCTTCGACTAACTGTGGAAGTTCGTGACTGTTGAGATGGCTGACGTTGACGCGAACCGACCAATGCAGTGTCGACGCCGCCGTTGCCTCCTCGATCTTCCGCAGGATGACCTTGTAGGTCTGCCCGCCGGATTTCGTGAACCGCATTTGGTCGTGCGTGGTGGCACCTCCATCGAAGGTGACGTTGACGGCCTCCAGCCCGTGCGCCTCGAGCTCCCGTGCCCGCGATGCGGTCAGAAGAGTGGCATTGGTTGTGATCCGAGCGTGCCTCAAGGGCAACGGCGCTAGAGCCTTCAGCAAACCGATGCACGCGTCATAACGCAGCAGCGGCTCACCCCCGAAGAGAAGGAGATCTACGCCGTCTTTGTGATGTGTCTCCATCTGCTTCTTCACGAAAGACACGATTTGCGAAACAGCGATGTCGCCGCTTTTCAACTCACTTACGGCGATCCTGGGCGACCGCCATAATCCGGCAGGACGTGGTCCGGTGTTCTGAAAACAGTACGGGCAAGCAAGATTGCAGTCCGTAGATGTCAGAACGGTGATGTTGTAGTTGGGGTCGGGTGCTCGCTCGGCGGGTGTCGTTGTCTGCAGGCGGCGGTCGACCATCGTCATGACCTCGCGGTCCGCCTTATACTCGGCTGGAATGAAAGCGATCTGCCGAGAACCGATGACCCATCGTCCGCCAGTTGAGCTCTCCAATGTGCGCACCTTGTGCTCCTACACTGCTTCGCAGATGAATATTCGAGTTGATGAGGTAGCTTGCATCGGTTCGTGGTCGAAAGATCCGAATGTTTTGACGATTCGCCAGTCCGTAGCCTCGGCCGAAGCTCGGATGGCCTCATCGGAGTAGTAGCGCTCTTCGACGGCCGAGAGACTCTGGGAATAGCAAACTGATCCAGCAACATCGAGATGATCGATCGCAAGAGTGCCGGCGAAGACGTCCGGGTCGCCAGATCGGCGGAAGTAGGATCCGCGTAGCCGACTGCGTGAGGTCAGCGGGAATAAGAATTCCCGTCCCATCTGAGAGCTGACGTACTGGTAATAGGATGCTCCCGCTGCGTCGAACGCCAGTGTTCCGCCGACTGCGGAGTTCCGTCGCATGTTGCCCAGCGCGCTGGTCAGGTCGTGCGGCGAGGTGAGCCGGTTGAGCCGTGTGCCGGGCCAATAGGAATACGCAACCGCTTGCGGCAGCGACACTGTCCGCACGTCGCCAATGATTACGGTCGTTGCGATGCCAAGTCGGCTCCGAGCCATCTGGGCGAGTGGCACAGACTGCTCGACGCCGTAGCGGGGCCGAACGGTCCGAGCGATCCTTCCGTTTCCAAGCCCGTATTCCACGGTCTGCGAGGTGCCGCGCGCTAGCTCCTGGTAGAACTCACCATCAAGCAGGCTGGCGAAGTACCTCTCGTGGAAGTCGAACACGTCGGCGACGCCGGTGGTCGTGAACGCGCCGATCGATGCCCCCCTTGTCGCGGGGCGCGGTGGCGGCGGGTATTCGCGGTGCATGGCTCGAAGCTATGGGTGCGCACTCTCCACGCGCTTCCCGCAACCTTCCCGCGGGCTCCGACGGAGGCCCTTGGTGTGCCCCTAAGGGTCGCGTTCATCGAAGCGGTCGACTCAAAAGATCTTGATTGGCAAACGAACGGGCGCCGGGTCACCGAGGATCGCGGGCGGCCTCGGCGGGTCGATCGTCCTTCGAGATCTCCTCGATGGTCTTGCGGATGAACCCCTCCAGAAGCGTCGGCCTAGGTTGCACAACTCGACGATGCGCGTCCTGAAGGTACGACGCCGCTAATGTCTTTTCTCCCATGTGGTGGTAGCAGAGCCCAATTCCTCGCAGCGCCTGAACTTCGCCCGGCCGGTCGCCCAGTTGTGTGCATGCGTCAAGCACAACCGCGAACATCTCCTGCGCTGCTTGGAAGCGCTGCTGCCGGATTCTCAGCATGCCCAGCCAGAATCGAGCCTGGGCAGCAGCTCGGTGAATGCCGTGACGTTCGCAGGTATCAAGCGCTTGCCTGAGGTAATGATCAGCACGCTCAAGATCATCGAGGTCCTGGTACGCCTGCCCTAGACCGCGCAGTACAAAGGCTTCGCCGGCATGATCAGCCGAGTCACGCATACCTGGTAGGGCGGTCTGGTATCCAGCGAGCGCAGCTTGAGGATCGCCCTCGAAACGGTCGAGCATGGCAAGGTGGGCCGCCATCGTGGCTTGTCCCTGAAGATCGCCAATCGCGTCGAAGATAGTCTTCGCCTGAATGTAAAGGGCTCGGGCTTGTGCGTGGTCGCGCCGGTCGGTAGCAAGACCGCCCTGCCGATAAAGAATGGCAGCTTCTCCCCGGATATCCTGATTTGCTCGACAACTTGCCAGCGCCGTATCGAGGACGGTCTCCCAGTCGTCGAAATGTCGGCGCATCTGGAAGAGGGGCGAGGCAGTACAGGCCAAGTCCCACAGCAGTTCGGTGGCGCCGAGTTCCGCAAGCCTCCGAACGACGGCTAGAAGCGACTGCCGTTCGGTCTCAAACCAGGCGAGCGGATGGCGCGACAGCCGGTCCGTTAGGAGTCGATCCAAGGTCCACCGGGGAGCAGAGCCGTGAATGGTCTGGTAGTCACCGCCATACGCTGAACGATGCATAGTTTCGACGATGGCGAGCCATCCTCCGAACGCTCGCTGTCGCGCGGAGTTGGCTTCGGTAGATCCTGTGATCCGCGCGGCCTGTTCCTGCGCGAATAGGCGTACAAGGTCATGCATCCGGTAGCGGGCGTGCCCTGTCAACTCGCGACCATGTACCCCCACGAGCTGTGATTCAAAGAGCTGGTCGAGCAGCTCTTCGGCCTCATCCAACGACTGGTTCATCAGGGCGGCGGTCTGCCAAACACTTAGTTCGTGGACTTGCAGGTCTCCCGTAGCAGTCAGCAATTGCTGCAATGGTTGATCTAGACCCTGGTAGCTGAGCGTGATGCTCGACCGCACGTCCAGCCCGCCGTCCCGGAATTGATCAAGGCGGTTATGTTCGTGCGCAAGCACGCCAACCATTCGCTCTAAAGTCCAATGTGGGCGCATGGCGAGCCTGCCACCGACGACCCGCAACGCGAGTGGCAGCTGTCCACAGAGCTTGATGATCTCGTCCGTGGCCAAAGGCTCTTGCCGCACGCGGCTGGGTCCGGCTACACGCGCAAGCAGCTCGACCGCATCCTCAGCGTCCATCACGTCGAGCTGAATCGTCGTGGAAGCCGGCAGTAGGTGTTGCCTGATGCGGCTAGTAACGAGCACCGCTGATGAGTGACTTCCAGGGATCAATGGCAAGACCTGCTCGGCGTCGTACGCGTTGTCGAGGATCACGAGGAGTCGGCGACCGGAGGTAAGCGTGCGGAACAAGTCGAGTGCCTCGTCGAGCGAGGTTGGCGGAGCGTCGACGCCCATGGCGCGGAGGAACCGGGACAGAATCTGGTGCGGATCTGCAGCTTCAGCCCCACTAGCGCCGTGAAGGTCGGCGTACAGTTGGCCGTCTGGAAAGTTCGGGGCAGCAAGATGCGCGACATGAAGAGCGAGGGCGGTCTTCCCGATACCACCAGGTCCGCAGATCGCTGCTAGTGGCGTCGTATGACCTGATCCGGAGCGCCCAAGCACAACGCGTAGCTGCTCTACTTCACTCCGTCGACCGATGAAATCGATCGGGCCAGGCGGGAGCGTTTCGGGCCGACGCGGGCGAAAATCTCCAGTAGGCAGTGCTGACGTGTAGGACGACCCCTGCAGCTCGATCGCGGCTGACGTCGAACTTTGGTCGTTTCTAAGGATGGCAAGATGGAGGTCCTGGAGAGCGGAGCCAGGATCGATGCCCAGCTCGGTCGACAACCAGCGGCGACACCTGTCGAACGCCTGCAACGCCTCGGCCGTGCGGCCGGATCGGTGCTGAGCGAGCATCAGTAGTTCGGTCAACCGCTCCCGACCCGGGTGCGTCAGTGCATGATCGAGCAGTTCTTCTGCGGCCAGGGCGTTATGGCCCAGCTCCAGCTCGACTTCATAGAGACGCTCGATCGTGGACAGGCGGGCGGACTCCAACGCCTGGGAGACGATCTCCTGCGAGGAGTCGGGAAGCCAGCCTCCCAGAACCGGCCCACGCCATAGGTCCAACGCGTGCCGGAGTACCGCAGCGGTCTCGTCCTGGGGAGTACTCCGGACGTTGGCGACCTCGACCGCGGAACGAAATCGGTGTGCGTCGACCAGCATCGGATCTATCTCTAGGAGGTACCCGCCGGGCTTCGTCGCCAGTCGGACCGATTTCTGCATGTCGGCTTCGCTCAGTGCCAAACGGAGCTCCGAGATGCGGCTCTGTAGGACCGCCCGGGCACGTGCCGGCGCCTGATCGCCCCAGAGCAGATCCGTCAACCGATCGGCCAAGACGAGCTTGTTTGCCTCCAACGCCATGATGCCCAGGGCCAGCTTGCCCTGCCGACGCGGAATCAGCACAACGCCGTTGTCGCTCACCACCTCTACTGGACCCAGAATCTGGATCTCCACGGTCACCCCCGGCCGAGATTGTGGATCTGACCACCGCATAACGTAGCTACAAAGTGACCTACGCGGAAGTCTTGGGAAGTTTGTGGTTAGAGCTGGCCGCGAGGATTGCTGCCAAGCGCGCAACGGCCGTCCGCGGCCAACTCTGACAGAGCGCGTACGCACTACGACCCCTGGGGAGAAACTATGGTCAGGCGTCTCCTGATCGCCGTCGCGAGCGTTGCGCTCGCGCTTGGTGTCGTGACCGGCGTCCAAGCCTCAACCAGCTCTCACAATCCCGCAGTGTCGACCAACGCGGGCGACTACGACTGGTGCAGTAAGGACTGCTGACAGGTTGCCGTCTGGCCTGTCCCAGACGATCGGGCCGGGCCAGACGGTTTCCAAACTGATAATCGGACGGGTGGGCGCGTGCCTTCGTCCATGGTTGTATATGTTCCAGAACTGCCTTGATCCATTTGCTTGTGGAGTGTGCACCGATGTCAGCATACGAAGACTTCCGCCCGATTCGGCGGTTCTACCCTGCTTTGGCGTTCTCGCCGGACGGCACGCAGTTGGCGTATATCGACGACTCGCTCGGCCAGTTCAACATCTCCGTACAACGTCTAGCCGGAGGCCCCTCCCGAAGTCTCTCGGCTTTCACCGACCAGACGGTTCGGAGAGTCGCGTGGCATCCAAACGGCCAGTCACTTCTCTTCCAGGCAGACGCGCGCGGCACTGAAAACGCCCAGCTCTACGAAGTCGAACTCGATGGTGGAAGGATCACGCAGCTGACCGATGAGCCTTCCACGCGGTTTGGGCTTGCAACTGGCGATCCGTTCTCGCCAGACGGCGCGCGCTTTGCGTACTTCGCCAACAACGGCAGTCAGCCCGGCTTCGACACCCTGGTCAGCAGCCACCCGGCCGGGATGCCATTCCGAGCCTATGACCGCGGTGGACGAACCTATCCGGCGTCATGGTCGCCTGACGGCAGCCTTCTGAGTGCAGTGCAGTATCACGAGGGGTACGACCAGATCGTCTACCTCATCCCTGCGGCTGGGGGTGAACCCCGTCAGCTCACGCCCGACAAGCCCTCGGCTGTCTATGAGGTGGGACCGTGGCTGCCTGATGGATCCGGGTTGATCGTTCGAACCGACGCCGGACGCGACTATCTTGGCCTCGCAATCCTGGACGCCGGCGACGGCCACTTGACCTGGCTCGATACTCCGGACTGGGATGTCGAAGATGTCGCAATGACGCCAGACGGTGCAACGCTGGTCTGGCTGGTCAACGTTGATGGAGCCTCGGAGCTGAGGATCCGCAGCCTGGCAACGAATGACGAGGTCAAGGCGCCACGGCTGCCCATGGGCCGGGCGCGTGGACTAGCGGTGTCACCGGACGGTGAACGGCTGGCGGTTCTTCTGTCGACGCCGTCTCGGCCCTGGGACATCGCAATTATCGACTTGTCTGCCTGCGAACTAATCTGGCTGACCGATTCCCGACCCGACGCCCAGACGGTCGTCAACGTCGAACCCGAATTGGTTCAGTTTCCGTCGTTCGACGGCCGGGAAATCTCCGCATATCTTTACCGGCCGGCTGCCTCGCTGGGCCGGGTGGGAGTGCTGGTTTCCATTCACGGTGGCCCCGTCGCTCAGGAACGCCCGGTATACGACGATCTTTATCAGTATCTTCTCAGCCGGGGTATCGCCGTACTGGCGCCGAACGTCAGAGGGTCTTCCGGGTACGGCAAGACATTTCAGCATCTCGTCTACCGCGACTGGGGCGGCGGCGACCTGCAGGACATTGAGGCGGCTGCGCACTTTCTCCAGTCTCAGGCATGGGTGGCCGCAGACCGGATCGGGTTGATCGGCGGTTCGTACGGCGGGTTCATGGTCCTTTCTGCCATCGCCCGCCTACCCGAAATCAACTGGGCAGCGGCCGTTGACATGTTCGGGCCGAGTGACCTCATCACGATGGCTAAAGCAACGGCGCCTGCCTTCATGCCGTTGGTCGTGGAGCTGATTGGCCATCCTGAGGATGACGCGGATGATCTCACCCGACGTTCGCCGATCACGTACGCCGATAGCATCCGAACCCCGCTTTATGTCTTGCAAGGTGCCAACGACATTCGAGTGCCACAAAGCGGGAGCGACCAACTCGTAGAACGGCTTCGCAACCGAGGTGTCGATGTCCGGTACGACATCTATCCTGACGAGGGCCATGGTTTCATGCGGACCGCGAACGAGATCAAGGCATATAGCGAATCGGCCGAGTTCCTTGTGGAGAGACTAGGGTCGACTGTGCGCTCGTGAAGTGAACTGCGGACGCCTGCATCCAACAATCTGATCAGCGGACAGGATTGCCGGTGCCGATCCAGGAGTCGTTGAAGGCGTGTACGAATGCCTCGAACATCCCGTCGTCCCGGCGGCGATGAAGTCGAATGACGGGAGCGACTGCGACGGCGCTGAAGTCGTGCGGCACCAGCATCACATCGTCGAAGATCATTAGACTGGGCCCCCGCAGCGGTCCGTTGAAGGTCTTGATGGTTTTCCGGCGTGAGATTGATTGCAAGCCATGACCCTTAAAGAGGAGGAGCCGGACATCGACGCCTGCCTGCGCTCGGTCACGCAACAGCGATCGCATGCCACCAAGTATCGTGACGACGTCTAGGTGCTCGGTGCTGATCCATATGCGCCGTTCAGCGTCGGTGGTGAGGCGACGCCACAACGGCATTGGGATGCTACGAAGTCCCGGGTACACCTCGACGACTTCCTTCGGGTCTCCTGTGCCGACCCGTTGTGGCCAGAGCCACGACGGGTCCACGTTGAGTACGGCGGCCGCTGCGTTCGCAGCCCGCCTGCGTGGCGTGCGTCCTTCGTAAAACCAGCGTTGAGCCGTCTTCATGTTCACGCCGGCTAGGTACGCAAGGTCTCCGAAGCTGTAGCCAGCCGACCTGATTGCCTCACCGAATCGTTCGTTGCGCATGATTACACCAAATGCCCCTTCCGTCCCCGTCTTCCTGCGGGACCCGAATGTTTGGGACGCTGCGGGTCCGCTATCAGATGAGACCCGCAGCGTCACCGCCCTGGATTTGCGGACCAGTTGGCGGCTGTGTCGAACTTAGGGCATCAAGATGCCCTAAGCAAGCCCTGCGCCTGTACATGCCTCTACCTGCTTGCACCGCCGTCCTACTCCGTGTTCCACTTCGAGATGCGGACCAGAAGGCGGACACATGACACCCGTTTCGAAGACCCAGCAGATCATCAACGATCTGACGAACCAGATCACGTCCGGGCAACTCCAGCCGGGCGACCGGCTGCCGAGCAACAATGAGCTTCGCGCGCAGTACGACGTGTCGATCACCGTTGTGCGGAACGCCCTGCAATGGTTGAAAGCCCGGGGATTAGTCGAAGGAGTTCATGGCGTGGGCATATTTGTTGCTGACCGCCCTGGCTCCGTTTAGTTCACCGCGCCCCAGCGACAAGGCGGGGCGGTTAGCGGTCAACGCCGTCGGGCCAAGGGCACGTTGGGGATCTAGGAGCGCTGTCCCCGTCATGTCCAAGCGGTCCGCCGATTCATGATCGGCGGACCGGCGGACGTGGGGCGCCGTGGATGCTTTCGCCAGGTCCCGTCCGCCAAAGCCGTTTCAGGTTAGCGAGCCAGAGCAGTGAGTCCGACGGGTCTCGCGTGTTGGATGTCCTTGAGGACCCGGCGGGTTGCGAGCGGCTGTTAGCAGCGTTGCAGGGCTTGGTTCGCAGCACGAGCGCCAGTGCACAACTCATCTGCCGCGGATCGAGCGGCCAGACCGCGAAGCACTACGGCCGTAGGACAGTTCGACCCCACGAGTAGCGATCGTGGGGCTGGTCAAGTTTGAACGGGCGGCTAATCTGCCCAAGCGGCGCAGGTCCCGAGGACGTACTCGATTTTCGGTTCGTTGCAGCGGACCACGCCGAGGAGACGTACCTGCCCGTTCCGGTCGATGAGGCCATCATGCAGGACGAGGCCTCGCCCAACGGCAGTAAGCGGATTGACCCCGGCAAGCGTCGGGTTGGGACCATCCGCCTCGCCAAGCACGCAATTAGCTGGACGGTTGAGGACCAGCAGGCGGCTCCCCATCCAATCGTTTCAGCCGGTTGAAGCAACGTTCCACGGCGCGGCGTCGCCACTGCATCCCTCTGTTCGAGCCCGGTGGGGGCCCCGCCCAGAACCTTGAGATCTCCGGCGGTACAACCTGTAGGGCCGATGTTCATGCAACCGTGACGCTGATCTGGGACTTGGTGCGGCGCCGGGTCAGCTTCGACAGGTGGCCATCCTGCTTTAGCCGATTGAGGACCCGCAGGTGATGGGTGTCGTCCGGGAAGCTCGGCGACGCGGTAGGGGTGCCCAGCTCGGCGTACGGGCTCCCGAGATTCGCCAGGACAGCGATGATCTGGTCCGTCGAGATGGTGTTCCCGAGCTGGGCAACCAGCTCGACCACCAGAGCCGCGTCGCGGGTCCCTCGGGCGATCCGCTGCAGATGGGCGGGGCTCAGCGGCACCTGGGCCGTCGCGGCGAACCGCCCGGCGGCTCGCAGGGCGTCGTGATGGTCTGTCGGGACGAACTCATCGAGCCGGGACAAGACGACCTGCCGGGCTGTCTGGCTGATCGAGGAGCTGCCGAGCAACCGGGCCGTCATATTCTCGTCGAGCAGGGCGGGCGTGACGAAATCGGCAAACTTCGCTGAGCGCTCGATGCCGTATCGCAAGGTCTCCCAGTCGCAGGTGGCGAAGCGCTGGAACAGCTCGGCGGTGTCGTCGCAGATCTGGTGGCGGAGCAGCTCGCCGAGCAGGCGGCCGTTCTCTGGCTCGACGCGGCTCGCAGCGATCGACTCGGTCAGGCCGACCGTGGCGACCAGAGCGGTACGGGTCTCGGGTGCCGGGATCGCCTCCTGGCTGCGAAGGACCGTCACGGCGATCTGCGTCTTTTGCTCGGCGTGTTGATCCGGCTCTCCGGGGGAAGCGGTGATCGAGCCGGCGCTGACGAGCAGGCTGGCCAGATCGTTGTCGATCTCGCCGGTCTGCTCGACGTATGCGGCGGTGTTGGTCACCGTCGCAGGGAACCGCCGGGAGCGCGCCAGCGCTGGCCACACCTCCGCGGGTACGTCGGTGAGATGCTCGATCCGGCACTCCACCGCCGCGGCGCGGAAGGCCCGCTCCGCCAGGCCGGTCTCCCAACCGGCGATCTCCGTGACGACGTCCGTGAAGTTGACGGGATCCGCGACTGTGACCGTGGTGGGCTCGTCGTCTTCGACCGCGGCGAGGTAGGCGGCCGGATTGGCGACGCAGTAGCTGTAGACGGTGGGATCGATCGTCCGAACGGTGTCCAGGCTTAGGACCGGTGGATTGTGCAGCGCGCTGCGCAGGTTCCCCGCGGTGAGGGCGTACATGCTGTCGGCGACGACCAGGACACGTACGGCCTGATCGAGAACGGTCAGGTCGTCGATCTCGACTCGAGCCTGCGCCAGGAAGGCGACCGCATTGCGTGCCAACGGCTCGTTGACGGGCTGAGTCAGGCAGTTCAGACGAGCGTAGTTGTCTTGGAGATAGGCCGTCACCTGCTCCGTGATCTGCCGGTCGAGGTTCGGATCGGAGTGCGCGACTCCCTCGTCGACCAGGTCGAGCCGGCGTTCCGCCTGCAGGTCCGGGACCTGCAGGATCCGGCTCAGCATTGGCGGCCACGTGCTGGATAGTCGCCGGACGGCGTCCGCAGCCTGAGCTCCGTCGCTCAGGTAGGCATGGAGGAAGGTGCGCTCCGGCGGACCGTCGATCTCGGCGAGGCGGTCGAGGACGGTTTGGGCGCCGGCGTGCTGATTCACCAGCAGGTAGTCCAGGATCTCGATGTTGTAGGCGCTGTTCAGGTCGAGGAAGTCTGCCTTGGTGTCCCGCAGGACGGCGGCGACGTCGTCCAGCCCATCGAAGGAGTAGTAAGTGTCGGGGACATTGGGCTGCACGTGCTGCACGATGAAGTTCATGGCGCGGATGGGGACGCGTTCGCCGTAGTACTGGGCCACGTAGAGAGCGAAGTTCTGATCGATGAAGCCTCGGCGGATCAGGTCGCGGGCGACCTCGGAGTGGATCGTCTCGCCGAGGAGTTCCTGGAACGTGACCTCTGCGGCGTCGCGGGCGAGGGTGAAGGCGGGGTTCGCGGCGAGGTCGGCGAAGTCAGCTTTCCGCAGTGCCGCGATCTCGGCGTTCACCGCTTTACGTTCGGCGTCCAGTGCCTGACGTTCGCGGGAGTCCCAGTCGTCCAGATCGAGCTCGCCCCGGAAGAGCTCGCGGATGTCGGCCACCGGGATGGGAACCGGCCAGGGTAAGGCGTAGTGCGCCGTGAAGTCTGCAGTCGGCCCATTTCCATCGGCGATCAGCACGCGCCAGAATTCCACCGTTTCAGCCTCGGCGCGGGCGAACTTTTGGGTGCCGATTGTGTAACTCTCGAGAGAATACTGAAGATTGTTTCCGGCGCGTCGGATGACGTCGGCATACCAGTTCAGCCGTTGGCCGAACCGTTCAGGCTTTTCCCTGAGGGCGTGGGCCAATGCCCCGGAGTCGGCGATCTCGCCGAGCCGGTCGCGGCGCCTCGCGATCGACTGATTCACCAGGTCTCGACTGAGTTTGTAGAGCTTGTCGAGATCGCTGCGACCCAGCGAGACCTGCTCGAAGTCGCCGAGGTGGACGTTCTTGTAGACCATCATCGCGAAGACCGAGTCAGCGCGTAGCTGGGGCACCCCGTGCTTCGCTGTGATCAAGCGGGTGGCGAACACGGCGTACTCGTTGCGGATGTTCTTCAGCAGCCGCATGTCGCTGATATGCCGCCCGACCAGGTCCACCAGGTCGGGTGTCACCGGGACGAGCGCCGGATCAGCCAGCAGCTTGGTAAGTAGGTCACGTGACGTGCGGTGGGTGATGAACGGAACCACCGGTACAACCAAATCGAAGAACTTCGTGCGGTTCGCCCGCACTGACTCCGCGGAGGCACTGTCGTCCAGCTGTCTAGTGTCGTTGCCCAGCCGCTCGAAGATGCTGTCCTTGAGCGCATAGACGAACCGAATCGTCCGGCCTCGCGCCGCGTGCGAGGTGTTGAGTAGGGTGTTCAGCTCGCGCAACGCCTCGAAGATGTGCGGGTCGTCGAACCGGTCGAGGTCCTCGAAGACGACGACGTCGAACTTCGTCGACTCGAAGAAGTAGACGATCTCGTCGAGATACTTGTCGAAATAGCTGACCTCTTTTGCCCCGAGCGCGACGGTTGCCCCAGCGGCAGACACCGAGGAGACGACCCGGTCGTGGACGACCTGCCGGATCCACGTCACCACGGCTACCATCAGCAGCCCGAACAGTAGGAGCGCCCCGGCCCGCACCGGCCACGGATGGTCCTTGGTGGTGCCGGCCATGCGCGGGAAGAGTCCGAGGAGCAATAGGATCAGCGCGACCACCGCGACCTGCGTCGTTGCGAACGCGACGGCCCGGCGCAGGTCCGGCTTGTCGATGCGCCGGAAGTGCGAGCGGGGCAGCACCCGCTGCGGCTGGCTATGCAGCAGTTGTTTGACGAGTTCCTTCTCGATCCGGTTGGTGATTGATTTCTCCTCCTCGAAAGGCCCGAGGGTCGACAGGGAGAGGTTGAGAACTCGTCCCGTGTGTTGACTAGTAAACGCCTTCAGGACGCTGGACTTGCCCGCGCCATAGCGACCGGTCAGCGCGATGTTGCGGACGTCCGGGTCCTGCATGGCGGCGGTCAGCCGCACGACGTACTCCTCGTGCTGCCCCGGCTCGAACTGCGGCGTCAGCGGAAGCAGCGCGATACCATCATCGGCGGACCTGGACGAGTTCCCCCATCCAGCCCGTAGTCGTTCCCACCAGCGCACGTTCTCCCCTTCCCCGTCACCAGCCAAAGGCTAGAGTAGAGCTGCGGGCGACCCATGCGCGGTTGTTGTCGCCGTCGAGCGGTAACTTTCCGGACCTCGCCTGCGACACCTAACCAGCTGAACACTGCGCGAGCGACGTCCCGGCAGAGGCGGGTCCGACTTCCAAGCTGGCACCCGAAGGTTGCGGTCGAGACTCTCCTGACGCGGAGTCTGAAGCCAATCTGCCTACGGCAGTCGACCGATATGGGATACAGGCTCCTGCCCGCTACACCTGGCCTCGCCGGAGTCCGGTCTCCGCATTTGCCGCGGACAAGACTCGTCCCGCCTCCGACAGCCGTCACTGTGCGTTGAGCGGTGCGCTGGCCAACGACAGACCTATCTCGCCTCGCCGACGGTCGGCACCCGTACTCACGAACATCGGGATCGGTGACTGGTGCCGGAACTCAGCGACATCTGGTGCCGGATGTCATGACCACAGCCACCACCTCCCTGGTGTCGCCAGCAAAGCGATGTCACCTGATTAGATGGCTAGATTTCCGGCGGCGTACGTGGGCTCTCCATCTCGCTACTATCGGGCGTGGGCACGAACAGGTGGAGATAGGGAACGGGTGTCGGGGCTCCTCATAGGAGGTAGAAGACCAGCGTGCCTACACGCGCAGAAGCGCCTCGTTCTTGTGGACGACGTCACGCAACGCGCCTAAGCCGGCATCGGTCGCCTTCGTCATCGCGGAGAGTAGGTCTCGAAGTCCTGCCTCGACTTGCGCGGTGACGGCCTGTGCGTTTTCGTACGCATCCTTGGCGGCGGCGTATGCCTCGGGGTCCCTGCGGTTAGCCTCCAGGTGGCCTATCGCACGTTGCGCTTCTTCAACGGCACGGTCTTGCGCCGCTGTCAGCTGCGCCACCAGGTCGTCCGCGACCGCACTTAACGCCGCCATGTGTATGGTCCCACCTTCGAACCGATGTCGGCTGGCCTCGGCTTCGTCGATCAGCCGGCGAAGGCGCTCGGCACCTGAGTCCATTCGGCAAGCATGCCGCATGCAGCGCGTGCGTGCACTGGACAGCTTGCCGGTAGTACTTCTGTGCACCGCATCGTTGTCGGCCGCCTGCCTTGGTATCCACAGGGCGTCGACACTTCAAGTGACCTCCCCTACACTGACCGCAGTCCATGGGCGGGGAGGCAATGAGCATGGATGGGCTACGCGTTGATCTCGGTGCGCTCAGGGCATTCGCCGACGAGCTCGAAGGAAACACCAGCAAAGGGCTGGTGCCAGGAGTAGAGCGTGCGAACCGAGAGGTCCAGACGGGCGTTCGATTCGGTGCGCGGTCAGTGAGCGGCGAGGTCGAGGCAGCGAAGCAGGCTCTGGCCGCTTCTCTCACCAGAGCGCAAGCCAATGCGTTTCGGATGACGGCTGCCACAAACGTCCTCGTGGAGGCGGCTCGCCTCATCGCGGCCCGATACGCGGACGCGGATCTCACTTCAGCCCAGCAGTTGGCCGGCGTCGAGAAGGTACTCAGCGACGCGGCGCGCAGCGCTCAAGCGCTCTATCCGGTGCCTACTGACAATGGGGACGTGGCATGACGGCCGCCAGTTCTTCACCGACCACCCCCATCGGGGCGAGCATCCAGGGCGACTTCACCGGACCGGTCCGCACCGTCTTCTCAGCGCAGCCCGAGTTCCCGACGTGGTGCACTGACTGGACTGCCTTCGACGTTCCACGGCTATGGGACTCGGTCCGTGACGAGGACGACCCAGCAGCATGGCAGCAGGTCAAAGGCTGGGAGGGCTTGAGCGAGCTGTTAGCGGATCACCATGACCGCTTGGTTGGACTGCGCGCCGCCCTCGTTTCGGGCTGGGACCCCGCAACGTCGCAAGCCGCCAGCACCTTCGTCGGCGTCATCGACAGCCTGCTGCTGGCGCTTCGCGAGAACGCCTACGCCCACATGTCGACGGCGCGCGGACTGCACGCTGTGCTGACGACACTCAAGTCGACTCGCACAACGCTCGCCGATGCCAAGCAGCAGTGGGACAAAGTCACAAATGACTTCTGGCCAGAGTGGTGGGACCACGCGGCGGAAGAGCTCAACACCAAGGCCCGCGATGAGATGGTGTGTACAGACGCCAGCATTCAGGATGAACGCAAGCGCATCATCGTTGCTGGCCCGTACGACTACGGCGCTCAAATCTCGACTGTCGATCCGCCGGGTGGCGACCTGACCAAAACAACCGTGACTAAGACCAGCTCTGACGACAGCCGGGCCGCAGGTTCGCCGCGGCCGGCTCCGCCGCCGGTGCCGGGCTACAACCCGATCGTCGACGGGGACGGACCCACGCTATCGGGTGGGCCAGTGGCTGTGCCAGCGGTGCCAGGTACTCCTATCTCCATGCTGCCAATACCGCCCGGCCACCCCGCTGCGCCTATCGGTGGTGCATACTTCCTGCCTGGGCCGGGAATCGGAGCTGGCGGTTCGATCAAGCGGATGCCAATCCCGCCCGGTATGAACCGAGCAGCCGATGTTGCGCGATCGGTCGCTGCGCGGACGGCCGCCAACTGGGCCGCAGAGGGGCGAAGCGCCATGGGGATCGCGCCGATGGGCGTCGGCGGCAACGCTACGCCGGCTGCAGGTACTAGCCAACGGGCGCGGCGTCCTGGCGAAATCGAGTGGGAGGTCGCGCGGGGCGTACCGCCGGTTATTGGCGATGTGGCGGACCGCGAGGCAATGGAACAGGCTATCGATGATCAGCGCCAGCTTGAGCAGCTCGACGAGGTGTTCGGCGACTGGTTCGCGAGCCTGGCTTCGCCATGGGTCAGAGACATGAAGCCGAACCTGCCGAACCGGACGGAGCCGTTGTGAACGCTGGTCGGCTTGGCAAAGTTGCGGTCCTGGTGCTGGCTGGCCTGGTTGTTGGGCTCGGGCCGGGCGGACCCTCGGCGTACGCGGCGGACGCTGTCACAGACGGACAGTGGTACGTCAAGGCGCTTCACCTCACCGTCGCCAACGAGCTCAGCCAGGGCGAGGGCGTCAAGGTAGCGGTCATTGACACCGGCGTCGATGCCACGCATCCAGACATCGCTGGCTCAGTCGTCGCGGGTACGGACCTCACCGGTCTTGGCACAAGCGACGGCTTCACCGACGTCGACGGGCACGGCACATCCATGGCCAGCCTGATCGTCGGGCACGGCAGGATCAAGGGCGTGGCGCCCAAGGCCACGGTTGTGGCAGTTCGCGCCGCGACTGGCCTGAACAGCTCGTCGACCAAGACCGGCGAGGCCGTACGTTGGGCCATCGCGCAGAAGATCAAGGTTATCTCGATCTCGCAGGCGTACGCGGAAGACGATCTCGTGCTACGGCAGGCCATCGCCGCCGCGGTGGCCGCTGACATCGTCGTGGTGGCTGGTGCCGGTAACAAGCCGCAAGCCACCCACGTGATGTTTCCCGCTGCGTACACAGGGGTGCTGGCGGTCAGCGGAACCGATGATCAAGGTCAGTTGTCGTCGAAGTCGGCAACCGGGCCAGAGGTTGTGGTGGCCGCGCCTTCGGACCATGTGAGCGTCGCCTACAAGAGCCACACACGGGTGTCGACGACGGGGACCTCGAATTCGACCGCACTCGTTGCCGGGACGGTGGCGTTGCTGCGATCGAAGTATCCGGACGCGAGGGCCGCGGACATCATCGAGATGCTGACGAGTACGGCGACCGACAAGGGCGCCGCAGGCCGAGATGAGCAGTTCGGCTTTGGCCTGGTCGACCCCGCGGCCGCGCTGCGGAGCAGTTCGCCGGCCACCGCGCCGTCGGCGAGCAAGACGACATCGGCAAGGACGACTGCGGAAGCGGCACCGCTGTCCGACAGCAGCTTGCCAGTCGGATTGATCGCACTGATTCTTTTCGGACTTCTGATGCTGGCCATCGTCGCGGTGTTCCTGGTCGTCCGGGCCGTAGGTTGGGGTTCGTGAGGTGGCGGCTACGGGACGACCGCCTGTGGGGAGGAAGCATGTCATTTCAGGTTGACCCGGCAGCGCTCCGGCGGGCGGCCGATCTTTATACGGCGCATGTCGGTCAGCTCAGCGCGACCGCTGACTACAACGCCAAGCACGGCGCATTTGACTGGACCAACGCCGGCCTCATCATGAAGGCTGCCGACCTCCACAACAACCTCACAGACCTCCTGACGCAGCGTCTTCGCGAGGCCAGCGAATTGATGCGCCGGAGTGCAGATGGACTCCGGGCGGCTGCAGCGGCGTACGAGCACACGGACGCTTCTGCAGCGGCTCGTCTCGACGCCACCTACCCAGGCCCCGTTCTGCCGCCATCGTCAGCGCCAGTCGAGGTGCCCTGATGGACGATCCGACACGGCACCTGGTTGAGCCTTCGCCGCCGGACGACTCCGTCGGGAACGGCTACGTTAACCCGACGGCTATTCTCGACTACGCCAGTCCGACAGCTTGGCTGAACTCGGCTATCGAAGGGCTGACCGACTTCGATGTCCTCGGCACCTTAGTGCAGCCTCTCGCTGGGGACTGGGAGCGTATCGGCAAGTATGGTGACGCTCTGAAGCACATGTCCGAGTGTCTGGGCGAGATGGCAGTTCAGACCCAGTCACACGCAAGCGAGCTCACCGCTTCATGGCACGGCAACGCCAGCGACAGCGCTTTCCAGTACTTCTCCAGTACCTCAACGGCCATGTCGCGCTACGCTGACCTGCTTGTACATGCCGCCCAGCAGTACAAGGCGTTGGCGTTGGGCGTGTGGCAGGTTGCCGAATCTCTCAAGGGGATCCTGCAGAACCTCTGTGACCAGGCGCTGGTGGCGCTCATCGAAATCGCGGCGGGCACTGCCTTGGCAGAGACGGGCGTCGGAGCCGTCGTCGGCTACTCACTGGCGGCGCTGCAGATCATGAAGATCGTCGACACGATCGCGGACGCCGGCAAGAAGATCCAGATCGCCTGGATCGCGATCGACCTGTTCTTCAGCACCCTCCTGGGAGTATTCAAGGAGTTCGGCGATCTCGGCTCCATCCCGACCCCCACGATCGCCTATCACCACCCGATGGTGAGCTGACATGGCAGAGTTCAACGTCGAGCAAAACGTCTTCGAAGACCCGGTAGTCGCCCGCCGGCTGCGTGTGGCGCTGGAACGCCTACAGGCCGGCTCAGATCCGGTACTTCGAGATCTGGCCAAAGACATTCTCGCGGGCCGGATGCACCCACGAGACATAGCCCACAGCAGCGCGGCTGCCGCAGCGCTCCAGAAGCCGATCGAGCAATACAAGCGCTGGCGAGCGTCGATCTCAGACGATGACTTCGCGCTGCTCACGGAGCGAGCGGCTGCTCAGCTCCAGAAGCTCCGCGAGCAGGCCGATCGAGAGGACAACCAACGTGCCGGATGACTGGGCTGCCGTACGATGGCACAAGTTCCGGCGAAGCGTCGCAATTGCCGGAATCGGGCTCTGGCTGTTGCTCGGCGCATTTCCGCTCGTCACAGTAGCCATCTGGCTGCTACGAGGTGACAAAGTCCAGGCTTCCGCTGGTGAGGTCGCGTTGACCTTGGTCGCACCGGCCGTGATGCAGACCATAAGTCTGGGCTTCGCGATCGGTGTGCTCCGAACAGGCGATCTGGTCGTATCACGCAGGCTGTGCTGGTGGCAGGTCGCCTGGTTCGCGTGCGGGCTACTCGGGTTCCTCGTCGCCAGCTCCGCTTATTCGTAAGGCTGGATCGATTGGGCGATTGTCGCCCGTGGTGGGTCGGGCCTGGAGCGCAGGCTCGTAGCTGCGGCCTGAGCGGTTGAGGTGGCAGGCTTACTGGTGTGGGCGAGTCAGAGGCCAGCGAGCGTGACATGGGCATCGTGCTGCCTGCCGAGCCGGGCTTATCGCGGCCGGAGACAATGCGCGAGTGGCGTAAGAAGTCGATCGCGAAACTCGCGATCGACTTGGCGACGCCACCCGATTCGCGGTGGCAGCGTTCGCGGGCACCGTCGCCACTTTTGACGCCGATTGGCGCATCGCTTGTACTTGAGGCGGCGGTGTTCGCGGTGTGGGATTTGGCCCGTGAGCAGCCACCTCCGGGCCGCGATTTGGTGTATCGGCTGCGCGCCGAGCACGGCGCGGTCGCAGTTGCTCACACGCAGAGGGCGTCGTTGGCGGCCCGCCGGGGTGGGCCGTATCTGCTGATCGCCGACGAGCTAGGCCAGATCGTATGGCGGCTGCAGGATCCGATCTGGGATGAGGATCTAGTCGAGATCTGGCGTGAGCTGGTGGAGGTGGCCGAAGGCCGCTCCGCCGTGGATGAGTCGCAGATCCCGCCTATGCCACCGCTTCCATGGCACCAGAAGCGTGATCCGGCGGCTTGATCCGCCCAGGTGCACGTCGACGCGAGCTGATGCCGTACACGGCAGCGATGCGGTCTTCGGTACGG
The DNA here is from genome assembly GCF_040654195.1 of Hamadaea sp. NPDC050747. Classification (NCBI taxonomy): domain Bacteria; kingdom Bacillati; phylum Actinomycetota; class Actinomycetes; order Micromonosporales; family Micromonosporaceae; genus Hamadaea; species Hamadaea sp. NPDC050747. The sequence goes on from NZ_JBFAHM010000005.1 coordinate 52,720, forward strand.
CTACGGCGCTTGTAGGCGGCGTCGACGCTCAACCCAACCAGGGCGGCGGCTTCGACAAGGGATTGCCCTTCGATGATTGTGCGCGCGATCAGTTCCAGTCCGATCGGGTCGAGGCGGTAGCCAGCAGCAGCTACCTCCTCGGCGATCTCATCGAGTGCGCCGCTCCAGTCATGTGCCCCGGAGTCCGGCAGCGGCGCCAGCCCCAGCAGTTCGGCGTTGGTCTGGGCCAGCCAGCCCGGGTCGGTGGGGATCTCGCCGAAGCGGGCTTTGCGTCCGCGACGTAGCTCGCGCCCGGCGGCGTAGGCAAGGCGGCGGGCGATGTGCGGCTGGTCGAGGTCGACGCGTGCGAGGAACGACAGGAAGCCTTCCGTCAGGTCGGCGTGGATATCGCGCTGTTCTTCGTGGGTGCGCGGGTGGTAGCGGGCTGCGATGCGCTGCAGGTCGTCTTGGGCTACGCCGACCGCGATTAGTCGCCACAGCTGACCTTGCCAGTCTGCGGGGTCGAGGCGCGTCCGCATGACGATGCCCGACCACGGCGGGTCGGTCGATTCGCCCCGCAGTCCACGGTGGACAATCTCCAGACGCAGTTTCACCGGTGTGCTGTCAGTCGCGGGCCACCGGGGAGCGAGACTGCCGGCGGTGATGGGCACCTTCGGTGACACTGCGTTGAACAGCTCGTCGACGCGGCCGAGGATCGGTGCCTCGCCCGCCAAGCCCGCAAGACTCACCGGCCCGACCATGATCAGCCCATTGTCCCGCGTGCCGCTGACAGGACCGTGCTCCTCGACATGCCGACCGGGGGTCTTCGATGTGAAGCAGGTCACAGCTGTCCAGACACGAGCTCCAGCCGAGCCCTATGTAGACGCCGGATGTTTCTGGACGGAGCCACCAGCGAACCTGCCCGAAGCTTCCTCCCGGTTTCCGGTAAGCCTGGCTGCATCGTTGCCGCCAGCACTGTTACCTGCACTGTTGGAAGCTGTCAGCCCGTGTCAGGTCCGGCACGGGTTCACCAGAGTGGACCGACGCGTGCTGGCAAGTAGCAACAGCTCCGCCTCACCCGTGAGCCTCACCAGAAGGAGTCGCCTCATGACAGCTCATCTCGCCGACGCACTCGGCCACAGCCCCGCGGAGGAACATGACCTTTGACCAGCCTCAAACCCCATCTGTCCACCAGACCCGCCCCGCGAGCGACCGCCCTGGTCGTGTCCGCGCTCGGGGTGAACGTGTCGAAGGCGTCGTCCAAACGCTGATCATGCTGCTGATCGGCGGCGCGGCCGGAGCCGCTTCGTTCCGGCACGTGCACGACGTGGCCGCCGCCCACGGCCAACTAGGTCTGCTCGCTTGGGGCGACGCGGTCATCCTGGAACTGATGTCGATCGCCGCCGGCCTGGAACTGCGGCGGCGCAAACGCGTCGGCAAGCCCGTCCGCTTCGTCGGAGCTGTCCTGACGGTCGCGGTCGCCCTGTCCCTGTCCGCGCAGGTGGTGGAAGCCGAACCCTCGAGCATCGGTTGGCTGGCTGCCGCGCTGCCCGCATTCGGATTCCTGGCAATGGTCAAGATGGCCATGGGCCGCGCCGACGCCAGGACGGCCCAGGACGGTCCGCATCCAGTCCGGGACGCGCGCGCGTCCGACCTGGACCGGACGCGGCTGGTCCCCGAGCTCTCGGAGGCGCTGCGGACTGTCCGGGACCGACCGCGAGCGACCGTGGACGTATCCGCGCTCGTCCCGGCCGCACGCATCGCGGCGGCAAGTCTTGCCGCGCAGGGGGTGCCGGTCAATCGCGCCAGCTTGTCGGAGCAGCTCCGCGCCGACGGTCAGCGGCTGTCCACCGCTACCGCCACCGCGCTCATGCGACGGCTGAACGAGCGACCCGCATCGGGCCTGTCAGCCGACCCCGGCGCGCAGTCAGAGCGCTGACAGCGCAACCGCTCGCGCCTTGTCAGAGCCCGACTGCGGGCCGGCCTGTGATTGTCAGCGTCGTCTGATCCCCTGGAAGACCACGATGCCGCGCGCCAGCCGCGCCACCGTGCCCGCCGATCGAGAGAAAGGGACCGATCAGACCACCACCGCGTTGGTCTTCAGCCAATGCCGATTCAGTTCAACCAGCGAGGAGGTAGATGCTTTGTGCCGCTCGACATTCACGCGACGGCCGTGCGAGCGGCGTCGCGCCGCGGCCGGGTGTGCGGCCGGCCGTGCCGCTGGGGGTCGCACAGCCCGTCCAGCTTCACAGTGACACCCTCAGGCACTCGTGCTTGCGCTAACTGCCCAGGCCAGCGGCCTGACAGCTGTCGCAGGGCCGACGCAGAAGACCCTGCGGGTCTCCTCTCTCCACGGGGGAGTGCTCATATCTATCACTCGACCTTCAGGAGGCGAACGCCTATGACCCCACGAACCAGCACTGACCAGGTGCTCCGTGTGCAGCACCAGCTCACCGACCGAGACTGGCGCATCCTCGGCTGGCTCTACGACCACCGGATCATGACCAGCTTCCAGATCGGCCACGCCCTGTTCCCCAGCATCAACGTCGCCCAACGCCGTCTCACCCAACTCACCGAACTAAGCCTGCTCGAAAGGTTCCGGCCGTTCCGGCTCGAAGGCGGCAGCTACCCCTACCACTACGCCCTGGCCCACCTCGGCGACGTGGTCGTCGCCGCCACCCGCGGGCTACCACTGCCGCGCCGCGCAGACAGCGCCGCCCGGCTGCGTCGCGTCGCCACCAACCGCAACCTCGCCCACCGGCTCGGCGTCAACCAGTTCTTCACCGACCTGGCCGGGCACGAACGCACCCACCCCGGCAGCCGGCTGCGCCTGTGGTGGCCCGACAACCAGGTCGCAGCATTCGCCGGACCACTCAATTCGAAGGCGTTCGCCCTTCCGCTGGCCGACGCTGTCGGCATGTGGGCCGAGGCCGGGCGGACCGTCGCGTTCTACCTGGAACACGACACTGGCACCGAAGCACTCACCGTGCTGATCGACAAGATCACCAACTACGACACCTTCACGGAATCGTCGGCGCCGGCTTGGCCGGTGCTGCTCTGGCTGCACTCAGCCAGCCGCGAAGCACACCTGCACAAGCGGCTTGCCGGTGTCCACCACACGATCCCCGTTGCCACGGCCGCCCGGGACCGACTCGGCCATAACAGCCCCGCCGACGCCATCTGGCACCTGCACGGCAGCGCCGCGCCGCTGCGTCGGCTCGTCGAGCTACCCATGCCCGACCCGATCGACAACCACGCATTCCCCGTCGACGACGGGCACACCCCGATAACCCTCAAAACTCACGAAAGGGAACAGCTGCACCTCCCGACCCTGATGGAGAGGAGGTGAATCCATGACCGTTGAATACGACCGCGGACTGCCTAGCCAGACCATGATCAACGCCGCCCGGACGCCATTGTGGGTGCGCGGCGAGCCAACCACCTTCGTCCGTACACCCGAGTTTGTCGCGCTCATCGGCGAGCTGCTGCGAATGCTCCAAGACCCCTTTACGCCGCAGAAGGAGGCGTACGTCGCCGTCAGGCGCGCCACCCGCATCCTCAAAGCACTTGTTGCCGAAGCCGAACGTCGGGAATCGGCCAAACACGCCGCCAGCTAGCACACTGCAGCGGCATCGGCTCCGCGTCGCCAGCCCGAGACGGGGCGACCGCGTTCCTTCGACCAAGAACGATGCACCAGATGACACGCCAGCCAACGCCCGATGCGCCTCGCGCAGGAAGGAGAACGCGAATGAAGACATCCGCTAGTAGCTCTAGCCGCACACCCGTGGAGGCCTATGCCCGAAGACAGACCGGCCACTGACGCCGGTACCCGAACCCCGCAACATCGAGCTCCGCCTGCGTCCACATCCGACCCGAGCGCCGCAGCACCCCGTGCTGCCGGCGCTCGGCCCGACCACGATTCGGTGACTTCTGCGGCCGACGAATACTCGCCGATCGGTCGGCAAGCTGTCCGAATCTTCCGGTCCGCCCGACGCCGCAGGATGGTCAATCCCACACACCAGCGCCCACGGCTCAGTCCCGGGCTGGTCGCCGAACTCATTGCTCGCGGCTGGGAGATCCCCGCCGAACTGCTCCCCGAAGACACGTCAGGAGCACGCGAGCACCCCGAGAAGGTGTCAAGCCACCGCTCGGCTAGGTGCTAGGGCGGACCCACACCGACTGCGCCATGTCGGAAACGTGACATGGATAGAGTCCACATAGTACCTCTGCTAGCTTCTCCCATATGTCTCCCCATCCCGAACCGAGGCCCTGGACTGCACGAGCATCGTCTATCCCGACTCTGCCCGGCTCGGCGGATCAGCTCTTCGACCGTTTGGCAGAGCTATTGTCGGCGGTGGGAGATGGCATTCCCCTCACCGACTCAATCAAGCTGACCTACAACGAGCAGGCAGTCTCGATCCGAGAGGCAGTCGCGCAGTTCCGCTCATGCGGTTTGCTGCAGCCTCTCGGTCGGGACATGATCTCCTTGACGCCCATCGCGAAGCGTTGGCTGGACGCGCGCGACCCGATCACACTGATCGCGACATTGCACGCTTATGTCCGATTTGTCGGTGAGGCGCTGGCTGCTGTCGAGTCGGGCAACACGGGTCACGACGAACTGCTGCGAATAGCCAGCGTCGACTATGGCACAGGATGGACTTCCCTCGATCAGATCAGGCGGCGCACCTCATGGTTGAGGGCGGGCGGGTTTGTCGAGCTCTGGAATACTCGGCTAGTCATGACCGAGGCCGGCCGATCGCTGCTCCAGGATCTATGTCTGGCCGATCCAATGATGATATTTGGCCTTCCGGAGTCCAAACCGGAACCGGAGTTCTTCTCGGCGACGCCGGCGATTCAAGAACTGCTGGACGGTGAGGTTCCACCTCGCCGGATGGCCATCGGTTTCATCCCGGCTGGTGGCGACAACCTGCTGGCCGCATTGTCACGACTGGTCGAGATCTTCACGCCGCGTATTCAGCGGAGCGCGTTCCTTGAGGTATGCCGCAGCGAATTCGAGGTCAGTGACACTTCCAGCCGTATGGTGCTCGACACTGTGCGCGGAATCGGCCTCGTTGAGCAGACAGGCGTGGATGAGTTCGCGCCGACCAGGGCTGCGATGGAGTGGAAGGAATCGGGCTACGCGACGCATCTCGCGATGATCGTGCATGCCCACGTGGCCTGCTTCCTGGAGCTAGTCGTAATGCTTCACGATGAGGCAGGCCGTCCGCGGCGGGCGCCGACTGACCTGACCAACGTCGGCTTCCGAGGGACGAGAGGGGAGATCCAGACCCGGCTGCGGCTCCTCAGTGCATGCGGAATGCTGGCCAAGGTCTCGCAGGGCCGGTACGTGACGACGGCGCTCGGTGCACAACTGGCTTCACGCCTGGATGTGAAGGTCGGCTCGCCGGTAGCGAACCTGCAAACACACGAGACTGAGCTGACACCGATGCAGGACACCGCGATTGACACCCTGTGCACTGAGCTCATCGACGCTGGCCGGGAGAGCGGGGACTCAAAGCGGCTTGAGCTGGCGATCGAGAAGGTTCTCGTGGCTGTAGGGATCGATGCTGAACATATCGGTGGAGGCGACGGCACTGACGTTCTCGCGACCATTTGGCTCGAGCCCGGCTCGACACTGCGAATCTGCATCGATGCGAAAACCTCCCGCAACGGGATCGTCGCTGAGATGAACTTCTCAAGGCTCAAAGAGCACCAACGCTTGCACAGTGCGGCACATGTCGCGGTGGTGGGACCAGGATTCGGTCCCGCGGACAGCCGATACGCCAAAGAAAACGGTGTCGTACTGGTGACTACGGCGCAGCTCGCCGAATATGTACGGCGCCAATGGAATCAGCCGTTGCCGCACGCAACATTCTCGGCGATCTTCATCGCCGGTTGCGAGGAGGAAGCGGAGAGTAGGTGGCATGCGATGGATCAGGAGCGAAGCCTGATATACCACGTACACGAGACACTCTGGAGCTACGCGATGGACCCGAAACGCGTTAGCCGAACCCGTGGCTTTCTGACCGCCTCCCAACTCGACTTGTTGCTAGTCGAACGTGACGTGACGGCAGGAGAAGCGAAGATAATCAACGTGCTGGCTTTTCTCTCATCGCCGTTGGTCAACGCCGTGCGTTCCGAGGACGACGGACGATTCGTGGCGGTGATCAGCCCAACCATGCTGCGCCGTCATCTCTCTACGCTCGGCCGCATCTGATGCCCAAGGCCCAAGCTAGAGTAGGCCGCCAGATCGGCCCTGCAGCGACCTCCGCCAGACTATCGTTACCCGGCCGGAGTCGAACTGTTTGAACCCTGGCCTGGCCCGCACGACGATCACCTTCTCGATGTAGTCCTTGATCACCGCACGCCGCTCGTCGAGGGTCATGGTCGCCCAGTCGGCGATGATCTCCGCCGCGTCACGGTCCTCGACGGGGCTGGGCAGAGCACGCAGGTCGGCTTTCAGCCGAGCCTCCTCGGCGTTGAGGGCCGCCCGCGCCTCTTTCCACTCCTCGCCGTTCAGTTCCCGCTGCGCCCACAAGTGCGCCAGGTCCTTGCGCCGTTCGGACACGTCGTCCAACTCGCGGGTGATCGCGTCGCGGCGAGCCCCGACCGCACCCTCGTCGATGAGTTTGTCATCCTGGCGGCGTTTGATCTCATCGAACAGCTCCGCGACCACGAAGTCCTCGGCGGGCTGCCCCATGATGCCCACGCACCCCTTGCCGCCGGTGTTTGGATGGCAGAACAGATACGGAGCGGTGTAAGCGCCGCGGGACTTGCTGCGGAACTGCCTTTCCGATTCGACGAGCGGCGCTTCGCAGACACCGCACTCGCCGGTGCCGCCGGTGAGCAGGTACTTGCGGGTGGTGCCCGGTCCACGATGCCGTTCGCCGACCACGTAGTCGCGGCCATTGACCATTCTTACGGTCCTCGTGCCGCTCAGCCTTGCTCCGACCTGGCGCCATGTCGTCTTGTCCAAGATAGGCGTCCAGTTGCCGTCACCGACTTCCACCTTCCGCCGCACATTGATCCCGACGACTGCACGGTTGGTCAGCATTCCCCTGACTGCAGCAGCGGTGATCTCCGACGGTCGGGTCAGCGCACGACCGTCCTCGTCGGTGACGAGGTTTCCGGACTTGTCGCGCACCTTCGCCAGGTGCGCCCCCTTGAGCCCACGGTTGCGGAACTGGCGCGCGATGTTCTCCAGCGACCAGCCGTTCAGGACCAGGCCCGCCGCTTCGCGGATCACCTCCGCCTGCTCCGGCACGATCACATACGTCCGGTCTCCGTTGTCCAGGCGGCCATGTACGTAGCCGTACGGCCGGGAACCCGGCGGGATACCTCGCGCGGCCTGGGCGTCGAACTTGTCGGCGAGCCGCTTCTTCATCTTGCGTACCTCGGCCGCTGCCAGCACCGCCTTGATGCCGGCCACCTCATCGCGTACCCGGACGATCCCATCGCGGTGCGTGTGCAACAACTCGATGCCAGCCTCGTCCAGCAGAGCGGCCAAATGGAACCACGGTGCCTCCTGCCGCTCCAAGCGTGACTGCTCCACCGCCCACAAATGCAGGACCATGCCCGCGGCAACAGCCTCCTTCAACGCCTCGAACCCGGGCCGGTGGACACCGTCCTCGAATGCCGACAGATCCGGGTCTGAGTAGACGACCACGGGCAGCCCGGGCCACGTCTTGCCCGCGTACGTGCGGCCGATCGTCTCCTGGTCCAAGCAGGTTTCGGCGTTTCCGTACTTGTCCTTGCTGATGCGCGTGTATATCGCCACGTGGCGATACGCGGCGATCGGGGGATGGGGATTGATCGCTGCCATAGGATCAGCGTACCCGCCGTTTGTTGCTTAATCTACTGTCCCCGAAGGCAAGACGGTGAAGAACCGCCTGCACTTCGACGTACGCGTCGGCGCGGAGAACCACGCAGAAGTGGTCGAGCAGTTGATCGCGCGCGGAGCGACGAAGCTGTGGGACGGGCGTCAAGGGCCGTCGACCTGGGTGACGATGGCGGACCCGGAGGGCAACGAGTTCTGCGTCGCCTGATCGGAGGCAGCACAAGCAGTCACGCCTGCGGCGGCTGGAGTGGCCCGCCGTCACGGCTGGCCGCAGGGGTCGTCGGTGATGCGGTGCGGCGTGGCCAGCTCCAGGCGGAGCGCAGGATGAAGGCCAGGAGAAGCACCTCGAGTCCGATGGAGAGGCCGTAGAAGTAGGAGTAGGACCACGGCTCCCCGACCGCGTTGAACACCGAGACAGGGATGTAGAGCGTTGCCACGACGAGGTTGATGGTGCGATTGAGACGGGCGGGCAGTGTCGCCGAGAGCAGGATCATGAGGATCGGGATGGCGACGAGCGTGAGCGCGACGGCGACGAAGGTCGGGCCGAGGTCGAACTCGTGGACGATGCCCGCCCGGAGGTCGTCCACGAAGCCGGGCTTGTAGAGAGCGAGGTAGTCGACGTAGATGTAGAGGAACATGAAGCTGGTCCATGCGGCCGCGAGCTTGGCCCGCACGGGCATGCGCAGATCCTCCAGCGTGCGCTGAGACCGCGGATTCTCTGGTGCGGTGTGGGATTGCGGCATTCTCATCACGTTGCTCCTTGGCTTGATCAGGTAGGTGCTCCCACCTTCATGGATGCCGGCGGTGGGCACATCCGCCCCGGAGCCTGGTCCGACCTGGTCGTTGGCACAGCCGCGTTCTTAGACTTTCGACGGATACGCCGGACACGCGGGCTGCCTACGCTGATCAAGATGGCCACCAACGCACTCCGCTCGCTGTGGGCCGAACCTCGACCCACGAACGCCCCGGACCGGAGGCTGCGGGACTGGGCGCTGCTCGCGGTACTGATCGGCTGGTCCGTACTGGAAGCGGTGCTCCGCGACGACATGGCGCCGCTCCCGCTGCAGGTCATCGCTGCGCTCGCGGTCGTCGCTCCCCTCCCGTGGCGACGTGCGCACCCGTTCGTCGTGGCCGCGGTGGCTTTCGGCACGGTCACGGTGGTCGACATCGCCCGAGTCCTCACCGGATCACACGGCGCTCTACCCTCGAGCGTCGCGGCCACCCTGGTCATTGCCTACGCCCTGTTCCGGTGGGGCTCCGGTCGGGAAGCCGTCAGCGGCCTCGGCGTCATCCTGCTCTGGCTGGCCATCACCTGCGTCGCCGAATCGAGCAGCGTGGCGGAGACGGTCGCAGGATACGTATTCTTCCTGTTCGCCGCCGCGCTCGGCGCCGCGGTCCGCTATCGCACGAAGATCCGCGTCCGCGACATCGATCAGGCCAAGGCCCGCGAACGCGAGCTGCTCGCACGTGAACTCCACGACACCGTCGCCCACCACGTCTCGGGCATCGCCATCCAGGCCCAAGCAGGGCGTGCCATCGCAGCCTCCCACCCCGAGCGTGCCATCGAGACCCTGGCCATCATCGAGGACGCCGCGACCCGCACCCTCACCGAACTGCGCGCCATCGTGGGCGTTCTGCGCTCCACACAGGACACCGGGTTCGCACCGCAGCCCGGAGTGGCCGAGGTCGAACAGCTCGCCACCGATGGCCAGGCGCTTCCCCGCGTCGAGGTGACACTGTTCGGCGAACTCGAGGACCTCAGTCCGGCAGTCGGGGCCGCGATCTACCGACTGGCCCAGGAGTCCATCACCAACGCTCGACGGCACGCCCGCCACGCGACCCAGGTCACCGTCGCCGTCACCGGCGACGCGGACGAGGTACGGCTGACCATCGACGACGACGGCTCCGCCGCCGGCGGCCGAGCCCCAGCAGGCTATGGCCTGGTAGGCATGCGGGAACGCGCCGCACTGCTCGGCGGCACCTTCCACGCAGGCCCGGCCGCCGAGCGGGGCTGGCGGGTAGAGGCCGTCCTGCCCCGAACCGGGGCACCACGATGAGCATCCGGGTCCTCATCGCCGACGACCAGCTCATCGTGCGCAGCGGGCTGACCATGCTGCTCGAAGCCCAACCCAACATCGAAGTGGTCGGCGCGGCCGCGGACGGGCGCGAGGCAGTCCGCCTGGCACACCAGCTGCGCCCCGACGTCGGCCTGTTCGACATCCGGATGCCGCTGATGGACGGCATCGAAGCCACTCGACGCCTCGCCGGCGCCGACGTCACCGACCCCCTGCCGATCGTCATCATCACCACCTTCGACCTCGACGAGAACGTCTACGGGGCGCTGAAAGCCGGTGCCCGCGGGTTCCTTCTCAAGGACGCCGGACCCGCCCTGCTGACCCAGGCCATCCACGCCGCCGCCGACGGAGACGCACTGATCGCGCCCAGCGTGACTGTCCGACTGCTCGAAGCGTTCGCCCAGGCGAAGACCTCACTACCGAGGCAGCCGATAGAACCGCTCACCGCCCGCGAGGAGGAAGTCCTCGTGCCCGTAGCGCAAGGCCGCACCAACAATGAGATCGCCAGCGAGCTCTACATCACCCCAAGCACCGTCAAAGCCCACCTCGCCAGCCTCATGCGAAAGCTCGGCGCCCGAAACCGCGTCGAGGTCGCCATGTGGGCCCACGAGACCGGCCGCATCTAAATGGTGGATGACGAGGGACGGGGTCGCCGTGCGCGGCCTACTTCTACGGACACCTCGCGCCCTGTCCGGGGAGCGAGGCGGCTGTGTGACGGGCATCAGGACCCGTCGACCTGGCTGACGACTCCGGGCTCGGAGGGCGAATCGCAGGTTTGACGGCGAGCGCCCCGGCCAGCGTGGCTACGGTGAGGCCTACCCACAGGACGGCCGGGTTGATCTCCAGCAGCGCCGTGAGCGCGGCCGGGGCGAACGCCATCCCGAGTCCGGTGGACAGCTGGAAGCGCACCAGGGCGCGGCCTAGCTGCGCCGGTGGCGTGCTCGCGATGACGAGAGCGGTTCCGCTGCCGGTGTAGAGGATTTCGCCGATCGTGTAGACGACGCCGACGGCGGCGATGGCTGTCGCGCCCAGCGTCTCGCCCATCCAGAAGCCCAGATAGGACAGTCCCAGCACGACCCCTGAAGCGGCGAAGACGGTGCCACGGGCCCACTGCGACAGCCGCTTGACGAGCGGCACCTGGAGCAGGATCACCAGCACGGTGTTGCCCACGAACAGAGCCGCCGGCCAGGCCGCGCTTGCGTGCATCCGAGTCACGAGAAGGGCCGGCAACACCACCTCGAGGACGCTGAAGCACATCGCGAACGGGAGGTTGGCCACGAGCAGAACAATCATGCTGGGGGCCTGGCTCGGACCAGGGTCGTGGGTTGCCTCCGCGGCGGTGACCCTGGTCGACAGCGTAAGCCCGCCCGCAGCGAGGAACGCCAGCGCAGTGACGACCAGGAGCACAGTGAGGCTGGTTCGGCCGCCCGCCACGGCGATTGTCGCGAGCAGCGCGCCCAAGCCGAGTCCGGCGTTGCGGACTGATCGCGTCAGTGCGAGCCCGGCGTCGCGTTCGCGGCCCTGCTTGAGCGCCGCCACGACCGCCGCGTGCGCCGCCGGGAAGGCTTGACCGCCGATCCCCAACAGGACCGACGCGGCCGCGAAGGCGATGAAGCCGTGCCCCGAGAGCAGTACTACGACGCCGACAACGCGGACGAACAGGGTCGCCGCGACTGCCGCCGAGCGCGCTCCGCGGTCGATCCACCGTCCCAGGAAGGGCAGGACGCCAAGTCCGGCCAGCAAGCCCGCCGACAGCGCGACGCCGGCCTCTCCCACGCCTAGTCCGAGAACGGTCACGCCGTACAGCAGCAGGAATGGGCGCAGCATCCCGCCGCCCACCGAATCGACCACGAGGGCCACCACATATCTCCGCACGCGATCGAATCTCCGCAGCCAGGTGCCGGGAGGCCCGTGGATTGACGGAGATCGTCAATCCACGGGGCCACGCTGCTGGGCAGGGAGCATCATTGGCGCGTGGCCCTCACGATCGACATCGCCGGCGTCGCGCCGGAGCGATTCCTTTTCGCGCCCTCGCCGCTGGCGGAACTGACGTCGATGCTGCACGCGCTCGCCGAGCCCGGCCATCACCCGGCGCTGCACGGCTGGATCGCGGCGACCTCCGCCTCGCTCAAACCGGAGCTCAGCGAGCGCCTGATCGAGGCCGACTTTCTCTGGCGATCCGCGCGAGCCGACTTCTTCGTGCCGGGCCGGCCGCAGGCCACGCTGACCGAGGAGCTGGACGAGGTCGACCGGCTCGACGACGAGACGTACGTGTTCTCCGCTCTGATCACCACGAGTTGCGGCTCGACGCCGCTGCACCGGCTCTTCTCCCGGGAGAAGGCGCTCGAACTGGCGCTGGCGCGGGGTCCGCGGCAGGCCGAGTTCGCCGAGCGGCTGCTCGCCGATCCGCCACGGGTACGCGCCTGGGTACGCCGTCTGCTCGAAGACTGCGAGCAGGCGTTCTTCGCCGAGTCGTGGGCACGGGTGCAGCATCGGCTCGCCGCGGATTCGCGACACAAGGCGGATCTCTTGGCACACCGTGGACTGTCGGCCATGCTCGACGCCGTATCGCCGTCGGTCTCGTTGCAGGGCGAGCGGATCGTGGTCGACAAGCTTCAGGACAACGCGACCACCGCGTACGGGAGTGGGGTGACGTTCGTCCCCACGGCCTTCGGGCACCCTCATCTGCTCGTGATACACGCGCCCGGCTGGCGGCCGGTGATTCAGTATCCGATCGCCGAATCCGGCCTGCCCCCGGTTCCTCTTCACGTCGTGGAGCAGCGCATCGACGCGCTCGCGCACCCGGTGCGGCGCCGGCTGGCTCGCACGCTCGCCCGCGGCCAGCACACCACGGGAGAGCTCGCCGACGCCTGGCAGCTGACCGCGCCCGAGGTCTCCCGTCACCTGGCCGTGCTCAAGCAGGCCGGCCTGCTGACCACGAGCCGCCGTGGCCGGTACGTGCTTTACCAGTTGGACCTCCTGGTCTGTGCCCGGCTGGGCGCAGACTTCGTCGAGGCGATCCTGCGATAGCCGTCGGCGGACCGTCAATCGCCGGTCCGAGGCGGGCCATCGTCGTGCCGGCGGGCATCGGCCCGACGATGAAGGTCTGGCCCAACCGTCCGAGCACGACCGAGACGAAGGACGCCTGGGTCGGCACGTCGTCCGGGATGGCGACGACGTGCCGGCCGGGTCGAGCCTGTCCTCCAGGAGCACCCGCGACGTGCTCATCGGTTCCGGCGGGACGAAGGAGTTATGCCACCAGCCGGTGATCTTGACGTGCTGTGACTCGCTGAGCGGTACGCCGACGGACCGCGATTCGGGGTCGTAGGTGGCCAGGATGGCCGGTACGCCGGCGAGATTCAGGAACAGGTGCTCGCACCCATGTCGCCGGACGAACGCCATCAGCTCCTGAAACTGCTGCGCAAACTGACGTCAGATCGGGCGCGACCGAGCTGACGTCAGGGAACAGCCGGGACGTCGGCCCGTAGTACTGGGGAGTTACCGGGAGATGGCTCCGGAGGGTGACGCGCTTGGCCCTCGTGAACTCGTAACGTCATCCGCATGACCGAGATCATGCCGCGTGAGGCCGTGGTGACGACTGCTGTCGGGCTGCTGGCGGTGATCCCCGTCGCGATGATCGCCTTGTGCGTCGCGCGTGGCGTGTTCTACGGCCTGGTCGAACCCGGCCCGTATGACACTGCCTGGGGCGGTCCCACCCGCGCGGGCGCGTGGGCGGCGCATTTCGTGATCAGCATTCCGTTCATCGCGGCCGGTCTACTCGCTCTGGTCGGACTCGGACGGCTGCGCCGGTCCTGGTTGCGCTGGCTGGACGGCGAGCGGCGTCGCTGGTGGGTGCTGCCCCTGACGCTCCTGCTCTATGCCGGTGCCGCGCTGCTCGTCAGCGCCTGGCTGCGGCAGGTCTAGACAGACCGAAGGCGCCGCCATCACCGGAAGTGACGGCGGCGCCTTACCTTGGAACGATCACGCCGCGTCGATGATCAGCACATCGTCGAGGTACAGACTGTCGGTGGCGTTGCCCGAGCTGCTGTAGATCTCCAAGTGCACGCTTGCGGTCCCGGCCGGGGCCGTGACCGTGCTGCTCGCCTGCTGCCACGTGGTGCTCAATCCGTTCAGCGGCACGAGATCGGTGCTCAGGAGCGCCTGGCCGGCGTCGAGCCACTTCACGCGTAGGGTCACACTCGAGATCGCGCCGGTGCCCTGCTTGCCCCAGTAGGTGATGCGCTTGCCGCCCGCACCGGCCGGAAAGCCGGGCCAGTTGGCGAGCTGCAGCGCCCAACCCCAGGCATCGGTGACCGTGACGCAGAGGCTGCCAGAACCGGAGTGCGCCTCCTGCGTGGTGGCAGTGACATTGGCCGAGTACCAGGACTGCCACTGTCCAACGGTCGACCCGGCTCCGGCGGTGTCGGCGTCCAGGATGTTGGGCGCGTCGCCGACCGCGAAGTCGTCCAGGAGCACGTAGTCGCCCGCGCTCCCGGTGCCATGCAGCGATATCAGCGCCGTGGCTGTCCCGGCCGGTGCGTCGACCAGCGCGGACGACGACTGCCAGCTGGTGGTGAGGACCGGCAGCGTCACCTCGTCGGTCTGCAACACCGCAGCACTGTCGCTCAACCACTTCACCGTCAACTTGGGCTGCAGATTCGTGCCGGCGCCGAGCTTGCCCCACAGGCTGATCTTCTTCGCACCCGGGCTCGTCGGGAAGCCCGGCCAGTTGCCGGTCTGCACACCCCAGCCGTTGGCGGCGGTGACGTCGACGCGCAAACCGTAGCCTCCGCTGTGCGCCGCGTCGGCCGTACGCGAGGCCGTCTCCGAGAACCAGTCCTGCCATTGGCCGATCGACCCTTCGAGGGTCGCGGTGTCGGCGTCCAAGTCACTCGCCGACGGATTCTGCGGAGTCCCGCCCTCGTCGCCGTCGAACGTGCTGTCGGCATCCTGGTTGAACGGCGCGGCCCGCCACGCGGTGAAGCCGATCGTCTCGCCGTACCCCTTCGCGAACCGCCAGTCCCCGAAGTACTGGTTGTCGTGGAAGCGGTTGTTGTTGGTGAACATGACCGCGTTCTGTACGCCGGCCACGGTGTACGGCGCCCACGGCATGTTGTCCGCGCCCGTGGCGTACAGCGCCTGAACACCGCAGTAGCTGCCGGCGCAGGGGACCACGGTGCTGTCGAAGCGGAACTCGTTGTTGTTGACCTCGATGTTCCGGGCGTGCCACCGGCAGTCGGTCAGATACGGCTCGGTGGCGATGTCGGTGTAGCAGGGGTGCGTGGCGTTGATCGGGTTGGGATAGGCGTAGTCGTGCGGCTCGGGGATGAGCGTCGGGGCCACGAACGGCGTGCAGTATCCCTTGCTGGTGTTGCCGTTGGAGTCGCAGAACCGGTTGGTGTTCTCGTAGATCGACACCCCGGAGAAGTTGTCCTGGATCAGGTTGTCGTAGATGCGAATCGCGGCTGCGCCGCTCACCGTGCTGGCCAGGCGCGCGTCGCCACCCGACTCGGACAGGTAGATGGCAGGGCCGGGCGAGCCCTGATTGTTGGTGCCGCTCACCCACGCGTTCCGCGTCAACGTGTTGTTGCGCATGGTGGCGTTGTAGCTGATCTCGTACCAGATGCCTTCACCGTCGTTGTGGTCGATGAAGTTGCCCTCGAACAGGAAGTCGATGTTGTTCGTGTCGGCCCACAGGCCCGTGCCCTTGTTGTCGTGCACGTAGTTGCCGGTGATCGTCGCACCGTTGACGTCCCAGAACTTTCCACCGCCGGTGCAGCCGCACCCTTCGAAGTGACTCTCCCAGTCGTCGGTGTTGTTGCCGGCGATCTCGTTGTGGTCCAGGGTGATGTTCTTGATCGCCGAATCGCCGTCGATCGGCATCTTGAACATGCTGAAGCCGTACTGGCCGTTGTCCTTCAGGCAGTTGTAGGAGACCACGTTGCCGGTGCCGAGGAAGACGCCGGCGCCGTCGTTGCCGGAGACGGTGTTGTACTGGACCACCCAGTTGGACCCGGAGTCGTGGTTGACCACGCCCTCGTTCATGTTGTCCAGGCCGCGGCCGAAGTTCTTGATGGTCAGGTACTTGATCGTCACGTTCGCGACGTCGCCGGTGAACGCGTACAGGTTGACATTCCGGCCGTCGATGACCGCGCCGGGACCACCGAGGTAGGTCGTGCCGGTCTTCGCGCCGATCTGCCCGTAAAGGTCATCGGCGAGGGTGTGCGTCCCGGGTGCGAACCAGAAGGTCGCGCCGGGTCGGTTGAAGTCGAAGCCGCTGTTGTCTCCGGCCGGGACGGTGATCGCGCCGGTGGGCGGAGTGGATGGTCCGGTCAGGACACTGGTGTTGCCGCAGATCGCCGCCGGCGGCGTGGTCGGCCACGGCGGATCCGCAGCGGCCGGTTGCCCCGACAGGGCGACGACCCCACCGGCGACAGGCAGCGCCATCAGCGCCGAGAACAGGCGTACTCTCACCTTCTTGCCGTTCAAACTCTCACCCTCCATCGGATGTCCGCCCGCCGTCGGGTCGCCGAGCGAGGTGGGCAGTCTACATCGGACCGAGGGACAAGATCACTGCTTGACAGAACACGTAGTCGGCAGATCGCGGGACCGCCTCAGTGGACCGATCGGGAGGAGCGCCGGCGAGCAGGCGACGGTCAGCGCCGCGATCCACGCCGTCGGGCGTACGCCGATCCACTGGCCCAGCCCGCCGCCGACGCGCGCGGCGTCGGCGCCGACCTCGCATGCTTCACGGTGGGTGTTGGTCGGCGCGCCGGAAGCCTTTACCGTAGGCGCGTGCCATATTTCGATAGAGCGATGCGATGAGCAGCGGCTTGGCGGTCGCCGTACGCGAACTGCGGCACCTGCCGGCGGTGTGGCGTGCGCCCCGCCGCGATCCGGAGGTCACCCGGCGGCTGGCGCTCGACGGGATCAACGAGATGCTGGCCTTCTGCCGGGCGAACGTGGCGTACTTCCAGGAGTATCCGGCGGCGCTGGGCAGTCTGGCGGAGTTGGCCGAGCTGCCGACGCTGACGAAGCGGCAGGTGCTCGACGCCGGCGTGGAGGCGTTCTACGCCCCGGTGGGGGAGTATCGGACCGACGTCACCAGCGGCACGACCGGTACGCGGCTGAGCATCCGTCACGACGTCGGTGCGTACGGGTATCACGGTGCGACGGTTCTGCGCCGGTTCCTGCGTTCGGGCTATCGGCCGTGGTGGCGGATCGCCCACATCAAGCCGTTCCCTCGCCCGGTGCGATGGTTCCAGCGGCTCGGGCTGTTTCCGCGCACGGTCGTCAGCGCCGGGCAGCCCGAGGCGGAGATCGCCCGCCAGGTGCTCGCGGTGCGGCCCAACCTCATCATGGGCTACCCGGTCGTGCTGCGCGCGATCCTGCGCAACCTGGACGACGCCGAGCTGGCCCGGCTCCGCCGGTCGCTGCGTATGGTCATGACCGATTCCGAACTGCTCACCGACGAGGTGGCTCAGTTGCTCACCGACCGGTTCGGCGTACCGGTGTTCGACGAGTACTCGGCGTACGAGGTGCTGACGGTGTCGACCGGCTGTTCGGCGGGCGGGATGCACGTGGACGAGGACCGGGTCTGGCTGGAGATCCTGGGGGACGACGGGCGGCCGGTGCCGGACGGGACGGTCGGGTCGGTCGTCGTGACGCACTTTCGGGAACGCGCCATGCCGTTGCCGCGCTATCAGCTCGGTGATCGGGCGATGATCGTGCCGGGCGAGTGTTCGTGCGGCAACCGGTTCCGCCGGATGAAGCTCGCCGACGGGCGTACCAACGCCTTCATCACGTTGCCGGGCGGTCGCCAGGTGTACAGCGGGGTGTTCCTGTCGCTGGCCATGTACGCCCCGGGCGTGGCCGAGTGCATGATCCGCCAGGACGCCGCCGGAGACATCACGGTGCACCTGGTCCCGGAGGAACCCACCGACGCCGGTTACGCCGCGGCCACCCGGTCCTTCGAGGCCAAGTTCCACGAGTTGGTCGGTGTGTCGGTGGCGCTGCGGTTCGTGCGTACGGATCGGATCGAGCTGACGCCGGGCGGCAAAGGCCGGTTCGTCGAGTCGGAGTTCAGTCCGGCGCGGCCGACGGCACCGAAGTCTGCTGCCGATCCGGAGCCGTCCGCCGTCGGGGAGAAGACGGGATGAGCACAGCCCACTGACGGGTCAGCTCGTGCCCGAGGCGCTGCTTCTCGGTGAGGCTGCCCTGGCCGCTGAGGAAACCGGCGCGGCCGGTCTCGATGCACCACCGGGCCAGCTCGGCGTTGCTGTGGAACCAGAGGTCCTTGCGGCCGCCGTCGGCCAGGTCGAGGCTGCCCCAGGCGCTGGAGACGGGCAGCTCGGGATGGTCCAGGATGGTGTGGACCGCCAGGAGCCGCCCGGCTCGGTCGCGATAGGTCCGCAGGTGTACGCCGGGCGTGCCGACCTGGGCGGCCGCGACCGCCTCGGAGAGGTACCGTTTGCGCAGCCAGCGCCGGGTGTGATGCCGGTCGACCACCAGGTTGACGAGGCGACGCAGGTCCAGCGGGGTCACGGGCGCGCTGAGCTCGCCGTCCATGGTGGATTCGACGACGAGGTCGGTGTCGCGGGCGAGCCGGTTGTACACCGGGCGCAGGGGTCCTCGCCGGCGGCCGAGCGAGTGGGCGTACGCGTCGAAGTCGCCGAACCGGTTGGCGAAGTGGGCGATCGGTCCACCTTCCCGCGTGATCGCCGGCCGCCTTAGCACCGCCGGAAGCGTGTCGGCGATGATCTGTCGGAGCAGTACGCCCTGGACTCCGCGTACCTCGGCGAGGACGGCGTGGACCGCGTCGCCGAAGGCCTCAGGCTGTGCGGTGACGATGCCCGGAAAGCAGCTGGTCGTCAGGCTGTCGATGTCGAGGATTCCGGCCATCGGCGCGCGTCGCCGGCCGATCCGGGGTCCGATGAAGCGTCCGGTGACCAACCCGGCGACGGCCGATCCATCATGGAGCGTCCCGATCAGGGCGGTCTGCTGGCCTCCGGCCGCTGCCGCGAGCACCAACGGCCAGGACCAGGCGACGCCCAGCCGGTTCTTCGCCACGAAGTCGGCCCAGCCGTCGGGCTCGGCAACACGATGTGGATCGTGGCGGCGCACTGTGAGACCCTGATGCACAACAACATCTTTACATGTATGGCTCGAACCCGTGTACGGCTCGAACCCAGGGACGACGATGACCCGCCTGCCCCACCGTATTCCGATCCTGCCGGTCCTGGCCAATGTGGCGACCGCCCGCGCGAGGGACCGCGCCCGGCCCGAGCGGATCGCCGAGCTTCAGGCTCGTCTGCTGACCCAGCTCGTACGCCACGCGGCGGCCGACGTGCCGCACTACCGGGAGGTCTACGACCCGGCGGTCGTCGCCCGGTTCCAGGGGCCGCAGGATCTGCCGCTGCTCCCGCTGCTGGACCGGTCGACGGTCAACGCGCTCGGGCCGTCCGGCGGCCTGCTGGCGGACGGGCACACGCCGGAGTCCACGCGCATGGCCAGCACCAGTGGATCGACCGGTCATCCGGCGACGTTCTACTACTCCGAGGAAGATCTCAGCTACCTGCGGGCGACCTTCCTCTGGGACCTGCTGGCCTGCGGGATGCGCCCGTGGGACCGGGTCGGCTACTTCCGCGTCTACGGTTTCCGCAAGCATCGGCTGGAACGCCTCGGGCTGGCGGGCAACGTGCACGTCGACACCAGCAAGTCGATCGCCGAGCAGGCGGACGCGGTGCTGGCCGGGCGGCCGACGATCCTGTGGGGCTTCCCGTCGATGATCGCGGCGGTCGGCGCCGAGCTGCGGCGTCGCGGCATCCGCTACCCGTACGCCCGGGTGATCGTCTTCGCCGGGGAGTCGACGCTCATCGGCGGACGCACCGAGGCATTGGAGTACTTCGGGGCCAAGGGTCACGAGACGTACGCGTCGGTGGAGGCGTACACGATCGCGCGGACGTGCGTACGCGGGAACATGCATCTGCGGTCCGGTGACGTCGTGGTGGAGGTGATCCGCGACGACGGTTCGGTGGCGTTGGCCGACGGCGTCGGGGAGATCGTGGTGACACGACTGCACGCGCAGGCGAATCCGCTGATCCGCTACCGGCTGGGCGACCGCGTCGAGATCGGGCCGAACGACTGCGACTGCGGCACGTCGCACATGCCCATTCTGCGGTCGGTGCTGGGCCGGGTCGAGGACCGGATCGAGACGAAGGACGGCGTCCTGCGCAACGGCAACTTCATCGCGTCGCTGATCTATCCGCTGAGCCGGGAGGGTCGCCTGCTGCGGATCCAAATGGTCCAGGAGCGGCCCGGCGCGTTGCGCCTGCTGGCGGTGGCCACAGACGGCGCACAGGCCGAGGTCGAGCGGCAACTACGCGAGGCGATCGCGCCCGCGGCGAGCCAGTTCGACCTCGACGTCGCGATGGTGGACGCGATCACGCCCGAACCGAACGGCAAGATCCGTCTCGTGAAGCGGCTCTGACATGACGATACGCGTGATCGGCGCCGGCCTCGCCGGGGCGACCGTCGCACATCTCCTGCACCGGGCCGGGCGAACCGTCGAGGTCCTCGAGGGTGATCCGACCTGGGGTGGGCAACTGCGTACGGCCAGCGCCGGGGGGATCCTCTACGAGCCGGCCGGGGCGCACATCTTCCACACCTCCGACACGGCCGTCTGGCAGATGGTGACCCGTCTCGTCGAACTGCTGCCGTATCGGCACGCCGTGCGTACCGAGGCGTTCGACCGGGTGCTGAGCTGGCCTCCGCAACTGTCGGAGCTGCGCGAACTGCCGCAGTGGCCGGCCATCGAGCGGGAACTCGCGAGCCGCCCGGCGGTGCCGAGCGCGGACAACTTCGAGTCGTGGTGCGTCGGCCTGATGGGCGAGACGCTCTATCACGAGTTCATCGAGGGCTACACCCGCAAGCAGTGGGGCGAGGATCCCAAGAACCTCACGGCGGCGTGGGCGCCCAAACGCATCGAGCTGCGCGAGGACGGCTACCGCGATCTGTTCCGCGACCCGCACCAGGGGTGGCCGCGTGGCGGCTACCCCAGGCTCCTCGACGCCCTGTTGCGCGACGTGCCGGTCGTCATGGGTCGGCGGATCACGATCGACGACTGGGAGGACGTCTGCGCCGGGGCGGAGGCGATCGTGGTCACCTGCGCGCTCGACGAGTTCTTCGCCTCGCACCTCGGCGCGCTGCCGTGGCGAGGCGTCCGCCTCGTGAACCACTATCTGCCCGGCGTGGACCACGTCCTGCCGTGCGGGGTGCTCAACACGCCCAGCCCGCTCAAGCCGCACACTCGCGCGATCGAGACGAAGTGGATGAGCGGCCAGACCGAGCCGGGCACCGTGGTCAGCTACGAGTATCCGGGCGCGCCCGCACGGCACTATCCGATCGACGACGTCGCGGGAGCGAATCGGGCGCTGGCCCGGCGCTACCTCGACGAACTGTCGGCGTTGCCCGGCCCGGCCCGGTTCGTCGCGGGCCGCCTGGCCACCTACACCTACATCGACATGGACCAGGTGATCCGGCAGGGGATCAATACTGCTCGGCGGGTACTGGAGGCGCTGGTGTGACCGCTGGGGCGCCGGCGTCGAACCGGTCGACCCAGCGGCCCAGCGGCGCCACGAGCACGGCGACCGCGAGCGCCAGGTGAATCGCGCAGAACACGATCGCCACGGTCGCCGTCGGCGGCCCGCCCACGAAGACCGCGATGTGCGAGGCCCACTTCAGGTGCTCCGGCCGTGGCCCCTCCCAGTCCGCCGTGAAGTAATAGGTCAGATCGTTCAACCCCGAGATCAAGACCAGGATGCCCGCGAGTCCCGCGCGCAACGTGCGTCCTGCGGTCGCGCCGCCCAGACGGTACGCGAACAGCACCGCCAGTACGGTGAACGCGTTGACGAAGATCGTCCACTGATACAGCTCCGGGAACGCGGCGTCCTGGTTCGGTGATTCGGCGTACCCGAAGATGTTGTGGACATTGAGCGTGTCCACCACGCCCATGTAGCCCAGGAGCAGCACCCCGACGAGCGCCAGGCTCAGCCCGGGGCGCTGAGGGAACAACGCTATCGCGAGCACCGCGCAGAGCAGGGGTGCGGTTTTGAAGAGCACCTCGCCCACGTTGTCGATCGTGCGATCGGCGGGCAGCACCACCATGATGGCGTAGGCCAGCGCGGCGCCGGCCGCCGCGGGCAGCAGCCAGAACCAGCGCCGCATCATTTCTGCGTCCAGAAGGGACCGAGGGCCAGCGCGTCCATGTCGGTCCGCAGATAGCACGAGACGGCCTCGGCCGGCGTGCAGACGATCGGCTCCTCGTTGTCGTTGAAGGACGTGTTCACGACCATGGGCACGCCGGTCAGCTCCTCGAAGCGCGAGATCATCCGATGGTAGCGGGGATTGTCGGCCGCCGAGACGGTCTGCACGCGGGCGGTGCCGTCGGCATGGGTGATCGCCGGAACCCGCTCGCGCTGGTGCTCCAGCACGTCGAAGACGAGCAGCATCACCGGCGACGGGTAGCCGGAGGCGAAGTACTCTCCGGCCCGCTCCACCAGGCAGGACGGCGCGAACGGCCGGAACGGCTCGCGGTGTTTGACCTTCTCGTTCAGGCGGTCCTTGGTGTCCTTGCCCCGCGGATCGGCCAGGATCGACCGGTTGCCCAGCGCGCGTGGCCCGCACTCCATCCGGTCCTGGAACCAGCCCACGATCTTGCCGTCGGCCAGCGCCCGCGCGGTGGTGTCCGTGATGTCGTCTGTGCGCTCGTACGCCAGCCCGGCGTCGGCGAGCGCCTTATCCATCTCAGCCTCCGAGTAGCTCGGCCCGAGGAAGATGTAGCCGCCGGTCGGCCGCGGTGCGCCCTGCGTGACGGCGACCTGGACGGCCGCGCCGAGCGCCGAACCGTCGTCGGCCGCGGCGGGCTGGGCGAAGAACTCCTCGAACGGCGTCTCCAGGAAGATCCGCCCGTTCATGACGCTGTTGAGGGCGACGCCGCCGGCCGTCACGAGGTTCGTCTCACCCGTGTGCTGCTGAAGCCAGCGCGCGACGTGCAGCCCCGCCTCCTCCAGGGTGGCCTGGAGCCCGTACGCGATGTCGGCGTAGTGCTGGGGGACGGCGTCCCGTGTACGCGGCCGGGGCGGGCCGAACCGCTCGAGGAACTTGGGCGCCATCTGATGCTTGCCGGTGGCGTGGTGGCGGAACCAGCTCAGGTCCAGCTCGTACCGGCCGTCCGGGAGCAGGTGGACCAGTTCCTTCATCGCCTCGACGTGGGTGGGCTCGCCGTACGCGGCCAACCCCATGACCTTGCCCTCGTCCCGGGTCGGGTGGAAGCCGAGATAGCTGGTGACACAGGCGTACAGGGCGCCGAGGGAGTGCGGGAACTTGACTCGGCGTACGTCGCGGATGCGGTCTCCTTCGCCGACGGCCAGGTAGGTCGAGGTGCCGTCGCTGCCGATGCCGTCCCAGGTGATGACGGCGGCCCGCTCGAACGGCGAGAGCAGGTACGCGCTGGCCGCATGCGAAATGTGGTGGTCGACCAGGTGCACCTGGAACTTGACCGGGCCGGTGTGGCCGACGGCGTCGCAGACGACCTTCTTCATCGTCAGTGACCGCTTCAGGTGCAGAAGCAGCGCGCCGCCGACGTTGTAGTCGTCCGAGTGCTGCTGTACGCCGCCCGATCGCAGCGTCGCGGTGAGCCCGCTGGCCCGGCCGTCGTAGGTGCCGGCGTCGTTGCGGAACACCGCCAGCGTGGCCGGCAGGTGGCGGACGAAGTGCCCCAGCGCGTGCTGGACCTCCTTGCGCGCCTGCCAGAAGTACGCCACGTGATCGACGTCGCCGAGGGTGATGCCCTCCATCGCCAAGCACTGCTGGATGGCCTTGCCGGGGAAGGTCCCGTCGTGTTTGACGCGAGATATCCGCTCTTCCTCGACAAAAGCCACGATCCGGCCGTCGCGGACGAGTGCCGCCGCCGAGTCGTGATGCTGGTTGATGCCGAGCACGTACATGCGGCCGCACCCCGATCTTCGTCGATAGGTCGATTGAGTGTGCCAACTCGTCACTCGATCGACAACCCTCCAAAGTGACCAATAGATCTGTGCGTTTGGCCTGCTGGATCCGGTTGCGAACCGGTCGTGAGCCATGGCAAGGTGTCGACACAGGCAGATGTGTCGACTTAGACATCCACATGATGTGATGTCGAAGTCGATGAACGAGGCGCGATGTGGCGCCAGAGGGGTGGCCCGCGGTGCGGGGACGTGACCGACCGGAAGATTTCGCCGTCACCGTCGTCGTCCCCTGCCTCAACGAGGCCGACAACGTCGACGCCGTTTACCAGGAGATCGTCGAGGAGCTGTCCGGGTACGCCGGACTGGAGGTGCTCTTCGTCGACGACGGCAGCACCGACGCCACCCTCGACCGGTTCCGGGTCCTCGCCGAACGCGATCCGGCCGTGTCCTACCTGTCGTTCACCCGCAACTACGGCCTCGAAGCGGCCTTCTCCGCGGGTTACCGCTACGCACGCCATCCGTGGCTGCTGCACCTGGACGCCGATCTCCAGTTCCCGCCGGCCGAGGCACACAAGCTGATCGCCAAGGCGACGGAGGGCTACGACGCCGTCTTCGGCATCCGCGTCGACCGCCAGGACCGGCTGCTGCGGCGCCTCGCCAGCGGCCTGCACGAGGTCATCGCCCGGCGGCTGCTGCGGATCGACATCCCGTCCGGCGGCACGAGCTTCCGGCTGGTCCGCACCGAACTCGCCCGCCGGGTCGTCGACCTTCGCCTGGGTACGCCGTACTTCATGGCGGCGCTGCCCCGCCTCACGCGCAACTGGACGACGACCCCGACCGCCCACCGCGCCCGCCGGGGCGGCGAACCGAAGGTGACCGTACGCGGCCTGGCCCGCCACGCCGTGGAACTGTTCATGTCCTACTCGGTCCGGCCGATCACCTTCGCGGGCATGCTCGCCCTGTTCACGAGCTTCTGCGCGCTGGTCGGGGCGATCATGGCGATCCTGAGCCACCCGTCGGCGGCCGTCCTGACCGGGATAGCGCTGTCCGGCGGCCTGCTGAGCCTGGCGGTCATCGCCCGCTACCTCGTGCACATCGCGCGCGGCCATCCGAGTACGCCGCAGTTCCTCATCCAGGAGGCGAACATCCCGGTCCGCGACGAGGATCGCCTGTACGCAGCGCCGCCGGCCGGTCAGGTCTCGGCACTCGTGGAGCACGTGTCATGACTGGAACCATCGCCGTCTTGGGGGGTGCTGACGGGGCCATCACGACTCTGGTCACCGCGCGCCGATTGGGCTTGACCACCCTCTGCGTGGACGCGCGGACCGACGCCCCGGCCGTCGGATACGCCGACGAGTTCCTCAACGTCAGCACCCGCGACGTCGACCAGCTCGCGAAGCGGCTGAGCCGGCGGACCGACCTGGCCGGGGTGGTGTCCCCGGCGAGCGACGTCAACCTGCCCGCCCAGTACCAGCTGGCCGAGCGCCTGGGATTGCCGAGCGGGCTGTCACTGCAGGCTTTGCGGGCCTCTGTCGACAAGGGCTACTTCCGCGAAGTCTGCGAGGGCCTGGGGCTGCCAGGCCCCCGCTTCGCCCAAGGATCCCCCGCGGCGGTACGCGCAGCGGCCCGAGACCTGCGCTTCCCGGTCATGGTCAAGCCGACCGATTCCAGTGGTGGACGTGGCATCAGCCTCTGCGCCTCCCCGTCCGATCTGGACGAGGCGATCGCGGCGGCGGTGGCGTACTCGGCGTCGGCGGTCGTCATCGTCGAGGAGTATCTCGCCGGCGACCACTACGCCGTGGAAGCCGTCGTCGAGGACGGCCGGGTCGTCCTGTTCGGGCTGGGCGCCCGCAGACTGACGGAACCACCGCATTTCGTGACCATGGAACACACGATGCCGGGCGGAGATCCCGCGCTGGTCGCGCGCTGCCGCGAGATCATCGACCGCATCGTGACGACTCTCGGCTACGCGTGGGGATCGCTGAACGCCGACCTGCTCATCGACGCCGACGGCCGGATCGTCGTCATCGAGATGGGCGCCCGGCTCGGCGGCAACGGCTCCGCCGAACTGCTCGGCCTCATCCACGGCATCGACGTGACCGCGGCGTACGTGACCGCTGCCGTCGGCCGGCGTCCCGATCTGGCCGCTACGTCGAGCGGGTGTGCGGCGATGCGCGTCCTGAAGACCGGTGCGGCGGGCAAACTCGTCGCCGTCCACGGGCTGGCCGAGGTGCGCGCCCTGCCGGGCGTCGTCGACCTCATCCTGGCGGCCCGGCCCGGCGACCACGTCGAGCCGTACGCCCGAGCCGGGGCGAAGCTCGGTTACCTGCTCGCCCGCGCCGACGACCAGCCCAGTCTGGAGCGCGTCCTCGCCGAAGTGGACGCCCTCGTGCGCATCGAGGTCGAGCCGGAGGCGTGACCGTGGTGCTGCCGCGGCCACGCATCGTCGCCGCACTTCTCGCCGGGCGCGGGATCTACCGGATCGCCACCTACGCCGGTGGCCTGGCTCTGCTCCATCATTGGGGATCGGCCGGCTTCGCCGCGTACGCCACCGCCGTCGGCGGCCTGGCCTGGCTGACGCAGCTGGTGTCCAGCGGCCCGGAGAAGGCCGCCCTGAACCTGGTGCCCTTGAGCGGCGGCGCGGGCCTGGCCCGATTCTTCCGAGCCCTGGCGGCGGGCGTGCTCGGCCTTGCGCTCTTCGTCGCGACCCTCGCATTCATCGGGGGTGCACGCCTCTACGCCACCGCCGCAGTCCTTGCGGTCGGCGTCGGCACCGCGACGGTTCTGGCCGCGCTCCACCGCCTCAACGGCCGGCCGCTCGCGGACAGCCTCGGCTTCCTGGGCCTCGCCGGTGTCTACGCGGCCGCGGTCGCCAGCGCGTACGTGGGCGGCGGTCCGTTGGACATCCTGCTGCTGCTGTGCGCCGGAACGCTGACCGTCAACGCGATCTTGCTCGCCGGCCTCCGCCTCCCGGCCGTCCCGCCGTCGCCCGGCGTTCCCGCGCCCGTTTCGCGGGCGGCGGCCCTGCGGGCGGTCGCCGTGCTCGGAACCGCCGAGATCCTCGGCGTCCTCGGCGTCTCGGTGCTCTATCTCGCCTTCGCCGCCGCCGATCGCGCCGACCAGACGAGCCTGTTCTACCTGTTGGTGGTCGTCTCGGCGGCGGTCTCGACCGGCTGGGGCTACCTGCTCCGTCTCGCCCAGCCGACCGTGGCGCTGCGCATCGAGCACGCCGGGGAATCCGCCGCCTGGTCCGCCGCCCGACGAAGTCTTATATGGACGGTCGGTCTCGGCGCGCCTGCCGCCATCATCGTGGGCCTCCTGGGCCGCACGGCGGTTTGGGCCTACGTCGCACTCACCATCGAGATCCTGTTGTACGCCGCCAACGCCGTCACCGCCCTGCTTCTGGAAGCCAGCGGCGCCCGAGGCCGGCGCTGGTCCGCCGCCGCCTCGGTCGCTCAGCTCGCCGCGGTCGCCGGGGTCGGCTGGGTGCTGGTCCCGGCGGCTGGAGCCACCGGCGGCGTCGTCTCCCTCCTCGCCGGCGAACTGGCCCGAGCCCTGGTCATGCTGGCGTTGACCCGGCGATCCGGTGTACCCGCGACCCTTCCAGCGTCGTGATCGCACAGGGCGGCACACCCTGCTCGACGAGCTCACGCGGGACCGCGTCGTCGCCCAGCAGCGTACGCAGCATGTCGGTCGTCACACCGCCGTGGCTCACCGCGACGACCGGGCCGGGTGAGTCCACTACGGACTGAACGAACGCGATCATCCGGGCGGCCGCCCGGTGTGACGAGTCACCGGTGGCCGGCGCGAAGTCGCGTACGCGAGTCGCCCGGTCCCAATCGGCCAAGAACTCCGCGAGCGGCTGCCGGCCGTCCCAGTTCATCCGTTCCACGAGTCGCCGGTCCTCGATCACCTCGACCCCGGCCGCCGCCGCGATCGGCTGGGCGGTCTGCGTCGCGCGGCGCAACGGACTGCTGTACACCGCCTGGATCCCGGATCGGCTGAGCAGCTCGGCTGTCCGTAGCGCCTGCTCACGTCCTCGATCTGTCAGCTCGGGATCGCCGGGGTCGCGCCGTTTCTCGGCGTGCTGGACGAGATACACGACAGCCACCTTGGCAGCCTTTCGCACCAGGAGCGCCGGCGCGACCCAATTCTCTTGGTACCTTTCGTGAATGTCGCTGGACGTGCACGCCGCCAGCCTTGCCGGACGCGTACTGGCTCCGCCCGGATCGAACATCGTTCTCGCGGAGTGGACCGCCGAGGCGGCTACCGGCCCTGAGCCGCTGTACCAAGCGCCGCTCCACAAACACGAGGACGACGAAGCCTGGTACGTCCTGTCCGGAGTCCTGCGGATCCGGGTCGGCGAGGACGAGGTCGAGGTTCCCGCCGGGGGAGCGGCCGTCGTCCCGGGCGGAACCCCGCACACCTACTGGAATCCCGGCTCGGAACCGGCCCGATACCTGCTCGTCATGGGTGCCCGCACCTATGAGCTGATTCAGGCCATCCATTCACCGGACCGCGGCGACCTTCGCGACCTGTTCACGAAGTACGGCGCCGAGCTGCTGGACTACTGAGCCTGCCGCTGATGACCTCGTATTGGGTCAGCCACGCAGGGCGGTGGTCGCGGATTGGAGCAGCCGGAGCAGGTCTTTGCGGTCGGCAGCGGTCCAATCACGAAGGCGCGAAGTCAGCGCGCTGTTGAAGGCGTGCTGAAACCGCTTGGTCAGCTCCTCGCCTTCCGAGGTCAGGTGGACGCGGGTCATCCGGCGGTCTTGGGCATCGGGCTGACGGATGACCAGGCCACGTTTCTCCAAGCGGTCGACCAGGCCGGTGATGTTCGTCTTGTCGCAGTGCAGTAGGCCGGCGAGTTCGCCGAAGGACGGTTGCAGGTGCTGGGTGAAACAGAGCATCTGCGCCTGCTGAGGGGTCAGCCCCAAGGGGCGGCTCGTCGCGCTGAACAGGCCGTCGGTCTCGCGGAAGAAGCCGACGATCGTCTCGATGAGCTCGTCCTCGGATGTGCTGGCCACGAAAGAAGCCTAGCACCTCGACAGTTGACAGTCTCAACCAAAGTAGTCCATGATCTCGACTATCCATACAATCTCCTATTGGAGGGATCATGCAGGTAGCGGAGCACGTCGCAGTGGTCACCGGGGGATCACGCGGGATAGGACGGGCGATCAGCGAACGGCTCGCCGCCATGGGAATGCGGGTGGTCATCGGCTCCCGGGATCAGGACGTGGCGGAACAGGTGGTCGACCGCATCAAGGAGGCGGGGGGTCTGGCCGTCGCCGTCCGAACCGACATCACTCAGCCCGCCGCGGTCAAGGAGCTCTTCGACTCCGCCGAGGACTACTTCGGACGGGTCGACGTTTGGGTGAACAACGCGAGCACGGCGACCGCCGGGGCGCTGTCCCGGGCGACGGACGACGACTTCGACCGGTACGTTGCGGCCAACGTCCGCGCCACCTTCGTGGCCTTGCGGGAGGCGGCGACTCGTATCCGCGACCACGGTCGGATCATTTTGATCTCCTCCGCGTTGACCGTGTCCCCGCTGCCCGGCATGGCCTTACTGGCCGCAGGCAAGGCGGCGAGCGATCAACTCGCCCGTTCGCTGGCGTGGGAGGTCGGTTCGCGGGGCGTCACGGTCAACAGCGTCTTGCCCGGCCTCACCCGCACCGACGTGCTCGCCACGGTGCCGCCGCACGTCATCGCGGACGCCACCGCTCGTACGCCGCTGGGCCGGCTCGGTGAACCCGGCGACATCGCCGACGTCGTCGCCTTCCTCGCGTCCGAGGCGAGCCGCTGGATCACCGGTCAGACGATCCATGCCGCCGGCGGCATGATCTGAGGCTTGGCGGGCGCGAGGCGGCTGACGTCAGACGACCGCACCAGGGGATACGGCGAACCCCGGTTCCGCGATCATGCGTGCGCGCTCCTCGGCCACGGCGCAGGCGGTTGCGAGGTTGTCGACCGGTACGGGACGGGCGATTCCGTACCCCTGGGCCTGGTCGCATCCGTGATCGCGCAGGACGGCCAGCGTACGCAGATCCTCCACGCCCTCCGCGGTGACGAAGAGGCCGAGGTTGTGGGCGAGATCGATCGCGCTGCGTACCATCACGGCGTTCCCGGCATCGGTCGCCACGTGGCGGGTGAGTGTCTGATCGATCTTGAGTTCGTCGGCGTTCAGTTGCCGGAGCTGGTTGAGCGAGCTGAAGCCCGTGCCGAAGTCGTCGATGGAGACCTGGACGCCGTCCTGCTGGACCTGGCGCAGCATGGCGCGTGCCTTGTCGGGGTCCGTCATCATGCTGCTCTCGGTGACCTCCAGCCGCAGGCGCGACGGCCGTAGCCCGGATTCGGCCAGGGCGGAGCGCACCTGCTGTGCGAACGCGTCGTCGAGGAGGCACTTGGGCGAGACGTTCACCGCGACCGTCACCGGGTTCTGCTCCTGCCAGGCCGAGGCATCGCGGACGGCCAGCCGGAGCAGGTGGTAGGTGAGCGGTATCTCCAGGCGCCCGGATTCCGAGATCGCGAGGAACGCCCCCGGCAATAGCAGGCCGAGCCGCGGATGCCGCCAGCGGACCAGGGCCTCGACCGCGGTGACCGAAGCGGTCGCGAGGCACACCTGGGGCTGGTAGAAGAGCACGAGCTGATCGTCGGGGTCGCCGCCGTCCACCAGCGCCCGCAGCTCCCCGAAAAGCACCATCCGCTCAGGGCGTTCGGCATCGAGTTGCGCGTCGTAAACGGCGACGCTCGAGCCGTTCTCCTTCGCCCGGTACATCGCCGCGTCGGCGCGGCGAAGCAACGTCTCGGCGCTGGACGACTCGTCGGCGATGGCGAGGCCGATGCTGCCGCTGACCGCGGCCGGGCCGGCGTTGAGCGCGAAATCCTGTCGTAGCGCCTCGCCGACCTGCTGAGCGATGCGGCTTGCCACCGCGACGCTGTCGACCGCTGGAAGCAGTACTGCGAACTCGTCCCCGCCGAGGCGAGAAACGGTGTCGCCGGTCCGGAGCAAGGCTTGCAAGCGATGTCCGATCGCGGTGAGCAACTCGTCGCCGGCGTGGTGGCCGAGGGTGTCGTTCACGGACTTGAACTCATTCAGGTCCACGATCATGACGGCTGGCTGCGCGTCCTGCCGGCCGCGCAGTGCGGCTTCGAGGCGGCGTTGGAACAGCGCGCGATTGGGCAAGCCAGTGAGCGGATCATGGAGAGCCAGGTGTTCGCTGGCGTCGGCTTGCACGACGAGCCGACGTTGGTAGCCCAGTACCACTCGCCAGATGACGGCCACGAGTCCGAGCCCGAGGGCGAAACCGCTCACCATCGTGATCAGAATTCGAGACTGGATGTGCCTCAGCTCGGAAGTGATGCGCTGGGCGTCGCTGTGGTAGCCGTTCGCGACGTCGTCGATGTCGCGCTGCAGTGTGTAGTACAGGGGCTGCACCTCTAGGCGATCGAATTGCCGGGCAGCCTGATCCTGATTGGCGACCTGGTTGATCAGGCGGTCGGCCGCAGCCCGGAACTCCGCCTGTTCCCGGCCCAGTCGCGCGGCGTCGCCGGCGGCCACCGAAAACTTCGACACCGCCGCTTTCTGGAGGACGGCTGCGGTCGCGTTGACCGACTTCAGATAGCGGGTGCGAGCGGCGTTGGAGGGCTCGAGCTGGTAACTGCGGATCTGCGCGGCCTCCAACGCCACCGCGGCGCGGGCATCGCTGAACAGCGCGTCGAGGGCCTGTGCCTGGCTCTGCCGCGCGGTCGCCTTGCTTGTCTGGAGGCTGCCCCAAAGGGTGAACCCGACCAGAGCCACGAGCACCACGGCCAGTGCCGCGGTGGTGAGCAGGCTTCGTGTCCGGCGGGCGCGGGAATCCGTGCGGTAGCCCGCGGCGGCACGCACGAGGACACGATCAAAGGCTGCATCGGATCTACGTCGGTGTCTTGTCATTCCCGCCGCGCTCTCCTCTCGCAGCAGCTATGACCTGCGAAAACTCCTTCAAGCGAAGGTCCGGATCCGCGTCAAGGTGTGCAACACTACAGGACTGCCTCGGAAAGGTGAAAGCATGTTTAGCGGACGAATCAGGCGCGGGATGCTGGCGGCCGCCGTCGCTCTCGCCCTGGGCCTCACCGCTTGTGGCACCGGCGGTCGAAGCAGCACCCCGGCACCGTCACCGGACGTCATCCGGCTCGCAGCCCTCATGCCGATGACCGGAGACAACGCTCCGTCGGCGGCGAACATCATTCCGGCTCTCACCATGGCGGCCGAGCAGATCAACGCCGCCGGAGGGGTGCTCGGACGGCGTGTCGAGATCGTGACCGCGGACGACGCGTGCGATCCGGAGACGGCCGTGAACCGGGCCAACGAAATGATCAAACAGGACGTCACGGTGTCGGTCGGCGGCTACTGCAGCAGCGCCACCGTGCCGACCCTCCGGATCTTCCACAACGCGGGGGTCCCGATGATCATCCCCGCGGCCAACTCCACGGATCTCATCCAGCCGCGCTACGACAACGTCTTCCTGCTCTCCGGCACGACGGCGATCGAAGCTCAACGCGCCGTCTCGTGGATGCCCCGACTCGACGCCCACAAAGTCGTCCTCGTTCATGACGGGACCAGCTTCTCGGAGTCGGTCGCCCAAGGCACCCGGGACGCCGCACGCAAGCCTGCCAGCGCCATCGATGTGATCAGCGAGGTGCAGGTCAGCCAGGGCGCCGACCACTACGACACCGGCGCCGCGCGGATCGCGGCGATGCAAGGCGATCTGGTCTTCTTCACCGGCTACTACGCCGAGGCGGGCAAGCTGATCCGCGATCTGCGGGCGGCCGGCTACCAGGGAAAGATCATGCTCTCGGACGGCGGCGTCAACCCGGCGGTGTTCCGCGGAATCGACCCTGCTGCGTTCAAAGACACCTACGGCGTCGCCCTGCCTATGCCGGAATTCCTGCCCGACCTCGCCGCCTGGTCGGCGAAGTACCGCGCGCTCGCCGGGCACGACGCCGGCCCCTTCACGATCCAGGCGTACGACGCGGTCCAGCTGGCGGCCAGCGCGATCAGGAGGGCCGGCAGCCTCGACAAATCCGCGATACGCAAGGCGTTGGCCGAGACGCAGCCCGGCGACGTCGACCTGCTCACCGGGTCGGCCGGCTTCAACGCCGACGGAACTCAGAAGACCGTGCGGTTCATGCTTCTCCGACTCCAGGACGGGACCTTCGTCCAGGATCCGCTGTCGCGCTGACGGGCGCAGCCTCGCCGACTACGCGGTCGTCGCAATGGAACCGTGGTGCACCGCGGATCGCAGAATGCGAAACGGCGTGTCCTGATGGCGGGCGACCGCTGCACTGAAAGAAGCGGCTCAAGGCGACGGTGCGGACAATGCATGAACGCTAGAACAGTTCATCGAGCGACGTCCACCAGCCTCATAGTTCGAGGTCGTACGCCGCCGCGATCGCCTGCGCGAGTTCGACCTCCTGATCGGCCTTCAGATATCCGAGAAGCCGTCCGATCGCAGACTGCGGCACGGTCGTGACGTTGTCGCAGGACACTACGGAATCGTGATCAAGGCCGTTGGCGCGGCCCACGCCCACCTCCGTGGACAGGCCGCGAATAGTGCTGGTGATCGGGGCCACGGTGATCGACTTGAGATAGGGGCGTACCTGCTCGCGAGTCAAGATCAGGACTGGGCGGGTCTTGTCAAGTGAGGCGAGGTGAATGGGTCGCATCAGTCGATGTCCATCGGCTGTGGGCCGGACCAGGCCGCCAGCTCGTCGAGGTCCGACGGCTGGCTGGCAGCGGCGTAGATCCGAGCATCGTGTTCCGCCGCTTCGCGGCGGCGGTCGCGCTCAAGCGCGCGGGTTACGACCGCCGCACGGCTGGTCGCGGCACCCGAGCTGACCTGTTCGTCGACGAAGGCTACGAGGTCGTCAGGTAGGCGTAGGGCGATCTGGATGGTCATAAACAGCATGATACCAAGTTGGGATTCATTTTGGTATCACGCCAGGGCGCCGAAGCCAAGCCCGGGCGTGGCGGGCACCCATGATGTCGCTGACGGCACCGGCCGACGATCGGGCCGAAGGTAACGGCGAAGGGTGCACCGTGGGTCGCAGAATGCGAAACGGCGTGTCCTGATCACGGGAGATCCGCTGCGCGTGCGAATGGCGGATTCGAGGTGTGAACTACGTTAAGGCATCCGGCAGTGTGCAACACCGAGGACGGAGACGCGATACGCGCCATCGTGGATCGGGGCGCCGCCTCTACGGCAGGTCGAACGCTGAGCGAGGCGACTTTCCGCGGCCTGCAGCCGAAGACAGTTCGACCGCGAAAGCCCACGCCAGGCTGTCGCTGCGGCGATAGAACTTTCTCTTGGAGTCTGTCTGAGGGAGGGGCGACAGGAGGCCAGCTTGTACAAGGTCCGCTAGAGGCCGCTGAAGGTTGCTGGCGGTGACGTCCAAAGTCCGGGCGAGGTCGCTGAGGCACACTGTGCCGCTTGGTGACCCGGCAATAGCCACCATCACCTCCAGCCTGTACCGCTGTCCGAACACGACTTGCGATAGTGCCCGTACTCGGTCATGCGACCCCACCAACACGCCGTCATCTTACCTGTTACCCGTTACGCGTATCGCGTAAGATATGGCTGCGGTAGGTTCAGTTCCGGGAGGTGAGAGCTTGAACGAGATCGCGCCAACCGAACTCGAAGTCCGCATTGCCCTCCGGTCGCACCTCGCGAGCGCCTCAGGCCAGTGGTCATTGATCGAGGAACTGTGGATACCGCAGACCCATGAGCGGGTGGATGTTGCCCTGGTCGACTCGTTACTCAGAGCGTTCGAGATCAAGAGCCAGCGAGACAACCTATCGCGGCTACCTCGGCAGGTAGGCGCATATAGTCGGATATTCGACGAATGCACCGTCGTGGTGGCCGAGCGGCATCGACAGGCCGCTCTTGAAATCGTGCCGTCTTGGTGGGGCGTATGGGTCGTAACTGCCGGGAATTCTGTCAACATGGACAAAGTTCGTCACGCAGAGCGCAATTCTGCCTTGGACGGACCAACGCTTGTCCGCTTGCTCTGGCGAGATGAGCTTCGAGAAGTCTTGACCCTACTCGGAACGCCGCCGCCAGCCGGAGCCGGCCGTTCATGGATGTGGGCCGCACTGCTCGACCAACTGGATCAACAGGGCTTACGGAACATAGTTACTCGGACATTGCTCTGCCGAGATCCGGCACAGGCCAAAATCCCTACGAGGCGCTTTCTTGCGACGAGCTCTGCAGTTGCCCGCTGACGAAGGCTAGATGGTGAGACGTGCCAACGGCACGCCAGTGATTCTGGCTACCAGGGTCGGTGTCTCCGTCAGCGCAGGCACCGATCTGTGAGTCTCCCCAGCTGAAGTCGTCGCCAAGGTACTCGTCGTGCCGTAGCAGTTGCCTACAAAGTTTGCGGTACTCCTCTTTGCCCTCCGTAAGAACCTGACGCCCGCGCGCGACGATAGTCGACTCTTCAGAGGTGTAGCGGATATTCGCTCTCATCCCAGGCCCACCCTCCGCGGGTGGTTTAGGGTGTTGAATTCCGTAATCGCCGAAGACGAGATTGGGATTTCCAGAAGCTCGGAGTGCTTTCCATAGAGCCCATTCGGCTCTCTGAATCCGGCCAACTGACCCCTCTGAGATGCAGCTCATCGAGGACGGAATAGAAGTTCCAAGAAGGATGACATTTCGCCAACTGGCTGAGTCGGACAGGCTCGACACCAACTGCTGCGTGAGATCGAAATCCAAATCGGCCTCGGCCGGGATATACTCAAGATCAAGGATGAGATCGACATTCCTCGTCTGTTCTCCCATATCTGAAACGATCTTGATGGCGAGTTCGGCGGGCCCTAGAACTGAGACCGTATTCAGGAGTGGGTACCGCAATGCGAACCCACGACCGATTTCTGTAACAGCGCGACGGACGATTCGTGTGTATGTCTCGTTACCCAAGTCGGTCCGGTAAACCGGTACGAAATCTAGTCGCTGCTGTTGGGCAAACTCGTAGAACTGTTCGAGGACGTACTGGCGACGGCGTGCGCGCCGACGTCCCTTGAATTCAATGTTGTCGCTCTTGAGTAGTGTCGATGGCTTAAGGCGCAGTATGTCCAAATAGAAGGGCCGACCGCCAATCGCGCTCGCAAGCCGCTTCGCCCAAGATCGCAAGGCTTCGAAGCTAATCTGCACGCTGACCTCGTTGGGGCGCGGCTTCTTGGGGCCGACGATATTGATCAAGGGCGTGATGTGGCTCCAAACATCCGGCGAGGCACGTCGAAGTGCCTCAAGCTCGCCGGCCTTGTTCTGGAGGACAGGAACGTAGTGGCTGGCTGTGTGCCGGATCGGAGCGAAGTCCTGGCTGAAAAGATCTTGCTGCATCGGACCAGCCCTTCCGTCATCGGTCCGTTCTCTGATACTGTTTTAACCCCAAGGGTTAAAGCATGTCAAGGAGTGGCGGTCATCGACGTCTCATGGGCCAGCGGGAAGCTGGCGAGAAGCTGCTCTTCTGACTCCCTTGGAAAACGGGAGTTTGGGGAGGCTCAGTGGCAGGTGATCAAGAGGCGTCTTGCGGTCTTGCGGGCGGCCCCCACTGTTGCCGATCTGGTAGCGGTTCCGGGAAGGTTTCACGTGCTGACCGGCGATCGGGCTGGCTGTTTCGCGCTTGACCTTCGAGGCCCGTATCGGCTGATCTTCTCTGCGGACCATCAGCCCATCCCGACGCTCTCTGACGGGGGCATCGATCTGTCGCAGGTTAATAAAGTCATGATCGAGGAGGTGGTGAACTACCATGGGAACTGAGGTTTGGCAGCCCGATTGGGCGGTGGTGCCAGGGGAGGTACTTCTCGAGGCACTCGAAGAGCGATCCATGACGCAAGTCGAACTTGCACGGAGGATCGATCGGCCGCTTAAGACTGTAAACGAAATCGTGAACGGCAAGGCAGCTATCACGGCAGATACGGCGATTCAACTTGAGCGAGCACTAGGAATCAGTGCAAGCATTTGGAACGGTCTTGAGACAAACTATCGTGAGTATCTCGCGCGCGAGCGCGACATGTTGGAACTTGAACGGGATGCCTCATGGGCTGATCGCTTTCCGATCGCGGACCTCGTGCGACGTGGCCTAATTGTTTCCGGTCGCTCGAAGGCTGAAACGCTAGCTGCTCTATTGTCGTTCTTCAACGTTAGCAGCCCTAATGCATGGCGGCGTTATTGGATGGAAGCACCAGCTGCTTCGTTCCGATCGTCGCCAGTGTTTGTCGCGCATCCAGAGGCCGTTGCGGCATGGCTGCGTTGGGGCGAGATTGAGGCTGCGACCATTAGTACCAGCCGCTTCGATGCCGATCGCTTCCGCGCCACGCTTGGCGATATTAGAACCTTGAGCACCAAAGAGCCGTTTTCAATGGTAGTTGAGAGACTTCGCAAACTCTGCGCCGAAGCTGGGGTGGCCGTCGTATTGACTCCAGAATTCAAAGGCACCCACCTGAGCGGAGCCGCTCGTTGGATCTCACCTGAGAAGGCTTTGGTACAACTTAGCCTTCGACACCAGTCAGATGATCACTTCTGGTTTAGTTTCTTCCATGAGGCCGGCCATATCCTTCAGCCCGGGCGCAAACGGAGCATCGTGGATTCGATCGACGACGTCGATGGGGCAAGCGAGAGCGCAAGTGAAGAAGCGGCGGACGCTTTTGCTCGTGATCTTCTGGTTCCGCAGAACATGTATGAGGTTTTCCTGCGGACTGGCGACTTCACTGCCACTGCTGTACAGGCATTCGCCAGAGAGCTTAATGTTTCCGCAGGGATCATAGTCGGTCGACTTCAGCGAGACGGCTACGTATCGAACACACACCTAAACATGCTTAAGAAGCGGCTGCGCTGGAATGGCTGATTTACTGTGTCTACCGATGAAGGTGCTCGATGATGCGGGGCAAGGCGACGCGGCCAGCGCCTTCGGGCAACGTGGCCGTCGCATGGAGTTAGTTTGAGTCAGAGCGGACCGGACTCATCGAAGCATCTCGAGTGCGTCTTCAGCGGCAGACACCGTTGGCGTTTGTTGGAACCGATGGGACGCCACGAGGGAACTCGGCAGCCCGGTTGCGACTAACCGGGCTTCCGTACTGGCTGTAGAAGCGTTCCACCCCTCTCCAGCCGCCGATTATCCTCAACGGATTTTCGGGCGCACCAATGGTCATGGTGCGCGTTTGACCTGCGCTGACGTACTCGATTTTCACGCCAAACTCATAGAGGCCGCTACAGGCGAAGACGTCGACCTGGATATCAGCCGCTTCGCGACTGGATACTGTGAATGATGTGCCAAAGGGTTCCGCTCGAGCGTTCGGGTTATCGGGACCACCTTGGGTAAGGCCCTCATCTGTGAATAAGCCAGTGTCAAGGACGAC
Organism: Hamadaea sp. NPDC050747; assembly: GCF_040654195.1. NCBI lineage: Bacteria > Bacillati > Actinomycetota > Actinomycetes > Micromonosporales > Micromonosporaceae > Hamadaea > Hamadaea sp. NPDC050747. The sequence goes on from NZ_JBFAHM010000005.1 coordinate 91,015, forward strand.
CTTGAGCAATCGAACCTGAGACGGGCCACCGCATCCCGGATCCGCCTCAAGTCCCCACGAGGGGCTAACATCGTGATGCGCAAAGATGACCGGACGCACACTAAGTGAATAATTCATGAGGCGAACGTCGATGTCCGGTAGATCTCCAGGTTCGTGATCGCGGCGAGCGTCGCTGCGAAGTTGGCGGTCAGTCGGCGGTAGCCGGTGGCGAGGATTCGCCAGTTCTTGAGGTGGGCGATGCACCGTTCCACGCAGGCTCGCTGGGAGGCGATCAGCTTGTTGAACTCGCGAGCGTGGACGCCGAGCAGGTCTTGGCCGGTGCGCCGTTCGGGGACGAGCAGGCCCGTGCCGGTGTAAGCGGTGTCGGCGAATCCGCCCGGTCCGCCGTCGGCATGCAGACGGCCTGCGAATCGCGCGGCCAGGCCGGATTCTCGCCAGGCGCGGGCGTCGTGCATCGCGCCGGGCATCGGGTCACCGGTCATGATCAGTCGGCCGCGCCAGGAGGCGACGACCTGGATGTTGAACCCGCAGCGATGTCGTTTCCCGGAGTACATGCCAGACGTGTACGTGTTGGCGCGCCGGTCGCCGATCGGCGCGAGGAACCCGTCGACGCGCACCGTGGAACGCAGCTCGCGTTCGGCGACCCGTTCAGCCAGCGGCGATAACACGTCGGTGAGGATCGGGATCAGCATTGTGATCAGACGGGAGATCGTGGGCTGGGAACAGCCGAACAGCTCGGCAAGCAGGCGCTGGGGAAGATTGTGGCGTAGGTACAGCAGGACGACGAGCACCGATCGGTGCGGGTCCAGGGCGCGATGGCGGTGCGCCCGCCACACTCCGCCATCGGTCAACTGCTCGACGAGGTGGTCTACTTGATCGGAGGCGAGGCCGGTCATATTCTCGACGCGCAACGGCCGGTCTCCGCTTGTTACGGTGGTCCACACAACCCCGGTGATCTACGCGCGACCGGCCGTTGTGTCCACATGCGACAGGTTACATCTTGATCACTGCGGCTGTCGGCTCTCGCTCGACGTCAGCCCGATGAGTCACAGCGAGGAGCAAGGCGGTGGACGTCAGTCCGGCCCATCAGGCCGTCGAGATGGGCTTGTCCAAGGAACTCTATGAGCTGCTCAAGGCCGGCGCGGATGTGCACGAGGAGCATGACGGCCTGACCCTGCTGCACCACGCGCTGGACGTCGAGATCGATGCGGTTCGGCAAACCGGTGCAGAGTTCCACGCCGACATGACCACGCTGCTGTTGTTGATGGGTGCCGACCCGACGCGCCGATCGCATGGCGGCCGAGGGGTGAGCTCCGAGCATGTGGCGTTCGTGGAGGGCCACTGGCTCGCCTTGCTGCATTTCGAGGAGTGGAAGCGCGCGCATCCCACATCGACGCTCGTCTCATGAATAACGCACTAAGCACCAGCAAGGGCGTCTCGTCCACGCCCGTGAGTGTTAGACGAAGTTTCCCGCTGTACCAAACGATGCCGTTGAACTCTCTCAGCGCAGCTATTCGGATGTCTTCGCCCTGGCCAGCAACGAAGCCACTCGGGTCTGGGTTTGGACGAACACTGGCTGCTCCACCCGCCGTACTGCAATCTAGACGGTTGTCAGGTGGCCACGTCTTTAGCGCAACTAGCTCGCCCGCCGATGGGGGCGGATTGGATTTGTGCCAGACCTCGTCGACGACTCGGGAGGCGATCGGCGAAACAACGGATGTGAACAGGGCGAGCCCAAGCGCCGCTGCTGCTGCAACCAAAGCTGCCCAATGCCGTCGCCACCACGGGGCTGCGGCTGCGGAGGTAACGTTCCGTTTGGAAACCTTCCGTCGGCGCATGGGCGTCCTTCCGGCTCTGCTTTCCAGTATGCCGACCTGAAGATTGTCTTGTGGTGTCTTTGAAGTGTTCAACGACCAAGATCCGCATTTACGAACCGAACGTGGGCAGGAAGCAGTTGTCACGACGTGCGGCAGTTACCTCTGCTTCGACGGTCGGAAACTGGTTACGACGGCCGGTCCGCGCTACGAGCTCTAGCAGCTCGTGGCGGTACTTGGTCCGGTCACACCATTGGCAAGATCCTTCGTAACCGGGTCTACCTCGGCGAACTCGGCTTCCGCGACGTTATTGTCGGCAGTTGCCCATCCGGCGTTGGTTGACGCCGACCTGTTCGAGCAATGCCAGCAGATTATGCAAGCGCGCGGCGAGGCCGGCTCGCGCCGGGCAGCATCCAACAGTGACTACCAGCTCACCGGACTGATTATCTGCCCCGAGTGCGGCTGCAAGTACATCGGCACGTCCGCCACCGGCAAACGCCGCGGCTACCGCTACTACACCCGCTTCAGCCGAGCCCGCTACGGCAAAGCCGGGTGTGCCGCCCACCGCATCGACGCCGACCTCGTCGACGAGGCGGTCACCCAGGCACTCATCGACTTCTACGGCCGCACCGACCTCATTGCAGACACCATCACGGCCGAACGGAGTTGGTCGCCCAAGATGCCCAGCGCCACCGCGAAGAGTTCGAGGCTATCGGCCGACAGATCACCATTGCCGAGACGGCGATCGACCGCTACCTAGCCGCGTTCGAGAACGGCGCGCTCGACGAACGCACCTGCGGCCACCGCATCCGCGACCTCACCGTCAAAGTCGACCAGCTCAAGAACCGCCGCGACGACCTCGCCGAACTCGTCCAGGAAACGCCGACTCCGCTCGACCCGGCAGCCATCGAGCAGGCGCGAGCCGACCTGATTCTGGCCCTTGCCGACCGCGCACCTGGTCAACGCAAGGCCGTCATAGAGGTACACGTGGCGGAGATCAAGATCGACGGAACCCAACTAACTCCGATCTTCATGATCCCGCTGAACAGCGAAGAGGGGCCGACCGGCGAACCGGACGACCCCTCATTTCGCACAATGGTGCGGTTAGTGCGGAAGGGGGGACTCGAACCCCCACGCCCGAAGGCACCGGTACCTAAAACCGGGGCGTCTGCCAATTCCGCCACTCCCGCGCAACCACCGCAGTGTAGACGTTCGCCGACTCGGGGTCATCGCGCCGCTCGTGCCGTTACCCGTTGGCGAGTGTTGATCAGTCCGCCAGGGGAATGATCAGGGTCCCAGGCACACGACACGCCGATCGATCACGACCGTGAGTTCATGATCGCGCGCAAAGAGCGGAGCGAGCGGGAGCGAGGTCACGAGCGGGCGGCGGCGAGCAGATCGCGAAGCAGATCCGCGAGCCGCTGGCGCTCGGCGGGAGCGAGGTGCGAAAGCACCGAGCGTTGCACGTCGAGCCCGGCGGCGACGGCGTCGTCGACGAGTGAGCGTCCCCGATCGGTGAGCTGGGCGCGCAGCGACCGGCGATCGGTCGGGTCCGGCGTACGCGAGATGAGGCCGGCCTTTTCGAGTTTGTCCAGGCGCCCGGTCATGCCGCCGGTGGTGAGCATGAGGGTGTCGGAGAGCTGCTTGGGGGACAGGTCGTAGGGTGCGCCTGACCGTCGCAGGGTCGCCAGGACGTCGAATTCACCGCGGCCGATGCCGAACTTCGCGTACGCCTTTTCCATCCGGTCGCCCATGGTGCCGGCGATGCGGTAGATCCGGCCGAAGACCTCCATGGGGAGCAGGTCGTCGAGGTCGGTGCGCTCGGTCCGCCACTGCTCGATGATCGCGTCCACGCCGTCCTGTCGCATGCCCCAGGCTAGCACGAAACTAGCACGGAAGATACTAGCTTGACAGTAACTAGCTTAGTGCTAAGTTACTTCCATGCTAAACAAGCCAGGGTTGAGTAAGCGCAGCGAGCGGGCGTTGATCGCGGGAATGCTGGTCGACGCGATCGGATCCGGCATGTATGTGCCGTTCAGCCTGATCTTCTTCCAGCGCGTGACCGGCCTGTCCCTGGCCGTCATCGGCGCGGTGCTGACCGTCACCGGGTTCCTCGGCATGGCGGCGCTGCCGCTGGCGGGCGCGATCGTCGACCGGTTCGGCGCCCAGCGCACTCAGCAGGCGGTCTACCTGCTCCGCGGGCTCGGCTTCCTCGCGTACCCCTTGGGAACGAGTCTGGGAGCTTTCGCCGCCATCGCGACCGTGAGTGCCGCGGGCGAGCGCGCTTTTCCCGCGATCCAGCAGGCGCTGATCGGCGAGGTCGCGGAGGGTGAGCAGCGGGATCGGCTGATGGCACTGACGCGCAGCGTGCGCAACGGCGGCCTGGGGGCGGGCGGTCTGCTCGCGGCCGCGGTGATCGCGCTCGCGGGCGACACCGGGTTCGTGATCGCCGCGTGGCTCAACGGCGCGAGCTTCTTCCTGGCCGCGCTGCTCGCGGTGGGGATCAAGACCGTCAAAGCTCCAGTTGTACGCGAAAAGGCCGGCTATCGAGCAGTGCTCCGCGATGGCCCGTTCGCCGCGTTGACGGTTGCGAACTTCCTGATCGCCTTGGGATACGCGGCCCTGACGATGTTGCTGCCGGCCTATGTGGTCAGTGAGTTCGGGCTGTCGGCGTCGGTCGCCGGACCGCTGTTCGCGGTGAACACGGCGCTGTGCGCGTTCGCCGGTGTGCCGGTCGGGCGGTTCACCCGCCGGTACGCCCGCCGCACCCGCGTGGCGGCGGTCGGTTCCCTGCTGTTCGCCGGCGCCTTCGTCGGGTACGCGCTGCTCGGCTCGCTGCCCCGGCAAGTGCTGATGGTGAGCCTCGTGCTGCTGCTGGTCCTATACACGGCGGGCGAACTCGTGCACAGCCCGAGCGCCGGCGCGCTGTCGGTGAGCGCCGCCCCGGAGAGCGCACGTGGCCGGTACCTGGCGACGTATCAGCTGTCCTGGGCGCTGTCGTCGACGGTCGCGCCGGGACTGTTCACCGCGTTGCTGGCCATCGACGGGCGGCTGCCGTGGCTGGCCCTGGCGGTCAGCTCGGCGGCCGGGGCGGCGATCCTGATCGGACTGGAACGCCGGTTGCCCGCCGACGCCGTCTACACCCGCCCGGTTCTGTCGACGCCGCGTGAGCTGGCGGTGGCCCGATGAGACTGCTGCTGACCGCGCTCGCCCCGCTCGCCTGGGGCTCCACGTACGCCGTCACGACCCAACTGCTCCCGGCCGACCGGCCGCTGCTGGCGGGGATGCTCCGGGCACTCCCGGCCGGGCTGCTTCTCCTCCTGCTCACCCGGAAACTGCCCAGCGGAAGCTGGTGGGGCAAGGCTTTCGTGCTCGGCGTACTCAACATCGGGGCGTTCTTCCCGCTGCTGTTTCTGGCGGCGTATCGGTTGCCGGGCGGCGTCGCCGCAGTGCTCGGCTCGGTGCAGCCGCTGATCGTGATCGGTCTGTCCGTCGTCCTGTTGCATCAGCGTCCGCTACTGCGGGCCCTCGCTGCCGGGGTGGTGGGCGTCCTCGGCGTGGCACTGGTCGTGCTGCGGCCGGGCGCCTCCTTCGACGCGGTCGGACTCGCGGCCGGACTCGCCGGAGCGGCGGCGATGGCAGCGGGAACAGTGCTGTCGAAGCGATGGGGCCGGCCCGACGACGTGAACGCGCTGACGATGACGGCATGGCAGCTCACCGCGGGCGGACTCGTCATCGTCCCGTTGGCCCTGCTCATCGAGGGCGCTCCGCCGGCCCTATCGCCGACCAACCTAGCCGGGTACGCCTACCTCGCCACGGTGAACACCGCCGTCGCGTACTGGCTGTGGTTCCGGGGACTGGCTTCGCTGCCCGCGAGTTCGGCCGGCTTCCTCGGACTGCTCAGCCCGGTCGCCGCGATGGTCATCGGATGGGCCGTGCTCGGGCAGGCGCTCACGCCGGTGCAAGTCGTCGGGGCAGTCGTCGCGCTCGGCGCGACCATCGCGGGAGCGCTCCTCGCCTCACGCCCCGCCGTCGGCACCCGCCCCGCCGCCGGCGCCGACGCTGGCACTGGCGATGGCGCTGGATCACGGATCCGGGTCGAATCTTGGACCAAGATTCGACCGAGAACCCTGATCCAGCGCTGAGCCAGCGGGCGGCGGCCACGGCGCGGCGGCGGCCACGGGCACGCGGCCACGGCGGGGTCGCGCAGAACGGGCGGGCAGTACAGCTAGTCGATGCCCAGGTCGCGGCGGAGTTTGGCGACGTGGCCGGTGGCCTTGACGTTGTAGAACGCCTTCTCGATCTTGCCGTCGGGGTCGATGACGAAGGTCGACCGGATCACGCCCATGATCTTCTTGCCGTAGTTCATCTTCTCCCCGAACGCCCCGTAGGCGGACAGCACGCTCTTGTCCGGGTCGGAGACCAGCGGGAAGGTCAGCGCGTCCCGGTCGACGAACTTCGTGAGCTTGTCGGGGCTGTCGGGGGAGATGCCGACGACGTTGTAGCCGTGCGCGGTCAGCGAGGCCAGGTTGTCCCGGAAGTCGCAGGCCTGCGTCGTGCAGCCGGGCGTCATCGCCGCCGGGTAGGCGTACAGGATCACCTTCTTGCCCTGTTTGAGCAGGTCGGCGAGGGCCAGCTTGTCGCCGGTGGCGGTGGTCAGCGTGAAGTCGGGCGCGGTGTCGCCGGGTTCCAGTCGCATACCGCCCACACTAGTTCCCGCCTGGGCGGGCGGAGCGGCGCATGAGCAGGGCCGCCGCGCCGCAGACGCCGATGCCGATCGCGAGGACGGCCAGGACGATCAGCCGCGCGACCAGATCGGGCCAGGGGATCGGGGCGACCGAGCGGAAGAAGACCGCGGCGTTCACGAGGCCGCCGAACAGCGCCAGGCCCGCGCCGGCCAGAGCCACCGCGAACGGCCCCGACGGCCGGTTGCGCAGCGCGTACCCCCCGGCGAGCAGCGCGGTCAGCCCGGCCACGGCGGGCCACAGCTCACTGGCGAAGACGCCCGCGACGATCTCCCACGCCCCGCGCGCCCCGGCGTCGATCTCCCGCGCGGTCACATAAGTGAGGGCGGCGAGCCCGCCGACAATCAAGATCATGCCCAGGAGTTGTACGCGGAGAGCAGCGACCAGGCCCAGTGCCGCCAGGGCGGCGGCGACCACGATGGTCAGGCTCCACCAGAGCGCGGCCGACGGCGGGGGCACCCAGTCGAGCGTACCTCTCAGTTCTAGTGTGGACAGATCGTCGGCCATCCGCAGCGGCACGCTCCAGTCGGCGATGCGATGGCCGGTCCCAGGGTCGGCGGCCACGGCGGGCGGCGGTTGCAGCGCGGTCCACCGGGCGCGTTTGTCGTGCCACCGCGCCACGGGCTGATCGGAGGTCTTGCGCCATTGCGGGGCGGCGGCCGGGTCGGCGTTGGCCGGGGGCACGACACCGCCCTGCAAGGTCGCGTTGAGGTAGGTCGCGGGGGAGTTGACGTTCTCGAAGACGCCGTCCGGCCGGATCTCCAGGTACGCCTCGTTGCTGTAGCCGAGGACCTCCACGACCCGGTCGGAGTGGTTGGTCAGCTCCAGGCGGGCGCCGGCCTCGATCGCGCGTACGCTCACGCCGGGCAACGCCGGGGTGATGCCGGTGATGGTCGTCCGGTAGTTCGTGGCATCGGGCGCGTCCGCCGCGTGGGCCGCCGCCGGAGTGGCGACGGCCCAGCTCAGTAGGGCGGTCCAGACGGCGGCCGCGCCGAGCAGTGTGGCCGCCCGCCTCCGTTGATCATGAGGTTTGAGGGTGGGACACGCCGTCGAGGCGGACCATAGGTTCATGATCAACGGGGGCCTTCTTCGGGGGTGGAAGGGGGATCAGCTGGCAGAGGGAGTCGGCGCCACCGACGCGTCACCACCCGCGGCGGTGATGGCGGCGGTGATCGCGTCCAGCGACGCGGTGACCTTCTTGCCGTTGACGAACACCGACGGGGTTCCGCTGACACCCTTTTCGCTCGCCGCGTCGGTGGTGTGCTCCGGCCAGGTCATGTAGGTGCCGGCGTTCACGCAGTTCCCGAAGGACGAGTCGGTGAGACCCACGCCCTGCCCGGTCGTGATGAGCTGCTCGTTCGTCGGTCCGGCGCCGCCCTCGGCGGGTTGGTTGGCGTAGAGGGCGTCGTTGAAGGCGAGGAACTTGCCGCCGTCGGCCGCGCAGCCCGCCGCAGCCGCGGACCGGGTCGAGTACTGGTTGGTCGACGACCGGTCGAGGATCGCGATCGGGTGGATGTTCAGCGTGATCTTGTTCTGCTCGGCGAGCGCGGCCAGCGTCGGCCCGGCGCTGTCATGCAACTGCTTGCAGTACGGGCACAGATAGTCCTGGTAGATGTCGACCGACACCTTGCCCGAGCCGGTGACGATGGCGGTGCCTTCGGCGTTGGCGTGGGCCGGCGTGTTGAACGACGTCGGCTTCTGGCTCGCGTAGATCGCGTATCCGATCATGCCGCCGATCACCAGGACGGCGACCACGCCGATCGAGATCCACAGGGTGCGCTTGCGGCGTTGCTCGCGGGCGAGCTGTTCACGGACGATCCGAGCCGCTTCGCGCCGCTCCTGCACGCGCTTGCTCATCGATGGTTTCCTCCATATCCAGTGGTGGGCCGAACAACTGACCGTCCAACGAGAACCTGCTGGAGGGGAACAGGATCAGGAAGACGGCCAGGGCCAGGAAGGCGACGTCGCGGACGATGTCCCAGGTGTAGTTGGGGGCGACCCCGACCGGCAGCTGGCCGCCTTTGCTGAAGCAGCCGCAGTCGATGGACAGCCCCCGGGCCCAGGCCGAGACGATGCCGGAGATGAAGACGACCAGCGCGATGGCCGACAGCCACGCCGCGAATCTGGTCAGCAGGCCTACCAGCAGAAGCAGGCCGATGCCGACCTCCAGGAACGGCTGGATCGCCCCGACGACCTGGGCGACGTCCCACGACATCAGCTGGTACGCGTTGACCGCCCGGGCGTTGCCGGGCAGGTCGAAGATCTTGGGCAGGCCCGCCCCGATGAACACGGCGGCCAGGGCCAGCCGCACGACCAGCGACACCCAGGGCTGAGTCCGGGTCCACCCGTTCACCGACATGGTCATTAGTCGTCGTCCCGCCTCGTCCGGTTCCCTGTGAATTCGCTTCAGGCCGCCATGGCCCGCGTCACGTCGGCGGCCAGCTCCGTCCGCGCGCGGGCGACCCGGGATCGGATCGTTCCCACCGGCACACCCTCGACCTCCGCCGCCTCGGCGTACGAGAGGCCGAGCAGCTGGGTGAGCACGAACGCGCTGCGGCGCTCCTCGCCGAGCGCGGCGATCAGATCGTCCGAGCCGTGCCGTTCGGCAGGATCGCCGCCGGGCAATTGTGTCGCGGCTTCCAGCGCCAGCCGTCGTTCCAGCCTACGGCCGCGGACGACCTGCCGGAGCTGGTCCGCACAGGCCCGGCGGGCGATGGCGAGCAGCCACGTACGCGCGGACGACCGGCCCTCGAAGGCGGGCAGCGCCCGGAACGCCCGGAGGTAGGTCTCCTGGGTCAGGTCGTCGGCCGTCCCCGGATCGAGCAGCGCCGCGCACAGCCGCCAGACCTCGGCCTGGGTGGTGCGAACGAATGCCGCCTCTGCCACCGGATCACCCTCCCGCGCACGCAACGCCCAGTTCGTCACCTCGTCGAGGCTGCCGGACGGTCCGGGTTGCGGGAAGGGCACGAGGACCCAGATTAGCGGCCGATAGGCCCTTGGGAACCACGGCTTGCCGACAGGCGACTATTGGCACATGAGCACCACCCGCTGCGACGCCGTACGCCTGGATCTGTCCGCCCGCCTCGACGGCGAGACCACCGAGCTGCCGGCCGATCGACTGGACGCGCACGTCGCCGAATGCGACGGCTGTCGATCCTGGCTGACCGAGGCGGAGCGGGTGACCCGGCTGGCACGCGTACGCGTGGTGGCGGTCCCGGACCTGACCGGCCAGATCCTGGCCGCCGTCGAGCAGGAGCGCCGGACCCTCCTGGTACGCCGCCACGGCGACCGCCAGGTGCTGCGGATCGCGGTCGCGATCGCCGCCGCGGTGCAGCTGGCGCTGGCCTTGCCGGTGCTGTTCGGCGTCGGGGTCGACCCCCACGCGTCCCGGGAGATGGCCTCGTTCGACATCGCGATGGCGGTCGGGTTCGCGCTGGCGGCGTGGCGCCCGGATCGGGCGCGCGCGTTCGTGCCGGTCGCCTTCGTGCTCGCCGCCTGCCTGGCCGCCACGAGCTTCCTCGATCTGGCCGGCGGTGCGACCCACCTGGCCCACGAGGTCGGGCACGCCGTGGCGTTGGTCCAGGCCGGACTGCTCTGGGCGCTCGGCCGCAGGACCACGGAGGCGGCGGCCACCCTGCCCGGCGCGCGTACGCCCGCTTCCGGTGGCATCGGGTAGCGTCGTTGCGCCACCTAACCCCTCATGATCAACAGGAGAGCGAATGAGACGGCTCGCGGTGATGTTCGCGGCGTTGCTGGTGGTGCTGGTCGGGGTCGCGAGCCCTGCGCAGGCGCACGCGGTGGTGGTCGCGACGAACCCGCCCCAGGGCGGCACGGTCGCGTCCGCGCCCAGCGAGGTCACCATGACGTTCTCCGAGTCGATCACCCCGGTCAAGGACAAGATCCGGGTCACCGCTCCCGACGGCAGCCGCGCGGACAAGGGTGAGACCAGCGTCGACGGTGCGGTCCTGCGGATCCCGCTGCGCGATGACCTGCCGATCGGCACCTACCTGGTGAGCTATCGGGTCATCTCGGCCGACTCCCATCCGGTCCCCGGCGGCTTCACCTTCAACATCGGCGCGCCGTCGGCCACCGTGCCCACGCCCACCACCGACGACAGCTCCACGAGCCGCCCGATCGCCATCTCGATCGGCGTCGCCAAATACCTCGGGTACGCCGGACTCCTGCTGGCCGTCGGCGCGGCCCTGGTCCTGCTGCTGCTCTGGCCGGCCCGGATGTCCCGGCGCGGACCGCGGCGAGCCATGGCGGCCGGGTTCGGGCTGGTGATCCTGTCGACGCTGGGGCAGTTCGTCCTCCAGGCGCCCTACGTCAACGGCGTACCGCTCACCCGGACGACCGGCGACGACCTGCTCGGCGTCCTGGACTCGCAGTTCGGCGCGGTGATGCTCGCCCGGATCGGGCTGCTCGCCGTCGCCGCGATCGTCCTGTCCGGAGCGTTGAAGCGCATCGTCACCCACGGCGAACCGACGCGCAGCGACCTGGTGATCCTCGGCATCCTCTTCGCCGTCACCGCGGCGACCTGGCCATTGGCCGGGCACTCCGCGGCCTCTCCGGTCCCGGCGGTCACCGTCGTCATCGACACCGTGCACATCGCGGCGATGGCGGTCTGGCTCGGCGGCCTGGCGATGCTGACACTGTTCCTGCTGCGCCCGAAGACGGCCACCGAACGGGAGCTGACGGCGATCATGCCGGTCTGGTCCCGCTGGGCGACCCTGGCCATCAGCTCGCTCCTGCTGGCCGGAGTGGTGCAGGCGCTCATCGAGATCGGCACGCTCAAGGCGCTCGTCACGACCACCTACGGCTGGCTCATCCTGGCCAAGGTGGCGCTCGTCATCGTCATCCTCGGATTCGCGTACCTGGCGCGGTCGTTCGTCCACAACGCCCCGGCCGGCTCCGTCCTGCGCTGGGCGGTACGCGTGGAGCTGGGCATCGCCGCGGTCATCCTCGGCGTCTCGGCCGCCCTGACGCAGACGACCCCGGCCCGGGTCGCCGCCGACCAGCCCAGTGCGGTCCAGCAGACCCAGGCGTACTTCACGACGTCGGTGAAGGCCGGCCTGTACACGCTGCAGGTCGACGTGGACCCCGCGAAGACCGGCCAGAACGTGGTGCACCTGTACGCGTACACGCCGGAAGGAAAGCCGTTGAAGGTCGTGGAGTGGGCGGCCAGCGCGGCCCTGCCCACCGCGGGCATCGAGCCTGTGTCGATGCCTTTGCTGCCGCTGACCGACAACCACGCGTCCGGGTCCGTCAACCTGCCGACGCCGGGCGACTGGCAGATGAAGTTCACCCTGCGCACGACCGAGGTGGATCAGGAGTCGGTCACGGTCACCGTGCCCGTCGGATAGCAGACCGCATCGAAGCGCCCGCCCGCCCGTTGTCCTTGATGGACGACGATGGGAGAGACGAGCCATGCGTGTCTTTCGCGTGCTGGTCGGAATGGTTCTGCTGACGGTCGCGGCGCCCGCGTTGCTGGCCGGGGCCATTGCCTGGTACGCGATGCAGCACCGCGACGCCGCGGGTGAGTTCCGGGCGGGCCTGGAGACGGTCGCCCACCCGGGGTACGCCGTCGTGGTGCCCGACGTCGACGCCCTGCTCCGCCGGGACGCCCCGTTCGCCCGAGCCGGACGTACGTCGATGCGGATCACCGCCTTCGCCGGCACTCCGCTGTTCGTCGGGCTCGCGTCGCCCTCGGACGTCGCGGCACTGCTGCACGGCTCGCCCTACACGACGCTGGACGGCATCTCGCTCGGCCGAGGCCCGCTGGACGTCTCCTCGCGCGTTTTCAGCGGCACCCGGACGGCGCCGCTGGGGCAGCTCGAGGAACAGCCGATGTGGCTGCGTTCCGGCCTCGGCTCCGTCTCCTACGAACCCTCCGAATGGCGGGGGCGTGCCGTCGCCCTCGTCGTCACAGCCCCCGACGGAACCTCGCTCGGCGACGTGTCCCTCGGCGCGGCCGTACGCTTCGGCTGGCTCGACTCGACGACCTGGGGACTGCTGATCCTCGGACCGGTCCTGCTGCTGCTCGGCTTCGTCACGTTGGCCTGGCCCGCCCGGCAGGTCGTCTACGTGCTCGCGCCGGGAGACCCCGGAATCTCGCTGCGCTCCGGTGAGCCGGTGCGCTGGACCGACGCGCCGACGCGGGAGAACGCGGTGGTGCTGCCCCGGCCCGGCTCCGTGTACGCCTCCTCCGCCGTTCCGGCCGCCTCCCCGGCTTCCGCCTCTTCGGGGCCTTCGGCCCCGGGATCTTCGGCCCTGGTCGGAACGCCGGCTTCCTCGGGTCCGGCGGGCTCGCCGGGTTCGGCTGGTTCGGCGGGTTCCGCGGGCTGGTCGGGATCGTCGGGACCGTCGGGTTCGGCGGGTTCGGCGGGTTCGGCGGGTTCGGCGGGTTCGGCGGGTTCGGCGGGCTCGGCGGGTTCGGCGTCCTCGCCGGAGGATTGGGCTCGGCCGCCTGCTTCTCCGGCTTCTCCGGCTGCAGGTTCTCCGGACTCGGCCGCGCCCGAGGAGGAGCCGTCGGCGGAGTGGCCGCTGCCCTCGGCCGAACTGCCCCGGACCGCCCCGCCCATCGACGTGCCCACCCAGGAGATGCGCGTCCTCGACGACCTGCCCGCGGTTCCGCTTGTCCTCAGCGGAAGCCGATCCGTGCCCGCCGAGCGCACCGTCTAGCTCAGGCGCCGTCTAGTTCGTCCGCCTGTCCGCATCATCCGCGCCGTCGCCCGGCGCCCGCCCCTCCGGTGCCCGGCCTCGCCGCCCGTCGCCTGGCCTCGTCGCCTGTCGCCCGTCGCCTGCCCTGGTGCCCGGCGCCTGCACCCGTCGCCCGCCGCCCGCCCGTGTCGCCCGTCTTCAGCGGCTCGGCTGCTGCGGCGGCCGTTCCGGCCATGATCATGCGCCCGTCGTCAGCGGAAGACGAGCGATTCTGGAGATCATGTGCCCATGGCCAGCGAAATCCGGCCCTCCGGCGCATGCCGAGGGAACATGATCTCTTAATACGCCGGGAAATCGCTGATGACGGGCACTGGATCATCTGGGCTTGGGTCACCTCCGACCGTCGTGCCCGGACGAAGTCGATCAGGCTGGCGCGGGAACGATCAGGATCGCGGGGACACGACACGCCGGTTGATCACGACCGATAGTTCATGATCGCGCGGAGAGGTTCGGGGTGCGGGGGCGGGGGCAGCGCGAGGTGGGGGCGCACGCGGGTGGGCCCGCGGGGAGCGGGCCCACCCTCACCGGGGGAACGGTGTAAACGGCGAAGGCCCGAACCTTCTGGAACCTTCGTGTGGGGGGACGGGTCCTGCGCGGTGGATCGTCCCTTCTATACGAAAGTTTAGCTCTGCGTACCAGAACGGACAATAGGTCCGTTTTCCAGGGGCTCCGGCGCAACCCGTCTGGTAGGCACCGGCAGCAACAGGACCAGCGCCAGCGACAGCAGCACGAACGCATTGCGCAGCAGGAACTCGCGTACGCCGGGAGTCGGGCGCTGGTCGACGCCCCAGTCCACGAACGTGTCGACGCCGATCACACAGACGGCGTACGCGGCGACGGCGGCCAGCAGCAGCCAGCCCCGGCGGTTGCCGCGAGCGGCGTACGCGGCCCCGATGAGCGCCACGATCGCCGGGACGAACCAGTACATGTGGTGAACCCAGGTGATCGGGCTGATCAGCCCGGCGGTCAACCCGGTCAGCGCCAGCCCGGTGATCTCGTCCCCGCCTCGTGCGGCGATCGACGCCCGCCACAGCCCGTACACCGCCACCGCGACGGCGAGCCCGAGCCACAGCGCCTGGTCCGGCCGGTCGGGCGCGGCCAGGCGGCTGAGCAGCCCGTTCAGCGACTGGTTCGCGGTGTAATCGGTCCGCCCGACACGCGAGGTGTCCCACAGCGCGCCGAACCAGAAGTCCCGGGTCGCGGTCGGGGCGATCAATGCCGCGAGCAGGGTCACGCCGATCGCGGTGCCGGCTGCGACGAAGGCTTCCTTGATACGCCGAGAGACGAGCAGGTAGACGATGAACAGCGCCGGGGTGAGCTTGATGGCGGAGGCGAGCCCGATGCCGACGCCGGTGAAGCGGCTGCCCCTCGGCAGCAGGACCAGCAGATCGAGCAGGATCAGGGCGACGAGGTACATGTTGATCTGCCCGAACGACAGCGTCGTCCGGATCGGTTCGATCAAGAAGACCAGCGGCGTCGCCAGGCCGAAGGCGTACCAGTGAGGAATGTGGAGGCGGGTGGCGAGCCCGCCGGTGACCCACCACGTCGTGACCACGACGGCGGCGATCGTGCCCGCGGTCAGCAGGCTGATCCCGAGACCCTGTGGCAGCAGCCCCAACGGCGTCATGATCAAGGCGGCGAACGGTGGATAGGTGAAGTAGAGCCGGCCCTGCAGGGCGTCGGGCTGGGCGAAGTCGTAGAGCTCGCCGCCGTCGAGCCACCACTTCTCGGCGCTGATGTAGATCTTCAAGTCGAAGAAGTGCTGCCCACGGAACAGCCACCAGAAGGCGACCGCGGCGACCGCCGTGGTCACGGCGACGATCGCGAGTCGGCGGTTGCGCGCTGGCTCAGGCATGCAGACACGGTAGTGGACGCCGTAGTAACCACTGTCGTGACACCCGTCGTACGCTGTCCCAATGGCTGCTGATCTTCTCGTCTGGATCGAATGAGAGATCATTTCGCCCACACCGCGCCTGACCTCGGGTTACCCTCACGGTAAACCAAGATCAGTTGCACCCGGTTGCAAGTTGCACCTACACCGGAGGGCTGAGCGGTGAGAGAAGAGCGGATCTTGGGGTCCGTGTCCCAGCGCGGGGACGACAAGTGGCTTGCGCAACTGCCGCCGAGCATGGGCCGACGCGGCAAGATCAAGCCGAGCGAAGAGGAAGCGTGGCAGTGGCTTCGCGAGGAGCACGCCAGAGCTACACTCGGCATCCGGGAACCGGAGGAGCACGGCAGCTCCGCACTCCTCCGAGATCTCGTCTGGGTGTGGTACGAAGGCGCGAGCCTCGCGGAGACCACGGCGTCCGACTGGAAGTATCGGATCAAGGCCGAGATGCTTCCCGCGCCCATCATGGACAAGGCCGCGAAAGACGCCAAGCCCATGGACATTGACCAGGCGCTACAGCTCACGCCGGAGAACTGGACGCGGATTCACACCGCGAACCTCTGGCGTCGCTTCTGCGAGTGGCTTGAGGCTAACGACTTCACTACTCGCAATCTCTATGCCCGCTCCGATGCCAAGCGCATTCTCGCCGTTCAGCGCGCCAAGCTGGAGCCCAAGGAAGCGGTCGAGAACACATGGACGCCCGAGGAGTTCGCCGCCTTTCTCGCGCATGAGGGTGATCCCGTAATGCGCGATTACTGGGTGACCGCTGCCGCCACCGCCGGAAGGCGTGGGGAGGTTATCGGGATGCGCTGGCCTCTTGTCGACACAGAGGGCGGCTGGTGCTGGCTTGAGGACAATGTGACCACTGCTGACGGGCGCGAGGTACGGCGCGATTCGCCAAAGGGCTACCGGCGGCGCAAAGCCTACTTCGGACGATTCATCGGCCTCGTGCTGGAGAAACGCCGTCAGGAGCAGGAAGCCTATCGGCAGATCGTGGGCGACTGGGACCCGAGCGAATGGGTATTCGACCGGCGTAAGACCCGCTTCACCCGAGCACCCGGCTTCCGCCACGGAATGCACCTCTCGCCCTCCACGGTGACAAGCCGCTTCTCCCGCCACGCGAGAGAGCTTGGCCTCCCACCGCTGGCCGGTCCGCACGGACTGCGCCGCACATGGAATACGCTCGCCGAGGAGGACGGAATCCGTTTCTCCGTGCGCCGCGACTTCATGGGCCATTCCAAGAAGCGCGACCCGCGAGGCGGTACATCCGTCACGAGTCTCTACGGCAAGAGCAATGATCGAGAACTGCTCTCGGCTGCCGACCGCATCGTGCAACTGCTGTTGCCCGAGTCGATGCGCGAGGAGTTGTTAGCCATCTAATCCAAGTCCACATACCAAAGCGCGTCCCCGCTCAGCCATTCGGCCGGGCGGGGTTTCTTGTACCCAATTTCCAGGAGGCCAGCCATGGAAGCCCGTCACGAATACGAGCGGCTCTGTCTGCGTGCCCGCATGTACCGGCACCTCGGGCGATTCGGCGAACCACTCGCCGAGCAGTGCGAGAGACAGGCGGAGCGCTACCGTCGCCAGCACCCCGAGGTGACGCGGTGAGGCGCGCGCTGGCCGCCCTCGCCGGCCTCCTGGTCGCCCTGGGTCTCGCGGTCCCTGCGCATGCCGTGGTGCGCACGACCTACGTCGAGGCGCACGTCTCTACGGTGAACTGGCCGCTCCGTGCCGCGGTCGCCTACATCGATCAGTACACCGGGTCTCACTGGGTCGTCGGCAAGTGCCGCCCCGGGGCCGCGTGCGTCAAGGTCTGGGCTAAGAGCCCGAGCCACTTCGGCGCGGGCAAGTACGCCTGTGGGAAGACCTGGCGCCTCGTGGCTCGGTAAGGGCTGGAAGGTGGTCCTAGCGTGAAAATCGGTGCTAACAGCCTCTACAAGGCCCTGGCCGTTGCTCTGACGCACACGGCTGACAACGTGACTGCGGCGGCGCTGCCGCTGTTCGGAATGGTGAACGTCTACGCCACGGGAGACGCGATGCTCGCGGCGTACGCCACCGACCGATTCACAAGCGTCCGGTTCGAGATGCAGACCACGGGTGAACCCGCGTTCGACTTCGCGCTTACCAAGGACGCCGTCAAGGCGCTAGTTGGCGCTCTCAAGAAGGCGCGGACCGGGCCGCCCGTCGAGGTTCGTCGGGACGGCTCAAACGTCGTCTTCACGGTCGAGGGGGCGTCGTTCACGTTCCCGCAGTACGACCAAGTCAGCTTTCCCAAGGCGGGCCTTGACAGCGTGCTCTTCGCCGCCGCTGGCAAGTCCGTCGAGCTGCCCGAGGTCAGCTTTCAGCCTGACCTCCTGGCGCGCTACGCGCAGAACGCGAAAGACCTTCGGGACAACTCCAAGGACGAGCGCACCCGGGATATGCGCTTGAGCTTCTCGGACGCGGCCAGCGCCAAGGACAAGTACGGACCGGTGTTCGTCGAGTTCCCGAACGTCCCCGAATTCAAGTCCGTCATCATGCCTCTCCGAAAGAAGTGAACACCCATGGATATGTGCGACGCCTGCCACGCGGCCAAGGCCGCCCACCAGGTCTCGAAGGATGGCCAGGAGCTGCTGTTCTGCGGTCACCATTTCAAGCTGCACTATGAGGCCCTGAAGGCGGCCGGCTGGCTGGGCCTTCTGCCCAACGAGGAGGACGTGATCAAGCCTCGCGTCGTGGCGGTGGCGGGATGAGCCTGACGCATGACGGCCGCCGAGGGTCGTACTTCCGTGAGGTACTCCTTCGACCCAAGGACACCATCCGCAAGGCGAGGGCCGAGCTTCGAGACGTCGACTTTGACACGGTGGCGTGCCGTGGCATGTCCGGCGTCTCGTTCGGCGCGGTCCTCGCGTACCTGATGAACAAGAGCCTCTTCATCGTGCGCAAGCCCATGTCTGTCGAGGGCGCGCACACGCAAAGCCATGAGGGGGCGATCGGTCATCGCTGGATCTTCGTCGATGACTTCGTGAGCAGCGGCGCGACTCGCGACCACGTGATGAGGGCGGTCGAGGGCCTCGCTCCGAGTGCGGTCTTCGTGGGCGACTACCTATATCAGAATCCTTCGCCCTGGCGGCCCGTGGTGATTCCCCGGTGATCAACGGTCGCCCGTTCCTAGACCTCAACCCCGAGCCTTACTAGACATATAACGAGAAGGGAGTTCAGCTATGGCAAGCATCGGCGAGACCATCCGTGAGGGTGAGGCCGTCCCGATTCCTGTTCCGGCTGAGGAACCGATCACCGCGCCCGTAGAGACGCCCGAGCGCGAGTTGGAGCCGGCCTGATGTACTGCGGTAATCCGTACTGCTGGGGTAACTGCCGCAGTTGCCGCTACGTGCAGCAAAGGTACGGTCTTAATGGTCCGCCCAAGCCCGAGGTCCCGAAAGAGGATGTCGCGGGTGCGTTCCGAATGTGGCGCATCTGGGTCCTCACGCATGACAACAAGCTTGCGGCGCTGACGGAGCGCGTCCATACCAGGCGCATTCCCAAGAAGCGGCCTATGAAGTTCGACTTCTTCAAAGACCTGTACCAGGGTGCGTCTGGCGTCATGTATCCCGCTGAGCTGGATTACACGACGGAGGAGGTTCGCGAGCGGTACGAGTGGAAGCCAGGCAAGAACGCCGTTGACCGGCTTCCGAGTACCGACAGCGCGAACGGCTTCTACGGCTTCCGTGAGTTCACGCAGATGTACGCACAGGAAATGCTCATGTTCGGCTCTGCGCTGACCGGCGTGGCCGTCGCCGACCAGACGGATGCTCTCATTGCCGCGATGCAATCGGTGTGGGCTACTCCGCTGACTCGTCGGGGTACCGGGCCGAAACACTACGTCATCGGCTCGGTGCTCGGATGGGGCAAATACGTCGAAGGCAAGTACGGCTGGCGAGTCCAGTACGCCAAGCCCGAGACGCTGATGCTCGGCCCGGTGAGCGGCCTCGATTGGAATGCGCGACTTCTCGGCGTCGCCGAGGAGTACGGCATGCGAGCCGTGAGCCTGGACGAGGCGACAGCGATGCCGTCCGGCCTCGTGGAGTTCTCCGAGTGATCCGGCGGTGGATCGAGTCGCTCATTGGCCGCTTCCTCGTCGCGCTCAATGACGCGCTCGATTGGGAGGACGAGGATGTGTGAGTGCTGCGAGCCGCTGGACTACGAACGCCGGCCCGGGGGCAAGCCGAACCTCGGGATGCTCCGCGCCATCCCTACGTTCTGGGTGGTAGTGCTCAAGCGTCTCTTCCGCTGGTAGCCTCGGGTGACCTTGGCCCATGTGTCCGGTTGCAGGTTGCAACGCGATCATGCAACTCGGTTGCAGCCCTCGCGCGAGTTGTGGGGCAAAATGGGGCAAGCCCACTCAATAGGAATATCGGACATAGCACCGCAAATTAGGGTGTGATTGTCCGGTTTAGCTCTTAATGGTATGGTGCTCATGGGTGAATTCCTGGTGTGGATCGACTGCGAGATGACCGGTCTGAACCTTCGTTCGGACACGCTCATCGAGGTCGCCGCGCTCGTCACCGACCCCGACCTCAACGTGCTCGGAGACGGCGTCGACGTCGTGATCCATGCCGAGGACGCGCAGCTCGACGGCATGCTCGAGGTCGTCCGCGAGATGCACGAGAAGTCGGGCCTCACCGACGAGGTACGCCGCTCGGCCGTCACCCTGGCCGAGGCGGAGCAGCTCGTCATGAACTACATCACGCAGTACGTGCCGGAGCCGCGGACGGCCCCGCTCTGCGGCAACTCCATCGCGACCGACCGGGGTTTCCTCGCCCGGGACATGCCGCTGCTCGACAACCACCTGCACTACCGGATGATCGACGTCTCCTCGATCAAGGAACTCTGCCGCCGGTGGTATCCGCGGGTGTACTTCGGGCAGCCGCAGAAGGGCCTGGCGCACCGGGCGCTGGCCGATATCAAGGAGAGCATCCGCGAGCTGGCGTACTACCGGCAGACGATCTTCGTGCCGCTGCCCGGCCCGGACGTCGACACCGCCAAGGGCATCGCGGGGACACTGGCGTAACTCGCGACATACCCGGTGGACAGCGGCGGTGGTGCTACCGCTATCATTGGTCGGTCGCCGCGGGCTGATAGGTCCGCGGTTGATGATGGTGGTCGTAGCTCAGTTGGTAGAGCACCGGGTTGTGGTCCCGGGTGTCGCGGGTTCAAATCCCGTCGATCACCCCACGGAAAGAAGCCTCGTCCAGCGGACGGGGCTTCTTTGTATTCATGATCAGGATGCGTTCGTGATCAGGGTCATTTCCACGTTGTCATGACGACAGAGAAATGACCCTGATCATGAATCAGGCCGACGGGGTGGCGGTCGGGTCGGGCGTGGCGGTCGGATCCGGCGTGGCCGAGTCCGACGGGGCGGGCGACGGGGTCGACGCCGAGACGAAGGGCAGGGCGCTGCCCTTCACGTATTCGTCCCAGGTCATGTTCCAGTGCGTCCAGCCGTTGCCGTTCTTCAGCTGCCGCTCGGTGCCCTTGGTGGTCACCGGGTCGCCGATGGTGGTCAGGTTGAACAGCCATTTCGCGTTCGCGGGGGACATGTTGAGGCAGCCGTGCGACACGTTGCGCTTGCCCTGGGAGCTGATCGACCACGGCGCGGAGTGGATGTACTCGCCGCCCCAGGTCAGGCGCTGGGCGTAGTCGATCGGGGTGCGGTAGCCCAGTTCGGGGCCGAGTTCGGCGAAGGTGTCGAAGATCGTGTGGACGAACTTCTCGATGATCACCACGGTGCCGCTGGACGACGGCGTACTGGGCTTGCCGAGGCTGATGGGGATCTTCCGGACGACCGTGCCGTCCTTGGTCACCGTCATCTGCTTGGTCTTGTTGTCGGCGACCATGATCACGGCCGAGCCGATGCTGAGGTTCTCCAGCGTGATGTCGCTCTTGCCGTAGTACCCGTCGCCCATGTCGAGCCCGCCGATGGCCAGCCGGGCGTTGATCTTGGATCCGGCCTTCCAGTACTCCTTGGGCCGGTAGTGCACCTCGGTCCCGGAGAACCAGTGCCAGATGCCGTCCTGCACCGGCTCGCTGCTCACGAACAGCCGCTTCTGCACCTCGGCCCGCTGGGCCTCGGGGATGGACCGGCTGAACTTGTACATCAGCGGCATGCCCACGCCGGCCTTCGCGTTGTCCGCGAGGAAGCTGGTGACCCGCACGGTCTTGCTCGGCTTGGCCATCGTGGTGAAGCCGCTCGTGGCGGTCGCGGTCTTGCCGTCGCTCCCGGTCGCGGTCACCGTCACCGTGTACGCCGTGCTGTAGCCGAGCGTCTTGGCCGGTACCCAGCTGCTGCCATCGGCGCGCAGGTCACCGGTGATGACCGTGCCGTTGACGTCCTTGAGCTCGACGGTCGCCTCGGTGGCGTTCTTCAGCTCGTAGACGATCTCGGTGGCGGCCGATACTCCGGTGGCGTCCTTCGCCGGGGTGACGATCGTCGCCGCGGCGGCGTTCGGGTCCGGTTTCGGCGATTCGGTCGCCCCACCGGTGCCACCGCTGGAGTCCTTGTCAGACGTGCAGGCGGCGAGGCCGGCGGCCACGCCCACGAGACCGGCGCCGGCGAGCAGGCCGCGCCGGGTGGCGGTGCGGCCGGTTACCGTACGGCCGGAAACGGTGCGCTCCATGTGACCCTCATCCATCGGCTCCGCGAACCCGATCTTGGTTCGCTTTCGACGATCTATCGTGCCTTAAAGACGTGGCGCGACAAGGACTCGTTGCCGGTGGTGAAGGAAAACACGCCGTTCGTAGGCCGGATTCAGCTGGCCGAGGGGGTCGGCGTACCCATCTGGGCGTTTCCGACCGATCCCGGGCTGGGGCTCGGCGCGACCGTCGGCGACGGCTTGGGCTTCGGATACGGCTCGTACGCGACCGCGTCGGCGACCTCGGAGGTGACTGGGACGGCGCTGCCCTTGAGGAAGGTCGGCCAGTCCATGTCCCACACCGTCCACCCGTTGCCGGGGGCGAGTTTGACCTCGGTGCCGCTGATGGTGACCGGCGTACCGACCTTCATCACGGTGAACAGCCAGGCGGCGTTGCCGGGGCCGACGTTCACGCAGCCGTGGGAGACGTTGGTGTAGCCCTGGTCGCCGACGCTCCACGGTGCGGAGTGGATGAACTCGCCGCCCCAGGTCAGGCGCTGGGCGTAGTTGACGTCGACCACGTAGCCGCCGTTCGGCTCGCCCCGGGTGTCGAACCGATAGGTGTACGCCTGTTCCATGACCACCATGTGCCCGCTGGAGCTGGGCGTACTGGGCTTGCCGAGGCTGACCGGCATCGTCTTGATCACCGCGCCGTTCTTGAAGACCTGCATCTGCTTCGGGTGATTGGTGACTTTGACCTCGACGCGGTCCTTCGCGATGCGTACGCGGGCGATCTTGTCCTCTTCGCCGTAGTAGCCGCCGCCGAGCGCCTGTCCCTTGAGGCCCAGCCGGACGGTCAGCTTCGTGCCCGGCTGCCAGTACGCGGCCGGCCGGTACTGAACCTGGGTCGGGCTGAACCAGTGCCAGGCGCCGGGCTGCGGCGGGTCGCTGGTGACGAAGAACCGCTTCTGCACCGCCGCCCGCAGGTTCACCGGGACGTCCCGCATGAACTCGATCGGGATCGGCATGCCGATGCCGTACTCCTGGCCGTCGAACAGGTAGAAGCCCACGCTCTCCAGTTGGGACGGCTGCGCCATGGTGGTGAACGCGACCGACTTGGACTCGTGGTGCGTACGCGAGCCGACGGCGGTCACCGTGGCGGTGTAGCGCTGGGCGTACTTGAGCGGGGCCGCGGGCACCCAGGCCGACGCGTCCGGGCGCAGTTGACCGGCGATCTTCTGCCCGGCCGCGTCGCGTACGTCGACGGCGTCGACCATGCCGGAGCCGAGCTTGATGCCGATCTCGGCGCTGACCGGTACGCCGGACGCCCGGTCGGCGGGGCTGACGGCGAGCGCCAGGTTCTCCTGGGGCGCTTCCGCGCTCGGTGTCGGCTGGGCGGCGTCCTTCGTGGCCGTGCAGCCTGCCAGTGCCGTCGCGCCGCCCAGTACGGCGACCATGATCATCGCTCGGAACCCAGCCATCCCGCTGCCCCCCGTTTGTCCGCTTCACGGATATCGTGCCCTATAGCGAGGGTTCGTGGGGCTTGCTCCCCGATACTGCCCTGGAAGCAGATCAGGGTTCCCGGTCGAATCACGCACCATGATTCGACCGGGAACCCTGATCCAGCGCCCAAGACGGTGCCGAGACGGTGCCGAGACGGTGCCGAGAAGGCGCCAAGGAGGCGCCAAGAAGGCGCCCAACGGGCGCCCTAGGCCTCTGCAGGTGAAAGGGGTCAGCGGGCGGCGGCGGCCAGCCGCAACGACCGCACATGTTCGATGAGCGTGATCAGCACCTCCCGGCCGGACTTGCGATCGCGGACGTCGCACATCACGAGCGGGACGTTCGGGTCCAGCGCGAGCGCGTTGCGCACGGCGTCGGGCTCGAACGGCTGCTCGCCGTAGAAGCAGTTCACGGCCACGATGAACGGGGTCTCCCGGCGTTCGAAGTAGTCGATCGAAGGGAAGCAGTCGGCCAGTCGCCGGGTGTCGGCGAGCACCACCGCGCCGAGCGCGCCGAGGGCCAGCTCGTCCCACAGGAACCAGAACCGGTCCTGGCCGGGGGTGCCGAACAGGTAGAGCACGACGTTGTCGCCGAAGGTGATCCGGCCGAAGTCCATCGTGACCGTCGTGGTGGTCTTGCCCTCCACACCGGACAGATCGTCGGAGACCGTGCTCTCCGACGTCAGGACCTCCTCGGTATGCAGTGGCAGGATCTCGCTCACCGCACCCACGAGCGTCGTCTTGCCTACGCCGAAGCCGCCCGCGATCAGGATCTTGATCGCTGTCGGCACCGGCCGAGCCCGGCCGTCAGCTGGTTCGGAGGCCATGGATCACCGCCTGGAGTACGTCGTCGTCGGGAAGGGTGTCGGAGGGGGCGTCCACCTTGGTGATCGCGCCCGCCTCCAGCAGGTCGGCCAGCAGCACACGGACCACGCCCAGGCCGTAGCCCAGGTGCGAGGCGAGTTCGGCGACCGAGACCGGGTCGCGGGCGCGGGCGAGGATCGCCCGGTGCTCCGGTTGCAGGTGGATGGTGCTGCGCTGCAGCGCGAAGGGCGCCGCCGTCACGTGGCTGAGCAGGTCGAACGTGGCAGCGCCGGGTTTCGCCCGGCCGCCGGTGAGCGCGAAGGAACGCACGAGCGGGCCGGCGTCGTCGTCCAGCCAGTCGTGAGTGTCCCGAGGCTCCCCGTCAGCGCGCATTCGCCGTACTTCTTGGCTGCGTGGCCAGGTTGTGCCCGATCCGTTCGACCAGCATCGCCATCTCGTAGGCGACCATGCCGATGTCGGAGTCGGCGGCGGCCAGCACCGCGAGGCAGGAGCCCTGTCCGGCCGAGGTGACGAGCAGGAAGGCGGTCTCCAGCTCGATGATCGTCTGGCGGACCGGCCCGCGCTGGAAATGCCGGCCGGCGCTGCGGGACAGGCTCGCGAAACCGGCGGCGACCGCCGCCATGTGCTCGGCCTCGGCCTGCGCGAGGTTGCGCGAGGCGCCCATCAGCAGGCCGTCCACCGACAGCACGACGGCCTGCTGTGCCGCGGGCACCCGCGCCACGAAGTCGTCGATCAGCCAGTCCAGCCCGTGGGCGGGGTTGCTCATTCCTGCTCCTCCGAACCTTCCAAAGTGGCCTGCTGCGCGGCCTCCGCCCGGCCGCGGTTCGTGCCGGCCTGCAGCGAGGACAACATCGTGCGACTCGCCTCAGCCGGCCGCGAGGTCCGCGCGGGTTGTCCATCTCCAGCATTTTGTACGCGCAACTGCGGCGCAAGACTGGCCTGGCGTTGCCGCATGGGCAGTCCTTCGGGGCTGAGCTGATGCGGCCCGGCGACCGGCTGGACCGCACTGATGGCGGCTCGCCCGACAGGCTCCCCGGCAGGCGCGGCGATCATGGGCTGTTCGGCGGTCGCCTCGTCCAGCAGGGCCGGCGGCGGTGGCACCGAAGATCCGCTTGGGCGAAGAGCCGGAGTGTCCTCCGCCGCGACGGCGGCCGCTGCTTTCGGCGTATCCCCTCCGGAGGGGAGCGCGGCCATCGCGAACTGGGGGCGGGCCACGGTGAGTTCGCCCTGCGCGGGCCGTTCCTCGACCACCAGCTCGCGCGGCAGCAGCGCGACGGCGGTGATGCCGCCGTAGGGCGACGCGCGGAGGGTGACCTTGATGCCGTGCCGGGCGGCCAGCCGCGCGACCACGAACAGCCCGAGCCGCGAGCTGTGCGCGGGGTCGAAGTCCGGCGGATCGGCGAGGCGGGCGTTGGCCTCGTCGATCGCCTCCTGCGGCAGGCCGACGCCGCGGTCCTCGATCTCGACCGCGAACCCGTTCGGCACCATCTGCCCGGAGAGCTGGACGTGGGTGTCGCGGGGCGAGAACGCCGTCGCGTTCTCCAGCAGTTCGGCGAGCAGGTGCACGACGTCGCTGACCGCGCGGCCAACCAGGGCCATCTCCGGCAGCGACACCACCGTGATGCGGGTGTACTCCTCGACTTCGGACACGGCCGAGCGCAGCACGTCGTGCAGCGGCACCGGGTTGCGCCAGCCCCGGCCGGGCACCGCGCCGGCCAGGATGACCAAGTCCTCGGAATGGCGGCGCAGCCGGGTGCCGAGGTGGTCGATCCGGTACAGCTCTTCGAGGTCCTGCGGGTCGGTGACCCGGCGTTCCATGGCGTCGAGCAGCGACAGCTGCCGGTGCACGAGCACCTGGCTGCGCCGGCCGAGGTTGAGGAAGACCTGGTTGAGGCCGGCCCGCAGATGGGCCTCCTGGACCGCGGCCGCGATCGCCGTACGCTGCATGTCGGCGAACGCGCCGTCGAGCTGACCGAGTTCGTCGTCGGCGTGGGTGAGCGGGGGCGCCTCGGCGTCCACATCGACTTCCTCGCCGCGCCGGAGTCGGTTGACGACGTCGGGCAGCTTGCGTTCGGCCACGTCGAGGGCCTCGGCGCGCAGTTCCCGGATACGCCGGATGATCGACCGGGCGATCCGGATCGACAGCAGCACCAGGCCGATGATGAGCAGCAGACCGAGCAGGCCGGCGATCAGCAGTCGCAGGATGATCCGCGTCGCGGCCGGGGTGGCGGCCTCGATCGCCCGCCCGGCGATCTGGTCCTCCAGATGCGACAGTGCCAGGTTGACCGCGGTGACGTCGGTTTCCCACTGCTTGCGGTCGATGCCCGGCAGCCGGTTGCCGGCCGACTCGGTGATCTTGTCCTCGGCCGCGCGAATGCGGGCGTACGCCTCGCTTGTGATGATCTCCTGGTACGTCTCGGCGTCCTCGGGCAGCAGGGCTCGCGTACCGACCTCGTAGAGCTGCCGCTGGGCGCCGATCGCCTGCACGATCATGCCCCGCTCGCTGGGCGCATACGTGCCGCCCGCGGCGAGTACCCCGCTGATCAGGGCGTCCTCCAGGGAGAACAGGTCCCGGGCCTCGTTGATCGTGGCGGTGGTGGTGGACGCCCGAGCCAGCGTGTGATCGTCCACCTCGATGGCGGTGGCGAACACCGCGAACGCCTTCTCGATGATCGCCGTGTACGCGTTGACCGCCTGAACCCGCGTATAGCGCGCGGTGTCGACCGAGGCGCGGGCTGTGGGCAGCGAGTCCAACGCGGTCAGCATCTCGCCGATCTTCTGCAGCGCGACCGGCGAGGCGGCATCCCGCAGATCCTCGCCTTCGGCCAACTGGCGCAGCTTGGCGACCTGCTTGTCGGTGCTGGACCGCTGATCCCGCAGAGCGCCCGCCGCACTGGTGTCGCCGCCGAGGAGCTGGGTCGACAGCTTCCGCTCGCGTTCCAGGTAGTAGGCGACCGCGCCGGCGGGCAGGGCTCCGTTCTCGGCGCTGGTCTGCGCGTCGAGCAGATTCCCCGCGGCCGACACGGACAGCGTCGTGCTGAACGCCCACATGCCGACCAGCGGCAACAACGGCGCCAACAGCAGCAGCAGGACTCGCGACCGGATCGTCCAGGTACGCCGGAGGAGGAGGGGTCTGTTCACATGTGACCTCTTGGGCGGCTCGGCATTCGCTGGGGGAGAGGATCCCGGTGATCGTAGGCGATGATCACCGGTTGACGCAGTACGTCAGGCTCGGCTTTCGTTCCAGGACCGGTCGAGCGCCGTCACGCAGTAGCTTCCGCCGGTCTTCGCGTCCTGCCACGAGTGCGTACCACCCGGGACGGTCGCCACGAGAACTCCGTCGCGGTACACCGCGTACCGGTAGGCCGGCGGGCCGGCTTCGGTGGGACGCCACGTGACCGCGGTCTTCTCCGTCGTTCGGCGTACCACCAGGGTAGGAGCGAGCGGCGGATCGGCCTTCAGCCGCGCGGAGACCGGGATGAGCGCGGGCGTCGCGTTGTGCGCGTCGCGGTAGCGCGTCACCGCTCCCAGCTTGTTCGTGCGGACGCTTTTGGCGCTGAAGTGGATGCTGCCGAGCACGCCCGACTTCTGGTTGAGCGCGATCTGCCGATCCAGTTCCGCTGGATCCTTCCACACACCCGCATTGTTGATGCGGTAGTCCGCCTGTCCGATGTAGAGCTGCACGTCGGTGCCCTTGACCAGCTCGGTCCACCACCGGAGGAGCACCGCGTAGTCGGCGATCTTGAAGCCGATGTGCCAGTAGAGCTGCGGCACGATGTAGTCGAGCCAGCCCTCCTTCACCCAGGTACGCGTGTCGGCGTAGATCGCCGCGTAACTCTCCAGCCCCTGAGTGGCCGAGCCGCGGCGGTCGCTGTCGTCGTTGCGCCAGATCCCGAACGGGCTGATCCCGAACCGCACCCACGGCTTGATCTGCTTGATCCGCTCATACGTCTCCCGCACGAGCAGGTTGACGTTGTCCCGCCGCCAGTCGTTCTTGTTCTTCCCGCCGCCGAACTGGGCGTAGCTCGCCTGATCCGGGAACTCCTGCCCGGTCTTCGGGTACGGGTAGAAGAAGTCGTCGAAATGCACGCCGTCCAGGTCGTACTTGCGTACCGACTCGAGGATCGAGTCCTCGACCCACTGGCGCGCCGCCGGGATCCCCGGATCGAAGTACGCGTGCCGCTCCTCGGCCTTCAGCGGATAGGTGACCGTCCACTCCGGATGCGGATAGCCCGCCGGAACCACGGGATCCTGACTCGCCTTGTACGGGTTGAACCACGCGTGGAACTCCAGGCCCCGCTTGTGCGCCTCGGTCACCGCGTAGTCCAGCGGATCCCACCCGGGATTCCTCCCGGTCTTGTCTCCGGTCAGCCAATACGAGAACGGGGCGTACTCGCTCGGCCAGAAGGCGTCACCGCTGGGGCGTACATGGACGAAGATCGCATTGTGGTTCATCTTCACGGCGAGATCGAGCCACTGCTGATACTCCGCCTTGACGGTCGCCTCGGGCAGACCCGGCCGGCTGGGCCAGTCGATGTTGCGTACCGTCGTCAGCCACATGCCGCGCAGTTCCCGCGGGGCGCTCTGGCCGCACGCGTTGCGATTGGCCGCCGCGCCGGCCGCCTGCTCGCCGATCGCCCGGCCCGGCCGGCTGACGTCGGCCGCCGCCCACAGCCCCAGGCTCGCCACCAGGGCCAGGGCCGTCGCCGCGAACACCCACCGCGCGCGCATTGGCGGACTCTATCCCCTGTACGCCCCCAGGCGCACGGTTGACCGCTCACAGCCTAAACCGGCGCGCGCCCGTGATCACTCGGTCGTTCGGCCGTCGCGACCTGCGCAGACACCTTCCTAGACTTCCCGCTCGTGCCCGTTTCCCGCGTCGCCGTGAAACGGGCCGCGTCATGTCCCCGAGCATCGGAGGTCCCTTGACCGACGCCGCGAACCTCGCGCGTATCACCCTGCTCTCGTCCGCCGTCCTGCCGCTCGCCGCCGAAGTGCGGACCTACCGCAAGCTCGTCGCCGCGTACGGAACGCACCACAACCGGCTCGCCGAAGCCCTCCTCCGCCTCCTCCGCTCGACCACCGACCCGCAGACCCACCTCGCCCTCGCCTCCGAGGCGGTCACCGTCGCCCGTCGCTGTCACGAGCCTGACCTGCTGTTCTGGGCGCTCGTCGCGCATTGGCGGGCATTGCTCGCCGTCGGCGAAGCCGCTGACGCCGCTCGCCCTCGGCTTGAGGCCGCCGCTCTCGCTCATCCCGGAATCCACGTCTCGTTCGGCTGCTCGCTGAAGAGCCGCTGCTACGCCGAACGCGATCTGCCCGACCTCGCCTAGACCCTGTCGTGATCTCCGGAAGGTGGCGTACCTTTCCCCGCCGCGGAGAGGTACGCCGCCTACCGGAAGTCGCCTCCCGGCAGCGGTAAACCGGTCGCTGGGGGAGGGCGGGGCTGGCAAGATCCGCACATGGACGTGGTGGCGCGGGCGCGACAGCTCTGGGAGGTCTTGGCGGATCGGCCGGGGAGCTTCCCGGGCTCGGGAGCGGCGGTCGTCGTTGCGCCGGCGTCCAAGCTTTGCCCGCCCGGCTGGTGCGGCACGGTCACCATCGGCGGCGCGACCCTTGTGACCTGCCCGGATGAGTGGTCTGCCGAGCAGATGCGTGGTGCGGTGCCGTGGGAGGAGCTGGCGGCGGCGACGTTGGGCCCGGCGCATTTGGCGTACCTCGATCCGGCGCGGTTCCGCCCGGCTGGGGCGGCGGACGCGGTCGTGAAGGACGAACTGCGCCAGTTGCTCAGTGTGGTGGATGAGGAGGAGGCCGACGAGTGCGGCCTCGAAGAGATCGACAGTCTTGCGTACATGCTGGAAAGGAAGGGTGAGATCGTCGCGGCCGCCGGCTACAGGCGCTGGCCGGACGACGTCGCGCATCTGTGCGTGCTCACCCACCCCGCGCATCGCGGCCGCGGTCTCGCGCGCCGCGTCGCCTCGGCCGCCGTCGAGGCCGCGCTGTCCGAGGGTTTGTTCGCCCAGTGGCGCGCGCGGCCGGTGGCCAGCCGCAAGGTCGCCGCGGCGCTGGGCTTCGAGGATATTGGTACGCAGTTCAGCCTGCGTTTGAAGGAGTCACGATGATCAGGTATCCCGCACCGCTGCGACCTGGCGACCGGATCGGGGTGACCTCGCCCTCCAGCGGCGTGGACGAGCGGTTCCGGCCGCGGCTCGAGTTCGTGCTCGCGGATCTGGCTCAGCGTGGGTACGAGGTGACCGTCGGCGAGTGCATGGACGGTTCCGGGATCGTGTCCGCGCCGGCGGAGCAGCGGGCGGCGGAGCTGACGGCGATGCTCACGGATCCCGGTATCGGCGCGGTTGTGCCGCCGTGGGGCGGCGAGCTGGCCGTCGACCTGGTCGAACGGCTGGACTACGCCAAGATCGCCGAATCCGGTCCGGCCTGGCTGGTCGGGTACTCCGACATCTCGACGCTGCTGCTGGCGGTGACGACGCGGACCGGGGTGGCGACGCTGCACGGGCAGAACCTGATGCATACGCCGACGCGACGGCCGGACGGCATCCTGCACTACCTGGACGCGTTGCAGGCGGAACCGGGTGAGGTGCTGGAACAACGCGGGTCGACGCACCACAAGGGGCCGGGCTTCTACAACATCATCGGTCAGCCTGACCTCGTCGACCCGGACCTGGATCAGCCGGGCTCGTGGCGGTTGCTCGATCCGGGCGCGGGACCGGTCCGGGCGACCGGACGGCTGATCGGCGGATGCGTCGAGACCATCGTGAGCCTCGCGGGTACGCCGTACGGCGATGTGCGGCGGTTCGCGGAGGAGCACGCGCCGGAAGGCTTGATCGTCTACGTGGAGATGTGCGAGCACGCCGCCCTGGACGCTGCGCGAGAGATGTACAGCTTGCGGCTGGCGGGCTGGTTCGATCACGCGAACGCGATCCTCGTCGGGCGTACGGACGCCCCGGCGGCCGGCTCGTTCACCCAGGACGACGCCGTACGCCTCGCGTTCGGTGATCTGGACATTCCGGTCATCCTCGATGTGGACTGCGGGCACGTCGCACCGGAGCTGGCATTGGTGAACGGTGCTCTCGCCGAGATCGTCGTGGACGGCTCCGACCAGCGGATTCTTCAGACCTTGAGTTGAGGGCTCCACTGGACGGCCATCGCCTTGTACCTTTGCGGGCATGGGTCTCGCCACGAAGTTCCGCCAGAAGCTGCGTACGTTCATGCAGCGCCCCGGATCCACCGTCAGCCTCGCCCCGTTCGAGGCCCTGCTGCCTCGGATCGAGGAGCTGGAGGAGGAGCTGAAGGCGCTGACCGACGACGAGCTCAAGGCGCGCGCGCTCGAGTTGGGCGACCGGCTGACCGGTGCGTCCGACGACGAGGAGGCAGAGCCCGAGGAGTCCCCGGAGTACGTCGACTCGCTCCAGCGGGCGCAGCCGGTGATGATCCACGACGACGACCTGGTCGAGATCTGTGCTCTCGGCCGGGAGGCCGGTCGCCGGGCTCTCGACGAGCGCGCGTTCGACACGCAGCTGCTCGGCGCGATGTCGATGCTGGCGGGCACGATCGTCGAGATGGCGACCGGTGAAGGCAAGACCCTGGCCGCCGCCATCGCCGCGTTCGGTTACGCCACGCGAGGCGCCCGGGTGCAGATCATGACCGTCAACGACTACCTGGCCCATCGGGACGCCGAGTGGATGCGTCCGGTCTACGACCTGCTCGGCATGACCGTCGGCTCGGTCGGCGAACAGTCGACGCACGAGGAGCGCGTGGCGGCGTACGCGTGCGACGTGACCTACGCGTCGGTCAGCGAGGCCGGTTTCGACTTCCTCCGCGACCAGCTCGTCACCTCCAAGGGCGACGAGGTGATGCCGGGTCTGGCGACGCTGATCCTCGACGAGGCCGACTTCATCCTCATCGACGAGGCTCGGGTGCCGCTGGTGCTGGCCGGCAGCGTGGAGGAGGCCGTCTCGCCGGCGCAGAAGGCCGCCGAGATCGTGGCGAAGATGGAGAAGGCCCGTGACTTCATCCGGGTCGAGGGCGGTCGCAACGTCCAGCTCACCGAGGCCGGCTCGCGCCTGGTCGAGCGCGAATGGGACGGCATCGAGCTCTACGACCAGGAGAACCTCGACAAGCTGACCGCGATCAACCTGGCGCTGCACGCTCGCGTGCTCGTGCACCGGGACGTCGACTACATCGTCCGGGATGGGCAGGTGCAGCTCGTCGACAGCGTACGCGGCCGGGTGGCCCAGCGTCGCCGCTGGCCGGACGGGTTGCAGGCGGCGGTCGAGGCGAAGGAGGGCGTGCACTCGACGGCCGAGGGCGAGATCCTCGCGACCATCACCGTGCAGGGCTTCGTCGGGCTCTACCCGACGGTCTGCGGCATGACCGGCACCGCCGTCAACGTCGGCGACGAGCTGCGGGAGTTCTATCGCCTCGAGGTCGCCGTGATCCCGCCGAACACCCCGTCGATCCGCGTCGACGAGGCCGACCGGGTCTACGCCACCGCGGAGGAGAAGGAAGAGGCGATCATCGCCGAGGTCGCCGAGGCGCACGAGAAGGGCCGCCCGGTCCTGATCGGCACCCTCGACGTCGCCGAGTCCGAGCGCCTGGCCCGGTCGCTGCGTGCGGCCGATATCGAGTGCGTCGTGCTCAACGCCAAGAACGACGCCGAGGAGGCGGCGATCATCGCCGAGGCCGGTGCCCTGGGCCGGGTCACCGTGTCGACCCAGATGGCCGGTCGCGGTACCGACATCCGGCTCGGCGGCCGGGACGAGCGCGACCGGGACGAGGTCGTCGAACTCGGTGGGCTCTACGTCATCGGGGCCGGCCGGCACGACAGCCGCCGCGTCGACGACCAGCTCCGCGGCCGCGCCGGCCGCCAGGGCGACCCCGGCGGCTCGGTGTTCTTCGTCAGCCCCGAGGACAGCCTGATCGTGCGCAACGGCGAGACCTTCACGGCCAACGTCGCCGCCGACGGGCGGATGACCGGGCCCGAGGTCGACTACTCCGTCAGCCACGCCCAGAAGGTCTCCGAAGGCGTGCACTTCGAGATCCACCGCAACACCTGGAAGTACGGCGTACTGGTCGAGCGGCAGCGGCAGCTGCTGGCCGCCAAGCGCCGGGAACTGCTCAACACCGACCTCGCCGCGCAGTGGGTCCTCGAAGCCGACAAGGAGCGCTACGACGAGATCGCCGACGCGATCGGCGACGAGCAGACTGAAGAGGCGGCACGCTCGATCGCGTTGGCGCACCTCGACCGGGCCTGGGCCGATCACCTGGCGATGCTGTCCGACGTACGCGAAGGCGTCCACCTGCGCGCGCTCGGCCGTCAGGATCCGCTCGACGAGTACCACCGGGTCGCGATCCCGGCGTTCAAGGAGTTGACCGAAGGCATCCAGACCAGCACGGTCGAGACCTTCGCTGAGGCCGACCTGACCGACCCGGACTGGGACACCTCCGCGGCGGGTCTGCCCCGCCCGACCGCCACGTGGACCTACATGGTGCACGAGAACCCGTTCGGGTCGGAGATCGAGAGGTTCGTCTCCGCGATGGCCCGGGCGCTGCTCGGCAAGCGTTCCTGACCCACGTACGCAAGGCGCCGGATCCCGTAAACGGGTCCGGCGCCTTCGTGTTGGTGATGCACTGGAACTATGCCTAAGTACCTTATTCTGTACCGCTCCGACCAGACGATGGGCGAGCAGATGGGCTCCTCGACGCCGGAGGACATGAAGGCGTCGATGGACGCCTGGAACGCCTGGGCGGGCAAGGCCGGGTCCGCGCTCGTGGACTTCGGCAATCCGACCAACCCGGTCAAGGATGCCGGCGGCGGCCAGCCCGTCGGCGGCTACTCGATCCTGGAGGCGACCGACGCGGACCAGCTCGACCAGGTTCTGGAAGGGCATCCGCACGCGGCGCAGGGTGGCACCATCGCCGTCTACGAGATCATGCCGATGCCCGGCATGTAGCCCTTCTTGATCGGCGCTGGATCAGGGTTCCGGGTCGAATCTTGCACCAAGATTCGACCGAGAACCCTGATCCAGCGCCGTAAGGGCGCGGCGCGCAAGAGTCAGCCGTGCCAGGAGCGCCAAAGCGACGCGTAGGCGCCGCCGGCGCGTACGAGGTCGTCGTGGCTGCCCAGTTCACTGACCCGGCCGCCTTCGAGCACGGCGACCCGGTCGGCGTCGTGGGCGGTGTTCAGCCGGTGCGCGATCGCGATCACCGTCCGTCCTTCGAGGACTGCCGCCAGCGCACGTTCGGTGCGGCGAGCCGTCGTCGGGTCGAGGGCGGCGGTCGCCTCGTCGAGGATCAGCGTATGCGGATCGGCCAGGACCAGCCGGGCCAACGCCAGTTGCTGCGCGTCCGCCGGGCCCAGCGTACGGATGCCGTCGCCGAGTTCGGTGTCCAAGCCGTCCGGGAGATCGGCGTACCAGTCGGCGCCGACGGCCACGAGCGCGTCGAGCATGTCGTCGTCGGTCGCGCCGGGGGCGGCGAACGCCAAGTTGTCCCGCAGACTGCCCATGAACACGTGGTGTTCCTGGGTCACCAACGCGATGCGGCGACGCCGTTCTGCCGGGTCGATCGCGGTCACCGCCAGCCCGCCGAGCGTCACGACGCCCTCGCGCGGCGCGTCGATGCCCGCGAGCAGTCGAGCCAGCGTCGACTTGCCCGCCCCGGACGGACCGACGATCGCCAACCGCTCCCCTGGGCGTACCTCTAGATCGATGCCGTGGAGCACGTCGTGCCCGTCACCGTAGGCGAACCTGGCACCGCGCACGACCAGCTCGCGCTGGTTCGCGGCCGGAACCTCGCCGCGGGGCTCGGGCGGCACCATGCCGACGCCCAGCACGCGGGCGAACGACGCGAGCCCGCGCTGGGCCTGTTCGAGCCAGATCATGACCCGGTCGAGCGGGTCGATGGCCTGCTGGACGTAGAGCGTGGCGCTGACGACGACGCCGAGGCTGACCCCGTGCCGCATGAAGAAGCCGCCCGCGAGCAGCATCGCGGCGGCGGGCAGCGCGTAGCCGGCCTCGACGATCGGGAAGAACACCGAGCGCAACGCCAGCGTCCGCCGCCGCGCCTGCCACTGCTGCCCGATCTTCTGAGTGCCGTGCGTCACGCGCTCGTCGGCCAGGCGCAAGGCCTCGACGGTCCGGCCGCCTTCAGCCGTCGTGGTCAAGGCCTCGGTCAGCTCGGAGGCCGTCTCGCCTTCCTTGAGGTACGCCGGACTCGCCCGCCGCAGGTACCACCGCGCCACGGCGGCAGTCGTCGGTACGCCGGCCAGCGCGACCAGCCCGAGCGGTGGATACATGACGATCACAGCGCCGAAGATCAGCAGCAGTTGGATGGCGGAGATCAGCAGCGTCGGCACCACCGTACGCACGGTGTTGCCGACGGTGGCGACGTCGACGGAGCTGCGGGTGGCCAGATCACCGGTGCCCGCCCGTTCGACCGCGGAGACCGGCAGCGCCAAGGTACGCGCGACGAAGTCCTCGCGGAGCTTGGCGTTGGCGCGTTCGCCGAACCGGTGCCCGATGTACTGCGCCTGCCGTGAGACCAGGACCTGGATCAGGACGCACACCCCGACGGCGAGGGCCATCTTGTCCACATCAGATGCTCCGCCGCCGTCGCTGACGACGTTGACGATCCGGCCGACGAGGTACGGGCCGCCCAGGCCGGCGATGGCCGCGACGACGTGCAGGGCGACGGCCCCCGTGACGACCTTCTTCTCGCGCTTGGTGAGTTCGGCGGTCTCGCGCCAGACTGTCTTGCGGTCGGCGACCGGCAGTCCCTTCCTCATCGTGCCGCCCCCGTCGTCTCGTCCTCGGTGTCCCGCGCCACGAGCGCCCGGTAGCCGGGCTCCTCCTGAAGCAGATCCTCGTGCCGCCCGGAGGCGATCACCTTCTTCTGCGCGATGTAAGTGACCTCGTCCGTCCCGGCGAGCAGCAAAGGAGACGTGGCGAACACGATCGTCGTCCGCCCCGCGCGGTGATCCCTAAGCCGGGCGGCGATCCGAGCCTCGGTATGCGAATCGACCGCCGACGTCGGATCGATCAGGATCAGCACCTCCGGCTCCGCCAGCAGCGCCCTCGCCAGGCGTACGCGTTGACGCTGGCCGCCGGAAAGGTTGCGGCCGCGGCTGTCGATCGGCTCCGCAAGACCGTCCTGGAGAGACTCGACGACGTCGTCCGCGGACGCGGTGTGCACCGCCCTTCGCAACCTTTCCTCCTGTGCGTCCCTTTGCGCTTCCCTTTGCGCTTCCCTTTGCGCGTCCCTTTGCGCGGGCGCTGCCGCTTTTGGCGCTGGATCAGGGTTCTCGGTCGAATCTTGGCCCAAGATTCGACCTGGAACCCTGATCCAGCTCTTGGGTTGGGCGCCCGAGGCGGTGCCGTCAGGCTGGGTGCCGTCGGGTTCGGTGCTGCCGGTCAGGATTTCGCGGAGCGTACCGGCGAACAGGTAGGACTCGTGGTCGGCGACCAGGATGCGCGCGCGTACCTCGGTCAGGTCGACGCTGGTGATCGGGAGGCCGCCCCAGGTCGCGGTCTTCTCGGTGGGCTCGGCCGAGAACCGGCCCAGCCGGTCGGCGATGGCGGTCGCCTCGCCGGGATCGTCGCAGGCCACCCCGATCATCCGGCCGGGCGCGACGGTCAGCCCCGACTCGGGATCGTGCAGCTCCGAGTTCGCCTCCGGACCCGGCTCCTGACCGGTCGCGCCCACCTCGTCCGGCTCGATCCGCAGCACATTGATCATGCGGCGCGCGCCGACCATGCCGCGTACGGCCATGTAGCCGCCTTCGAGCAGGAACCACACCGGAACGATGAGGATCGCGACGTAGCCGTAGACCGCGACCAGCTCGCCGACGCTGATGTCGCCGCTGGCGGCCATCCGCGCGGCGAGCCAGACGACGAGCGCGAGGAACAGCCCGGGGATGCCGACGGTCAACGCCTGCACCCAGCTCATGATCGCCCCGACCCGATAGCCCTTGTCGAGCAGGGTTTGCGAGCGGTCGGCGTACCGGCGCAGGAACAGGTCCCGGCCGCCGACCCCGGCCAGCACCCGCAGCCCGGACACGATGTCCCCGGCCCGGGCGGTGAGGATGCCCAGCTCATGCCGATAGCTGCTGTCCACGCCCTGCAACCGCGACAGCAACGGCCAGACGCAGGCCGCCACCACCGGCACGCCCAACAGCACGAACAGGGCCAGCATCGGGTTCACCGACCAGAGCACCACCGCTGCCACGGCGTACGCCAACACCGCGCCGACCCCCGGCCCAGTCATCGTCAGCGCCCACGAGATCTGCGTGATGTCGGTGCCGCCGACGGTCGCCACCTCGCCCGAGGTGATCTTCTTGGGCAGAACGGACCCGACCCGGGTGATGTGCTTCAGGAGCACCTGCGCCGACCGGGCGGTCGCATCCTCCCGGATGAACGTCATCGTCCGATGTCGCGTGATCCCCAGCCAGGCCAGCACCATGCCGGCCAGCACGATGGAACCGACCCAGAACAGCAACGCCTCCGTGTCCCCCGTACGCAACCCGTCGTCGATCGCGCGCGCGATCAGCAGCGGGCGTACGGACAACCCCACCATCCAGAGCGTGCCGACGACGCTGCCTCTCAGAATGCGGGCCTTCTGCGAAGTGACCAGCCACCACAGGTAGCGGATCGGGCTGCGAGTGTCGGGGACGCCGGGATCGGGGTGGGGGAGGCGTGGGGGCATGACCTCAGGCTACCGAGCACGTCATGTGCCGTTCACACCCATTTAGCGGGTGGCGGGACGGATTGACTCCGCCCTGTGTAGGCGGCATATACGGTCCGGTGGCCTGCTATGTCACAGCGGGTAGAGCTCGGCCAGCCAAAGATCGATGTCGGCCGAGGTGCGGCCATTTCGCTGGGCGAGGGCGCGAAGCACGTCCCGACGGAGGAGCCAGAGAATCGTCTCGTCGGCTGAACCACGGGCGGCGACACCATGCTTGTTCCATAGCTCCGTCAGTGCCGGATTGACGAGGGCTGCGCCATCGGCACTGCGTCCGACATATCGAGCGAACTCCGCCCGCTTCGACTCGGACTCGGCCACGAGAGCCACGATGTCGCGCCAGAAAGGCAGGGCGTTCGGTGAAAGCATGGCTACAAGTCCGTATTGGTGTGGACTGAGCAATAGTCGAGGTGTTGTGGTCGGCGGCCGCTCGGGAAGGGAATCGAGCAGTTCTCGTAGAATGCCCGATTCGAACGTGTGCAGCCGAGTTCGTTCGGTTTCGAGCTTCGCTTCGGCCGCATCCTTTCGGGCTTGTGCCGCTTCCGTCCGTTGCTTGGCGACGTCGCGCCGGCTCCACGCCAATACCAGTAGCGCTACCACTGTTGCCGCGAATGTCGACCAGTCCGAGACGATCGAATGCACAGGATCTGACTGATTGTCGGTAACCGGTACCCTGATCTCCTGCCCCGAAGGATTGACAGTTGGAAGTGCAACGTCGGGTGTGACTATGCTCGAGGCAGAACTCGTGACGGTGCCACGAGCGTCCGGCGAGGTGATCCACATTGGTGCGTGCTGAGACGGGACCGGTGTCGCTGCTCTCGGTTGTGCCATCAGGACAGTCCTTCCATCCTCGGAGACGCGCCATATGTCGCAGCTGGCACGGACGACAATCGACTTGGGGTCACTGAAAATACCGCCTTGCGCGTTGCCTCGCCCTGGCGACAGTGTCCTGTGGTATGAGCGGGCGCTGCCGATCTCCGGCCATCTGTTGGGTCATACGCAAAACTGTGCGCCCTGCGTCAAGACCGAGTGGGACGCCACCGTCGTACTGCACAGCTATGACAGTATTCGACTCGTTGAGCCTGACAAGCCTGTTGGTCCGAACTGGACGCACTTACCGCCGAGCGCAAACGTGGTGCGTCCCACGAGGGCTGAACAGGATCGGTTTGCTGAACTGTTGGGGCGGAGAATTCCCAACGGCACACGTTACATCGACCTCATCGGCGAGATCTGGAGCCGTGGGCATGAGGTCTTCCTGACAGCCGGTGCTGTTCGGGACATCATCGCCGACCGCGAGTGCCGCGACGTTGACATCGCCACCACGATGCCATTGGAGAAACTGTTCCGCATCGTTGACGGAATGTATGAGGGCACAATTCGTTTCGACAACGAGAATCGATCGAACGGTCAACTCACTCTCGGCGGGGCGCCCGGCACAACGGATCCGTTCGTCGACATCCGAGTCTTCCGGCATCTGTGGCCTGGTACCCCGCGGGCGATCTTCGGCTCCAGTTTCGAGCAGGACACCGCCTACCGAGACTTCGCCTGCAACTCGCTCTACTTCGACCCGATCAATAATGCATTGATCGATCCCACCGGCTACGGGCTGTCGGATGCGGCGGATTCTCGGTTGCGTGCCGTGTACAACGCGAAGCTTCGCACGCATCTGCAGATCGCCGAGATTGGCGTGCGGATGATCAAGTTCTGTGTACAGGGCTATTCTGCCGCCGACGGTCATGAGGAGGAGCTGCAGGAACTGGCCCGTCATACCGGAACGCTGCCCAGCATCGAACTGGTGTCGTTTGTTAAGTCGCAGGTCTTTCGCGGCTTGTCCGAGGCGGAGCGGACCATTGCCTACGATCTCATGAGACAGATGTTCGTGGCGCTCGGCGAGGAAAGACTGTGGGACGCCCGATACGGGCCCTATCGGGAGGAGCTGCTCTCGGCATGAGCAATCAGCAGCAGATTCGCCTCCTTCCCCTCCGTTTGTATCGGGGGCGATTCCGGGCGATATCGGGGACCACGTTCGGCGAGAACGTGCCCGACGAATGGCTTCTCCGTCTGATTCGACGTAGCTGCGACCAGGTTTCGGCCGAAGTTGAGATTGGGGCACGGATCTTCCGTACACAGGTGCATCGGCCGGTTGACAACCTCGATGTCGCGTACGTCGAAGTCGACGACGCCGGCGTCCCGGTCGGGGCGGACAACGGCGTCCTTAGTCGAGTGGCCGTTCGCATTGCCCAGTACGCACGTCGGACCGCCGATCGCTGGCGTCATGGTGAAGGCATGACGAACGACACGCGTCCGGCGCTGGATGCCTGGTTCGTTCCGCCCAGGCTGGAGGCGATCGAGGAACAGGGACCGTATGAGCTGAGCGGCGATCTGGCGTGGACGCAGATCAGCGAGCACGCCCGCGTCGTGATTCTTGGTGCGGCCGGCGCGGGCAAGACATCCTTGCTGCGGAGAATGGTGTTCGAGGCGGCCCGGGACGCGGCTGGCTCGACGATTCCCGTCTACCTGCAGCTGCGCAATTTTCCGCTGGGTGATCTGACCGCAGATGGCGTGGCACGCTTTCTTGCGACCGATGATATGGCGGATATTGCGCTGGCGATGGAGCAACCGTCGATCACCCGCCGAATCCTGTTGCTGCTCGACGGGCTGGACGAGCTTCCTTCGGAAGCTGACCGGGCAAGCGCGATCAGGGGAATTCAGCAGCTGTGCTCCCGGCTGCCGGAAGTCCGGGTCGCCATCACCTCCCGAGACGCTGAGTACCGTTGGGACCTGCCAGATTTCGCGCATTTCCGGGTCCTGCCGTTCGACGATTCGCAGATCGCGCAGTGGACCTACCATTTCGTCGCGCACGGCTCGTCGGTTTCCGCTTGGTGCGCCTTCAACGACGAGCTCTACAACAGCCCCGCCAGGGATCTTCTGACCAACCCTCTGCTGCTCAGCTACACGACGTCGGCACGGTCCCGGCACAGCCTGGCATTGAGTGACACCAGCAGTGTGGTGAGTCGGTGCCTGGACGTCATGATCGACGAGTGGGACGACGTCCGAGGGGTTACTCGGCCATGGCGGCGGTCGGACCTCAGTTCACGACAAATCACGACCATGCTCGCGGAACTGTCGGCACAGTGCGTGGAGCAAGACCGGTCAGACTTCTCACTCGACGACATCAATCGGCTCTGGAAACGCTCGGTCGGCCTGAGCAGGTCGCCGATCGTGTTCATCGCAGCCTGTAGCTCCATCGGACTTGTGCGGCCGGTTAGCGAGAACCGATTCGCCTTCACACATCACACGATCCAGGAGTACCTTGCCGCGCGGACTGTCCTCGACTGGTCGGACCGCTCACACGACATCATCGGTGAGCGCGGAGTGCAGTCGACACTGGCCCGCGTATGGATGTACGCATGCGGGTTGTCGAGCGATGCCACCCCGTTATTGGAGAACGTCACCGAACACGCAGACCTGGAGGCCTGGCAATCGGTCCTCCTCGTGCTCGGTGCCCTCTCCCAGCAAGTGATCGCATCGCGACCGGCCATCGACAGGTGCGGCGCGCTCATCGTGGATTACCTTGAGTCGGTGCTGCAAGAGGTGGAGGGCACCTCTTTGGAGGACCTTCCCGCTGGTTACCGCAGTGAGAATCTGCGTGCGGTTTGGGCAATGTCGCTTGTCGGGCCGTCGCGAGTGTTGGACGGGAGTCCACATCTCGAAGAGATTATCCGCGTGCTTCATCAGACTAGGGATGGCAGCGCCCGGCACGTGATACAAGACCATCTGGGCAGGTCCCGGCTGGAGTGCGTGCGCCGCCTCGGCGAGAGTCTGGAGTACCCCGGTCGACTGTCTATCGAGCGGTTCGACCGGGACAGCACGACCGGTTTGAAGATCGTCATTGCGCGGTCGCAGTCGCGCTTTGGTGTTCCCGAACGAGTCAGTCATGCATCGGTTCAAGATCAGTTTGACACCGAGTAGCATCCGCTGGACGCGCCTAGGTGATTGTTACCTCCAATGGCTCTGGAACCTGCAGCCCAGCATGATGAGGTCGGCCTGAATGAGCTGTTGGTGACGGCGTGACGCGACCGATTGACCTGGCATCGACGAACTTATAAGTTTAACGTCTCGACAAACTCAATCGTGGTCTACCCAGGGATGTTGCTGGCCGTTCGTCGCCGTCGCCGTTTCGGTGCCTCCACCACCGTCGCCCAACGACGCCCCGCGCCGACCACCTCGTGGAAGGTCAAGTCATGCGTAGACGTGCTCCTGCCCTCGTGGCGGGCGTGGCGGCGCTGGTCGCCGCAACCGGGACCGCCGTGATCACCGCGCTGCCGGCGTCGGCCGCGGCCGGCTGCACCGTTCAGTACGCGGTCTCGTCCCAGTGGCCGGGCGGCTTCGGCGCCAACGTCACCATCACCAACCTGGGAAGCGCCGTCTCCTCGTGGACCCTGGTGTGGTCGTTCGGCGCTTCGCAAACGGTCACCCAGTACTGGAACGCCACCATCACCCAGAGCGGCTCCACGGTGACCGCCAAGAACGTCGGCTACAACGGCTCACTCGCCACCAACGCGTCCACCTCGTTCGGGTTCAACGGGTCGTGGAACAACTCCGCCAACCCGGTGCCGACCGGCTTCACCTTGAACGGCACGAGCTGTACCGGTGTCGTCACCGGGTCGCCGTCGCCGACGGCCGCGTCGCCGAGCCCGAGCCGGACGTCGGCCAGCCCTTCGCCCAGCTCGACCGGGTCGTCGGGCGTACCGTCGGACGCTGTCTGGGTGGCCAGCGGCCAGTGGGACAACTGGACCAACAACGGCTACACGCTGAACAACGACGTCTGGGGCTCGGGCGCCGGACCACAGACGATCTGGGCGCGTACCGGCACCAACTGGGGCGTCGTCGCCAACCATCCGATGACCTCCGGGGTGAAGGCGTACCCGCACACCGGCAAGACGATCAACCGGACGATCAGCTCGCTGGCCAGCCTCACCAGCACGTTCAACGTGAGCGTGCCGAGTGGTGGCGACTGGGAGACCGCGTACGACATCTGGGCCAACAACTACGCCTACGAGGTGATGTTGTGGACCAACAAGAACGGCGCGGTCGGCCCCATCGCCGACTCCTACGACTCCAACGGCGCGGTGCCGTCGTTCACCAACGTGAGCGTCGGCGGCCAGACCTGGAACGTCTACAAGGGCAACAACGGCAGCAACGCGGTCTTCTCGTTCCTGCGGACCAGCAACGCCAACTCGGGCAGCATCGACGTGCTGGCCGTGCTGAAGTGGCTGCGGACGCAGGGCTGGTGGGCCGACGTGACCATCGGCGACGTCCAGTTCGGCTTCGAGCTGTCCGGCACCAGCGGCCAGCAGGCCTTCACCTGCAACAGCTTCGCGATCACCTACAGCTGAGCCCAGCTGGTACGCGTACGTGAGCTCCCCGCCAGGGGCGGAGCGTTCCTTATCCTGGCGGGGTGACATTGCGGTTCGAGACGCGTGAGTCGGACTCGCCGTGGATCGACACCGTGTGGACCTGCACCAGTGATCAGGTCACCGAGATGACCTCCGTCGCCGGAGTGTGCTGGGGCCTGGTGTTCTGGGAACGGGAAGGCAGGGCGTACGCGGCGATCACCGGCCCGGAGACCGGTGCCGGCAGCGCACCGGTGCCCGAGGGTGCGACCTTCGTCGGCATCGAGTTCGCCGTCGGCACGTCCCTGCGCACCCTGCCGGTCCCGGCGCTCGTCGGCGGCGGGGTCGACCTGCCC
Organism: Hamadaea sp. NPDC050747; assembly: GCF_040654195.1. NCBI lineage: Bacteria > Bacillati > Actinomycetota > Actinomycetes > Micromonosporales > Micromonosporaceae > Hamadaea > Hamadaea sp. NPDC050747. Next base: position 134,627 of record NZ_JBFAHM010000005.1, read on the forward strand.
GACGTCACGCACCGGAGCTTCCCGCTGGACGGCATGCGCTGGGAGCGGCCGGCCGCCGACGACGCCGAGGCGCTGGTGGAGCGCCTCATCCGGGCCGGGACGATCCTCCGCGATCCACTGGTCACCGAGGTACGACGAGGCCACCCCACGGACATGTCGGCGCGTACGGTCGAACGCCGTTTCCGGGCGGCGACCGGGCTCACCCAAGGCGCCGTACGCCAAATCGAACGAGCCCGGACGGCGGCGGCGCTCCTCGCGGCGGGAACGCCGATCCCCGACGTCGTCTTCGAGCTCGACTACTTCGACGCCCCGCACTTGGCCGTCGCATTACGCCGCTACATCGGGCGTACCGCATTGCAATTGCGAGAGGGCGCGGGCGGCGCGATCGCGCTGGACCTCGGTCAGCGAGTCACGTCGTAGATCACCTTCATGATCCCGTTCGGATACGCCGCCGACTCGCGCAGAGTGAGCATCTGCTTCTCCTTGTCGGACCGGCTGAACACGCTCTTTCCCTCGCCGAGCAGGATGGGGAAGACGAGCAGGTTGTACTGGTCGATCAGACCGGCGTCCGACAGACGGCGAGCGAGTTCCGCGCTGCCGTGGATGAAGATCGCACCACCCTCGCCCTGCTTGAGCTGGGCGACGTCCTCGGTCGACCGCAGAATGGTCGTCGGACCCCAGCCGTCGACGATCGCGTCGTCGTTCAGCGAGCTCGACACGACATACTTGGGCAGCTCCTTGTACGCCGCGTGGTCCTCCGACTCGCGCCAGGTCGGCGCGAACGCCTCGTAGCTGCGCCGGCCGAACATCAACGCCGTGGTGTCGGCGAGCTCCTCGCCCTTGAGCGCGAACGCCTCCGGCACGAACTCGATGTCCTTGAACACCCAGCCGCCGCTGCGGTGCTCCTCGCCCGGCCCGCCGCCGGGGGAGTCCACCACACCGTCGAGGGACATGAACCCGGTGTAGACCAGCTTGCGCATCTGCCGTTCTCCTCACAACTCACGCGGCGTCGGGTCGACGCGCTGTCGGGGCGTTACTCGACGATGCTAGAAGCCGGCCGCCGGAGCCGTCTTGTACGGAAACGACACGCCGGTCGACTCTCGTCGCCTTGCCGCCTAGTGAGGGCTGACCAGCCCTGTTTGGTAGGCGATGACGACCAGCTGTGCGCGGTCACGCGCACCCAGTTTCGCCATCGCGTGGCTGACGTGAGTGCGTGCGGTAGCCGGGCTGAGGAACAACTCGGTGCCGATCTCGTTGTTGCTCAAGCCCTGTCCCACCAGCGCCAGCACTTCGCGCTCCCGCTGGGTAAGCACCGCGAGCCGATCCGCTGCGGTCTGGGCAGCGGTCCGCTGCGCGGTGAACTGGCCGATGAGACGACGGGTGATCCGCGGCGCGAGCAGGGCGTCACCTCCGGCGATGACCCGAATGGCATGCAGGAGTTCGGCCGGCCCGGCGTCTTTGAGCAGGAAACCACTGGCTCCGGCTTGGAGCGCGTCGAAGACATGCTCGTCGGTGTCGTAAGTGGTGAGGATGAGGACCCTGACGTGCTCCAATCCGGGCGTCTCGGCGATCTGGGACGTGGCCTGGATCCCGTCCAGCTTCGGCATGCGGATGTCCATGAGCACGACGTCGGGGCGGGTTGCGCGGGCTCGCTCGACGGCTTCGGCGCCGTTGGTGGCTTCGCCGACCACTGTTATGTCGTCCTCGATGTCGAGCAGGACCTTGAACCCGGACCGGACCAGACCTTCATCGTCGGCAAGCAGCACTCTGATCGGGACATTCGTCGATGGCGACGGCGTGGTCGCGTTCATCGGCGCGATCCGGTCGGCGCGAGGGGCAGACGGGCAGTGATCTCGAACCCGCCACTCGGCGTCGGCCCGGCGTCGAGTTCTCCGCCCAGCAGCCGGCAGCGTTCGCGCATGCCGAGAATCCCACGTCCGGTGCTGGTCGCGTTGCCGGCACGGTCTGGTCGCTGGGCCGGCAGGTGCCGGTCTTGTGTTCTGTCGCTCGCGTTGGCGCGGCGGCCTTCGTCTGTCACTCGAACTTCCATGAGGTCGACCCCCGGGCTCAGCGTCACAGTCACCCGGGTCGGGCCGACGTGGCGGATCACGTTGGTGATCGATTCTTGGACGATCCGGTAGACGGCACTGCCCACCGCGCTGGGCACTAGGGTCGGCGGCGAGATCTCCTCGACGGTGATGTCGAGTCCGGCGTCGCGTGCCTTGGTGGTCAGTTCGTCGATCTGCCCGAGCCCGGGGTGGGGCACGCGCCCGTCGCCGTCATCGCGGAGGACCCCGAGAATGGCCCGCATCTCTCGAAGCGCCTGGGAACTGGTCTGCTCGATGGCTTGCAGCGCATCGCGCGCCACGTCCGGCCGCTTGTCGAGCACGTGTGCGCTGACGCCGGATTGGACGTTGATGATCGCGATGGCGTGCGCGACCGTGTCGTGGACCTCGCGCGCGATCCGGAGCCGCTCGGCGTCGACTCGCGCGCGACTCTCCTCCTCGCGAGTCCGTTCTGCCAGCTCGGCACGGGCCTGAGCGTCGGCTGCGATGACCCGTCGAGACCGGACCGACTCGCCGAGAGCCGCACTCATGACCGACGCACCGATCCGGAAGAACACCCATCCGATGGCAGCACGAGGCTCGATGCCGGCCGCCGCGACCAGCCACACCGTGGCGAGCACCGTGATGCCCACGCCGGCGGTCACCAGAGACCGGCGCCCGTCACCGTAGGCGGCGAGGGAGTACAGCGCGACGAAGAGTCCGAGCCAGCCCGGCCCGTCCGGGAAGTCGAGGCTGAAGTACACGACGCTGGCGACTGCGGTGACGGCGAACACTGGAACGGGCCATCGCCGGCGCGCCACAACGGCCAGGCCACTGACCACCAGCAGCGCGTACCCGAGGTAACCCAGGTCGGCGAGCGGACGCGGCGCGCCCTCGAGGGCGACTTTGGCAACGGTGCCCTGCACCTGCATCACGGTGATGAAGAGCGCTAGCGCGACGTCCTGTGCCACCAGCCGCGGGCTCAACGACACGGTGCGGTGTTCCATGTCGTGATCTTAGGTTCTCGCAGCCCGGGCAATGCTCCGCGCAGCTGCGCGGTTCCCTACGCCGGTCGGCGTAGCAGGGCAGCAGCCGACTACGCCCAATTGCGTACGCGTCGCCATCCGCTGTCGGAGGCGACGGCAGCCGCGTCGGCATGACGATCAGCTTGTGATTGATCATCCTCACCCAGGTCGAGAAGCGCCGCGTGACAGGCGTCATGGCTGCTGATCCCACCCACACCGTTCGTCAGCCCGCCGGGCCTGCGATTTCCTGCGCCGTCAAGCAGCGGCAGCGTTCCAATACACCCAGTACGAAGTAGGAGAAGATGATGACCGAGGCTCCCCGTACGGATGGAGCTCTGGCAAGGCTGGCCCGGTTCTGTTATCGACGCCGCCGCCTTGTGGTGTCGGCCTGGATCGTCGGCGTGATCGTCGCGGCGTTCGTGGGTTTCACTTTCGGTGCGGCCGCGGACAACGACTACTCCGGTGGCGACTCCGATTCCGCCAAGGCTCAGGCGCTGATAGCGAAGCACTTCCCCGAGCGGCAAGGCGACACGCTCACTCTCGCGATCAAGGCGGAGAAGGGAATCGACGATCCGGCCGTCCGGCAAAAGATCGAAAAGGTCATCGCCGACCTGGACGCGTCTTCGCTCACCGGGCCGATCATCTCGCCATACGAGGACGAGAAACTGGTGACACAGGATCGTCGTATCGCCCGTACGACCATCCCGCTGACCGACCCAGATGCGGCGAAGGCCGACGTCAAGCCTCTGGTGGACACGGTCAAGGCCGCCTCCGCCGACGGCATCACGCTGGGTCTGGGCGGAGAGAAGGCAGAAAAGGCCGAGACGCCCCCGCAGGGGCCGGCCGAGAGCATCGGAGTCCTGGCCGCGGCCGTGATCTTGTTCATCGCCTTCGGCTCGCTGGTGGCGATGGGTCTGCCGATCGTGACCGCGCTGCTGGCACTCCTCGGCGGAGTCGCGCTGATGAAACTTGTGGGGCATTTGGTTCCCGCGCCGGACTTCGCGGTGATCTTCGCTGCGATGATCGGGCTCGGTGTCGGCATCGACTACGCATTGTTCATCGTGACCCGCTACAAGGACGCCTTGGAGGACGGCGACGAGCCCGAGGGCGCCATCGTCAAGGCCATCACCACCGCGGGCCACGCTGTGCTGTTCGCCGGCACGACCGTGGTGATCGCGTTGCTGGGTCTGGTCGTCATGGGCGACCAGATGATGACCGGTCTGGCGGTCGCCACCTCGACGGCCGTGCTGGTCACGGTGATTGCCGCGGTGACCCTGCTGCCCGCGTTCCTCGGCTTCATCGGCTACAAGATCAATTCGTTGCGGCTGCCTCGCCGCTCCTCTCGTCGGCGCGCGGCCGCCGGCGCCCCCTCGGTCGATCGCCGCACCCTGGCCGAGCGGTGGGCGGGCGTGGTGCAGCGCTGGCCGCTTGCCGCCGCACTCCTGGCCGGAACGGTCATGCTGGTGCTGGCCGCACCCGTGCTCTCGATGCGCCTGAGCATGCCCGACGCCAGTGTCCAGCCCCACGACCGGAGCAGCTACACCTCCCACGAGATCATCTCCGAAGGCTTCGGACCGGGCTACGGCGCACCTCTGATCTTCGCCGCGGAGGTCGACTCCTCCGGCGCTGATCTGCGGCCTGTCATTGCGGCGGTCGGCCAGACCGAAGGCATCGCTTACGCAACTCAGCCCCAGGTCAGCAACGACGGGCAGGCCGTCCTCTTCATGGCCTTCCCGACGACCGGCTACCAGGATGAGGCAACCGCCGAGCTGGTGCACAGGCTCCGCGAAGATGTCCTGCCCCAGGCATCCGGTGGCAAGGAGGTCTACCTCGGCGGCCCGAACGCCGCGACCATCGACTACGCCGACGGAGTCAGCTCCCGGTTGATACCTATGATCGCGATCGTCATCGTCCTCTCGCTGATCCTGCTGATCGCGCTGGTTCGCTCGGTCACGATCGCGCTGCAGGCCGCGGTGATGAACGTGCTGTCGATCGCGGCCGCGTATGGCGTGATCGTCGCCGTCGTCCAGTGGGGATGGTTCGGACCGGCCCTCGGATTCCCCACCGAGATGCCAGTCACGACCTTCATCCCCGTGACGATGTTCCCGCTCCTGTTCGGCCTTTCCATGGACTACGAGGTCTTCCTGATCTCGCGGATCCGGGAGGAGTACGAGCGCACCGGCGACACGCGGGTTGCGGTCGCCCGAGGGCTGGCCCGGACGGCCAAGGTCATCACCGCGGCAGCCGCCATCATGATCGCCATCTTCACGACCTCCCTCCTCGGCCCCGACGTCTCCCTCAAGCAGGGAGGTCTGGGCATGGCGGTCGCGGTGCTCATCGACGCCACCATCGTCCGGATGGTCCTCGTCCCGGCGGTGATGGAACTGTTCGGCAAGGCCAACTGGTGGATGCCCGGACGCCGGGCGCGCAAGTCGGCCCTAGTGGCACCGGCCAGGGTCGAGGAGGAGGTCAGCGCCTGAGCCTCGGCCGGCCGGAGTGTGGGGAAACCTTGGACGGATTCCCCACACTCTGGTTGCGCGGCGGCCCGGCGGCGGGTGTCGTGTCGCCGTCAGGCGGTGTCCCGGTTCAGGTACGCCAGGACCGCGATGACGCGGCGGTTGGTGTCGGTGTCGTCGCCGATGTCGAGCTTGGCGAACAGCGACGTGGTGTATTTGCTGACCGCGCTGTCGCTGAGGAACAGCCGTCTGCCGATGGCTTGGTTGGACAGTCCTTCGGCCATCAGGGCGAGTACTTCGCGTTCGCGGTCGGTGAGCCGGTCGAGACCGTGTTTGTCCTGTCGCCGGGTCAGGAGTTTGGCGATGACGGCGGGGTCCATGGCTGTGCCACCGGCGGCGACTCGGACGAGTGCGTCGATGAACTGGTCGGCGTCGAACACGCTTTCCTTGAGCAGGTAGCCGACCGCGCCTTGGCCGTCGGCGAGGAGTTCGCGGGCGTACAGCTGCTCGACGTGCTGGGACAGGATGAGCACGGGCAGGCCCGGCATCTCGGCGCGGGCGGCGAGGACGGCGCGTAGGCCTTCGTCGGTCTGGGTCGGGGGCATGCGTACGTCGACGACGGAGACGTCGGGGCGCCAATGCCGGAGGGCGTCGAGGGTTTGCGGGCCGGTGGTGGCGGTCGCGACGACCTCGTGCCCGTACGCCTCGATGAGGCGTACGACTCCGTCGCGGAGCAGGTAGAGGTCTTCGGCTACCAGGACGCGCATGGCACCACCATCGTCACACGGGTCGGTCCGCCGACCGGGCTGTCCAGGTCGAGGGTGCCGTCGAAGACGGCGAGGCGTCGGCGCAGTCCGGCCAGGCCGCCGTCGGCACGCAGGTCGGCCCCGCCGTGGCCGTCGTCGGTGATCTCGACGACGAGGTCGGCTTCGCGGCGGGCCAGCGAAACCCGGGCCTTCGTCGCTCCGGAGTGCCGGACGGCGTTGGTGAGCACTTCGGAGACTCCGAAGTACACGGCAGCTTCGACCGGCGGATCCATCCGCAGTGCGCTGTCGGCGTCCACAGTGACCTTCAGCGGGCAGTCGAGGGCGAGCGCGCGGACGGCGTCGACGAGGCCGCGTTCGGTCAGCACCGGCGGGCTGATGCCTTTGACCAGTTCCCGCAGCTCGGACAGCGATGCTGCCGCGCCTGCCCGCGCCTGCCGCATCAACTCCTTGGCCTGTTCCGGATCTCGTTCCATGAGCTTTTCCGCCGTGGCCAGCGACAGCCCGAGTCCGACCAGGCGCGCTTGAGCGCCGTCGTGCAGGTCGCGTTCGATGCGGCGGATCTCGGCGGCCTGCGCGACGGTGACGTCGGCTCGCTGGGTCGTCAGCTCCCGCACCCGATCCGCGAGCGCCATGGACGGCGAGGGGCCGAGGAAGCGTACGGCGGTCGGCTGGAGCGCCTTCCAGGCGTGGGGTGCCGCGGCCACCGTCGTCGCCAGTCCGAGCGCTGCGGCGGCGTATCCGATGGTGCTCACGGAGATCAGCCCGACGACCAGCATGACCAGGCCGAGCACCGGGACCAGCGCGGCGATCCCGGCGGTGACCGGGGCCAGAAGCGTGAACCGCACGTCCCGCCAGGTGGCCGGGTCGCGCCAGCGCAGCCGCAGCTCCTGCTCCTGCTGGGCCTGACGGCTGCTGCGCGCGTAGGTGAATCCGTTCCACCAGTAGCCGTTGGCCATCTGCACGATCGGCGGAGCCTTGCGGTGCCCGGCGGGGATGACGACGCCTGACCAGCGGGCGACCAGCGCCCGTGTCCAGCGGCAGACCGGGCCGGACAGGCCCGCCGTGCCCGCGACCGCCAGCATGACCGGGGCGAACCACGTCCACGGGTTGCGCCACCAGACCATGACCGCGATCGCCGTCGCCCACGTCGCCGGCACCAGCAGGGTGACCGCGACGACCGCACACGACCGCCCGAAGCCTCGCACTAGCTGCATGTTCACAGCGTGTCACGATCATGATCTACCGGACAGTGGGTCTAGACCCACCGTCTCGTGGGCTTCGACGCATACCGCGGCGATCTTGACCTTCCTAGCGTCGTCGGCATGGATTTCACCACGCTTCTGCGCCCCGCCCGGATCCTCGTCGCCGTCTACGGCCTGCTCGCCGCCGCCGTCCTCGGCCTGGTCGCCCTGCTGTCCGCGACCGGGCACGCGGTGACCGGGTTCATGTGGGGCCGTTCGATCGCCGTGCTGGCGAGCGCGATCGTCACCTACGTGTTCAGCGGCTTCGCAGTGCGCGGCGCCCGCTGGGCCTACCTGCGTATGCGCATCATCTCGGTCATCGTGCCGCCCGCGATCGTCGCTGTCGACGTCTTCGTCGGCGCGCTGCCGATCTGGTTCGTCGTGCTCCAGGCGAGCTGCGCCGTCGTGCTCGCCGCGGCGGCCGTGCCGATCAACGGCTCCCGCCTGCGGGCGGCGTTCGTCCGGCGGCCCGCACCCGTTCGCGCTTGATCGGGCCGGATCGCCGTTGGCCGCGCTGGATCAGGGTTTCCGGCCGAATCTTCGCTCAAGATTCGACCCGGAACCCTGATCCGGCATGGCCGTCAGACCGGGAAGTTCGAGCGGAACACCCCGCCCGGATCCACGTTGCTCTTGATCCGCCGCAACCGCTCGACGACCTCGGGTGCGAACGCGTCGGCGACGGTCTCGGCCGGGTTGAGGAAGGTGAACGGCTTGCGGCCGCTGGTGGGAAGCGACGCCGCCAGCGCGGCCTGCTTGGCGAGCACGCCTTCGGGATCGCGCGGAATCCCGAACAGGTACAGCGCGAACGGTTCGGTCAGCGGCCCGTGCGGGCTGTCGGACGGCCGGGCGAACGCGCCGCCGAGGTGGCGTACCTGGACGCTGAGCAGCGGTGCGATCGGTTCGGCCAGCAGCGCGTCGTCGAGCGTGGTGAGCAGCTCCGCGTGGGACAGTCCGGCGCTGGGTTCGGTCGGTTCGCCGGTGATGCCGCCCAGTTCGTCGACCGCCATGACGCGTCGGCTGTCTGCGATCGGCTGCGGCAGCCGGTCCAGCTCCGCGAGTAGGTCGCGCGCTTCGGCCTCCGGGCCGAGGTAGGTGGCGTCCACGGTGACCATCGGGTCCGCGCCGGGAAAGTGGACCAGGGTGAACCACAGCGTCAGCTCATCGGGCGCATTGTCCACGATCTGCTGATACGCCGAAAGCACGGCGAACGCGTGTTCGCCGGTCCACATCATGCGCCCGCCGTAGAGGTGCGGTGCGGGGTGCAGGTCGAGTTCGAGTGCGGTGACGACGGCAAAGTCGCCACCCGCACCGCGCAGCGCCCAGAACAGGTCGGGATCGCTGTCGGCGGTGACGTGCCGTTCCCGGCCTTCGGCGTCCACGACGTCGAGCGCGCGTACGCTGTCGGCGACCCAGCCGTGCGTACGCCCGAACCAGCTCAGCCCGCCGCCGAGGGCGACGCCGGTGACGCTGACGACGGGGGAGCTGCCGGGCAACCCGGTCAACCCGTACGCGGCCGCCGCCTGCTGCAGCCGTCCGGAGGACACGCCGGCGCCGATCCGGGCCCGGCGGTTCACCGGATCGATGTCGAGCGCGTCCAGCTTCCGCGTACGCAGCAAGATCGTCCCGTCGGTGCGTCCGGTCGCGCCGTGCCCGTTGGGCTGGGGGGCGACGGTGAGCCCGTTCGTGCCGGCGTAGCGGACGAGGGCGGCGACGTCGGCCGGGTCGGCGGCTTCGACGACGGCGTCCACCGGCTGCTCGACGGCCCGGTTCCAGGGCAGGCGAGCCTCGTCGAACCCGGCCACGCCCGGTCGCCACACCGGTCCGCGTACGACATGGTTGATCTTTTCCTGGATATCGGACATCTAGAATTACCTCCAAGAGTGAGCCCGTCGCAGCGGGCTGAAGTCAGGCGCGCAGCGCGGCGAACCTGTTCCGGGTGTTGTCGGGCGTGGCCGGATAGCGGCGCTCGACCTGGGCCTGCAGACCCGCGAGCGTCTGGCCGGCCAACTCCTTGCGCCAGGCCAGGTCGGCGCGGCTCATCGCCTGTGCCACCAGGCAGGCCTGCCGGTAGTCGACCCGGGGGTCGGCGCCCGGACCCTGCTTGAGCAGCTGTTCGCAGCGGAACGCCTCGTCTGGCCCCTCGATCGCGACGACCACGTCGAGCAGGGTGATCGTCTCGGGGCTGCGGGCCAGCTGGAAGCCGCCGCGCGGACCGGGGGTCGAGGTGACGATCCCCGCCCGGGCCAGCGCCTGCAGCTGCTTGTTCAAGTACGCGGCCGGCAAGTCGTAGAACGCCGCGAGCTTGGCCACCGGGATCGCCTGCCCGGCGGGGAGCCAGGTCAGGTTGAGGCAGCTGTGCAGCGCCCACTCGACGCCCTCGCTCATCCGCATATCTGGACACTACATGTCCAGGATTGGCGGAGGCAAACACCGGCCCGGACATTCACTTCTTCGACCGCCTGCTGAGCACGTACTGCACCGACGGACTGACGGGCTTGTCGGTGCGGTGAACGCAGCCCATCCAGCAGCAAGGCCGGCGTATGCCCTCTTTGAGCTCGGACACCACCCGGCGGACGTGGTCTTCTCTCGTCTCCTGCTTCTTCACGCTGATGGTCCAGCAGATCCACTCGTTGCGGGCCAGCGGCGTGAGCCCTTCCCAGGCGGTCAACGCCGCGTCATCGGCGACCAGGACTGTTCGCAAATCGTCCGGAACCTCGTGTACCACGCCACCGGCGACATGCTTTTGGGCCATAGACCCGACTCTACCCAAGATCACCGCTCTCGGCGGCGTAGCCTCGGCGGAAGGGGCTGAGCGCCTCAACGGGGGAGCCATGACGAGATCCATCGTCGGCTTGATCACGCATCGCCGGGCGAAGTACGCCTTCATCATCTTCTGGCTCATCGTCGTCGCGGTGGCCGGACCACTGGCGGGCAAGCTGACCGACGTCGAGCAGAACGAGGCCAAGTCCTGGCTGCCCGGCAGCGCCGAGTCCACCAAGGCGCTGGACGCGCAGGCCGCGTTCGCCTCGCCGAACACCATCCCGGCGGTGGTCGTCTACGAGCGACCGGCCGGGCTGACACCCGCCGACCAGCAGAAGATCGTTGGCGACGCCCAGACCTGGGCCGGTTTGAGCGACCTGGACGGCAAGGTCGTCGGGCCGATCCCCGCGCGGGACGGCCAGGCCGCCGAGATCATCATCCCGCTCAACTTGGGCGAGGAAGGCTGGAACAAGGCCGGCACCGCGGTCGAGGCGATCACCGCGACGGCCCGCGACGGCGCGAACGGCATGGCGGTCTACGTGACCGGCCCGGCCGGCATCGCCGCCGATTCCAGCAAAGCCTTCGAAGGCATCGACTCCACGCTGCTCTACGGCACGATCGGAGTCGTCGTGATCATCCTGCTGCTGACCTATCGCAGCCCGGTCCTGTGGCTGTTGCCGGTGATCTCCGCCGGAGTCGCGCTGACCGTCGCCCAAGCGGTGATCTACCTGCTGGCCAAGAACGCCGGCCTCACCGTGAACGCGCAGAGCGCGGGCATCCTGACCGTCCTCGTGTTCGGCGCGGGCACCGACTACGCGCTGCTCCTGGTCGCCCGATACCGGGAAGAGCTGCGCAAACACTCCGACCGGCACGAGGCGATGGCGGTCGCGCTGCACCGCGCCGGACCGGCGATCATCGCCAGCGCCTCGACCGTGGTCGTCGGCATGCTGTGCCTGATGTTCGCCGAGACGAACGCGACCCGCGGCCTCGGACCGGTCGCCGCGATCGGCATCCTCGTGGGCCTCGCCGTCATGCTCACCCTGCTCCCGGCGCTGCTCACGACCGTGGGCCGCTGGGTCTTCTGGCCGAAGCGGCCGGCCTTCGGCTCCCGCGAACCCACCACGACCGGATTCTGGGCGAAGATCGGCGCGGGCATCGCCCACCGGGCCCGGCTCACCTGGATCGTCACGACCCTCGTGCTCGCCGCGCTCACCCTCGGCATCGTGCAACTCGACGCCACAGGTCTGACCAACGCCCAATCCTTCCGCGGCAACCCGGACTCGGTCGCGGGCGAGGAGATCGTCTCCCGCCACTTCGCGGCGGGCGCCGGCAACCCGGTCGTCGTGGTCAGCTCCGCCGCTCAAGCAGATGCGGTACGCACAGCGCTCGCCGGCACGACCGGCATCGATCCTGCCAGCGTCACCCCGCCGGTGGTACGCGACGGCACCGCGTACCTCGAAGGAACGCTGACCGATCCGGCCGACAGCTCGGCGGCGTACACGACGGTCGACCGCGTACGCGACGCGGTGCACGCCGTCCCCGGAGCAAACGCACTGGTCGGGGGCAACACCGCGATCAACCTCGACGTGCAGCGAGCCGCCGAACGGGACCGGAACCTGATCATCCCGATCGTGCTGCTCGTCGTCTTCCTGATCCTGATGATGCTGCTCCGAGCGGTGATCGGACCGATCCTGCTCATCGCCACCGTCGTGCTGTCCTTCGGAGCCGCCCTCGGTGCTAGCGCGCTGGTGTTCCGGCACGTCTTCGGATTCGACGGCGCCGACACGTCGCTGCCGTTGTTCGTCTTCGTCTTCCTCGTCGCACTGGGCATCGACTACAACATCTTCCTGATGACCCGCGTACGCGAGGAGTCGGCGCGGCACGGCACCCGGCGAGGCGCCCTCGTCGGGCTGTCCGCGACGGGCGGGGTGATCACCTCAGCCGGACTGGTGCTGGCCGGCACCTTCGCCGTCCTGGCCACCCTGCCGCTGACCGCGTTCGCCGAGATCGGCTTCGCCGTCGCCTTCGGCGTCCTGCTGGACACCATCGTCGTCCGCTCGGTCCTGGTCACCGCGCTGAACCTGGACCTGGGCCGGCACATCTGGTGGCCGAGCCGGCTGGCCCGGATCCCCGACGTGCCGGCCGGACAGGCGGCGGCCGACGCGATGCGATCGCCCGCGCCGGGACCCGCCGCCCGCCTCGACTAACCGATGCCGTACGCCCGGTAGATCGTCGTCGTCCCGATGTTGCCCGCACCGTCGGCGACCTGCGCCCGCAGGCTCACGTAGCCGGACGCGGGGTTGGGCACCGACAGCGACCACCTGCCCCCGGAGACGGTGACGGGAACCGCCCGCCACGTCGTCCCGTCGTCGGACGACGCCCAGGCCGTGACCGTCTTCACGGTCGCCGTCGGGAACGGGAAGTCCATCAGCCACCGCTGCCGGTCGAAGTTGAGCGAAACCGGCGTGGTGCTCGACGGCGCGGCGTGGTTGTACAGGTCGAGCCCGCCCGGGAGGAACCGGGTCAGCAGCACCGGCGCGATCGTCGAAGTGCCCGGCTTGGCGTAGAACCGGAAGCTGGTGGTCACCTTCGGCGACAACAGGTCGGCCGGGTAGGTGAAGTCGGGGTGGTAACGCGTCGCCGTGGAGGTCAGCGTGTACCAGCCCGCCGTCGTGATGGGGAAGAACTGCTGAGGACTGTCGTCCCCCCACGACGTGCTCGTACGCGTCGCGACGGTCGCGCCGTTGAGGGTGAGCGTCGACACCGTCTTCTCACTCGCCTGCGAGCCCAGCTGATACCAGTCGGTGAACATGTGCTGGCCGTCGAAGGTGATGTTCTTGCCCGCTACGGCGGGCACGATGTGGGCCGGGCCCCAGGCGGCGCGGTTGAAGACGTCGGTGACCTGCTGCCCGGCGGTGAACGTACGCCGGTCCCACCAGAAGTCGATGTCGGACTCACTGCGGACGAGCCACTGCCCCGGCGAGACATGGGTGATCATCGTGTACGGCGCGGGCGCGTTCTTCAGGCTGAGGTAGAGCGAGCTCGAACAGCTCAAACCGTTGTCCTGATTGGGCTGCAGCGCCAGCGTGTTGTACGCCGCGCCCGACGGGCCCTTGCGTACCTGCGCGTTGAGCGTCGCGAGCGAAGACGTGGACCTCATGATGCCGTATCGGGGCAGCCCGGCGGTCTCGCCGTTGACGATGTAAGCCTCCGCGTCGTCCGAACGCGTCCACGTGGACATGTACGCGAAGCGCAGCTCGGTGGAGGTGTTCGGGATGACGAAGAACCTGCCCGGCACGTTCCACCCGCCGGCGCCCATGCTGCTTCCGGCGACGCAGACCTGCGCGCTGAACCGCTGGGAGTAAGTCGTGGAGTCCGGGCTGTTGTCCAGCCGGACCCGCAGCGGTACGCCGGCCCGCGCGTCGATCACAATCGACTTCGGGGCGGTCACCGAGACGATCGTCGCGGCCATGGTGTCGGTGGAGTCCCTGGTGTTCCAGATGTCGACCAGCGCGGCGTAGCGGCCGGCGGGCAGCACTTTGGTCGTGTCGCTGGCCACCTGATACCAGTCGTGGCTCGTCATGTTGACGAGCGTCACGGTCGTGGCGACGGCGACGCCGTCCCGGCCCAGCGTCGTCACCTTCAAGGACGGGCTCGTGGCGGTCGCCGGTGGGCTGCCCGCGTGAATCAGGACTGCCGCGGCGGTGACGAAAGCGGCTTCACGAAACGTATATCCCACGTCTGAAATCCCCGTGTTCCCTAGCCGAAGAGTGCTCGGATCCTAACAACGGGCCTCGATTCGCGACGTCCCCCTCAAGAGCTGCCCCCTTCGGCTGACACCGCTCCACCGGTTCAGCCAGACGTGCTTGCGCGCAGGGGGCCAAGATCGTACAAGAAATCCCCGTTCGGACCGTCAGAGAATCGGTGCCATGCAGACGAAACCCGTGAACCTGACCGAGGCACTGGCCACCTTCGACGAGGTCTACAGCCCCCGGATCGTGGCCAGAGTCAACGACTACGACGTACGGATCGCGCACACCGAAGGCGAGCATGTCTGGCACGTCCACGACGACACCGACGAGTTCTTCCTCGTGCTCGACGGCCGGTTCGACGTCGCCCTCCGCGACGCCGACGGCAACGAGACCACGGTGATTCTGCGCAAGGGCGACACGTTCGTGGTGCCCAAGGGCACCGAACACAAACCGTCCTCACCCGGCGGGGCGATCCTCATGTTCGAACCGTCCGGGACCCCCACCACCGGGGATCGCCATGAGGGCGAGATCCCGGAGCACGTCGACAGCACCATCGGCCACCAGCTGAGCTGAGTTCGGCTGATCCTGCCGCCGGTGAGCCGTCAGCGCCTTGACAGGCGATCTGGTCGCAGCTTCCGAAACCGTTCCCTTCGTGGCCGGTTGATCACTGTCGCCAGCTGATCGGCCTCAGCGCGGCTCCGCTGTGCGGCTTCGGTGTCGCCGAGGCCCGCGTGGGCGTCCGCAAGCGCGAGCAGAGCCAGTTCGAGCCGGGCCGGCCACGGCATCGTCCGGTACGCGTCGACCGCCGCCTGCGCGTGACCGGCGGCGACCTCGAACTCGCCCAACCCGTTGTGGGCACCGGCGAGCACGAGATCTGCGAAGGGTTCATGGCTCCGGGCGATCTTCGGCCACTTCGCGCGAGCCTCGGCGACCAGGTCTCGGGCTCGATGGTGTTCGCCCAGGTCGACGAGGACCTCGGCGAGGTCACGCAAGATCTCCGGCTCGAAGGAATGCATATTGCGGTCCCTGGCGTCCGCCAGCTCCTCCTCGAATGCCCGCCGGGCCGGTTCCGGCCGCCCGGCGTGAAGCTGAATCTGAGCGCGTACTTGCATGCACCACATGTCCAGGTGTCCGTACGAGCCCTCGCGGGCGATGGCGAGTGCCGTGTCGGCCGCGTTCATCGCCGCGTCGAACTCGCCCCGGAAGACTTGGATCTCCGCGGCGGACAGCCAGAGCCGGACGTGTTGCTCCTCCGAGGTCAGCGCGTCCGCCCGTAGTGCCTCGGCGTCTCGCAGATACTTCTCCGCCTCCTCGATCCGGCCGAGCCGGACCAGGACCTGGATCAGACTGCTGACGAAGATGAGTTGCGACCGCGTGTTCCCCGACGCTGCGGCGCGGCCCACTGCCTCCGCGAACGCCTTGGCGGAGCCGATGAAGTCCCCGTGGTCGAACAGGAATATGCCGAGGTTGCCGTGGGCGGTGACCTTCTCCCGGTCGCTGAGGTCGCCGGCCAGGGCGACGGCCCTCGTGCCCACCTCGACGGCGGCGGTGCTGTCACCCTCCGACCGCAGGGCGGACGCCGTCATCGCCGTCATGCGGAACAAGCCGGGGCCGTCGCCGTGCTGTTCCGCCAAACGTCCTGCCACGTCGAGGAACTCGCGGACCCGGGCAACCGAGCGCCACTCGTTGAGGGTGTTGCGCAACGGCACCACGAGCCGCCACAACTTGGGATGGTCGCGCAGCGCTTCGCACGCCAGGAAGACGTTGGACTCCTCGTCCTCGATCGGTAGATAGGCGCGGTCGTGGTGCCACTCGATGAACCCGGTGATCAGCGCATCGCGGTCGGGCTCCGGCAGATCTCGCCGTGCCGAGCGCGCCGCGTGCAGCCGCACCAGGTCGTGCATACGGTAGCGGCGGGATCGGTGTTGCTCGACAAGGTGACCGGCGACCAGGTAGCGCAGCGCCTGCGATGTGTCCTCCTCAGACAGTCCCGACACCGCCGTCAGCAGATCCTGCGAGAAGTCTTCGCCGGGCAGCGCGCCGATGCGGCAGTACAGATCGCGAGCGTGCGCGGTGAGCGTCCGGTAGGACAGATCGAGGTTGGCCGCCACCGCCGCCGTGGGATCGCCGTCGATGAGCAGGACGTCGAGGCGGTCGCGGCGTTCCAGCTCGTCCACGTAATCGCCGATCGCGACATCGGGGTCGCCGACGATGTGCGCGGCCGCGATCCGCAGCGCGAGCGGAAGCTGCCCGCACAGGCCGGCGAGCCGTTCGGTCGCCTGCGGATCAGCCGCGACGCGCTCCGGGCCTAGGATGCGGGACAGCAGCTCGGTGGCGGCCTCGCCGCCGAGCGCACCCACGCGTACCGGCCGGGCGTCGTTGAGCGCGACGAGCCCGGTGAGCCGGTCCCGGCTCGTCACGATGGTGAAGCAGCCACTTCCGGGTAGCAGCGGCCGGACCTGTTCCGCGCTGCCCGCGTTGTCCAGGATCACCAGGACGCCGCGGTCGGCGGTCGACGCTCGGAACAACTCGGCGGCCGCGTCGACGTCGTCGGGCACCGCGTCCCGCCGCCACCCCAAAGCCATGAGCAGCCGCCCCAGCGCTTCCCAGGGCGTCACCGGTTCGCGTTCGTCGAAGCCGCGCAGGTTCACATACAACTGCCCACCCGGGAATCCAGCCCGATGGGCGTGCCCCCAGTGGACAGCGAGCGCGGTCTTTCCCACGCCACCCGGGCCGACGATGGTGGCCAGCGGTGCGGCCGGCACCTCAGCGGCGAGCCGAGTCAACGTCGCCAGCTCCACGTCTCGCGCGGTGAAGCCGGGGACGTCGGCCGGCAACTGGCTCGGCGCGGCGATGACCGGGCCGGTAACGGTCTGTGCGGTCCGCTGCTCGGATGTTGTCGTGACGGCGATCTGGGGCTCTTGCCGCAGGATCTGACGGTGCAGTTCGCGCAGTGCGGGACTGGGCTCGCTGCCCACCTCCTCGACCAGCCGCTGACGGAGTGATCGGTAATGTGCGAGCGCGTCGGCCTGACGGCCGCCGCTGTAGAGCGCCAGCATGAATTGTCCGGCGAGCCGTTCGTCCAGCGGGTGGTCGTCCATCGCCGCGGCCAGCTCGGCCAGCACCGTCGTGTGGTGACCGCTGCGCAGCAGGGCGTCGTTGCGGTCGAGGATCATCGCCCACCGCTCGAGCTCCAGGGAGGCTGAGATGGCCTGGAGCCAATCGCTGTCCACGTCGTCGAAGGGCGTGCCCCGCCACAGTGCGAGCGCGTCGCGCCACAGACCCATCGCGGTGGCATCGTCTGCAGCCCGGGCCGCCGTAACAAGATCACGGAAGCAGTGCAGGTCCACGGTCGAGGGCTCGACGTCCAGCAGGTAACCGCCTGCTCGGCGGACGACTGCGGGGCCGCCGGACGCTGCGAGGACGCCCCGCAGTCGCGACAAGTAGCTGTGCAGCGTCAGCCGGGCCCGCTGGGGCGGCCGATCGCCCCACACCCGGTCGACGAGTTGCTCAGAGGTGACCGGGGCCTGCGGCTCGGCCAGAAGCACTGCCAGCACTGTGCGCTGACGGGCGGGTCCCAGCTCGACAGCGCCGCCGAGGCCGTACGCCACTACCGGTCCCAAGACACCGAACCGCAAGACGCCCCCTTCCCGCCCGGAACTGCGGGCGGTATGCGGGGTACACCGTAGGCGATGGCTGCGAGCGTTTCGGCGTACTGCCGATTCGCAGGTGTGCTGTGACTGTCAGTTGCGAAGACCCACCGGCGCGGCGCGGATCACCGTGCGGCCCCATCTCGCCGGCAGCAGCATGAGGTCGGCGGCAATCGTCATCGACGGGGCAGTCGTGCACCGGCGGTAGTCGGCCAGGAAAGCGGAGAGCGCCACATACGTCGCCGGGCAGTGATGTCGCCACCAGCTGATGGCGGTGCTGTCCATGGAACCGGCGCGGCGAAGGACGAGCGCCTCCTCCGCCGGGGATCGGTGGAGGATTCCGCGCACGATATTGATGCGATCGCTCCGGAGATCGTCCCAGAAGTCCACGACGTCATCCGCGACCTTGCCGAGCAGGCCGAGACTCGTGAACTGATCGATGAGAGCCGCGCTGGGCCGCGCCCCCTGCACCAGACCGACGCAGTTGGCGAAGCAGGTGGCAAGTCCGCCGGAGTCGACCCGGGCCAGCTCCAGCTGATCATCGAGACTCTCGTGCACACGCTCCCGCGTCGCCAGCGCCACATACGCCGCGTACTGGGAGTTCACCCATTCGTTCAGGTACTCGCGGATCCCCGGGCCCTCCGGGTAATCGACCAGGTAGGCGATCGCCTCGTGCATCCGCTCCTGCACGACATGGTCGGCGAAGACGTCGGGAAAGCTCAGCGAGGAGCCGGCTCCGAGCCTCGACTCGAACGCGTCGTCGAACGCGGCCAACATCCGGTTGAGGCGGACCAGGATCGGGCCGGTTCGCCGCTGCAGGGACACGCCTTCGATCTCGGCGTACGCGTCGAGGAGCAGGTGAACGACCGAGTCGTAGACCGCGGCGCGGATACGCCGGCGGATCAGACGGTCGTCGCCGCTCGGCAGCCCCCGCCGATACGGCCGGCGGACGGCGTGGCGAGCGACGCGGACGCCGAAGGAGCCCGACCGCAGGAGGACGCGGGGTCCCGCCAGCCGCCGCCAGAACGCGTCGGCGGCCGGCCGGCGCTCCTCAGTGAACATAACGATCCACGTACGCCCGGCCGGACAACTCCTCGATCTCGCGCATCACGCGATCCGTGACCGATCGTGCGTCGTCCGGAGACGACGATCCGTGATCGTCGAAGTCGATGGACCGCCCGACGCGAATATGCACTCGCCTGAACTTCGGCCGCCATCGGCCCGGCGGCAGGATGTCGTCGGTGTTGAGCATCGCGATCGGGATGGTGGCTGCGCCCGTAGCCAAGATCACCCGCCCGAGACCTGTGTGCCCCTTGTGCAGGTGGCCGTCGCGCGAGATGCCTCCCTCCGGGAACACACAGAAGAGGCGGCCGGACCGGACCGTGGCGGTCGCGGCATCGATCAAGCTCTGCGCCGCGGTCGCGCCGCCCGGCTGGACGGAGACCGACTCGCAGCGGAGAAGAAAACGCCGCAGCAGCCATCCCGTCACGCCCGGCTGGCGGAAGAAGCGTTCGTTGACGGCGAACACGAGCTGGCGATTGATCGCCAGCTGCAGGAAGCCCGGATCTGTTCGCGACAGGTGATTGACGACGAGAATGGCGCCGCCCGATGGAAGACCTGCGGCGCCGTGCAGGGCGGGACGGAACACCAGCCGCACGAGTGGGCCGGGGAAGACGTTGCGCAAGACCCACCAGAGCTTCATACGCGGATCTCCGCCCGCTCGCTCTGCGCCTTGCGGGTCTCGGGCCCACCCCACGCCGCCGGCAGGAGCATGAGATCACCTGCCAGCCCGAGCGAGCGCGACGTCACCTCGTCGCGATGATGCGCGAGCACCTCCGTGAAGCGCGCGAACGATGCCGGGCAGTGCTTCTTCCACCAGCGATAGGAGGCGCGTCGGCGGTGCAGCGCCTGGTCCGACAGGATCCGCGCCTCGTCCGGTGTGGAGCGCACCATTCCCGCCAGCGCGTTGGCGGACCCTTCCCGCATGTCGGCCCAGACGTCGACCATGTCATCGGCGAGCTTCCCCACCACACCGAGGTGTGCGAACTGCGCCAGCACCTCGGGACTGACACGGTGTCCGTTGAAGATCGCGATGACCTGGGCCGTGCAGACGAGGAAACCGCCCGAGTCGAGCTCGATCATCGCCAGGTGACTCTCCGCGGAGACGTCACTGTCCGCCGATCGAGTGAGCGCGAGGTACCGGTCGTAGTTCTCGGCCGTGTAGGTCTCCAAGAATTGGCGGATCGCCTGCCGTTCCTCGTACGCGGCCAGAAACGCCGACAGCGCCTTGAGGTGATCCTGGACCTGGTCCGCGGCGAAGACGTCGTCGAATCCCATCGACCCGCCGACCTGGATGCGGCGCTCGTACTCGTCGTCGAACGCCGCCATGAGGCGATACAACAGGATGACGAGAGCGCCGGTCTCCGGTCTGGGTCGACTGTGCGTGAGTTCGGCGTAGCCCTTGATGAAGTGGTTGATCACGGTGTCGTAGACGGCGGAGCCGGCCGACGAACGCATACGCGACCACAGCCCGCTGAACCGCCTCGCCGGCCGACCGGCCTTGTAGGGCCGCGCGATCCAATGCCACATGGCATGGCACACAAGAACGGTCAGCGGCACGACCTGGCGTACGCCGGAGACTCGCCGCCACGGATTTCCGGCTTCGGAAGAGCCCATCGAAACCTCCATGCCTACACCGTGGGAGCGCTCGCGGCCGAGGGCACGAGCAAGTCGATGAATGCGTTGAGATGGCCACGCAACCGGCCGTCGACGGCACCACTCATGTCGCGGAGATCCGCAACGGCGGCGCGCACCTTGCGGTGGACCGCGTCCGCGACCTGATGTGTGTGGAAGAGCTCCTGCAACCACGCCGTGTCGACGCCCCCGGTGTTGCCGGCCGAAAGGCAGTCGACGACCTCACGGGCGAGCCGATGATCGCCGCGAGTACGCAGCGCCGCCACCAGTTCGCGTACCGCGAGGGTCATCTTGCCGTCCCGCAGGTCCTCGCCCGTCACATCGCCGCCGGGCGCAGGCGCGAGCAGGTCGAGGTAGTCGTCGGCCATCTGGTAGACGGTGCCCGCCCGCAGGCCGAAGCGCGCTGCGAAATCGCATATCGCCGGGCTGTCCTGAGCGACGAACGTCCCGGCCCAGGCGCCGAATTCGAACAGCACACCCGTCTTCCACATCACCATGTCGTCGTAGGGGAACTCGTCGGGCGACGCGTACCAGTCGTTGTGCCAGCCGATGTCGATGCTCTGCCCGAGTACGAGGTGGGTTGCGGCACGGTCCAGCCGCTGGTGGATGGCGTACTTCTCCGGCACGGTCAGCCGGGTGCTCCGATGCACCGGATGGTAGGCCAGCGACCGGATCGTCGCCGCGACGTTGATCGCCGTGCTCGTCGCCGTCGTCGTGTGCACAGCCGGCGCTCCGCGCCGAAACGCCGAGTTGTCCTCGATGTCGTCCAGGATCAGGGCGGCGAGGTGATACATCTCGGCACTCGCGCCCGGTGCGTACGCCCGCGTGAGGTCCCCACCGAGCCCGTCGGCGAAGGCGAGCGTCAGACGGGCGCGCAGGCGTTTGCCCGTCGCGGCCAGCTGCTGTTCGATGATCTGCTTCAGCTGCGGCGCCATGGCGTCCGACCAGGCGGCGACCTCGTCCAGGGCGCACATCCTGATCGCCTCAAGGTGCTCGTCGTCCAGCCATTCGCCGGTCTGCTCAGGCATGTGCGTCCGCCAAAGCCGCGACCACGATCTCCCGCGTCGCCGGGAACAGCGCATCGACAGTCGCGCCGAAGTACGCCTGGTGACGCTCGCGGTAATGCCGGAGGAGATCGTCGCCCAGTGCGGACCGGCCCGAAGACGAGACGGTGAATCGCTCCGCGGTACGCCCCAGCGACGACACGTCCGTCAGCCCGATGCCCAGCAGGGCCATTGCGTGCGTCATGTACCGCAGATAGCGGCGTACGGCCGACGCTTCCACCGGTTCACCGAGCAGAGCCCGCGTACGCAACGGAGCGATCGCCAGCAGCGCGCCCACGAAGTCCATGTACTCCGCGCGCATCCCGGCATAACCCACATGTCGCGTACGCAGCCGCTCCAATCCGGCCCGGACGTCGGCCCTGGCGATGCCGCTGGGCCCACCCGTGACGCCGAGGCCCACGAGGCCTTCGAGGAAGGCGCGCTCCCGGTGCCCGTCGATCGCCGTGCGAATGGAACCGGCTCCGGCCGGCTGAACCGCGAGCAGGCAGGGAATCGTGAAGTAGGTCAGCAGCACGAACGTGCCGGCCGTCTCCAGAACGCCGGGCCCCGACCACATCGACGCTGTGGCGGCGATGTCCGCGTCGTAGTCCGGGGAGGACAAGTACGCCTCTGACGTGCTCAACCTTGCCTGCCCTTCTGCCTCGGCCGGGAAGATGGCGGCTTCGCCGTGGGCAGCCACCGGCCGGAGACGGCTCGATCGAACACCAGCAACTGCAGAGCGGCGACGCGCACGTAGGACCGGCCGAAGCGCAACCGCGACGGAGATATGCGGTCCCGCAGCATGCTCCATCCGGTGATCTTGACCAGGCGTCGCGGGCTGCACGTCTGGAAGCCCCACCACCGCAGATACTTGGTCAGCTTGGGATCACTGGTGACGCAGACGGTGAAGAGCCGCCGGCCCAGCGCCTCCCGCAGCAACGCGCTGGTGATCCTGCTGCCGCGCAGTTCCGGCGCGACGTAGGCCCCGGCGAGTTCCTGCGCTCTGCGGCCGCGCGGCAGACACAACACCCAGCCCACGACCTCGTCATGCGACAGCGCCAGGCAGACGTTGCCCGCGTCGTACGCCTCCGTGAGCTCCTTCCACGTGCGCGGCGACAGCGCGTGCTCACGAACCAGGATGTCGTGCACCAGGTCCAGTACGGCGCCGCGCTGAGCGTGCGGCACTCTGCTGGTGACCTCGAACCTATCCACGGCCCCTCCGTTCGTCCTGCTCAGCTCCCGGCTGTACGCGAAGAACGCATATCCTGCGGAAATAGCCCACCCGGTCGGCCCGGCGCACTTCGGTCTCAAGATCGCGATCGGGGACCAACTGCCCGCGCAGATGCGCCGGAACCTCGGCGACTCGGCGATGCCCGCAGATCAGCACACGCGCACCGGGACGAGCCGCCCGAACGATCAGTTCCAGGAAGTCCGACTGCTGCCCACGGGGCAGCCAGTCGGTCACGTTGGACAGGGCGAACACGTCGATGGTCGAGGCCGGCTGCTGCCGCAGGAACTCCCGGATATCGCTGTGGACCACAGTCAACCGGTCGAGGTGGCGCTGGATGAGCGGATAGCCGGACTCCGTCAGATACGGCGGCAGATGCTCCTCCGGCGGCATGCTGCCCAGCAAGAGCGGTGCCAGATAGGGGTTGTCCGCCACCGTCAGACCGGGCCGGAACAAACGCACCCGAAGACGGGCCAGCGGGCCCCAGAAGGTGGACATCCGCCGGACCGAGCCCTGCCAGATGATGCCGCGCCGGAGAAGATCCAGGTGATCGTCCCAGAACGACTGCGTCTGAGGCTCGAGCAACCCTCGCACCTTCTGGTAGATCACCTCGGCGTCGCCCGGCGGGGACACCCCGATCAGGCGGCGAAAGTCGGACAGCGTCAGCTCCCTCGCACCAGCGATCTTGAGCTTCGTGAGGTGCAGCTGGGGCGGCGCGATGTCGACGGCGATGATCTCGGCCGGCTGAAACCGCAGAAGGTTGAGCGGGGTGTCACCGGCAGACGCCAGGGTCAGGATCCGGTCCCCGGCCTGGGGCGTCAGCGCACGTTCGACGACGGTGAAGTCGTCCATTGTGAACGAGAATGCGATTGGACTGATCACGGAATTGGCTCTGCGATAGATCCGGCGTGTCCAGTGCAAACGACGATTCGACCGGTACTTGAGATTGATCATGCGTCCCCGCCGCTCGACTCTTTCGGCTGTCCGCAATCCATGCTTCGCCTTGGAAGTCATCGACGGGAATCAACTGAGCGCACGAGGATGGCTGGCCGATTTCCGGCAGGAATGCTCAACTCTGTGAGCGGAGTCTCGGAGTGCGGTTCGGACGATCGCACGGAGCGTGCGCTCTTCCACTCCGAATCGATGGACCCGTCGGCACACCCGGCCACAGGGTGATGAGCCGACCATCCATCCCCACCACGACACACTCTCACCGTTCGGACGGCTACGTGAGGCGATGCGAGCCTCCCGTGGATCCGCATAGCCAGCGGATTCAAGATTTCTTCTATTCCCCTGCAAGCGGTGCGACCTAGCTTGAGGCGGTCCTGCGGCGTCCGCCGCTGGCGTCACCACTGACGGCCGACGGTCTTGTGAGGTGCCCCCGTGTCTGCCCCGTCACATGTGCATACCTGGCTTCGTTCCTGGCAAGCCGCGGCCGCCGCGGCGGCGATGGTGCTTGCGACGCTGGTCGCCATTCCGTCGCCGGTGTCGGCCGATCCCGGCGATGAAGAGCTCCCGGCGGTTCCGTGCCCGGCGTTCGACGGCCCACCGGCCGCCGACGACGAATTCACGGCGTACCAATATGCCTTGGCTTGTGGGGTGAACGTCGAGGTGATGAGCCTGCGCGACATCGACCGCCAGGTGTTCGCCACCCCCACGGGCCTGATGGATGCCCAGGTCGCGGTGGAGCCGTACTGGGTGAAGAACGCCACGGGCGCATGGGTGGACATCGACCCGACGTTCGTCGCGCAGGCGAACGGCTCCGCGGCCTCAGCCGCGACGGTCATCGCGATAACAGCGGGCGCCGGAGGTCAGAACACGTTTGTTACCGCGACCGATCCCGGCCGGGGTTCGCTGTCGCTGACCTGGCCGCTCGGCGCGCTGCCGGCACCGGTCCTCACCGGATCGGTGGCGACCTACCCGGAGGTCCGGCCGGGCGTGGATCTCGCGGTGCAGGCCGAGGCGGTCGGCTTCTCGTGGGTCCTGGTGATCAAGACGCCCGAGGCGGCCGACGATCCGATCCTCTCCGAGATCACCGTCGGGGTGCAGACCGACGGCCTGTCGGTGGTCGAGGATCCGGAGACCGGCCGGATCGACGTCGTCGACACCGCCGGTGACGTGGTATTCGAAGCCGGCCAGGGCATCATGTGGGACTCATCGCAGACCGGCTCGACGGTGGCGACGTTCTCGGCCGCCGAGGCCACCGAGGAGTCGACCACCGCGGCCGAGGCCACGACGGACGACCCCAGCCGGATCGGCGCCGTCGCGGTCGACGTGACCAAGACCGGCATCACCTTGAAGCCCGACACCCGGATGCTCGCCGACGGCTCGCTCACCTACCCGGTCTACATCGACCCGCCGTTCACCTCCACGCGCAAGGCCTGGGCCAACGTGTACGCGGGCGCGCCGAGCAAAGGCTGGACCGGTGACACGAGCTGGCCCCGATCGGGGGGCATGCGGGTGGGTTACAACACCTGGAGCGACTGCGGTGACGGCTGCGGCCTGTGGCGGTCGGTGATCACGCTGAACATCGGCACGCTCAAAGGCAAGTACATCGACAAGGCTGTAGTGAAGGGCCTGCAGACCCACACCGGTGGCTGCGGCACGTACGGGCTGCAGTTGTGGCGGACCAAGCAGATCTCCAACGGCGTCTCCTGGAACGGCGTCGACTGGCTGTACGGCAGCCAGTTGCAGACCAAGGACGTGCCGTCGTCGAACGCCTCCGGCGGATGTTCGGGCACCGCCAACGAATGGGTGTCCTTCGACGGCTCCAACGTCAAAAAGCGGGTGCAGTCGGCCGCCGACGAGAACAACGCCACGATCTCGTTCGGCTTCCGGTCCTCCAGCGAAGGCGACCGCAACGCCTGGCGGCGTATCCAGACCAAGTCCGTACGCCTGGAGGTCACCTACTACATCTATCCGCCGAAGCCGGATCGGTTGACCATCGACGGCGACGGCTGCGTCCCGAGCACGGCGGCGACGCAATGGGTGCTCTCCCGGAAGCCGACCATCGGCCTGCGGGCCAAGTCGTCGGAGTCCGAATCGGTGTACTCGCGGATCCGTGTCCGTAAGCAGGGCTCCGACACCGACCTGTACACCTACCGGACGCCGGACCCGGTCGCGGCGTACTCCCCGGTCAGCTGGCCGCTGACCAGCTCGCTGGCCGACGGGGCGTACACCTACGCGGCTCGCTCCGAGGCACGCCAGTCGTCCGCGGTCAACTCCGGCTGGACCGACCCCTGCTACTTCAAGGTGGACGCGACCGTGCCGACCAAGCCGACGGTGACCGCCACCCCGGCCGCTCCCTACGCCGAAGGCTCGACCGTGACGCTCACGCTCGCCTCCTCGGATCCCGTCGTCAACAGTGTGTCGTCTGGGCTACAAGCCTACGAATACTCGTGGAACACATCGACGTACGGCTCGACCACGGCGGCGTCGTCGCCCACGATCACCAGAGTCGCCTCGGCCGGACGGCACGTGCTCTACGTCCGCGCCGTGGACAACGCGGGCAACCGCTCGATGGAAACCACCTACACCTTCTTCGTCGGCAACGACGTAGTGGCGTTTCCCAAGGGCATGTGGCGTTTCGAAGGCGACGCGTACAACGACGCCCTGCTCAGCACCTCCAGCCTGACGGCGGCCGCAGGGACGAGGGCGTACGGCCCGGATCGGGATGGCCGGGCGAACTCCGCCCTGGAACTCGACGGCGGTTCCTGCCTGACCGGTGCCGCGCCGGTGCGTACCGACGCGGCCTTCAGCGTGGCGCTGTGGGTGCGGGTCGATTCCGCGCCCACGCCGTACACGAAGATCCTCTCGCAGGGCAATTCGCTGCACTCGGCGTTCGAGATCGAGTACGACGCCACGGACAACAGGTTCTACTTCCTGTTGGGAACAAGCAGTGGTGCCAGCGACGAGGTGCAAGGAGTCGGCGTCAACAATCCCGCGCCACTCGGCCAGTGGGTGCACCTGACGGCGACCTTCGACCCTGACGCCGACGCGCAATATCTCGAGGCGACCGTCGGCGTGTCCTCCATCGGTTCCTCCCACCGGGAGATCGCCTTCACCCCCTGGAACGGTGCCAGCACCTTCGGGGTGGGCTGTCTACGCACGTCGGCCGGAACCACGTCGAACTATCTGGACGGCGCGATCGACGGTCTCGGTATCTGGCAGGGAGTGCTCAGCAGCACCGGACAGCACCAGGCAATGCGCGACCTTCCCGAGGCGGCGGAGTTGGCCAGGTGGGAGTTCCGCAACGGCGGTACCGACTCGTCCCGCTACAGCCGAACGCTGACCATTCCCGCTGGTGTCACGGTCGGCTTCGACCGATACCAGCGGCCGCAGGGTGCGGTGGTACTCGACGGGCAGTCCTGCCTCGAGTCGCCGAGCCTCGCGATGCCGGTGGAGAAGTCCTGGTCAGCTGCCACCTGGGTCAAGGCTGACACGACGAACATGGACACGCTGCTATCGACCGTCAACGACGCCTACAACGCGGGTTTCGACCTTCACACGCGTTCGGCAGGCTCCGGCGCAGTGCAGTTCGGCCTGAAGTACTTCAATGCCAGCCACACGCCGTACCTCGCACTCTTCGGCAACGTCCTGCCGGGCACATGGCACCACGTGGCGGTGAGTTACGACGATGGCAAGCAGATCCGCAGCTTGTACCTCGACGGCAAGCTCGCTTCGCAGTTCTCGAGCGGCGCGATGGCCCCTACGACCGCGGGTCTCTTGATCGGCTGCGGAAAGTCCGTGTCTAACGGCATGACGGTCCGAAGCGGGCACTTCCAAGGCTCTCTGCAGGACGTACGCCTCTGGCGTGGTCCGATCGACGCCGATGATCTCGCATCGATGATGGGGTACCCGCCGGCGGAGCTGACCGGCCGGTGGCGCCTGAGCGGAGGTATGGGCACCGACACGTCCGGCAAGAGTCACAACGTCGTACTGGAAGGCCAGACGCGATCCACCGACGGGGCGAAGTGCGAGCCGGACAACGCGCTGGAGCTGTCGGGATCGGGGTCGGCGGCGACCGCCGGACCGGTGTTCGCCACGGACGACTCGTTCACAGTCTCGGCCTGGGTGCGGCTCACCACAGTGGCGGTGGATCAGACCGTGGTGTCGGCCGCCGGGCAGCAGGCGACCGGCATGCGGCTGCGATACAGCGCAAGCGAGCAGAAGTTCGGGTTCCTGATGATGAACTCCGACACCGCCGACACCACCTGGCGGGCGCTGTACGGCGGGCCGGCGCCGGTCGTGGGCACCTGGTATCACCTGGTCGGGGTGTACGACATCGCCGCAGCCCAGATGCGGCTCTACGTCAGCGGGGGCCTCGTCGGCACCAAGTCCCGTCCGGCGAGCCCGTGGAACGCGACCGGACCGCTGGTGATCGGCGCGACCGGCACCGCGGCCGGTGCGCGATCGCAGCGTCTGCAGGGCGCCATCGACGACGTCCTCGTCTGGCAGGGAGTTCTTCCCGCTCACGTGATCGAGCAGATCTCGCCCGCCGCCCCGATCCCGATGTGCGTGGACTGATGAGGAGCCGACCCATGTTCACCAGCAGGTTCACCAGATTCAGCGCCGGGCCGATCGCTGCGGTGCTGGTCGCGACGTTGATCGTGACCGGATCCCCGGCCGCCGCGGAGGACGGGTTCTCCCGCAGTCCGCAGCCGTTCGACTCCACCGCGGTGGAACCGGTGTCCGGTACCGCGTCGGCCTTCCAGGACGGCGCGGCCAACTGGACCGGCAGTGCCGCCAACGCGGTCGGTGCGTCGGGCAGCGGCGACTGGAGTGCCACCGATCTGCCGCACACCGGTGCGTGGACCCATGGCGGCTCGTCGGGTGGGTTCACCTACAGCTACGGCATGCGGATTCCACCGGCAGCCGGGCCGACGCCCGGGGTGAGTCTGGCGTACTCGTCGGCGTCGCACGACGGACGGACGTCGGGGACCAACAACCAGGCGTCCTGGATCGGCGACGGCTGGAGCTACTCGCCGAGCTTCATCGAACGCACCTATGTGTCGTGTGGCGCCGAATCGGAGGAGGACGGCAATCAGGGCGACGACCCGACTGGCGACCTGTGCTGGGAAGGCGACTCGCCGTCGCTGACGATCTCGCTCAACGGCACCAGCGGCTCCCTGGTGCGCGACGACGAGACCGGAAAGTGGCGCTCCGCCGCCGATGCCAATTGGCGTATCGAGCGGGTGGGCAGTGTGGCCGGCTCGGGAGCGGCGTCGACCGAGCGGTGGGTGGTGACTACCACCGACGGGATGAAGCATTACTTCGCGTCGACCGCGTCGAGCCGGCTGACCGTGCCGGTGTTCGGCAATCACTCCGGTGAGGCGTGCTACAAGTCCGGCGACTTCGAGGGTTCGCGGTGCGACCAGGCGTACCGGTGGATGCTGGACTACAGCGTCGACGTGCACGGCAATCTGCTGCGGTACACCTACGGCACGACCACCGGCCGGTACGCCCCGGCGGTGGCGACCGACTCCACCGCCACGTACGTCCGGGAAGCGTGGCTGCTGAAGATCGAGTACGGCCTGCGGGACGGATCGACTGCCGGTCCCACGGCGAAGGTCGAGTTCACGACGGCCGACCGCTGCCTGTCCGACTGCCGCGACGTCAGTAACAAGCCAAAGAAGGCGAACTGGCCGGACACGCCATGGGATCTGAACTGCGAGTCGAGTACCGACTGTGAGACGTACTCGCCCGCGTTCTTCTCGACCAAGCGGCTGACCGGCGTGGCCACCTACGTCGCCAACGGCACGAGTTTCCGCAAGGTGGACTCGTGGGCGCTGACCCACAAGTTCAAGGACTACGGCGACGAGGAACAGGTCGTGCTGTGGCTGGCCGCGGTCCGGCATAGCGGCCACGTCGGCGGCACCGCGAGCGAGCCGCCGGTCGAGTTCGGCGGCACGTTCTACGAGAACCGCGTCGACCTCGGCGAGGCGTGGCCGGCGATCTGGCGGCCCCGGCTGACCTCGATCAAGAACGAGACCGGCGGGGTCACCACGATCAACTACTCGGAGCCGGACTGCGGCCCCGGCGACATCCCCGCCGACCACCACGCGAACAGCCGCCGGTGCTACCCGGTCAAGTACACCCCGGAGGGGTTGCGCGAGCCGGTCGACGCGTACTTCCACAAGTACGTCGTCCGGTCCATCGCCGAGGCCGACGCCGTCGGCGGTGGCCCGGTGGTGTGGCGCTTCTACGACTACTCGACGGCCGGTGGCGGCACCTCGGCGTTGTGGGGCTGGAACGACGCCGAGTTCGTGCCGAAAGACGACCGCGACTGGAACCAGTGGCGCGGGTACGCCGAAGTCACCACCCGCGTCGGCGACCCGGCCGACGTCGGCCCGCAGCAGCGTTCGCGTACGCGATACTTCCGTGGCTTCGACGGGGACAAGCAGCCCAGCGGCACCCGGTCGGTGAGCGTGACCGATTCGCAAGGCAACACGGCAGTGGATCATCGGTCACTGGCCGGAATGGTGTGGGAGACGGCGTCCTACGACGACACCACCATCATCGGCTCGACGACGACCTGGTACTGGCATTCACGCACCGCTGTGCGTACCTATGAGGGAGGAAAGGTCGAGGCGTTCCTGACCGGCGCCGCGCGAACCGACACGCGGACCTTGCTGGCGGGTTCGTCCTGGCGCAAGACCCGCAGCCAGAACACGTTCGACGCCCACGGGCGGGTCGTGACCGTCGACGACACCGGCGATCTCGCCGTGACCGGCGACGAGAAATGCCAGCGAACCACGTACGCCGACAACGCGACAGCGTGGCTCTACGGCGCGGTGGCGACCCAGCAGGTGGTGTCGGTGACCTGCACCGCGACACCGAACCTTCCGGCGGACCTGATCAGTTCGATACGCGCCTACTACGACGGCAACACCTCCTACACGGTCGCGCCGGCCAAGGGTCTGATGACCAAAGCCGAGACCCTCGACTCGTGGAGCGATGGCGCCGCTGTGTACGCCACCATGGGCACCTCGACGTTCGACGCGCTCGGCCGGGCCCTCACCAAGACCGACGCTCTCGGAGCCGTCACCAAGACGGTGTACACGCCGGCCGGGGCCGGACCGGTCACGCAGACCACGGTCACCAACGCCGTCGGCCATGTCACGACCACCACCATGGAACCCGCCTGGGGTGCGGTGACGAAGACGGTCGCGCCGAACACGGGTGTGAGCACGCTGACCTACGATCCGCTCGGCCGCACGACCGCGGTCTGGACGCCCGGCCGGGATCCGCAGACCGTCGGTGCGACGAAACTGTTCAGCTACAAGGTCTCGCAGACCGAACCGTCGGCGGTCACCACGAAGGCACTGCTGCCGGATGAGACCTACCTGACCTCGATCACGCTCTACGACTCGCTGTCCCGGGAACGCCAGACGCAGGCCCAAACCTACGGCGGCCGGCTGATCTCGCAGACCGTCTACGACTCGTACGGCCGGGCGAAGGTCGAGTCGGGGCCGGTGTTCAACAACCAGTCCGGTCCGACCGGCAAACTGGTGTGGATCTCAGCCACCAACGACGTGTCCCGCACCGAGTACGCCTACGACACGGCCGGCCGGGTCAGCGACAAGATCTTCCTGGTCAAAGGCATTGAACAGTGGCGCACCAGCTACCGCTACGGCGGAAACACCGCACAGTGGATGACCACGACGATCGCGCCGGAGGGCGGGACGTCGACCGCGACGCTGACCGACGCCCAGGGACGAACCGTCGAACTGCGGCAGTACCACGACCGTGGGGCGACCGGCGACTTCGACCCGACCACCTACGCGTACGCGCCGAGAGGGGACCTCCGGCAGGTCACCGATCCGGCCAAAAACATCTGGCGATTCGAGTACGACCTGCAGGGACGGCAGACGGCCGTCGACGACCCGGACACCGGGATCACCCGGCGGGCGTACAACGCAGGTGGACAGCTCACCTCCACGACCGACGGCAACGGCGCTCAGCTTTCGTACGCGTACGACAAGATCGGCCGGCCGACCAAGGTCTGGCAGGGTGCCGCGAACACCGGCAAACTGACGATCGAACGGACCTACGACGGCACCACCCGCGGCACCGGTTACGCGTACGCCTCGACGCACTGGATCGACGGCCAGGCCTGGAAGACCGAAGTCCGTAAATACACCCTCGACGGCAAGCCGCAGCAGATCTACACCTACCTGCCGGCGGCAGCCGGGGCCTTGGCGGGGACCTACTGGGAGTCCTTCACCTACTACGCGAACGGCGCGCCGCTGACGTCGACCGCCAGCGCGGCCGGTGGGCTCGCCGAGGAAAGCATGAACTACTACTACGACGCGATGGGCCAGCCGACCCGGGTGACCGGCAGCGGCGACGACTTCGGCGAGGGCCATGTCTACGTGGACGCGGCCGTCTACTCCCCGTACGGGCAGCTGCTGCAGCGCAAGCTCGGCGACCCCGACGCCGTCGGCGGCACAACCGGGCAAGCCTGGCAGACCTGGATCTACGAGGAGGGCACCGGCCGGCTCAGCGAGTTCTACTTCGACAAGGACTCCGCCGGTTCCGAGACCAGCGGCAACAACGGAGTCGCGGCCCTGTCCTACAAGTACGACGACTCGGGCAACGTCCGGTCCATCACCGACAACCCCGAGCACAGCTCCCCGGCCCTCGACCCGGAGACGCAGTGCTTCCAGTACGACCACCTGCAGCGGCTGACCCAGGCCTGGGCACAAGCCGGTACGAGCGCCTGCGCCTCGACTCCGTCGTCGACCGCCGTCGGGGGACCAGGTGCGTACTGGTCAACCTACGAATACGACCTGACCGGCAACCGGATCGCCGAGACGAAATGGAGCCCCAGCGGCTCGGTCAAGAACCAGTACGCCTACCCCAAGGCCGGCACGGACAACCCGCACCAGGTGACCACCGTGACGCCCGCCTCCGGTGGGGGAGGATCGGCAGCGTTCACCTACGACGCCGCCGGTAACACCACCAGAATTCAGCGCGGCACCGACGTCGACACGCTGAGCTGGACACCGGACGGACGGGTCGCGACGATCGCCAGCACCGAGGGAACAACGAAGTTCTTCGACGGCGCCGACGGCAACCGGCTGCTGCGAGCCGACCCCAACGGCGACCTGACAGCCTGGGTGGCCGGCTACGAGCTGACCTACACCGCCGCCACCGCCGCCGTGGAAGCCACCCGGTACTACGACCACGGCACCGGGGTCGTCGGCCTGCGCGTCGGCAAGGGCGACATCCAATGGCTGGCCGCCGACCACCACGGCAGCGGCCAATGGATCGTCAACGGCGACACCCTCACCGCCACCGTGCGCCGCTACGACCCGTTCGGCAACCTGCGGTCACCCAGCGCCACAGCCTGGCCCGACCAGCACGGCTTCATCGGCGGCATCGACAACACCGACATCGCGCTCACCACCGTCGGCGCCCGCGAATACAACCCGGCCGCCGGCCGGTTCATCTCCGCGGACCCGATCGCCAACTACCTCAGCCCCCAACAACTCAACGGGTACGCGTACGCGTCGAACAGCCCGCTGGCCAAGTCCGATCCGAGCGGACTATATGAAACCCAATGCAGCGCGGGCGTCTCCGGATGCAGCGCCAGCGGCATGGACATCAGCGCCAGCTGCCAAGCCGGCGGATACGCCTGCACCAACAGCAGCGGCGACAACCTCGGAAGTTGCGGGGCGATGGGAACATGCCGCGGCGACGAGGGACTCACCAGCTCCGACACGACCATCAAGATGAAGGGAGGCAACGAACTCGTCATCGCCGACGACGGCATCTACCTCAACGGCGTACCGATCACCGGGGCATCCGACGACCCCTTCGAATTCACCCGCGACGTCATCGACACCATGGAGGAATTCGACCTCTCCAGCAGCGGCTGGGACACCATCAGGGCGCTGTATCTCACCTGCGAAAGCTCCGAGAAGTACGAGGGATGCAACGGATACAGCCGAGCTTTGTCCGACTCCTATGACGT
The DNA here is from genome assembly GCF_040654195.1 of Hamadaea sp. NPDC050747. Classification (NCBI taxonomy): domain Bacteria; kingdom Bacillati; phylum Actinomycetota; class Actinomycetes; order Micromonosporales; family Micromonosporaceae; genus Hamadaea; species Hamadaea sp. NPDC050747. The sequence goes on from NZ_JBFAHM010000005.1 coordinate 168,266, forward strand.
CGCCATGTGCGCCACCGGCGAGGACTGCGTCGACATCGAGTTCTGCAGCGGCAACGACTGCGAGTACGTGAACGCCGAAGATGTTGTCGAAGCGGCACAAGAACTGGAAGGCGGCGGCGACGGATCCGGTGCGTACATCGCCATCGCGACGAGCTTCGGCCTCGTCGGGAGCGGTGGGAACGGCGCATGCTCCGACAGCGAAGTACAAGCAGTGATGTGCGGCCAATCCGGCACGATGGCGAACACCATGCAGGTGATCAACGGTTGCTTCGGCTATTCGAGCACACCCAACAACGACTGTCTGAAGGCGGTCGTCTCGGCGGCGACGTCCACGCTCAACAGCTTCGCCGCGAACATGGCTGCAGGGCGTATGTCCACGAACCCGCTGGGAGAAAATCCCAAGATCTGGGGCAACGACTACTCGGCCAGGGGACGAACCTTCTGACAGGCTTGCTCATCGCGGCAGGTCGCCGATGAAGAGCTCAACGGCCGGGGGGAGTGCTCCATCACGAGAACGCCTCCCGGCCGCGAACTGTGATCCGCGCCGGCCAGAGGGAGCCTCGCCGACGCGCGGATCAGGTTTGCGCCCGGTCTAGAAGATCTCCGGAAAGCAGAAGAGCCGGTCGTCATCGACCGGCTCAAATCTTGGTGCCCCGTGGGCACTCGTGATCTTCCTCGTCCGCGACGACCAGTACACTACTATGCAAGCCCTGTACAGACGTCATCGATTGACGCCGGGCCTCCGGCGTGCGAGCAATTTCCCCACCAGATCGACTCGGCGACACGATATGTGTGCGGCCGCAGGTTTCGCGGACGGGCGCGATCCTGCCTTAGCGCTGACGCCGCCGTTCGACCTCGTAGAGCTCCTGTACGCGTGCCATGAACGAGTCCGGCACGACACCGTGCTTACGCAGAATCCGGCGGTCGTCGGGGCCAAGTTCCCGAGCGGCGTCGTCAACGGCGAAGGCGTACGCCTGATGCCGATCGTCGGCGAGGTCCTGGGCCATGTCCGCGACCACGCCGAGACGGCCAGCGCCGAAGATGCGCAGAAAGATGGACGGACGCGTCTTGGCACCGATCTGGTCACGCACCGCCAGCCAGCACAGCCGCTCATCGGTCAGCCCGTATTCCGCGTCCACGGAGGCACTTAACTAAACCCAGCCGACAGTGGCAAGAACGCAAACCCGCGGCAGTGGCTTGCCCTGCCTCGCACGCGCCGGAGGGACTATGATGTCCTGCCCGTATGGAAGCTGACAGTGCCGAGCGGTTCGTCTCCATTCCCTTGACGCGCGCAATCGAGGCCGCCCGGGACTTGGAGAACATCGTGATCTCACTGGACCGGATCGGCTCACATATCGGCAGCGGCACCGCCGATGCTCAAACGCTTGACCGGTTCATGACCGAGTGGCTCGTGGGCCCGCGCCTGTCCCGGGTCCGTATGGATCTGTGGAATGCGGTTGCGCGGGAGATAGGCGAGGAAGCGGTCGAGGAGATCGCCGAAGCGGTGCCCTGTTTCCCGGAGCCGGTTCCTGAGGAGGTCCTGGCGCTTGACGAGCGTCTGCGTCGCCTGAATGAGCAGTGGCAATGACGTCGCGTCACGGTTGTACGCACGTGATCCATGTCGGGGCAGGCGTTGATCCTTTGCGGGAGCGCTTGGTGATTTTCAGCGCTTGCAGTTGTACGGGTTTCCAGCAGCAGCACCGATTGCGATACGGGTCCCTGGCTCGGCCTCCGTTGGCGCGGCTAAGTGAATAATTCATGAGGCGAACGTCGATGTCCGGTAGATCTCCAGGTTCGTGATCGCGGCGAGCGTCGCTGCGAAGTTGGCGGTCAGTCGGCGGTAGCCGGTGGCGAGGATTCGCCAGTTCTTGAGGTGGGCGATGCACCGTTCCACGCAGGCTCGCTGGGAGGCGATCAGCTTGTTGAACTCGCGAGCGTGGACGCCGAGCAGGTCTTGGCCGGTGCGCCGTTCGGGGACGAGCAGGCCCGTGCCGGTGTAAGCGGTGTCGGCGAATCCGCCCGGTCCGCCGTCGGCATGCAGACGGCCTGCGAATCGCGCGGCCAGGCCGGATTCTCGCCAGGCGCGGGCGTCGTGCATCGCGCCGGGCATCGGGTCACCGGTCATGATCAGTCGGCCGCGCCAGGAGGCGACGACCTGGATGTTGAACCCGCAGCGATGTCGTTTCCCGGAGTACATGCCAGACGTGTACGTGTTGGCGCGCCGGTCGCCGATCGGCGCGAGGAACCCGTCGACGCGCACCGTGGAACGCAGCTCGCGTTCGGCGACCCGTTCAGCCAGCGGCGATAACACGTCGGTGAGGATCGGGATCAGCATTGTGATCAGACGGGAGATCGTGGGCTGGGAACAGCCGAACAGCTCGGCAAGCAGGCGCTGGGGAAGATTGTGGCGTAGGTACAGCAGGACGACGAGCACCGATCGGTGCGGGTCCAGGGCGCGATGGCGGTGCGCCCGCCACACTCCGCCATCGGTCAACTGCTCGACGAGGTGGTCTACTTGATCGGAGGCGAGGCCGGTCATATTCTCGACGCGCAACGGCCGGTCTCCGCTTGTTACGGTGGTCCACACAACCCCGGTGATCTACGCGCGACCGGCCGTTGTGTCCACATGCGACAGGTTACATCTTGATCACTGCGGCTGTCGGCTCTCGCTCGACGTCAGCCCGATGAGTCACAGCGAGGAGCAAGGCGGTGGACGTCAGTCCGGCCCATCAGGCCGTCGAGATGGGCTTGTCCAAGGAACTCTATGAGCTGCTCAAGGCCGGCGCGGATGTGCACGAGGAGCATGACGGCCTGACCCTGCTGCACCACGCGCTGGACGTCGAGATCGATGCGGTTCGGCAAACCGGTGCAGAGTTCCACGCCGACATGACCACGCTGCTGTTGTTGATGGGTGCCGACCCGACGCGCCGATCGCATGGCGGCCGAGGGGTGAGCTCCGAGCATGTGGCGTTCGTGGAGGGCCACTGGCTCGCCTTGCTGCATTTCGAGGAGTGGAAGCGCGCGCATCCCACATCGACGCTCGTCTCATGAATAACGCACTAAGCCTCCGGTGTGACCGGGATCTGCGAAGCGCTCCTACCGCGTTCACCCCTGGGTTGCGAGGGTCTGCCACAGGAATTGGATCTTGAGGGCGTCGTTGTGTGCTTGTTGCTGGTGGTCGGCCGCGGCGGCGTGGCCGCCGTCGGTGTTTTCGTAGTAGGTGACGTCGTAGCCGTGTTCGGTGAGGCGGGCAGCCATTTTGCGGGCGTGGCCGGGGTGGACGCGGTCGTCGCGGGTGGAGGTGATCAGTAGCAGCGGTGGATATTTCTGGCCGGGTTGGACGTTGTGGTACGGCGAGTATTGGGACAGGTAGGCCCAGTCTTCGGGGTTGTCGAGGTTGCCGTATTCGGCGGTCCAGGAGGCGACGGCGAGCAGTGCGTGGAAGGTGCGCATGTCCAGCAGCGGTACTTCGGCGATGATGGTGCCGAACAGGTGCGGCCCATCAGCTCGGGGAGTATGAATGCGAACGGCAATGAAATGGCATCCGCGTCGACGAGTCCTTGCGGCCGTGTTTTCAATCGTCATCGTGCTCGCCGCGTGGCAAGCGACCTACACCATCGCCAACCAGCCGCCGTTCGGGGCGGACGACGTAGACGTCAACGTCACCTTTTCCCTGACCCAGACGAACGGGCTGAGCCAGGATTGTGCCGAGATTGGGCTAAACTGCGGGAGTTGCAGCAAACTGGGCACGGCTGGTCAGGCCATTCTGGCGACCGTGACGCTTAACTTGCCTGCCTCGGCTCACCAGCATCCGGGGCACTTCTACCTAGTACTAGTTGATGCCGATACACAGCAACTTGCGACAGGCATGCTTGGACCTGGCGGTGAGGGACTAAGTCTTCGACTCACTCCTGCTCCAGAACAATGGCTCGCTCCGCTCGAGACGACCGACGCATCCGAACAGGCTGCCCTTCAAATCCAACCTGACAGCCGTGTTCTTTCGTTCGCGTCGGCAATCATGAGTCGCGCCGGTGCAGTGACCTACCGTCTAGCCCTCGGACTGATCTATAAGGGCGAAAACGGGCGACATATTGGGCGAAACGAGGCGATGGCGTTGTAAACATCCGGCATGACCATTGAACGGCCCGTTGACGACGACGCCCTGTGCGCAGAGGCCCGTTCATCAGCGGTGGCGCACAGGCCGATAGCCCGCGAGTAGTAGTCCACCGACACGGCCGTCGTGCTGGATTCAAGCTTGAGAGCTGCCGGCCTCGGGCCGTCGCTGAGCTGCATCGAGAATCATGCGGGCTGTCGCCTGTGCCTGTCGGTTGTCGATGTCGGACAACACGCTGATGTAGATCTTGGCGGTGGTGACCGGGCTGGAGTGGCCGAGCCGCTCCTGGACGTACTTCAAGTCGGCTTGGGCTGCGAAGGCCAAGGTTGCCGCTCCGTGCCGCAGGTCATGCAGGCGGACGGGTGGAAGTCCGCTAGTTCGGACGGCCTTGAGGAACTGGTGGCTCATCGTGGAGGGTCGCATCGGACGGCCGGCGATCGTGGTGAAGACGCGGCCTTCGCTGTCGTGCCGCCAGGCGAAGGACTTTTGATCCTGCAGGTCTCGATGCTTCTGGAGGACGGCGATCGTCCCGTCGTCGAGCGTGACGGTTCGCTTGCTGGTAACGCTCTTGGGTGGCTGTCGATGGATGCGTCCGGCTATGCAGATGGTCTGCCGGGCGACGGTCAGTGTCTTGTCTTCCACGTCGATGTCGCACCAGCGCAGGCCCGCCAGTTCGCCGCGACGTAGTCCGCATAGGAGAGCGACCCACCACAAGGCGAATGTGCGGGTCTTGCTGGGTGTGCGTGAAGAACTCGGCGACGTGGCGGACGTCCCAGACGGCGACGGTGGGCCGGATACCGTCGACGCGCCAGTTGCGTTCGCGTCGTTCGGTCCAGAGCACGGCATGGCTCGAGCTGGGACGTGGTGGTCGTGCCGCGGCGGCGACGTTGCTGGTGATGAGTCCGTCGCGAACGGCTGCGCCGAGGGCGGACCGCAGCGTTGCGAGAGTCCGCCGTATAGTCGCGGCCGAGATGAGCTCGCCATCGGGGCGCTGTCGTCCTGACAAGACCTCAGCGCGCTTTGGACCTGCCGGGTGGTCAGGTCGGCCAGAACGAAATGCCCGAGGTTTGGTACGAGGTAGAGGCGAACGTGCTGGGCGTAGCTGTTGACGGTGGTGGGTCGCAGGACGTCACTGATGTCGACCAGCCATTGGCGCGGCCAGCGCTCAAGCGTCCACACCTTGCCTGCGGCGAGACCCGACGGTTGGTCGAGGACCTGATCGCGTGCGGTGCGGGCTTCGGCACAGGTGGCGTATCCGCCGCGGCGTAGGCGCTGGCGTCGGCCGCGTTGCGTGGGGAGTTTGACGGCGAAGTACCAGGCGCCGTGCCCAGGATCGGTCAGCTGTGGGCAGAGGCTGCCGCTACGGCGACCCGTTGCCGGGTTGACACAGCCGCAGCGTTTGAACAGGTTCTTGTCGTCGTGTCCGGGGGTGTCGAGCAGGGTCTTCATGTCAGACTCCTTCGATGGCGGCTCAGGCAAGCCGGTCGTTCGAAGGACTGCCAGATCGTGTGATGTTGTCGCAGATGTCCGCCGATTCACCCGCAGGACGGACCGGTGGGGCCGAGACAAAGATGGGGAGCGATCCCGGCGAGCGTCCCTGACCTGGGAAGACGTCGACGAGCGGGGGCGGCGCTGGGCGAATGAAGTCCGCTGCCGCGCCGGACCGCCCGGTTAGAGTGCTGGTGATGGCGTTGACCGTGATAGCTGGGGCGGCCTCACACTGGCCCCACAATGATCAAAGCCGTATAGTCAATCGACTATACGGCCTCGTCATGCTAGGTGCGCCGTGGTCACAAGAACGCGAACCGCCATCTGTTGATCATCGGCGGCCCGTTGCCCGTACGACCTGTCGAGTCGACGAGACGGTCAAGCACGGCGAAGCCTTCACCAGCATAAAGCCGTTCGCTTTCTGTAGCACTCGGGCACCGCAGTTACCGAACACGAGTCGGTTGCACAGGTCGCCGGGCCACCCGCTTCCGGTGGCCCCTGCACGAAGAGGCACTGAAGCGTAACGTGGCCCCAGCCCAAGCAGCCGCGCCTAGCCCAACAGCCTAGTCGCCGTCAATGCCTGCGGCGCACCCTGTCACGATCAGTTAGATAGATACACAAAAGATCATATATAGAATCGCTGCTACCGTCAGCCCAACGTCGATCTGGTCAGCCTGTCGTATGCGACGGATGTAGAATCCGGCAGATCATGAGTGACCCGTCAGCAGATGCGAGTTGGGCGCCCCCGGAAGGTTCGTGGGCTTCATCCGCCGCGAACCGGCGCAGCATGCTGGGCAACCGCAACCGCGACACCGTTCCGGAGAAGGCTCTGCGCTCGCTGCTTCATGCGGCCGGCTTGCGGTACCGCGTGGCAGCTAAACCACTTCCTGGCATGCGCCGGACTGCTGACGTGGTGTTCGGTCCAACACGTATCGCTGTATTCATTGACGGATGCTTCTGGCACGGATGCCCGGACCACTTCGTCCCCCCGAAGACGAACCCCGAATACTGGCGGGAGAAAATCGCCAGAAATGTGCAGCGCGATCGGGACACCGACCAACAGCTTACGGCTGCCGGGTGGCTTGTGCTGCGCTTCTGGGAGCATCAGTCGGCAAGGGAGTGCGCGTCCGCTGTGCATCATGCAGTCGTCTCACGCAGGGTCCTGACCCGCAAGCGCATAGGCGTGGACGCCGACAGCGCTGCAGAGGCGTGAACTCGCCGCCCCCATGTCGGGCGAACGTCCGCTGAACCCGAAGACGTTTCCACGGGGCGGCTCGCACAGCACTGATGCGGTACTGCCGGAGTGGAAGTTCCGCGGCACCGCACGGTCCTCCGGGGAGGACCCCGCTGCCTCTCTCGGCGGTCAGCTCAGGCGACACCTTCACCCGTCACTGCATCAGTCCCATTTGTGGCCCGTTGCCTTTTCGTAGCTTTCTCTTAGCTTCTCAAGCTTCTGTTCATCCTCTTCGCATTGGACCCCATAATCCGATAACCACTTGATGTCGACAAGCTCTTCAACAGACAGGCTGTTGAACCAATCCGCTCCTTCCTTGCTCCATCCGGATTCGCCATCAAGTTCGCTGGACCTTCCCATACTTGCTCCCTTCAGGGCATGGTGGTGCGGTGCTAGGTGGTCAACAGACCCGAGAGGTTCATTTTTCGCGCAGTTCAGGCACGCCACGGGGCCGAGGCAGCTGCATGCCCTCCCGAGCTCCAGGGGTGGCCGCCACCAACTCCATACGACCGTTCAAAAACTGAATAAACCGTTGTACTATCTGGGTAGCATTAGCAGGTTTGTAGAGCTCGCGAACGGCCCTGTGCGCCTGATCTGTTCCGGCGGAATGAATTGACGCAGCTTGATAAATTCGTTCTGCCCCCGTGCCATCAGTGGTCAACGCATGAACCTCAAACTCAACGCGTGGAGCTCTGAGATGGCCTTCCAACAAAAACTGCATCACGTTCGCCTCATAGAGCGGTTGGTAAAGTCGATCAGAGCGGAGGCTGCTCTTGAGTGCCATAGCCAAGATGATCTCTCCTGGCTCGACCTTCCCCTCAACTCGTCTATGGGCAGTGCCCAAGACCTGCTGTGATTGCCTTGACAAATTAGTCAACGGCGATCGCCAGAACAGGTCTTGTTGCGACTCATCCGGCAACACGACTATTGCGATGTCCGGCGTAGATGTAGGCATCGTAAGCGACTGCTTCGCGAGCTTCTCCCGAATCCTTCCGATCTCCTCGCGCGCATTTGGCACGAGTAGTCGTACCCAGTCGTAACGCCTCGGCAGGTTGAGGACGGCAATCTGTCGTCTAGCAGATGGCAAAATTGACGGCCTTGCATAGCGAGGAGATGTCGGCCAGCCGTTACCACACATGAAATTGTTCCAATGCGCAGCCGTCTCCCAGAGAATCGCAGACGTTACCACTTCATAGATGTCGCCGGTTACCTTCGCCTCAGCATTTGACTTGACGATAAAGTCCGGACCAAAGAACAGGCGGCCTTCATCCATTGCGTTTAGAACGGGCTGTTTCGCAACCTCGGCAAATGGCATTCCGTTCAATCCAGGGGGCCCCCACCCGGGGACACTCGAGTCGAACGTGTAAGCCAACATGTTCTGCTGAGCAAGGCGGAACTGGGTGTCCCTTCCCCGTACGGGCGCACTACGCAAGTCCTCGACTAAACGCTCAGCCCTGGGAAGAGCCTGCGTCGAGACCTGGCTAAATCGAAATGGCACTAGGGGGTCTCCTCCGCACGAATGACTAGGTCCGCGATGCTTACGCCGAGCGCCGCGGCCAGGCGCTTTTGCGTTGTCAGCGTTGGATTACGCTTGCCGCGTTCCAGGCCGCTAACATACGTTCGGTCCAGTCCAGCTATCGCCGCCAAGCGCTCTTGGGACATGCCAAGTTCAGTGCGCGCCCTGCGCACGGCGAGCCCGAACGCGGCCAGCAGGTCGCTCGTCGGCTCATCTTCGGTCACGGAAGCAAGTTAGCCCGCTGTAGACGATGAGACCACGGAACATAAGTCACATCGCCCTCGATGTTGACACGTTATGTAGACTATAAGTCACATTCACCGGTGGTCCCTGTTCCGTCAGAGCCCACCTGTAGTTTTACGGCAGCGTCGAAGAGGAGTGGCGAGTGGCAAGATATACAGCAGTGTCACTGTTTTCTGGCTGTGGAGGGTTCTGTGAGGGCGTACGCCTGGCGGGCTTTGATGTGAAGGCGGCAGTCGAATTCGACCGCTTTGCGGCCCAGACGTATCGTGCGAATTTTCCAGAAGTCGCATTATTTGAAGGCGATGTGCACGACTTCTTGGCTCCCGACTCCGAAGTCTGGTCGAACGAAAGAGAGCGGTTCGCCGCTGTGGCGCCCAATGAAATCGACATGCTCTTCGGTGGTCCGCCGTGCCAGGGGTATAGCCAGATTGGCACTCGTGTACTTGACGATCCACGGAATGAGCTCTACTTACAGTTCATCCGGGTGCTGAAAACACTGCGCCCACGAATCTTCATTATGGAAAACGTGCCCAACATGCTTCTCCTCGGAAAGGGCAGATTTAAGCGCGAGGTCCTAGAAGCGTTCTCGGCGGCGGGCTACAGCAATTCCGGAGTCCAAATACTCGCGGCATCCGATTACGGTGTTCCTCAAGTCCGGAAGCGGGCCATTTTTGTCGGCGTACGAGACGGCGAGCGTCTCGATATTCCGGTTGGGGATTTTCTCGCCGGCGGACTTAAGAATGAAGAACAGCCCGTACAAACTGTGTGGGATGCTTTAAGAGACCTTCCAGAAGAGACAGCTGTCCACTACGAGTCGTTGCCATATCCGCGCCCCACTGTGCGCCGCGAGATTTTGGATGAAATGCGCCTAGACCGCGATGGACGCTGGTACAGCGCCGCGTCAAAGAGCGCCTCTGCAGGAGGCAAGCGCCGACTACATAATCATCACACTAAAGAGATTCAAGATCGCCGGAAGAAATTGATAGCACTGCTGAAGCCGGGCGCCAAGGGCGATACGTTACCAAAGGATGTCTGGAACGGCCTTCGCCCCGAGAAGTGGCGGAGGCTTCCGGTTGATCGCCCTGCATACACGATTCTGGCGCAAATGCACAGAGATTTGTCGGAGTGGGTGCATCCCCGCTTTGAGCGATGGATCACGGTCCGTGAGGCTGCCCGGCTACAGTCCTTCCATGACGGCTTTGTATTCCACTCCAGCGAGTGGCAGATGCTTAAGCAAATCGGGAACGCGGTGCCGCCACTGCTGGCGCGCGCAGTCGCATCGGTCGCCCGGCAAGTTCTCGAATCCTTGGACGACCCGGATTGCAATATTCCGCTTCAGCGTCCCTATCAAGGTGACTTACTGCACGCCTTAGCACACGCGCGGCCCTAACGTAGTAGCAGCCGCGGCCGGGTCAGCACTCGGCGTCGCAGCGGGGCCAGGTCGTGGCGTCGACGGCGAAGTCGGGGCGCCAGCCGGTGGGACGGGCTGACGCAAGGGTGTCACGTGGCTGGTCGGCGTCAATGACGCCGTCGGCTAGGGCCGCGAACGCGCTGCAGTGTCCGCGCCTTGCTGTGCCGACCAGGGCAGGTGCGCGATCGAGGATCGGGCAGCTGACCGCGTCGAACAACTCGAACAGCGCATCGGGCCAGCGGCTGAAGCAGTCGTACTCGTCGTTGCGGAACCGTCGAAGTTCACTCTGGTCACCCACATCGGGCAGGGTGATACTGCTGGTAGCGGCCATCGCGGCCCTCCGAGTGAGCGGGGAAGCTTACTCGGAGGGCCGCGATGGCCGCTTCTCATTTCCTACCTCGAGGGACAAAAGCCCAGCTCACATTGAACGGAAAGCTAAGGCGACGGATCGTGTCCTTCATTAAGCAACGCGTACAAGAGGGAATCCCGCCACAAACCATTGGCAAAGACGTGATCACGCATGCGGCCCTCGTGCTCGAAGCCGAGCCGCTGCAACATCGCTTGAGACGCGGCATTGTCAGGTCCGCACGCTGCTTGAATTCGGTGGAGGCCGAGTGTCTCGAACCCGAATGCGAGCATGAGCTTGGCTGCTTCGTACGCGTATCCCTGTCGCCAACGGTCCTTACGCAGCGCATAGCCCAGCTCGCCGCTGCGGTGTCCGCCGAGCCCGATGCGGATGAAGCCGATCAGCTCGTTGGTCGGCCGGTCGGCGATGGCGAGGTAGTTATTCCGGCCGTGGCTCGCACTGTGCTCGTGCGATGTCAGCGGCGAGCCGTTCGGCCTGTTCTTCGCGGGTGCGCGTGTCGAAACTGAGCGAGTCGGTCACGTCTGGGTCGCCGACGACGGCCATGGAGGCGTCGAGGTCGCGTTCCTCAAACTCGCGCAGGACGATCCGCTCGCCCTCGATCCGCACGGGGTACACGCGCTGACTCTATCCAGTCGCGCGTCAGGCGGTCAGTGCTGCTGCGGGACGCTGGCTGAACGACTCGATCTCGTCGCGCAGGCCGCGGGCGATGGTGGAGTCCTTGTACCGACGGTCGCGTAGTGCGGTGTGGACTCGGCCGACGCTCGCGACGATGCCGCCGATCCGCAGTTCACGGCCGTAGTCGAGAACTGGGTCGAGGGCGTCCCGCGCACCGTCGAGCTGGCCTTCGTGGATGCGGGCGAGCGCGAGTTCGGCTCGGGTGCCGGCCTCGTCGGCGAAGGCACGGCCCTCGGCGTCGGCGGACTCGTACAGCTCCAGTGCCTGTGTGGCCTCCCTGGCGGCGTCGGCGTGCAGGCCGTTGAGGTACACGTACGTTCCGGCGGCGTAATAGTGCTGCTTGGCCTGCGGGAATGCGAATAACCCACCGATTCCGTCGAGATCATCTACCTGGAGGCGCTCGCGGTGACCGGCCGCGCGAACAAGCGCCGCTCGCGCCTCATTGATAGCGTCGAGCTGCGCCCACGCGCGTGCCTCGGACGAGGCCAGCCACGTCGCCGAGATCCAGTTCCACGGAACCCGGCTGATCCCGGTCTTCAAGGTCCCGGAAGAGCAACAGAGCCGGTCGAAAACTCGACCGGCTCGTCTGTGGTTCGCGCAATGGAACCTGTGGTGCGCCGCCAGGGACTCGAACCCCGAACCCGCGGATTAAGAGTCCGCGTAGATCAGCCCATGCTCCGCCGCGCGGCTGTCAAGAGCCGCTGTTTGAGACTCTACGACCGCCGCACTCTTCTGTCAACAAAGGAGCTTTGACCTGCGGTTTCGTCACCGGATCGGCGTATGCGGCGTTGCGGCGCTCGCTGAGGGTTGAGATGACGGAGTTGGCGCGCCTGCCGCCCTGTGCCACCGCGTACCTTCCCCGTACATCGCATACGAGCACACGGCGAGCACACGGGTCCCGCCGTCCTCCGGGGTCGGCCTGGCGTTAACTGACGTCGGTCTACATCGGTTTGCCAGGATCCTTTCCGGTCAGCCCAAGGTGCCCGCCATAGCGTGAATCACCTGGTCAGTGTTTCTGTCACACCCCCGCAGAGGTTCGGCGAGGCGGTGAGAACCATGGCCGCGATGGAGACCGGGGAACCGGCGGGCATCTACCGGCGGTGTGGCTGTAAGGATCCGGCTACTGGCCGGCGGCGGGGGAGGCGTTGCCCGCGGCTGGCAGATCCAGATCACGGGACCTGGTACTTCGCGGTGCAGGCGACCGACCCACGCGGCCGTCGGATCCGGTTGCGCCGCGGCGGCTACGTGTCACCCGCCGCCGCACAGGCCGCGCAGGCAGCGGTTGCCGATCACGACCTGCAAGAGCGGTTCGGCGAAGTCGCCACAGTTCGCGACTGGCTGTATGAGTGGCTGGCCTCCATCGAGGGCACCGTCCGTCCAACAACCTGGCAGACGTACCGGTCGCACGTCATCGAACATCTGTCGCCCGGCATCGGCCGCATCCCGCTGCAGGAGCTGACCACAGGCAAGATCCAGCAACTGTTCGATGGCTTGGCCACGCGGGTCAACCGGTACGCCGAGTCCCTGGCTCCGGCGACGTTGCAGCGGATCCGGGCCACGTTACGCCGCAGCTTGAACACCGCTGTCCGTGAGCGGGTGCTCCAGCGGAATCCGGCGCTCGGCCTCGTTCTACCTGCGGCGCGCAGGCCGCGACCGACGGTGTGGTCGCGTAACCGGGTCGAGGCATGGCGGCTGGACGGGTGGCGTCCCGTGGTTGGCGTGTGGAGCGTCGATCAGCTGGCCGAGTTCCTTGATGGTGTCGCGGATGATCCGCTGTACGCGTTGTGGCATCTGGCCGCGCTGACGGGCCTGCGGCGCGGGGAACTGCTCGGCCTGAGGTGGATCGACGTCGACCTGGAATCCCGGGAGGTGACCGTGTGCCGGCAGCGGGTCGAGATCACCGGCCAGGTCCTCGACAGTCTTCCGAAGACCGACGCCGGCACGCGGACCATCGCCCTCGACCGTGACACAGCCCAGGCGCTGGAACGTCACCGGTCGTCGGAGTGGTCGTCACCAGCCGCTGACGACAGCGTGTTCTGCTGGCCCGGCGGAAGACCATTGCGCCCGGACTGGCTCACCCACCGGTTCGCCGAGCTGATCAAGGTGCTGAAGCTGCCACCGATAAGGCTGCACGACCTACGTCACGGCGCGGCTACCCTCGCCCTCGCTGCAGGCGCCGACGTCCGGGTCGTGCAGGAGATGCTCGGCCACACCAACTACGCCTTCACCGCCGACACCTACATCAGCGTGCTGTCCGCGCAGAGCCGCACGGCGGCTGACGCTGCCGCGGCCGCTGTACGCGCCGGGCGTGCTGGTCGCAAGTTGTCTGGCGTGAGCTTTGCTAGGACGGCCGGGTTCGGTGTCAGGCATGCTCGATGAGCGGAGTGACTACTACATGATCGGCGCGGCGGTGTACACGAATTCCTTGCCGCCTCGGTTGGCGACGCTGGTCTGGCGTCGCCGCACGACGGCCGCCTCGACGAGCCGTCTGAGCCGGTTGTTTGCGTTCTGCGCGGTGATCGAAAGCGCGTCTGCGAGGTCGTTCGCCTTGAACTCTCCAAGGGCAAGCGCGACTTGGAAGGTCTCTTCCAGTGGTTCGGTCCGGCCGAGGAGGGCTGGTCGCCCGTCATCGACGGTGACGGCAATCTTGTCGCGTCGCTCGAGGCAGAGGTCGACGGTTTCCCGGGTTTCGTCGTTAAGGCCGCGTATCTGCACTGCTTCGGCTTTGACGTCGCCACTTGCCAGCGAATCGTAGAAGCGTCCGAGTAGTTCGTCGGCGAAGCTGATTGTCATGGCTTCGATGCTGCGGAGGTCAATGATGACCGCAGCGTCGGGTCCGATTGCGCGTACCTGGTTTTCCAGGTCATCTCAGATGGAACGTGCCCTTTCTCTGAAGCGGTCGAGGATGGTCAACGGCTGCGTTGATCATCCTCGACCGCTTCGGGAACTGTTATCAGTTACTGCGTGGACAGAGCTGTGATCTGCGCTGGGGTCAGCAGACCTTGGTACAGCTGAATGTTGTCGGCATTGCCTAGCCACCATTCGCCGTTGGTCTGGGCCCATTGGGTTCGGCCGACGAGTACGCCGCCTGTGGCGTTCCAGTTGCAGCCGCATGCGGCGTGGGTTGCGGCGGAGACGCCGTTGACGTACAGCGCCATGTTGCCGGTCGTGGCGTCATAGGTCGCGGCGAGGTGCACCCAGGCGTTGCGGACCGGGGCGGTTGTCGTTTGGGCGAGGACGACGCCTCCGGTACTCGGCGATGCGGCACGGCCGAAGGCCCAGGTGTTAAACCGCTTCTGAATGAAGAACGCGGCGAACGTGGTGTCTTGCTGCTCGAGGATCGTACGAGCCGTGGTGGTCGACGTGTCGGTCAGGTAGACCCAGACGGACAGGCTGAACGATTGGTCGGTCCGCAAGATGGGGACACTCGTGGTGGCTTGCTGGGTAGAAGCGCCGGTGAAGCTCATGGCCCCAGCGTCGTTGGTGTTGTGCCCAGTCGGGATGAATGATGCTCCGCTGGTCATGGTGAGGGTGTTGCTGTAGGGGCTGTTGTCGTTGGCTTGGCTGCCGGTTCGCTCGCCGAGGTCCCACTCGCCGACGAGGGTGGCCTGGGTCAATCCCGTGTTCGTGACCGCAGTCGCGAACGTCGTGCCGGTGGCGTAGATGTTCGCGTTGAGGCCGGTCTGGTTGGCGTTGGTGGTGTTCCATAGGTCGGGGTTGCCGTCGAGGTTGACGTCCGCGCCGATGACCAAGGGTGCGGCTGTGGTGGACCATGTTCCGCTGATGGTGTAGCTGCTGCTTCCCGTCGCGTTGCCTGCCGGAATCCCTGCTCCGCTGGTGGTGTTGTAAGGAGTGCCTTCCCAGCGGGTGAGGGTGCTGGTGCTGGTGTTTCGGGCGAACAGCGCTGGCCCGTTGGTGGATCGGGTGGCGGTGATCTGGCGGCTGGCCCACCCGCTGCTCAGCGGGATTGGCGCGCTGTAGGACAGGCCGTCGAGTGCGGTCGGTTGATATAGGTAGAGGGTGTCGTTGACGACGGCGTAGAGGTCGTTCAGGTAGGGGGCGTTGGCGCCACCGGCGCTAAGGTCCGCCTGGTTGTCGGGCAGGACGATGATCTGGTTGACGGTTTGGTCCTGATCCGTGCCATCGACGCTGTTGAGCTGGAGCGGCTTTACGTTGTCGGCGTCAGTGACGTCGAAGGTGCCGTCGCCGCCGCCGAGCAGGACCTCGACGTTGTCGCCAAACGCGTTGGCGGTAGGGAGTTTGACGAGGATGTCTTGTGTTCCGTTACCATCGATGTCGGCAATGGAGACGGTTGCGCCGGTCCAGTCCGCGGGCTTGTTGATAGAGCCGGTGCCGCGGGTGCCCAACGCTCCGGCCTGGATGGCGACGGGGTCGATGTGGCCGGCCTTGTCGGTGCCGAGATAGAGCCATAGGCCGGGGTTGTTGGTGGTGCCGACGACGAGCAGGTCGGGTTTGGCGTCACCGTTGAAGTCGCTGTAGGCGTCGGCGGTGGCCTTCGGTGCGGCGTTGAACGAGTAGTTCTGCAGGGCGCCTGCGTTTCCGGTGCTGTCGATGGCGTACACGTACAAGACGTTCGGCCCGACGTGTTTGACGGTCAGCTGAAGGTCGGCCGCATCTCCGTTGCTGTCTGCGGTTGTTGTGGCCCAGCCGGTCTGCGCTGATCCCGGGTTGACCGACGTGGTGGGTGGCGTGCGGTTAAGTCCGTAGATGTATTTGACGGGCTTGGTCCCGGTCGATGCGTGGGTGATGCTGAAGTGGCCGACGCTGCCAGCGGCTGCGGTGGTCGACGTGAGGTTGAAGTTCGTCGACGTTACGGTGGGTGCGACGGGTGCGGCGTGGTTGACGGTGAACTGACAGTTGGTGCTCGTGGCGGTGTCGATGCCGTCTGTGACCTTCACGTTCCACGTGTAAGAGTGGCCGTCGGCGAAGAAGGCGGATGGCTCGCTAACTGAGACGGTCGTTCCGCTTCCCCCTCCCGTGGTCAGCGGAGTGGCGACGTCTGGCTCGGGGGTGGTGTCGGTGATCGTGAAAGTCGCCGTCAGCGGGTTGTTGGTGCCGTCAGGGTCGGAAATCGCGGCGGAGAGGGTGACGCCGGTGTTGCCGATGATGTTCGTGGTGGATCCACAGACAGTTGCCGGTTGGGTGCTCAGCGAGGTAGGAGTGTTCGGGGCCGAGTTGTAGGTGATCGACAGCACCGGATTGTTGTCGAACTTGCGCCAGGCGTACTTGTCGGTCTCGGTCTCGTTGTACAGGCCGATCGTGTCGTACGACCAGCGCCCGGACGCCGCCGACTTGATCTCATTGGTCAGGTCGAAGTCGACTTCAATGGGGCTTTCGCTGTCATCGGAGCGCCAGTCACCAGGAGCGAGCTTAGTTGCGATCAGCGCACCTTTAGCCGGCTGGTTCGCCCAGGTGGTCGATGAGCTGATGGTGGTGTTCGAGATGCCGATGTGATTGATATCCATCATGTAGGCACTGGAATTGGCAGACCACTCCTCCGTGGTCTGCAGGATGGCAGTGTTGATGTGCTTGCCCCAGATCGCGGTCGGGATCGTGTATTTCCAGAAGGTGCGCGCCTTGTAGTACGGCGAGACAAACGCTGTGTATCCGGCGCGGGCCCGGTCTGAACTGTTGTAGTAGCTGGTCGTGTCGTGATAGCTGTCGACGTAGGTCCAGCCGCTGGGGCGCGGCCCGGTGGAGACCCAGGATGGGTCAATGTAGAGCGGATAATGGTTATCCGCGGCCGTCAGGGATCCGGCGGGCGGCCTCAAAGTGATCGCTGCCGCATCCACCTGTACATCCAATGGATGGACGATGGCGGCGGCGCCGGGTTCGTCGGCCGTTGACGCCTCCGGCGCTCCGCCGAGGTTGTCGGCCTCTGCGGAGAGGGTCTGTGCTGATCCGGTTGGCGTCGTGGAGTCCCACATCAGCGGCGCAGGGGCGTTGAACTGGACGGTGCCCACGGCGTCGACCGCTCTTATGTTGCCTGCGGCGTCAGCGGTGACCGTGAGCCCGGTCGTGCTGATCGGCATCCGCAGGGTAGCCAGCTGCGGGTTCGCCGCCGCGGCAGCGTCCTGCACTACGAGTACGTCAGAGAACCCGCCCGCAGTGTTGGCGGTCAACAGCAGGTCGACGCCCGGCAGCACGGACTTGTAGGTGGCTGTTGCGCCTGACAGAACTGGGGCCGGCAACTCTCCGGGCCAAGAGATCGACAGGCGGGCGCCGGACGCGGTGGTCATGGTGGCCATCGGGCCGCTGCCACCTGCGGATAGAGCGAGACTGGACGTGGTAGCGGCGGGACTGATCGTTCCATCGCTGTTCGCGTGGAGCGTTGCGTCCAAAGCGGTCCATGATCCGTTCTTTCGGACCCTGACCGGTATCGTGTTGAGATCCACAGTGGTGGTTCCGTCGGGATTGGCCAGGGACCGCGAAGTCTCCGACGTAGTGGAGGTGATTTCGACGGGCTTTCCCGTGGCCTTTGCCTGGGCGGCCGCCTGGCCTGGTGTTAGAAGCTGATTCGGTGCTGCCAGGGTCGCCGCCGCTGCGGCGGACGGCGTTGACAAAGCCAGTGCGCTCAGGCAGCTCGCGGTGATGGCCAGCACGCAGGCACGTGCGGTTGCCGGTCTGAGCCGGGACCGATGGCGAGGTGGGCGGTTCATGGTTTCCTCCTTCGTCGCTTTGGAGCCGAAGACCAGCCGTGGGCGACGTCGGCAGGAAGGCCCAGGGATGTCCCTCCGCCGGTGACCGGCCCGTGGAGGGTTCCCGGGAAATCCGCATGCCTTCTGTGAACACCAAAATGACAGGGTTGTCATCTTGGGCAGCACCCCCGCTGGTTCTCCGCGACCGGCCACCCTATGCGACTGATCTTGGTCGCGCTAGATCTTGTGTGGGCCCTCGGCGGTCGCGTAGCGTGCGCCCGGCACCGACGGCGATCTTCAGGGGAGAGACATGGCCAGGTCGGCTTCGATCGTGTTCGACGCAACAGGGTTCGCCGTCCGGCGGCCACACCACACCACGCTCTTGCGCCGGCTCACGATGGGGGTGCTGACGCTCATCGTTGGGGCGGCCGGTGCAGTCGTCTTAGGAGCAGTCCCGGCGCAAGCGGCCGCCGATCCGGCGGCGCCAGCCGTGCAGCAGTTCTCCTCCCGCAAGGTTGGTACGCCGTTTCGCGCCAAGCAGGTGCCGCAGCCACGCAATGATGCGGCGAACCTGTGGAAGGCTCCGGCTGTGACGTGGCCGGCTGCCGGGGCTGCCGACGTCCAACTGGCGGCCGAAGGAGTCGTACGGAGAGCCGGAACCCTTCCGGTGTCTGTGGCGGCGGGCCGTGCCGGGCAAGCCGGAACCGTCCACGTAACCGTGGCCGGCCGAGAGCACGCACAGGCTGCCGGCGTGCTCGGCGTCGTCGCAGCCCTCACATCGTCTGACGCGACGTTGTCGGGAGGCCCGATGACGGTGACCGTGGATTACGGCAGCTGGGTCGGCGCTTACGGCGCGGACACCGGACGACGGCTTCGCCTAGCGGTCATGCCGGCCTGCGCGGCGACTACCCCGACGGTGCCAGCCTGCCAGGTGCAGACGCCGATCCCCACGACCAACGACTCGACGACGCAGACGCTGACCGCGCAAATCACCCTTCCCACGAACGCGGTCGGCTCCACCCGAATCGCTCACGCCGCCGCCGACGGCACAGCGACAACTGCCAGCACACTCGTCCTGGCCACGCAGACGGCGACATCGAGCGACTCCGGTGACTACACGGCAACGCCCATGCAGCCGTCCGGCACATGGTCAGGGGGCGGGAACGCCGGTGACTTCACCTACAACTACCCGATTCCAGTCCCACCAGTGCCCGGCAACCTGACCCCCGACGTGAACTTGGCCTACGACGCCCAGTCGGTCGACGGAAAGATGGTGTCGACCAACAGCCAGTCCTCGTGGATCGGCGACGGATGGGATTACACGCCTGGCTACATCGAACAGTCCTACGTCACCTGCAAGGACAACCCACAGGGAACCGCGAAGAACACCAGCGACAACTGCTGGGCCGGGCCGGTCGTCCACCTGAATTTCAGCGGGAACTCCGGTGACCTCGTCTACGACAGCAGCCTGCCGACCAAATGGAAGGTGTCCAACGACGGCGGCGCCAAAGTCGAGCAGCTGACCTCGGCCGGCATCAACGGCACGTACGACGGTGACTATTGGAAAGTCACTACCCAGGACGGCACACAGTTCTTCTTCGGGCTCAACCACCTGCCCGGCTGGGCCTCCGGCAAAACCGCCACCAACTCGGCCTGGACCGAGCCGGTATACAGCCCGTATTCCAGCGACCCGTGCTACAGCAAGACCGATCATCTGTGCACGATGGCATGGCGGTGGAACCTCGACTACGTCATCGACGCCCACCACAACGCGATCGCCTATTACTACACGCCGGAAACCAACTACTACGGTCAGAACAACGCGACCACCGGCGTCATCTACACCCGCGGCGGGGTTCTCGATCACGCCGACTACGGCCTGGTCGACCCCAACCCATACACGGCCAGTGCCTCAGCACGGGTGCAGTTCACGACGTCCGAGCGCTGCATCGTATCCGTGTCTGCCTGCGCGCCGGGCAATATCACGAGCACGCCCAGCAATTGGCCTGACGTGCCCTACGCCGACCAGAACTGCAACCCGGGCGCGACCTGCAACGTCCACGCGCCCACGTTTTGGTCCCGGCTGAGGCTGACGACACTGACCACCAGCATTTGGAACGGCACCAGTTACACCTCGGTAGACACCTATGCGCTGACGCAGAAATATCCCAACCCGGGCGACGGCACGACACCATCTCTGTGGCTCGAATCGATCCAGCACACCGGAAATGCCGGAACCGCCATCACTTTGCCCGCCGTGACCTTCGCTGGAACGAACAAACCCAACCGAGTCGACACGACCGACCTCGCTTCGGCCATCAACCACCTGCGCATCAGCCAGATCACCACCGAGACCGGTGAGCGGATCCTCGTCTACTACACCAGCCAGCAGTGCACAGCACCGGTGACGATCACAACTTCGGCCAACACCAGCCTGTGCTACCCGGTGTATTGGACTCCGCAAGGCGCCTCGAGTCAGAAGCTCGACTGGTTCAACAAGTACGTCGTGACCGAGATCGACGAGCAGGACCCGGTCATCACCAGCACCCCTACCGTCGTCACCAAGTACACCTACGTCGGCAACCCGGCCTGGCACTTCGACGACAACGAGGTCACCAAAGCCAAATACCGCACCTACGGGCAATGGCGCGGATACCCGCGGGTGCAGACCCGCGTGGGCGGCGGCTCCGACCCGACGACCCTCACCGAGTCCTACTTCTACCAGGGCATGAACGGTGACACCCTGCCGTCGGGATCCCGCACCGCGAACGTGACCTTGTCCCCGGCGGTGACCTGGCCCACCGGTGGTCCCGCCACGAGCGTCCCCGACACCAACGAACTAGCCGGCAAGGTCCGCGAAACCATTACCTACAACGGCGACGGCGGTCCGGTGCTCTCCGCGACCGCCACCGACTATTGGGTTGGCCCGGCGACCGCGACCCGCAACCGCACCGGACTGTCCGCGGTCACTGCGAAGATGAACCGTACGGTGGCCACATACACGACCACCGCGATCACCTCCGGCCCGTCCACCGCCTGGCGCACGACCAAGACCGAGACGACCTACGACACCACCACAGGGTTGCCGACGGTCGTCTACGACCACGGCGACCTTGCCGACTCCAGCCAGGCCACCTGCGCCACCACCACCTATGCTCCGGCAAACACGGACCTCAATCTGGTCAGCCTGCCGGCCGAGGTCGAAATCGACGCAGTTGCCTGTGCCGGCAGCGGCGTTAACGGCCTGTCCAAACCAACCGGCCTGACTGCGGCCGATATCGTCTCCGATCAGCGCAACTTTTATGACGTCACCAGCTTCGTCACCACCTGGCCTCAGACCATTATTCCGACCGCTGGCAACCGGACGGTGGCACAGAAGGCCAGCGACTTCAACGGAACTTTCACATACCTGACGCTGACCAAGACGCTCTACGACAGCTTCGGCCGGCCGATTTCCGTTGTTGACGCCAACGACAACCCGGCGTCAACAACCCAGTACACCGAGACCAACGGCCTGACCACCAGCATCAAGACGACGAACCCGCTCGGGCAGTTCACCACGACCACCGTCGACCCGGCCCGAGGGCTCAACACCAAGATCATTGACCAGAATAGTCTTGAGATCGACGAAGGCTACGACGCCCTTGGCCGGCTCACCGGCGTGTGGCTGCCCGGCAACAACACGCTGACCAACCCGGCAAACAAAGCGTTCACCTACAGCATCTCCAACACCGTCCCGTCAACGGTCACCACTAAGACACTTAACGAAAACGGCTCTTACCGCATCTCGGTGTCGCTGTTCGACGCCCTGCTCCGGGTACGCCAGGTCCAAACCCAGTCGCCCAGCGGCGGCCGGCTCATCGACGACACCTACTACGACAGTCACGACTGGACCATCAAGGCCACCCACCAGTATTACGACTCCGCCGCCGCGTCCACGACCTTCCTGGACCTCACCGGCCAAGACCAATACATGCCCAACCAGGATCTGTACACCTACGACGGCAGCGGCCGCCAAATCCTCGACGCCTCGACGATGCTCGGCATCGAACAATGGCGCACCCGGACTGTGTACGGCGGAGACCGCACCACCGTCATCCCGCCGGTGACGGTCGGCCGCATCACCGGCGGCACCCCGATCACCACCATCGTCGACGCCCGCGGCCGCACCATCGAGCAGGACAGCTACAACAGCGCTCCCACGGTCACGGGTAACCAACTATCCGGCGGCGCATACACCAAGATCACCTACGGGTATGATCGCCGCGGCAACCAGTCCACCATCACCGACGCCGGCGGCAACGTCTGGACCAGCACCTTCAACCTGCTCGGACAGGTCAGCGACACCGTCGACCCGGACGCGGGCAGCACCCACCTGACCTACGACAAGAACGGCAACCTCGCCACCCGCCGTGACAGCAACAATGTCACGGTCTCCTACGCCTACGACGCCCTGAACCGTAAAACGTTCGAGTACGACGGACCCACCAGCGCGTCGCCCAAACTCGCGGCATGGACCTACGACTCGACAACGATCACCAACGGCATCGGCAAACTCGCAACATCCACCAGCTATGACGGCACCTACGCCTACACCACGACGATCGGCGGCTACACCAACCGCTACGCGCTCACCTCGAAGAGCGTGACCATCCCGGCGGACCCGGCCAACGGCAACGGCATCGCCACCCTGGCCAACACCTACACCTTCAGCTACACCTACACGCCCAGTAGCGGCCTGCACAAAACCACCGCCTTCCCGGCGACCACTGGAGCACTGCCGGCCGAGACGGTCAACTACACGTACAACGTCATGGACATGCCCAACAGCATGGGCAACCTCTCCGGCGACTACGTGCACAGCACTACCTACAACCAGTACGGGCTGATCAGCCAGGTCCAGATGGGCACCAACAGCGTCGCCAGCTACCTCACCAACGTTTACGAGCAGCACATGCTGCGACTAGCCGACACCCACGTCGACCACCTCACCACCCGCCTCGACGACGTCACGTACAACTACGGACCGACCGGGCTCATCACGGCCAGCACAGACACCCGTAACAACAACAGCGCAACCGTCGAAACCCAGTGCTACGACCACAACCTGCTCGGCCAGCTCACCACCGCCTGGACCGCAACCGACAACTGCGCAGCAGACCTGGGCACTGACGGCGCGACCAACGCCACCGTAGGCGGGATCAACCCCTACTGGACCAGCTGGACCTACACCAACCTCGGCGACCGTGCCAAAGAGACCCAGCACGCGATCCCGGGCCAGTCAACCGACACGGAATCCACATACGCATATCCCGCGGTCGGAACTGGACAGCCCAACACACTGCGCGCCGTGACCGCCACCGGCCCGAACGCACAGAACTCCAGCTACAACTACGACACCGCCGGAAACATGATCAGCCGCACCACCGTCGCCAACGGCAGCCAGACTCTGACCTGGAACCACCGTGGTCAACTGGCCAAAGTCACCGACAATCCCGTAACGAAGACTTCAACGTTTGTCTATGATGCCGATGGTGCTCTGCTCGTCCAACGTGATCCCGGGACCGTGACTGTCTATCTGCCCGAACAGCAGCTCACCCTCAACACCGCCACGAGCGCTGTCACCGCATGCCGCTATTACAAGCTCAACGGTGTTACCGCAGTGCGCACTGGCACTGCCGCAGCCGCCTATAACCTGGAAATCAGCAACAACAACGGCAGCCCGACACTGCTTCTCGACCACAACGGCGCTACGCCCACATGGCGGTCCTTTACGCCATTCGGCGCACCCCGCGACACCGCGCAACCCACTTGGCCCGACAACCACGGCTTCCTCGACAAACCCAAGGACGTGGCAACCGGATTGACGATCATCGGGTTCCGTCAGTACGACCCTGCGACAGGCAGGTTCGTCAGCCTGGACCCGGTCTTGGATCCGACGAACCCGTTGAGCCTTAACGGCTATTCCTATGCCGACAACTCGCCCATTTCCAAGAGCGACCCCACCGGCGCCAAGGCGATCGACGACGGGGAAGTCCAATACAATCCGTCCTCGGCAGGCAAAAAGGATAATGGCTCGTCTGGCGCGCACCTGGTCGCGGTCGCGCTGCGAATGGAACGACTGCGAGAAGTGTTCGGAGCTAATGTCGAGGTGAGCGGTGACCTACTGGGCAACGGGCCAGGACCTGACCTCGTCTGCTGGAACTGCTCGAAGCTAGCGGGCGGGCCCGACGTCGTCTGGGTGTGGGAAGTGAAATCCGTGAAGAAAGCAGCCAATCTAGACAAGGCGCTAGAAAGCCTTACAAACGGAATCAGGGACGCCACCGCTGACCCGCTTGCACGTGGGCGCCGGGCCGTCGCCGGACCCTCCTTCTATCTTCCGAGCGCAGGACTTAATACGGACCTCGAGAGCATAGTTATAGTAAATAGCAGCGAAGCGCTTCGCGGGCTCGAGGTATATACCGTGATCAAGCCTGAGGATGAGCCTACCCCCGAAGAGGAGGAGGACTACCTCGAGACACGACGAATCGCTAAGCGACTCAATCAGGGGTCGGATGCGACGCGGCGCTATCTCCGACAGCACCCGAAAGAAGGAGTGACTCCCGCGCCATTCGATGAAGACCCCGTGACGCTCGCCATTCTTACGACCATCGGTGGGATCGGTGGCGGAATGACAGCAGGAGCCGAGGCCGGAGCAGCAGGAGCCGAGGTCGGAATCGCAGCAGTATGCCGATCCGCGCCGGTGCTGTGCTCGGTGAAGTAGGCCTCCGGGCGAAAGGGCGACAAACGATGACTGAAGGTCGATTCGATACCGGTGCCTTGGGAACCCGGACGCAAGAAAGTCCAGCCGCGAAACTCACGGCTGCGACCCTACTTGGAGCCCATCTGGCCGCTGCGCATCCCGGAGCGCTTGTGAGTGCCAATCAGACGGGCGAGTACGAGCCCCAGCCTGATGTAGTGTGCTGGAACGCATCCGCATTGGCAGGAGGCCCCGACGTCGTCTGGGTCTGGCAAGTCGCATATCCGGCCGAAACCCAACAGTTCGACACTGCCCCCGACCTGCCAGAACAGCTGATGCTGGCAATGCGGGACCCCCGCGCAACATCACGTATGGCAATTCCTGGCCCGACTCTAGAACAGCCGCTGTTCGGTGCACTGCTTACTGACTTCGGTCAGGTGGTTCAGGTCACAGGCATCGAACCGGGCATCGTGGAAATCCGAACGTATGAGATTGACACAGACGCGCCATCCGCGGATCAGGCCATCGAAATATCGATGCAATCAGCGCGCCTCCTGCGCTCGATCGCCAGGAGAGCGGAGCGGGAGTGCGGCGCCTAGCGATGTCGACTACCGAAGTGCGGCAGGCGCGGCAGTTATGGTTGCAGCAAGGTCGGTCGCGACTGGCGGAGGGCCTAATACCTGCCTCTAAAGCAGGGACTGGGCCGCCCGCGTGTAAGCCTCGTTCTACGGCTGGCCCTTCGGAGCTGAGTTACCGGACACTATCGCGGTGTTACCGGACACTATTGCGGTGCGGCGCCAAGCGTTCTGTTTCGGCACCTTGACTTCATGCTTGAGAAGGCTAGGAATTGCGATGCGCACATCTGTCCCCGTTGCGTGCTTTGCGTACGGTTCACAGCCGACGATCTGCGTGCGCCACGGAGCGAAGGCTGGGTTAACCGCTTCGGTCGCGATCGAATCGGCACCGGCACCGTGGACCTGGGCGCTGATCCCGCTTGGCGGCGTCGTGTTCCTTGCCGTCCGCGCGGCGACGCGAAAGGTCGTCACCGCCCCGAGGTGGGCCTTCTGCGCCCGCTGCAGGTCACTTCGCTACCTGCGGATGGCGGCCGGCTTTGTGCTCATCGGCCTCATGCTGGCGTTTCTCGTGGTCGGCCTTGACGCAGCGGACACAACCTATGCCGGGCCAGCTGAACACCGAAGCAGCTGGTGGGCGTTCGCGGTCGCTCTGCTGGCTGGCGTAGCTGGCTGGATCATTCTGGTGGTGTCGCGGTGGCAGTCGATCGCACGCGCTCGGCTGAGCCGAGATGGGCTATCGGTCCAAGTCAGGAGGCCGTCAGTCGAGTTCGCGGCCGCCGTGGAAGCCATGTGGGTGCCGCCGAACACGGGCGCATCGCCCGCTGTGGCGCGCCCGGCCTAGCCGACTGGCGATCCAATGATCAATGGATTGTCGAGGCCAGCGGAATGAGCGCGCCTGGCTGCCGGCGTCGGCAACGAGTAGGCGCGCCGAGCTGAACTCGGCGACCGAAGAGGGCCGGTCCGCATCGGCGGGCCTTGTCGGGGCTTGGGTCATCTTCATACGCGAGTGCGGTCGGGCAAACCCCATCGTCGCGACGGCGGGCGTCCTGCTGCCGATACGCCAGGGGATCCGGCGTCGATGTGAACCGTGGCCGCCCTGAGCGAGAGCTGAGGTTCGCCGTCGGCGTTGGAGTTTGGCCGCGATGGGCCGTCAGCCTTCTTGGTTGGCTGGTGGTGAAATGACTGCGGCTCGTCGGGCTTGGCGTCCGAGGTCGAGGAGCTCGATGCGGGTTTCGCGGCGGTGCAAGAGCGCGGCCGCAGTGGCGAAGGCCGCGAGCGCCACGAGGATCAGTGCAGTCCATTGCGCGACCACCAGCACCGCAGTTTCCTCGGACTGGGGAGTTTGCGCGTAAGCAGCACACTGTGGACGAACACGACAGTTGCGGCCAGGTACGCGGCGGTACGCCTCAGGGCAGTCATTGCCGCGACCGCGGCCGCCGACCAACCGACGGCCAGTACGACGACGGTGGTGTCGAACGTCGGCGGCGGATCGCCGAACTGCGTCCAGACCGCCAGCGGCAGGATGACCGGACGCAGACTGCGTAACGCCAGCAGCATCATCAGCAAAACACCGAGCGTCCCCGTCGAGGACCGCCAAGAGTCGCCGCGCAGAGGATGCGCCAGGGCGGTAGCCCTGGCGCGCAGCCCACACCAGATCAGCACAACGACATCGGCGAGTCTCGGATATCGCTGACCCGGCCGGGCGTCGTCGAGCAGCACCCCGAGCATCTCCTGCGCATACATGTCCCGGTGCGCCTGCGGATAGAAGGCCAGCCGCCGATACCGGTCGGCCAGAGTTCGGCTCATGCTGCGCCTCCGGCGGCGTGCGGTGTGACGGCGGCCAGTCTGCGTGAAGCTGTGCGAGCGGCCTGGGTCATTCGTTCGGTCTCCACCGTCAGCCGGGTGACGCCGGCACCGGTGATCCGGTAGTAGCGCCGCAGCCGCGACGCGACGACCTCTTCTCGGTCCACTTCGATCAGCCCGCCACCATGCAACCGTTCCAAGATTGCGTACAAGGTGCCGGTGTGCAGCACGACGCTTCCGCCGGATACGGTGCGGACGTCGTCCAGGATCGCGTACCCATGCTTCGGGCCGTCCACCACCGCGGTCAAAACGAGATACGCCACGTGCGACAAAGCTGCCTGCGTCACCGCGACAGCATATACGCTCAACACGTATATGCGCTTGGCGCGTGGCTGAGGGGCCGGTGCACATCCTGGTGGTGGCAGATCCGTAGCGGGTCACATGAGCAGGGCAATGCCGACCCGGTCTGTCGGCGCCCCCACGGGCCTCAGGCTGGCGCGAGCGCAGGCTATTCCAGTGGTTCGATGATCACTGCGCCGTCGGTGGTGCAACGGGCGAGCATGATGTGGTCGTCGTCGTTGTACACAGCCCAGGTGGCCGTCGGGTAGGGCTGCGGTACGACGCATCGGGCTTCGACCTCCCAGCGGTTGAGTCCTTCGCCGACGGTGCTCTCGGTGATGACATAGACGAGCACGGTGTGGCCCGACCGGTCCTGGTAGGTGTGCATAAGGTGCGACATCGGGGTCATCTGGTCGCCGGACCAGATCAACGTGCCGGTGCTGGCGTCCTAGAGTGCACGACCCCCGACCACCGTCGAGGTCGAACCCGACGAGAATATGCTGCCCGGTACTGGTGTGGACGACGGTCAGGCCGCTCATGTGGTCGAGATCGCTGCCGAGTGGTTCGCCCATTTGCTGGCCGGTCGCAGCGTCCCACCGGCGTACGTGTCCTGCTTCGCAGCCGGAGAACACTGTCGCGACACAGTCCACCATGGCGGCGGCCACCACTTTCACGCTGATGGGATGACCGGCGGATGGGGGCACCCAGCGACCGGCCGGTCGCGGCGTCCCACCGATACACGAGCCAGTCATGCCCGGCGCCGGCACGCCGAGGCCGTCACCGCGAACGCCTCCGCATCGCGCGGCTTGATCCGTTCATCCGGGCGGACGTCGATCACCACACCGGTGCCGTCGTCGACGCGGGCGAATTAGTCCGGCAGATGCTTGCGCGGCCCACGATCTGTCGGCCAGGACAGCCAGAACGGCTGCGACGCGATTCTGACCACCGCTGGGTCGAAATCCAGCAGCTTCACATGATCACGTTCCAGCCACGACTCGTAGCCCACATGCCCGCCCACCGTGGACGACCACCACCGGCCCGGAAAGTTGCGCTGTCCCTTGAACGTCGGAAACTCCCGCGCCGGCGCAATGTCCTCGAACGGCAGACCGCCGAAGCGAGTAAAGCGGCTCACACCGCGCCCGGCCATCGGCACCGATGAACGCGACGACGAACTCGTCCGCGCTGGCAGCCGACCCGGTGGGAAGCCTGACAGCGCGGATCACGAACCTGACCAACGAGCCTTTCGGCCTGACAGCAACCGGCCTGACAACGTTCAGCCCCGTTCATTCACGCGTCAACGCCCACGTCCGATGTCAATGATCACTTCGTTTGATCAGCGTTGTGACAGGTTGTCTGTGTCTGAAGCGTCTCAAGCATGAATCCGGACCACGCCAAAGCAGCCCAGACAGCCAGCCGACCGTGCCGGGGTTCCACAGCTGGAGCGGCAACCACTCCGTGACCATCGCCGATCTGGTTACGTAGCTCGGAGAGATCTTGCACGATTGCGAGGAGCCGACCAAGGATGCGTCGAGTTTGCTCGTTCGCGGCATCCCTTGGGTGCGCGCCGAGTGTCGCCATGGCCTGACTTGCGAGGGCGGTTGTCGTCAACTGACAGGTTGTGGCCCCCTTAGTGTCGCCTCGGCGGTCGCCTCGATTAGGTTCTTAGCGCGACCGATTGCGGCGCTTGGATCGCGTGGCAGGGCTGACTCTAGCCGCCGAAGTTCTGCCCGAATTCCAGATGAATCCATCACCGCTTCGTGGGCGAACACAGACAGATCGTCGAGAACTTTTAAGGGGTCTCCAGCCAGCGTGAGATAGAACCCATCGTCCTCTAAGCCCCGTCGAAGTCCCGGAAACCCCTGCTGGGCAGCATCGGTCCTGGCGACGGTAGCCAGTTCCGCCAAGCGTCGCGTGAAGTACATGATCTTTATGATCACATTTGGGTCTGAACGGTCGGCCGCCTCCAACGTGGCGTAGGCAACGTGCCAGGCGTGTAGCCGTTGGGAGGGAAAATCTATGTCTTCGATACCAATACCCCACGGATTTAGTGGCACGTACGCTAGACCGAAGTCCGTACAAGCTTGTTTCACATCATCTGGGCAGAGGGCAAGCTCGGCAATTCTAGAGATCGAGCTGGTGCCGAGTAACGCGTGCGGGCGGTCCATAGTCACAGGCCATACATAGCAGGCTTCGTGTGGTGGTTCCACTGCTGCGTAGTTCTCCGGTACCCCGCAATCGGCTGCACCGATCGGGTACCAAGCCCGGTACCCACCGGACGGCCGCTTCGGGACGCCACTGGGTAGCCGCGCAAGGTCACGTCCGCAAGCCCGGGGTTGCGGACGACTATGTGACCATCCCGCCACCGAAGAGCCTCTCCGATGGCGGGAGGCCACTTCCTATGGCTCGATCTGCGTCGGCTCATCGTCCGCCATGCACACGTCCTTCATCCTCATGTCGCGAATGGCGTTCCTTAGCCTCCTCCACTCCTCAACCGTGCGTCGGATCTCCCGCATGAGCTGACGGGCCTGCACGAGCACAACGGTGACGAGGGCGAACGTACCCAGGATTACTGCGGTGACTGGTTCACTCACGGTCAACGCATCCTTCGACGAAGGTAGGTGGTCGACCGGGGAACGGGAACCTCAGCACGACCACCTACGTGACGTAGATGGATTCGTGGCTGAGGCTGCCGACGCGCAAATCCTCATGCCCGCGGTGCACCACGTATGTGCACCTCCGCACGGCTGGGCCGTGCAGGTCGCTGGGCGCGGAGGCTGAAGCCGACGTCTGGTGCGCTGACTCCGCATTAAGCCTCGCCCTCGGGTTCCCGATGGCGTCGCATCAGGCCCGCCCGAAGGCAAAGTCAGTTTAGCGGACGATCGCCATGGCGTGAGTCGATCAATAGCTGGAGCGCCGCCATCCGACCCATCGAATCCTGAGAATCTGCGGACTGAATGAGGAACCGCCACGATCGCTGAAGCTGACAGCCCACCGGGAAGGAGCAGATTCGCTGCGAAAACCGTGCGGTCGGAGCAGAAACCTTGAGAAACGGCGCAGGTCAACTGCGAAAGGACACCCGTGCGGGTTTCTGCCGGCGTGGATGAAGGTCGACCGTTGAAAGCGTCTGATCTCAGGCAACCTTCTTGCGAGCGCTGCGGATCCAGCTGTACGCGGTATGCCGGGGGACGCCGTAGTGGTCGGCGACGATTCTCGCGCTGTCCCCGGCCTGCCGTAGCACCTGCTCGAAGTCGTCCGGGACCCGGCGATACGTCCGGCTGCCGCGCTCCTCCGGCGCGCTGGTGGTCTTCTTCGCCGCCTTGGTTGGCCGGGCGGCCTTGGCGGGCGCGCCCTTGGGTTCGGCTGCTTTCGCTGCTGTCTTCTTGGGCGCGCTCTTCGCTGCTGTCTTCTTCGCTGCGGCCTTCTTGGTGGCGGCCCTGGGTTCCATCTCCTTCCTGCCGGCCGTCTTCCGTCTCGTCCTGCTCGGTGCCACCGGCGCAGCGGCGACGTCCTCAGCGGGCTCGTCCGCGACAGCCGGGGCC
Source organism: Hamadaea sp. NPDC050747 (assembly GCF_040654195.1). Classification (NCBI taxonomy): domain Bacteria; kingdom Bacillati; phylum Actinomycetota; class Actinomycetes; order Micromonosporales; family Micromonosporaceae; genus Hamadaea; species Hamadaea sp. NPDC050747. The sequence goes on from NZ_JBFAHM010000005.1 coordinate 198,968, forward strand.
GACATCTTGACGGCAGCGGGATTGGCGGGCACGACAGAGGCGACGACGGCGGCCACGAGGTTGTTGAGGTCCAGCAGGGGCAATCCACCGGCGGCAAGCGCGCCACCTGCGCCCGGCGTCAGCCGTACCTCGCTGATGGCGGCGGCGCTGTCGGTGATGTCGAGCCGAATCGTCGTCACCGCCGTACCGGGATCGTCGGGGGTGATCGTCACGGTGTATGCAGTCATTCAGGTGCCGCCTTCCGCAAACTGGTGTTCAGGGCTCCTGGCGCGACAACGTAATACACCTAACTCGGATGCCTACCGGCGGGTACGTAGTACCGCACTCAAACCTTTGCATCCCATCATGCATCTGCGGCCCTGCGGCCATCTGCGCGAGCCGGAGGGCAGCGGACGACAACGATGGCGTTTGGTCAAATGAGGGCTGTGCCCATCGCAGCGCCGACAAGATGGGCGAGCGTTCGTGGGTCGATGTCGATCCCAGGCCGTGACGGCGGTCCGGGCAGCGGTGAGGCGGATCGACGCCTGGGCGGGCACGCCGCGCTGAAATCCACGGCGTGCCGGGTGGCGCCACCCTGCTCAGGCGCAAGTGTCAACCGCGTACGCGGCCGACGATCACAGCGGCCGCGTACGCGACCCCGGCGATGGCGGCGAGCCAGGTGAACGGCTCACCGGAGTGTCCCCGGCCGAGTTCGACGACCGCGCCGGCGAGCACGGCGACGACGAGGACGCCCCCAGCCGCGGCGGTCGCTTTGAGGTCGATCGCGGTGATCCGCTCGTCCCGCCGGTCGAGCAGATGCCGGACCGTCTCCGACTTCCGCCCGGCGAGCATCAGGATCACGCCGAAGGCCAGCATCAGCGCCAGCAGGACGAGGCTGAGGCCTGGCCGGCCGCCGATCCACGCCGCGATCAGGTACGCCAGCCCGCCCGCCAGACACATCGCCGGAGTGGCCCAGTAGGCGGTGCCGGTCTTACTGCTCCTTGACATGGAACATCTCCTCCACAGTGGTCTCGAAGAAGCGGGCGAGCGCGATCGCCAGCGGCAACGACGGGGTGTACCGGCCCGTTTCGATCGAGTTGACGGTCTGCCGGGACACCCCCATCGCGGCCGCCAGGTCGGCCTGCGACAGGCCCCGCCGCGTACGCAGCTCCCGGACGTCGTTGCCGGTCAGCTCCAGTTCCACCGGTGTCCCTCGAAGGTCAGCGGCACAGCAACGTGCCGATCAGTGATTCCTGCGCCTGCCAGGCGCCCAGGTCGTAGTAGCTCTCGGCCAGCACCACCTGCCGAGTGCCGTCGGCGCTGGTGAACACGTCGGTGATGTAGCCGTACACCGCGCCGTTGTGGCCGAACGCCGGACCGCACGGGGTCGGGATCTCGAAGACGCCCAGCCCGTACGCGATCCCGTCGATGTCGGTCGTGGTCAGCATCTGCCGCAGCAGTGGCCGGGGCAGCAGCGCGCCGCCGAGCAGGGCTCGATAGAACCGGGCGAGGTCGGACAGCGTGCTGACGAGGGCGCCGGCCGCCCACGCCGCCGACGGATTCCATTCGGTGACGTCGACGGGATCGGCGCCCGGCACGGGGGCGTACCCGTGCATGACCGGGCTCGGCGGCGTCAGCTCGTCGCCGGCCAGCGCCGTGTCCGGCAACCCCAGCGGCCGGGCGATGCGGCGACCGATCTCGGCGGCCAGCGATCGGCCGGCCACCCGCTCGACGATCATCCCGAGCAGGACGTATCCGGTGTTGGAGTAGCGCCCGTCGGTCCCGGCCGGGAACTGCGGGGGCTGATCGGCGATCAACGCCACCAACTCGCCCGGCGACCAGTGACGCAGCCACGAGCCCGGGTCCTTTGGCGGCGCTGGCATTCGGGGCCGGACCGATCTGTTCCAGCACAGTGCGCAATGGTGCGCCGCGTCGCGCATGTGGGTCGGTGCGACTGGCGTCAGCGAGTGGTTTGAGCCCGATCCGGTTTCGGCCCCAGTAGGAGCAGGTAACGGCACTTCCGAGCCGCATGTCTGGCGTTTGTCAACAATGTGTGTACCGGTCGTGGTCATCCTGCCGTGATGGGACACGGTAGGCGCGTGCTGGCTGGAGCGTTGGTGTGCGCGCTCATAGGTGTGCTGTTGGCGGTGGCCGTCGAGCGGCCGGATGGTGCGCTGGTGGCGGAGTCGGCGGTCGATACGGATGTGCGGCCGGAGGCGCTGCGCTGGAACTCTGGCGGCGACGGGACCAAGGCCGTGTTCCGGTACCGCGCGGATGGCGGCTACAGCGGTTCGGTCTGCGCAACGACACCCTGCCCGATCCGCCGCACGGGTGGGCCCGTGACCGTCAGCGTTGCGCGACCGGCACCGTTGCGCGATTTCATCTACACCAGCCTCGACGGTGTGGACGACGCGATCGTCGGCACGTCGAGTCTGACGACGCAGACGAATTGGGGGTTCACCGTCGTCGCCTGGATCCGCTCTTCGACACCGGGGCAGTCCGCGAAGATCTTCTCCAACACCGAGAGCTATCGCGGTTTCGCGTTGACCTACGACGCGGGACTACTGCGCGGCACCTACAGCTTCCGGCCGGCCGGTCAGTCGGGCGGCGCGACTGCGGCGAACCGGCACACGGTGTATCAGCCGGCCGGGTCGCCGTTGCGGGTCGACGACGGCAAATGGCATCAGGTCGCGTTCGCCGTGACCCGGATGCCCCGGGACGGCGGCGGATATCAGGCTCGGGCCCGGTTGTATGTCGACGGCGTCCGGGTGACTGATCCAGCTGACTATCTCGAGTTCCCGACCGGTGATTTCACGTTCTGGGACAGCGCCTCGGTGCCGGCCATCGGCGCTGAGCCCGACGGCGGTGTGGCCGCGAACAGCTTCTTCCACGGCGACGTCAGCGGCCTGGTCGTGTACAACTACCAGGTCGACCACAATGTGCTGGCATTGCGGCCGCCGTATGACGGGGACAGTCCCTACCTGGGCTTGCCCAGCTACTTCGACTACCTGGTCGCTGCCGAGTCCCCGGCGACCGGCACGGGCGGCACCTGGAGCTACGCCCGCCGCTTCACCCAGTCCGAGCGCGACGGCCGGTGGGCTGACGACGTGCTCGCCGAGCAGGCCAGGGTCGCGATGCCCCTGCTGAACGCCAACTACGTGCCGCAAGGCGTCACGGTCAGCACCGACGGCGCGACCTTGTTCAACTTCTTCTACTACTCGCAGGCCAGTACGGATCCCGCTCAGCAGAATCCATCTGACGGGCTGTGCGAACCCGTCACCTGCCCGCCGTACGCGGTGACCGCCACAGATCTCGCGACGCAGAAGGTCACGGCGATCTACCATCTGTACGCCGCGCCGGGCGTACCGCTACCTGGAACACACGCTGGGGGCATCGCGCAGATCGACGGGCGACTGTATCTTGGTGTGCTGGGCAAGGACCCGGCGGGCGTCAGCTTGAGCCGGCGCGTCTACCGCTTCACACCACAGACCGCGACCGTGAAAACACCCGCCGACTCTGGCAACGATCTACCGCCCGTCTTGGAGCTCGTCGCCGACGGCTACGACGACTGGGACCCGGCCGGGAAGTACCCGTATGCGAGCGTCTCGGCGTTGGCGTACGCGCCGGCGACCCGGACCATGTACGCGCTGGGCTACTACGAGAACGACAGCGTCAACCAGGACGGACCGGCGGCGAACTGGATCATCGAACTGGCCGTAGATCCGCAGAGCGGTGCGGTGCGCCTGGCCGGGCCGGTGCACAAGATTCCCACCACCTCGGCGGACGCCACCGGCCACAACCAGGGCATGACGCCTCTTTCCGGCCCGGGCGGCTGTTTCCTGCTGGCCCATGAGGTGAAGACGGGCATCACGGCGTCAGGGCGCAGCCAGCTCGTTCGCTGGTGTTCGGGCAGCGGGGAATGGGCAGTGCTGGCCACGATGCCGGGCGTCGCCGAGAACCTGGCGATCGGTCCTGACGGCCTGGTGTGGGTGTCGAACGAGAACTCGGCCCGGCGGATGCAGAAGCGCAGCAGCGGCCAGTGGTGGGACCGGTTCACCCCGTACGTCGCGGCGTTTGCCTTGACCGACCTCGGCTGACCGGCCGACCGCCCGAGACACGCCCACCGGATGTCCCCACCTGCCGTCACCCCAGCAGTTGGCTCGCTCCTCGTTTCCCTCCTCGCAGAAAGGTCACCATGATCAGATCCAGAGCCGTCCTCGCCGCCGGATTGTCGCTGTCCGTGATGCTTGCCGTCGGTGGGCCACTGAGCCACCCCGCGATCGCCGCGGCCGACGCCTGCGCGGCCGCCGCCGAGCGGCCGAACGCCGAGCAGGCGAGGGCGGCCGCGCGCGCCTGCGAGCATCGGGTGGAGGTGCTCGCCGAGCGGACAGCGTACAGCCGCACCTTCGCCGAGGCTGATGGAACATCCACCCGCGAGATCGGCCTGACCAGCATGGCCGCGAGCGCCGGCACCCTCGTGCCGCCGTATGTCGAAGGCGCAGCGAAGTGGACCATCGCCACCTCGGACAACAGCGCCGGCAACCTGACCGACACCAAAATCGCCACAGGTGACCCGAAACCAGCCGCGAGCGTGGTCACGACGGGCTTCGAGCCGGACTACGTCGGCCGCCGCTACCGGGGATTCCTCGAGTTCCCGATCGCCGACCTAGCCGGGGCGGTCGTGCTGGGCGCGAAGATCTCCGGCGTCGCCGACCACACCTACTGGTGTTCAGCCAAGGACAGCTACCTGTGGCGCACCGGCTCCATCACCAAGACGCCGCAGCAGACCTGGCCCGGTCCGAAGTTGGTGACCTACCTCGGCGCGGTGCACGTCACCGCCAACGAAGGCAGTTGCGCCGCACCGAACAAGCCGTTCGAAACCACCAGCGCGGCGTTGATCAATGACCTTCAGGCCGCGTTGAACTCGGCGACCGCCACCTACACGGTCGGCGCGACCGGCGTGGCCGCCGACGGGTCGGGGGAGAGTTCGGTCGATCACTACATGCGGTTCTTCGTCAAGGACTACAAGCTGACGATCACCTACAACCACGCCCCGCGGACACCAGACCGGCTCACCGTCAACGACCAACCCTGCGGCACCGGTACCGACCGGCCGTTCGTCAACACGGCCACCCCGACGTTGCGCGCGCACGTCTACGACGTCAACGGCGACACGATGGACACCTACTTCTGGTGGTCTCGATGGAACGGCAGCCAGTTCGTCGACGAGCCCGGATCGGGCGTGCGGCAGGACTCGGTGCCCAACAACGGCACGGCGATGACGGCCATCGCCGCGGCCGACGACGGCGCGGTGTACGCCTTCCGGTCGCGGTCGGACGACTCGCCGTCCCACCCGGCCTATCTGACCTCGCCGATCAGCGTGAACTGTGAATGGCAGGTCGATCTGACGCCACCCGGGCAGCCGATCGTCACAAGCGACACCTATCCCGCTGGGCACAGCGGCGGGGGAGTCGGCATCACCGGCCGGTTCACCTTCACCGCGGCGTCGGCCGACACCGCGTACTTCCTGTTCGGCTGGGACGACCCGCCGACGATCCGGCTGACCCCCGACGCCGTCGGCGGCACCGCCGCCCTGGACTGGGCGCCAACCGAATCCGGCCTGCACACCCTGTACGCCCAAGCGGTCGACCGGGCCGGTAACCCCAGCGACCCCGTGGTCTACCCGTTCACCGTCCCGGCTTCGGCCGCCTGACCTGCGAAGGCACTGCTCATGCGACGACTCCACGCGCGCCCGGTGATCCTGCTGACCGCTGCGCTGCTGGTATTCAGCCTCACCCAGGCGGTCCCGGCAGCCGCCAAGCCCTACATCGCACCGTCGGCTCAGGACGACGGGCCGGTCGGCGGCCACTCGTTCACCGGCCGGCCGCCCGGAACCACCACCTTGTCGCGGTTCGCCCCCGGCGCTGTGTCCTGGCCGAAGCCAGGCCGGGCCGAGGTCAGCCTGCCCGGACCGCAACAACGCCAGGCGGGCACCGAGGGCGCCGTACAGGTCCCCGGCTCGCCGGTACGCCTCACCGCCGGACCCGACGCCCCGGCAGCTGTGTCGGTCGAATGGCTAGACGGCGCCCCGGCCGGAGGCGGCGGCGAGGGACCTGCGGTCCGGCTGTCGCGGTCAGACGGCCGGACCACACCCGGCACGGTGCGGATGAGCGTCGGATACGCCGGATTCCGCTGGGCCGGCGGCGCCGACTGGGCCTCCCGGCTCGCCTTGTACTCCGACGGCGCTCGCCTGGCCAGCACGAACGACGTGCGATCTCACACCGTGTCGGCGGACGTCGCCGTCGACACGGACACGGTCGTCGTCCTCGCCGCCGGGCCTGCGGGGGCAGGCGGCGACTACCGGACAACATCCCTGGCACCGTCGTCGACCTGGAGCGCCGGCGGCAACTCCGGCGACTTCGCCTGGTCGTATCCGCTGCGCCTGCCGTCGACCGTCGCGGGGCCCAGCCCGGCGGTCGCGATGTCCTACTCGTCGGCGTCGGTGGACGGCCGGATGGCGTCGGCGAACAATCAGGCGTCCTGGGTCGGTGAAGGCTTCGACTTCCAGCCTGGCGCCATCGAACGACGCTACCGCGGCTGCGCCGACGACATGGGCACCGGCGCGAACAACACCACCAAGACCGGCGACCTGTGCTGGCAGACCGACAACGCGTGGCTGGCATTGCCCGGCCACGCCGGTGAGCTGATCCGCGACGCATCCGACCCGTCTCGCTGGCACCTGCGCGACGACGACGGCACCTACGTGCAGCGCAAGACCGGCGGCCCGAACGGCGACAACGACGGCGAATGGTGGCTGGTGCGGGCCACCGACGGCACCCAATACTGGTTCGGCGGCCGGACCGGTTCCAGCTCGACGCTGACCGTGCCCGTGTACGGCAACCACACGGGCGAACCGTGCCACACCTCGTCGTTTACCACCTCCGCCTGCACCCAGGCGTACCGCTGGCAGTTGGACTACGTCGTGGACACCCACGGCAACGTCATCACCTACACCTATGCCAAGGCGACGAACAAATACGGCCGCAACAACACTCCGGCCGACGACACCGTCTACGACCGAGACGGCTACCTGACGGCGATCGAATACGGCGGCCGCGCCGGCGACACCACAAGCGCACCGGTGCGGGTGTCGTTCGCCGTCGCCGACCGGTGCCTGTCCGGCTGTGCCACCAAGGACGCCGCCCACTGGCCCGACGTCCCATGGGACCGGGAATGCACCGCCGGCACCTGCGGCGTCACGCAGAACTCGCCCACCTTCTACAGCACCGTGCGGCTGGCCTCGGTGACCACCCAGGTGCTGTCCGGCTCGGCGTACCAAGACGTCGAACGATGGACGCTGACCCACGCGTTCCCGGCGTCCGACCAGCCCACGCTGTGGCTGGACAAGATCTCACACAGCGGCCTGGCCGGAGGCATAGCCACGGTGCCGGACACCGTGTTCACCGGGGTCGCGATGCCCAACCGTGTCGACACCAACTCCGACCAGTACCCGTCGATGACCCGCTACCGGCTCAAGACCATCACCTCCGAAACCGGCGGGCGCACCGAACTGCTCTACTCGCCGGCCGACTGCGTAGCCGGCACTCGGGTTCCCGACACCGCCAAACTGCAGGACAACGTCCTGCGCTGCTACCCGGTGAAGTGGACGCCCGACGGCGCGGCCAAGCCCATCACCGACTTCTTCCACCGTTACCTGGTCACCGACGTCGTCGAGGCAGACCTGTCCGGCCAGTCCACACGCGTGATCACCCACTACGACTACCTGGGCGACCCGGCCTGGCACTACACCGACGACGACGGCATCATCAAGCCCGCCGACAAGACCTGGTCGGTGTGGCGCGGCTACAGCGCCGTACGCGTCACCATCGGCGACCCCGGCCGGCAAACCGTACAGGAACACCGGTTCTTCCGCGGGATGAACGGCGACAAGCTGCCTACCGGCACGCGTACCGTGCAACTCCAGGCGATCGCCGCGGGATCCGTTCCGGCCGCAGCCGACGAGGACGCGTACGCCGGAATGCTGCGCGAAAGCATCGTCTACAACGCCCCCGGAGGCGCCGAGGTCTCGGCGACCGCGTACGAGCCGTGGCGATCGGACCCGACAGCGACCAGGACGATCAACGGTTCCACCGTCACCGCGCGGCTGACCGACGTGGCGGCCACCCACACCCGCACCACGCTGGACGGCGGCCGGGCGCCGCAGACCACGACCGAGACCACCGTGTTCGACGGCTACGGCCTGCCGATCCAAGTCGAGGACCGCGGCGACGACACCGTCACCGGAGACGAGCAGTGCACGCTGACCGCCTACGTCCGCAACACCACGGCCTGGATCGTCGATCTGACGTCTTCGGTGCGGACCTTCGCTCTGCCCTGTGACCAGACCGGACGCGGTGACCTGACCGGCGACGACATCATCGACGCCCAGCGGTTCTCCTACGACCAGACGACGTGGAACACCGCGCCGACCCGCGGTGACCTCACCTTGACCGAAGTCCTGCTCACCATCACCGGCGGCGTCATCGGCTACCAGGACGACACCCGCACCACCTACGACCCCCGTGGCCGGGCGCTCGACGTGACCGACCGGCGAGGCAACGTCATCCGCACCCGCTACACCCCGGAACTGACCGGTCCGGTCACCGCGGTGACCATCACCAGCCCGCTCGGCTGGACCACCACGACCACCCTGCAACCGGCCTGGTCACTGCCACTGTCGACGGTCGACCCCGACGGCCGCCGCACCGACCTTTCCTACGACCCGCTCGGCCGGCTCACCGACGTCTGGCTACCCGGCCGCGCCAAAGCCACCGACACGGCCAGCCTCCGCTACGCCTACACCGTGCGCACCAGCGCACCCAGCGTCGTCGCGACGACGAAGCTCACCCCCAGCGGCGGCTACACCACCTCCTACGCGTTCTACGACGGGCTGGCCCGCCCCCGCCAGACGCAGATACCCGGCCCAGCCGGTGGCACCCTGGTCAGCGACACCGTCTACGACTCGGCCGGGCGCGCCTACAAGATCCATCAGCCCTATCCGATCACCGCCGCGCCGAGCGCGAACCTGTTCGTGCCGACCAGCACTATCCCCACGGTCGACCTGCAGACCTTCGACGGCGCAGGCCGGGTCGTGGCCGCCATCCGCAAGACCAACACCCCGGCGGGCAGCGACGGCGGCACGGAACTGTGGCGGACCACCACCGGCTACGGCGGCGACCACGAGGACGTCACCCCGCCCAACGGCGGCATCGCCACCTCCACGTATTTCGACGCCAAGGGCCGCATCGTTCAGCTACGGCAGCTACGGCCCGGCGGATACGACACCACCAGCTACACCTACGACCGCAAGGACCAGCTCATCGCGCTGACCGACCCGGCCGGCGCCCGCTGGACCTACTCCTACGACCTGCTCGGCAGGCAGACCACGGTCGCCGACCCCGACCAGGGCGTCACCAGCACCGAATACAACCGATTCGACGACCCGCAGACGGTCACCGACAGCCGCGGCGTCACCCTCGCCACCACCTACGACACGCTCGGCCGCCGCGAAACCGTCCGCGACGGCACGGTCACCGGGCCCGTGCGGACCCGGTGGGTCTACGACCAGCTGGGCGACGGCAGCTCCGCGAAGGGCAAGCTCGTGAAGACCACACGGTACGCCGACAGCAGCGAGTACACCGTGGAACAGACCGGCTTCACACCCGACGGCCAGCCCACCGGCGTCGTCTACACGATCCCCGACGTGCCCGGCAACACCGGCCTCAGCGGCCGCTACACCTACGCGTACAGCTATCACCCGGACGGATCGCTGGCCACCGTCGACCTGCCCGCCGCCGGGGACCTCGGCGGCGAACGCCTCACCCTCGGCTACACCGCGACCGGACTACCCACCACGCTGAGCACCGACGTCGGCGGCACATACGTCACCGGCACCGACTACACCAAGTACGGCGAACTGGCGGTGCTGCACCTGCGCAGCAACGGCGGACCGCAAACCGACATCGCACGCTACTACGACAGCCGAACCCGGCGGCTCACCCAACTGCTCACCGTCGCCGCCACCCCCGGCACCATCGCCGACCAGCGGTACGCCTACGACGACGCCGGCAACGTCACCCAGATCTCCGACCTGGCCACCGGCGACCACCAGTGTTTCACCGCCGACCAGCTGCGCCGCCTCACCCAGGCATGGACCCCGGCAGACGGCGACTGCACCACCGCGCCGAACCTCGCCAGGCTCAGCGGACCAGCACCGTACTGGCACACCTACAGTTACGACACCGCCGGCAATCGCAGCGCACTGGTCCAACACGGCACCACCGACAAGACCACCACCTACACCGTCAAAGCCGGCACACATCAGCTCACCGCCACCGCCGGGGCCACATCCTCCGCGTACACCTACGACCAGACCGGCAACACGCTGACCCGAACCGGCCCGGCCGGGCAGCAGACGATGACCTGGGACCCCGAAGGGCACCTGGCGACCGTTCAGGACCCCACCGGCACGACCTCGTACCTCTACGACAGCGAAGGCAACCGGCTGCTACGCCGGGACCCGAAGGGCACCACGCTCTACCTGCCCATGCAGGAGTTGCGTACGCCGAAGGGCGCAAACGCGGCCGCGGGCGTGCGCTACTACACACACGCCGGACAGACCGTGGCCACCCGCTCCGCAGCCGGAGTGACCTGGCTGTCCGGCGACCACCACGGCACCGCCCAGATCTCCATCGACGCCGCCCGGCAAACCGTCGCCATCCGCCGCGAGACCCCGTTCGGACAGCAGCGTTCGACCGGCGGCGACTGGCCATCCACGATGGACAAGGGCTTCGTCGGCGGCACCAACGACGACACAGGGCTCATCCACCTCGGCGCCCGGGAATACGACCCGGCGATCGGCCGGTTCATCTCGGTCGATCCAATCATCGACACCGCCGATCCGCAGCAGCTACACGGATACGCGTACGCCAACAACGCGCCGGTGACCGCCAGCGACCCCGACGGCCTGTCACCCGACTGGTTCAACGACATCGTCAACGGGGCGATCGGCGCCGCGTTCGGCCCGGCGGCTGGACCCATCGTCGCCGAACCCGCCGGGGTGGTGGCCGACGCCTGGTGGACGGCCACCTCCTGGTACGTCGGGCAGCTCTGGGAACACGCGGGCGACATCGCCTTCGTGGCCGGCGCCACCGCACTCATATGCATGGAAATCGTCATCTGCGCACCGCTGGCGCCGTTCGCTGGAGGCGTCGCTGTGGGATTCGGGATCTTGTCCGCGATCAAGTCCTGTTCCGGCGGTGACACGGTCGACTGCACCGTCGGCATCGGCACCTCCATCATCGGCCTGCTCTGCCTGGGCGCCTGCGCCCCCCGCGTCGAGTTCATCGACCAGACCGCCTTCGCATTCAGCGCCCTCTGGCTCGCGTGGCAGGGCAACCGAAGTCTGACGGAGTACCTGCTGGGGGGCGATCGGCACCTGTACAAGCGACCCAAGGTGACAGCCGGACGCGGCCACGCCACCAGAACCGGCGCACGCGTCGAGGCGGGCGGCACCACCATCGTCCAGCCACAACCCCACCCGCCTCTGCGGCGTCCAACACCCCGGCACAACGCCACCGGCACGGGCGGAACCAACCCCAAGTCGACCTCCCACGGCGGCAAAACTGTCCGTAGCGGCGGGAAGCGAACCACGAGCGGCGGCAAAGTAACCAGCAGGTCATCGACCGGTGGAAAGACCGCGCAACGCAAGGCCGCCCGGCCGATACCCTGGCGCTGGCACGGCGCCTAGACCCTGGGTGGTGCCTGGAGCGGCATGGCGGCTTCAGGCACCACGACCAGCGGGCCGCCAAATCATGGCGGCTTTCCTAAAGTCCCGTTCCTGGCGACCCGGGTACGGTCGCCTTCGCTGTGCCGCCCGACTCGTCGCATGTTCCACCAGCGACGTGCCGCACCAGCAGTTGCATGCGGCGCCCAAGGTTTCCGGGCCGGCGAGGCAACGCGGATGCGTCAGCAGCGCAGATGCGTCGCCATACGTGCCCCGCGCGAAGATTGCTCCCAGCCCGTTCCGGATAGGTGATCACTCGCAGCGCTGACGGTCGCTGGCAGATGCGGCCCCGGACTCGGCCTGGGCGAGCAGGCTGGCGGCGCGCCGGGCTCCGTCGGGGTGGTCGAGTTCGGTAAACAGCGCCAAAGCCTCAGCTGCCCGTTTGGCAGCTTGAGAAGGTTCGCAATAGTCGACCGCGATGGCGGCCAGAACCAGGAGCGCCTCGGCCTCCTGGACGCGCCGGCCGGCCTGCTGTGCGATGGCCAATGCGGCGTCGGCTGTCGTGGTGGCCGCGTCGTGAAGGTTGAGTATGCGATAGCAATCGGCCGCCCCGGTCAGCGCCTGGCCTTCTACGTCGCCACTACGGCTATCACGGCCGAGAACGATGGCCTGTGCGTACACGTCGGCGGCGATGCGATGATCTCCTGTCGCGCTGTGGACGGCGGCCAGCGTGTTGAGGACATGGCCGTGCAGCCAAGGGTTCTCGACCTGCTGTGCGATCTTCTGAGCCGCCTGGGCCTCTGTCAGGGCAAGGTCGAGCTGGCCGTTCCGGCGGTGGAAGCCGGCCAGGTTCTTGAGCGCGTGAGCCTGCCCTTCCTGGTCGCCCTCGGCGCGGAAGGTGGCCAGCGCCCCTTCCGCGGCCGTCTGAGCCTCGTCGAGGCGGCCGAGCAGCCACAATGCGTATGACCAGGTGATGTTCATGCCTGCGGCCAGCGAGGTCGTCGTGTCCGCCAACAAGGCCGCGGCTTGACGCAGGCATTGTTCGGCCTCGCGAAGCATGCCGAGCTCCAGGAGCACGCCGGCGAGATTGTTCGCGGTGATGACCTGTGTCGTGGAGTCCCCGCTCGCGCTGCTGGCACGCAGGGCGGTCCGCAGATAGGGCAGCGCTTGCCGTGGCAGCCCGTGCACGCGCATGACCGCGGCGAGGTTGTTGTTGGCCGCGAACGTGCCGTCGGTCCATCCGGCTCGCTCGGCGGCGGCCGCGGCGGAGTCGAACGCGTCGACGGCCCGCTGATAGTTGAGTCTTGCGTAGCCGACCCAGCCGGCGATCAGGTATGCGACCGCTTGACCGTGGTCGTCCTTGTCTCTAAGCGCCGCTCGTAACGCGTTGTCTGCGATGGCCGACCCGTCCGCGTAGGACGACCTGATCATGAGGTAGCCGCGCAGGGCGTCGGCGATCAGCCACGCCGCCGGGCGCGGGCCGTCGTCTGCGGCTCGGGCGACCATCGCCACGATATTGACGCGCTCGCCGTCCAACCAGGTGAGGGCCTCCTCGCGGCTGGCGAACGGTTGTGGTGCACGGGCGTCCGGGCGGGCCCGCGCGGGTAGGCGCGCGGCGCCGCCGGTCAGGTCGGCGGCGCGGTCGGAGCGTGCGAGATACCACTCGATGAGGCGGTGTACTGCCAGCGCGCAGTCTTGTAGGCCGTCCTCCCGGATAGCGAGTCGATCGGCGTAGGAGCGGATCAGATCGTGCAGTTCGAACCGGCCGGGCCGTGGCGCAGCCAGCAGGTGCGCGTTCACCAGCCGGTCGAGCAGGGCTGCGGTGGTCGCCGGATCGGTGTCGGCAAGGGCTGCGGCGGCGTCGACCGTGATGTCGTCGCCTGGGGTGCGGCCCAGCAACCGCAGCAGCCGGCGGGCTGAGGCGGGCAGGCGGGTGTAGGACAGGTCGAACGCGCCAGCCACGCCGATGTCGCCGTCCACCGTGAGATGGGCGATCCGGTTCTCCCGCAGCGTGGCGACGTAGTCGGTGACAGGCCATTGCGGGTGTGCCACGAGGTTTGCCGCAGCGATTCGCAGCGCGAGCGGTAGGTCGCCGCACAACCGTGCCATTTCGGTGACAGCGGGTGCGTTGAGTCTCGTCCGTCGGTAGCCGATCATGGAGGTGAGTAGTTGCTGGGCCTCATCCGACGGCAGAGGGCCGAGGACGACGACTCGGCCGCCATGGCTGGCGACCAAGCCCGTAAGGCGGTCGCGGCTGGTGACGACGGTCAGACAGCCAGGTGCGGCCGGCAGCAGCGGCCTGACCTGGTCGGCGCTGCTCACGTTGTCGAGCAGGACCAGCATCCGTCGGCCGGACAGGCGTGAGCGGAACATCGCCGCGGCGTTGTCCAGATCGGTGGGGATGTCCCTGCTTGCCACACCCAACGAGGCCAGCAGACGGCCCAGAGCATCGACTGGGCTCATCGGCGCGTCCGCGGCGTAGCCGCGCAGGTTGACGAACAAGGTTCCATCGGGATAACGGTCGGCGGCCTGATGACCGAAGCGCACCGCCAACGCGGTCTTCCCAGCACCGGGCACACCAACGACGGCGATGAGCGTTTGGCTGTCCGCGGCGTCGTGCAGCTGCGCCAGCTGTTCGCTGCGACCGACGAATCCGACCACATCGCCGGGAAGCTGGGCCGGCTGGGCGGTGCGCGCAGAGATGGTGGCGGGCGGGGCCACGGTGGCCGCGCCCGCAGGGCCGTCATGCAACAGTTCACCGAAGATCGACTGGATGCCGGCCGCGGGGTCGATCCCCAGCTCTTCCCGCAGCCGCAGGCGAAACGCGTGATACACCTCGATCGCCTCGGCGGTCCGGCCGCAATGGCGCAGGGCCGTCAGCAACAGCTCGATGAATCGTTCTCGCATCGGATGTTGCTGCTGCAGCGCCGTCAACTCGGCGACCACCTCGGCGGCTCGGCCGCAGGCTAGGTCGTCCTGGATGCGGCGTTCGATCAGGTCGAGTCGCAGTTGCGTGAGCCGGTCGGACTCCCGGCGCAGGGGTTCGGCCTCGGCGACGTCGGCGTAGGGCTCGCCCCGCCACAACAGCAAAGCGCGGTGATGTTGCCGCGCGGCACTGTGTTCGCGGGCCTGGTCGGCGTCGAGCTCGCCAGGGTGGACGACCAGTAGATAGCCGGGCGGCCGGTGAGCCAGCCGGTCCTGTCCAAGGACACTACGCAGCCGGTGTACATACACCTGCAAGTTCGTGCGGGCTGAGGCGGGCGGGTTGCCGTTCCACAGCACGTCGATCAGACGGTCGACGGCGACAACTTCGTTGGCGTGCACCAGCAGCAGACTCAGCAGCAGCCGCTGCTTGGTCGAGGTCAACGTAATCCGTCGGCCGTCGTCGTCCTGCACTTCCAGTGGCCCGAGTACCGAAAACCTCACCACACCCCCCGGCAGTCGCGGACGGCCCGCCCGCGCAGACCCACCGTATAGCAGCGTGCAAGTACGCGTGTAGTGCCGCGACGGACGCTGGCTGTCTCGCCTCGAGCCCAGGAAGAAGGTGGATCCGGCCGTGACTGTCCGCCGCATCATCATGGTCGCTACCGCGTTGGCGGCGCTGACCGTACCGGTGCTGTCCTACGCCCAGTCTCAATCCGACACCCATGCCGGCGGGCCGCTGCGCGACGTGACATCCGACGAGGGCGACCTTCTGTATGCCGCCGAGGATGTCCTGCTCGGGCAATGCCTGCGGCGACACGGATATGCCTACCAGCCGCAAAAACCCGACGCGGCGATGCGGCCGTGGAATCTGCCGTACGTGGTGGACGACCTGTCCTGGGCCCGGTCGCGAGGGCTCGGACTGACAGACAGAGCACGAACAGCCGCCGCCCGGCGCGCCAACCCGAACCAGCGCTACCTGGAGTCGCTTCCCAACGACCGGCGCCAGGCGTACACGACCTGGATGTACGGAGCCGCCCCGGTCGGCATGAGCGCACCGAACCCAGCCGGTCACACAGTGACGCAAAACCCGGGCAGCTGCCAGTCGAAGGCCCAGGACGAGTTGTACGGCGACGTGCGGAGATGGTTCCGCGCCCGCGTGATCGTCGAGAACCTGCCGGCGCTGTACCTGCGCAAAGTCTACGACGACCCGCGATACATCGCGGCGCAGAGCGCATGGTCGACATGCATGGGCGGCCATGGATACCAGGTATCCCGACCGTCCGAGCTGCGCGAGACGGTAACTGAACCCGCACCGGAGCAGACCACGCCCTCCGCGGACGAGATCGCGGCCGCAGTCGCCGAAGCAACCTGCGCCCAGGAGACCGGATTCGGAGCCCAAGCTCGCGCGGTGCAAAACGAGCTGTCGACGGCGGCAGCGACGCGATTCCAGGCCGACGTCGATTCCTATCACCGCCTGCAACTAGGCGCGCTGCCACGGGCAACCCGAATCGTGGCCGACGAGTTCGGAAAGTGACTTCACCGCCACCGTGGCGGTGACCAAAGAAAGGATATCCACCTATGCGTAGGTCTATTGTGGCCGCCGCGACAGCGGCGGTCCTGGCCAGTGTGATGGCGGCTGCCCCGGCGAAGGCCGGCGACACCACCGTCAGACCTGCGAACTGTCCGTCCGGATACTTCTGCGCGTATCAGCTCGAAAGCTACACCGGGCTCATGTGGAAGTGGTCAGGCGATGACTACAACTGGGGCAACGACTACAGCGGCGGCCTGTCGGCGGCCAACCGGGCGACCTCGGTATACAACAACGGCACGCCCTGCTACCACTGCGACTACGTCCAGGTGTTCGACGACACCAGCTTCGACGTGTTCCTCGGCTGGTGGCCTCCGGGCTGGGGAAGCATGGACCTGCCGTCCTACCAGGACAACAAGATCGAAGCACACGTGTGGGGCGGCCCCGTCGGCTGATCGCCGCCACCTGTAAGCCGCCGGCGCCGGTCCCGGCGCCGGCGGCTCGACGGCCCGCCGTTCCCACCATCCGTTGCCGGCTTCGCGTCGGCGCCAGCTCCGAGCGGGCTCGCCCGACACAAGACTCATGACAGTGAGCCCCGCGACGGTCCGAACAGCCACGGATTCGACTCCGACTGATCACTCCTCGCCAGCGTGGCAAACGCGCACCCAAGGAGACCACATGCGCCAGCTATTCATCACAATCAACTGGGATCTGCCTTTGTGCACCGACAGCAAGCCCGAGTCCCACGAATCTCGCCAGCTGGTCGGCTGACGATGCCATCCAAGCTGACGAACCATGGACCGCGCAGTCTGCGCATGAGACTTGCGGCCGTCGCCGGGCTGACGCTGCTGGCGCAACTACTGGCAGCGCCCGCGGCGACCGCCCGATCATCAGCACCCACCGCGCCGGGCGAAACCAGCGCAGTTATCCGATCCGACGTCGACCCGGCCGACCGGGCCCGAATCCTGGGTAAGCGTTGGCGATCCTCCACCGACCTGGCGTGGACCACCTCCGGCGACGCGACCGGATTCCACCTTCTGATCGCCCGTGCGTCCGACGGATACGCGTGGCGCACCGCCGCCACCCTCGCCGAGCCCGGCTTCGACACCGACATGTGGATCGGCAACGCGTGCGTCACCGCCTCCGGCCGCCGAGCAGTGATCGTGTACGCCCCCCGTTCGTTCACCAACCGGGCCGACCTGTTCGACCGCGGCGGATTCACCGCGGTAGTGGACCTGACGACCGGCGTGGTGACGAAGCTGGCCCGGCTGTCCACTCTGGCCTACTTCAACCCCGGCTGTGGGGCCGGCGAGACGGCGGTACTGACCCAACTCAGCGGTGACACCGACGACGCGGCTAAGACCCCGGTACGGACCAGGCTAACCGTGGTCGACACCGCCACCGCGACGATGCGCGTGCCTGTCATGGTGCCGGGGGAACTGACCTCGGCCGTGGCGACCCAAACGGGGATCGTCGCCGCGGCGTCCGGCCAAATCGTGTCGATCTCCTCGACCGGGCAGACATCGGCAGCGGCGGCCACCTCAGGCGTGCCGTTCCACCTCACTACCGATTCGGCAGGCGGCGTCATCTACGCCGAACGCGGTCAGCAGGACTCCATGCGCCTGCGGCGCACAGTGCCTGGCAGCGGCAACCGTCCAGTGACGCTGGCTACCGGGCGGCTCGGCAAGATCGGGGTCGCCGCCGCCGGCGGCAAGGTCTATCTGACGGGCGCTGCTCAACAGGTCCACCCGCTGCCCGCCACCGTCGTCCGAGTCGACGCGCCAGCCGGTGCAAACATCTCCACCCAAGGACAGCTGGCGGTCACCAAAACCGCGTGGGCGGGCAAGACCGACCCGAGACTGTTCCCACCGGACCCCGATACGCCTCGGCCGGTACGCATCGACGCACGAAGCCTCGTCACCGGCCAACCAATCACCTTCGGCGCCGGACCGGCCAACCCGGCCACCCGAGCCCCCGCCCTCAACCCGAAACTCGGCGGGCCCGGCAAACAACGCCAGAGCATCACCGCGGCGACCTCGACGGACCCGATCGACCAGGACCGCTGGTGCTCCGTGCCACGCAACAACCGGATCTTCCAAGTGCTGCAGCCCAAGCCACGTCAGGTGGAATGGGCGATCGACCAGGCGGTCACCGGCTCGCTGACCGTGCAGCGCCCCAGCAACTGGATGAACCTCGGCATGCGCGGCTACACGCCGCAGGGCATGTTCCCAAGCATCGGCCTACTCGGCGGCGGACGCGTCCACGCCCAGATCATGCTGGGCATCGCTGCCCAGGAATCGAACATGTGGCAGGCCTCGCGCCTTGCCCTCCCCGGAGTGACCGGCAACCCGCTGATCGGCAACTTCTACGGCCTGGACATCTACGACGACGACCTGTCGGACGACTGGGACGTCCGCTGGAACGAGGCGGACTGCGGCTACGGCGTCATGCAGGTGACCGACGGTATGCGGCTGGCAGGACACGAGAAGCCCGGGGAGACCGCCCTGTCCTGGGACAAACAGCAGGCCGTCGCAGCCGACTTCGCAGCCAACATCGCGGCCGGGCTGCAAATCCTGCAGAAGAAGTGGAACGAAACCCGGGCCGCAGGGCTGACCGTCGGAAACGGCGACCCGGCCGGCCTAGAGAACTGGTTCTTCGCCGTCTGGGCCTACAACAGCGGCTTCCATCCCAATCTCGGCGACGGCTCCCCGTGGGGACTCGGGTGGGCGAACAACCCGGTCAACCCCCGCTATCCCGCCGACCGGTACCCGTTCATGGAACTCACCTACGACGACGCCGCCCACCCGCAGAACTGGCCATATCCAGAGAAGGTCATCGGCTTCGCCGGGCACCCGCCGGAGCTGCCGGAATCGGCTGAACGCGACAGCATGACCTTCGTCTCCGGGTTCCGGCCGGCCTGGTGGACCAACGAAGCCTACCGGTTGTCAGCCAAGCCGGCGATCGACCAGTTCTGCAGCACGGTCAACGACTGCTACCCAGGACAGCTGTACACGCCCAACGACCCGGGCGATCCTGACGATCCCGACGACGGCACCATCGGCGAACCGGCCGGCCCGTGCTCCCACAAGAACGCCAACGGTTACTTCGACCTCATGTGCTGGTGGCACCAACCGACCCAATGGAAGAGCGATCCGGTCACCACAGGCCGGGAACTGCTGCGCTTCGACCCCGGCTACGACTATCAAGCCGACGCCAACTCGTTCCCGCCCAAATGCCACCGGGAAGACCTGCCCGCCGGGGCGATGATCGTCGACGACGAGCCGGCGTCCACACCGAAGATGCGTCCGTGCAACAACCTCTTCACCGACGCCGGAACATTTACGATGTCCTTCCCACAGGACGGCACCGGGCATTACCGGGCCAAGGCCGACCTGCACCAGCTCGGCGGAGGATTCAACGCCCACTTCTGGTTCTCCCACACCCGCCGGGCCGACGACAAGGCCGGCTCCATGAACATCACCGGCACCTGGAACTTCAACCAGATCCTCAACGGCTGGGGGCGGGTGATGGTGCACATCCCCGACCACGGCGCCCACACCCAGCAGGCCAAGTACGAGATCGACACCGGCAGCGGCTTCACCGCCGACCGCTACCGGGTCATCCTGCAACGCATCCGCTCCAACACCTGGGTTCCGCTGGGCGCTTTCAGGTTCAACGGCCTGCCCGCGGTCCGGCTGTCCACCGCGACCCAGGACGGCGTCGGCGACGAAGACATCGCCTGGGACGCGGTCGCCATTCAGCCATTGTCGGCAAAGCCAACCAATCAGATCGTGGCTCTTGGCGACTCGTACGCGTCGGGTGAAGGCGCCGGAGACGAGAACCTCCCCGACTATCCCTACTACCCGGAGACCGACTTCAAACTCAAGCTCGACAACGGGGCCGACGCCTACCGCAACGTCTGCCACCGGTCGAAGAACTCCTGGTCGCGGCTGGCACACATGCCCGACTCCACCGCCACGATCGGCCTCCGCGCCGACCAATGGGACAGCACCATGGACTACCACTTGCTGGCCTGCTCCGGCGCAACAACCGAGAACCTGCTTCCGTATTACAGCGTTCCCGCCGACCAACGACCACGCAACGCTTTCAACCGCGTCGGAACAGGTCAATACAATGAGCTGTCCCAACTCGACCGCGGATTCCTCGACGCGAGCACAACCCTCGTCACGCTGTCTATCGGTGGCAACGACGCCCGCTTCTCCGACATCATCAAGGAATGCATCTACGGGGCAGTGCCTGAACTCGGTGACCCCTGCTACGCGGCCACCTTGGCGGGCGACACCAGCAGCCTCATTTTCGCCTCGCCCGAGCGCATCCGCGGCCCTGTCAAGGAATCCATCCGCACCGTGCTCACAGAGATCCACAAACGGGCACCCAATGCGCAGATCCTGCTCATGGCATACCCGAGACTGTTCAGCGATCAAGACGACCACTGGTGCGTAGACGGCATCAACGCCCTCGAGGAAGATTGGCTGGGCGAGCAGGCCACCCTCATCCAAAGCGAATTCGTAGATCTAGGTCAGCAGATGCGCGCCACGGGCGTCCCGGTCCGGATCGGTCAGCCGATCAACGACTTCTTGGGCCGCGGAGTTTGCGCTTCCGTCCCGGCGCTGAATGGCATCGTACTTGACAAGACCGACGGTGAGGGCGAAGGCGAGTTTGCTTCGCAACAGTCGTTCCATCCGAACCTTCTCGGCGCAATCACCTACGCCGGTGTCATGACCATGGCCGTCGACGACATGTAAGCATCACAACCAATCTGGGCGTGGCGGCCGGTTCCGCCACGCCCGCATCGGTGTCCCTGCAGTGGCGGGTCAGGATCTTGAGATCCGACTGCTGAGTCCTATCATGCCTCCGCCAGGCAGCCCCGTTCGAGGCGGAGCGAGCGGTACGCCGCTGCGAAGGTGCGGCGCATCGGCCAGCCCTGGGCTGCCATCGGCCGCCGATGCGCTTGCGACCCACGCGCACACCGTCTCGGCGTAGCTGCCGGTGCACGCGGTCCGCGCCGTAGTTGGGCCCCAACGCCGTCCAGATCTCATGGCTATTTGCATCGTCATGGCCACAAGGATCAGCGGCCGCATCCAACCACCCGTAGGACGTGAAGGGCTCGAAGCCAAGGACCGGTAGCAGGGTTGCGACTGCGAACCGGTCAGTTCGTCTCAGTCTCGTGCGGATGTGGGCAGGCGACAAAGCATGCGTTGATAGAACTGATGTTCACGGGCGGGGTCCTAACCAGTGGCAGCGGAAGACGCCGTAGACATAGGCATCCCGGATCTGCCGGGGTAGAGAGGCCTCATCGGCCGCTGTGGGTTGCGACTGACTCGGGTGCCTGACGCTGGCGTTGCGTGGCTGCCGGACACGTAGTCCCGCTGAATCGCGCGCTGAGGGGCGGTCTGCATCCCCGCTCGGGTCGGTACTGTCGGCGTCGGCTCGGCGGCCCGTATCGTGGGCTGGTGCGCAGGGTGCCCGGACTGGACGTGGTGGTGGCTTTCGCGCTGACCGCGTTCATGGTCCTGGTGTCCGTCGCGGGTCGGGTGGATCAGCCCTACGCCCGTCCGGTGTCCGCGTCGGGGATCGTCCTGCTGGTCTTGGCGGGCATCGCGTTCGCGGTGCGTCGGGTGGTTGCGCGTACCTCCTTCGTCCTGGTGACAGGCTGCGTCGTCGCGTACCTGGCCCTGGATTTCGCCGGCTGGGCGGTGTACGTCGCCGCGGTCGCGAGCCTGATCGGGCTGATCTTCGCGGTGCCGCAGCGACGGCGCTGGGTTCCGGCCGTCACGGTGGCGGGGTTGGCGATATCGGTCGCGACCGGGCGTCCGGAAGGGTGGGACGCGGCCCGGATGCTCACCATCGCGGCCGTATGGGCCGCGATCGCGATCTTCGCGTGGCGCATGGCAGAGATCCGGCGGCGGCAGATCGAGCGCGACGCGGCCGCCCAGGTGCTCGACGAACGGTTACGCATCGCCCGGGACCTGCACGACCTGCTGTCG
Source organism: Hamadaea sp. NPDC050747 (assembly GCF_040654195.1). Taxonomy (NCBI): domain Bacteria; kingdom Bacillati; phylum Actinomycetota; class Actinomycetes; order Micromonosporales; family Micromonosporaceae; genus Hamadaea; species Hamadaea sp. NPDC050747. The sequence continues at coordinate 221,193 of NZ_JBFAHM010000005.1, forward strand.
CACAGTCTCGCCACGGTCAGCCTGCGCGCGGCCGTCGGACTCCACTTGCTCGATCAGCAGCCCGATCAGGCTCGGGAGGCGCTTCAGGCGATCCGGATCACCAGCAACGACGCGCTGGCCCAGGCCCGCGCAACACTTTCACTGGTACGCGGAGAGCAGAGCCCGCCCACGCCGAGCCTGTCCGACCTGGACGCGTTGGTCAGATCTGTTCGCGAAGCAGGCGTCACAGTGCATCTCGACGCTCGCGTCGCCGACGAAGCGGTGCCGTCAGCCGTCGGGCAGACCGCATACCGGGTCGCTCAGGAAGCCTTGACGAATGTGCTGCGCCACGCCGGGGCCAGTGCCACAGCGCGCGTACGCGTGCAGGTGGTGCACGATCAGCTGGAGATCGACGTGACCGACGACGGTGTCTCGTCGGGCGGCGCGTCCTCCGACAAGGTCCGCTCGCCAGGTCACGGCCTGTCCGGCATGGCTGAACGTGTCGCGGCGGTCGGCGGTTCGCTGCAGACCGGGCCGGAATCTAGCGGGTTCGCCGTACGCGCCCGCCTGCCGTTGGCGGTCGGCAGGTGAGCGTACTGCGGGTGGTCCTCGCCGACGACCAGGCGATGATCCGGTCGGGCCTGCGTGCGTTGCTGGCCGCCGAACCGGACATCGACGTCGTCGCAGAGGCGGGTGACGGCGCGACGGCGCTGGCCGCGGTGCGTACGCACCGGCCGGACGTCGTCGTGATGGACATCCGCATGCCGGTGATGGACGGCATCGCCGCCACCCGGGCGATCGCCGCCGAACCAGCCCTGTCCGACGTCAAAGTCCTCATCCTGACCACCTACGACGAAGACGCGCTCGTGTTCGAGGCCATCCGCGCGGGTGCGGCCGGCTTCCTGCTCAAGGACGCCGAGCCGGCCGAGCTGATCCGCGGTGTGCGCGTCACCGCCGCCGGGGAGGCGCTGCTCGCGCCGGCCGCCGCCCGGAAGCTGATCGGTGCGTTCGCTGCCACACCTGCGCTCTCAGGACCGCCGTCGCTACAGTTGGAGGTCCTCACCGAGCGCGAACGCGAAATCGTCACCCTCGCCGGTCGCGGCATGTCCAATGTCGACATCGCCCGGCACCTCGTGATCAGCCCGGCCACCGCGCGTACGCATGTCTCCCGGGCGATGATCAAGATCGGTGCGCGGGACCGTGCTCAGCTGGTCGTGTTCGCGTACGAGACGGGTCTGGTCCGGCCAGGCGACGCCGCCTGATACGTCCATCGACGTATCCCGCGAACCGCTCTACGCCCGACTGCGTACTCGTGATGCCGTCCACCGGCGGACGACCCGACCGCCGTTAGGGACCGACACTTTTCGCATGCCAATGTATGAGCGTCTCATCCGGGTCATCGTGGCGATCGCGATGGTCGGCGGCCCGCTCGGCTACCTCATCGGCGGGACACTCAGCCCGGCGATCCACGCCCCCGACCAGTCCAGCATCACCGCGGCCGCCGCCACGAACCCGACCATCAACAGCCTGCACATGCTGGCCTTCGTCCTCGCCTCCTACCTGCTACCCATCGGTGCCGTCGGCCTGGCGTTCCTGGCCTATCCGCGTACGCCATGGGCCGCCACCATCGGCGGCATACTCGCCGTCATCGGCTGGCTGCCGTTCTCCGCCCTCACCGCCCTCGACGATCTGATCAACGTCGCGGCTGAACAGCCCTCCGCCGCCATTCTCGGTTCCCTGCTGCACACATTCGGCGGCGACCCGGTCATGCTCGGATACCTACTGGTCTACATCGTCTGCCACCTGATCGCGTACGTGATCCTGGGACTGGCCCTGCGCCGCCACGTGATCCCCGCCTGGGCCGGCTGGGCCATGGTCGCGAGCAGCCCGCTGACCGTGCTGGCGTTCGCGCTGCCGTCGAGCCCACGCGTCATCGGCGCCATCGCCTTAACGTTACTGGTGGCAGGCAGTGTCCCGGCCGCCGCGGCGATGTTGCGCACACAGCGCTCATCCTGAAGATCAATGGACCACATCTGCGCGGTCGTCGACGGGCCGGGCCTATCTGAGCACGCATCGAGCGGAGCATCGGTGGGGGGTCCGCAAATCGATGCCGGGGCTTCGGCAGGCAAACAGGATGGCTGTGTCTCGAGCGGCACCTCCACCGCCCGAATGGTCAGGGTCTGCTGGCCCGCTGGCGCAATCGCATAATTAGCTGCCGTCATTCGCTGCGCTCGGAGGTACATCGATTGCTGGCGATGGCGGAGGGAAGTCCAGGAGGCTGGACGGCCCGCAGTCACACCGCAGATACGTGGCTGCGGTGTGACTCGGGAGGTCCGACGGCATGGCACGAGTGGGCGTGTTCCAGGGCGTCGGGGTGTGGTTCCGTCGGCAGGGTGTGATCCACAGCGATTACGGTCGTGGTTGCCATCGCTTGCGTCGCCGGAAGTGAACGACGACCAAGACGGTGATGGCGATGACCGCAACGGTGATGGCGGCGATCTCGCCAAAGCGTGTGGCGATCTTCTGGTAGGCGGCGCCGGCGAAGTAGCCGAGCAGGACGACGGCCGTTGCCCAGAGCAGCCCCCCGGCTGCGTTGTAGGTAAGGAAGGTGCGGTACCGCATGTGTGCCATTCCGGCCAGAAACGGCGTGGTGGCGCGTAGGACGGCTACGAACCGGCCGAGGAAGACCGCTGGCCCGCCGCGCCTGGCGAGGAAGGCGCGGGCTTGGTCGAGACGTTCGCGGCGTCGTTGCAAGGGCCGGGCGTCGAGTAGTCGCATGCCGTAGCGATGTCCGATCTCGTAGCCGGCGGTGTCGCCGGCGACGGCGGCAAGGACCACTATGGTGATCATTGCGGCGAGGTTGGTGTGGCCGGTGCTGGCGGTGACGCCGCCGAGGATGGCGGCAGTTTCACCGGGCAGAAGGAAGCCGATGAACAGGGCGTCCTCGGCAAAGACGAGCAGCGCGACGGTCAGGTAGGCCCACACTGCGGGCAGGCTGGTGAGATGGTCGAGCAACCCGGTCATCTGGCCGTTGCGGCGGTGGCGGAGATGATAAGCGGGCGCAGGGGAGTCCGTGCCATCGCCGTGACCAGGTGTGTGAGCGGGCGGCGGGTGAGCACGTGGACGAGCAACGCCGTGGTGGCGCCGACGGCAAGCCCGGCCGCGACGTCGGCGGGGTAGTGAGCGCCGATGTACACCCGGGAAAAGGCCATCGCGGCGGCTGCGAGCCCAGCGAGGAGGCCGAGCCGGCGGGCGACGAGCAAAAGGCCGGCCGCGGCCGCGCCCGCCATGGTGGCGTGATCGGACGGGAAGGACCCATCGGTGCTGTGGTGGGCGAGTATGAGCAGGTCGGGATGGGCGGTGTAGGGGCGGGGCCGGGCGGCGAGCGCCACCAGCGGCTGATTTATCGCGACCGCGACGAGGACGGACAGGCCCGCCGAGAATGCTGCGGCGACCCTTACCGGGTCTGCGCTGCGCCGGGCCGTCCACCATCCGGCGAGCAGCAGGGCGGCGAAGAGGGCGGTGCCATACTCGGCGTAGCCGAGCATCAACGGATGCGCCCAGCCCGTGGTGCGGGCGAGATGGTTGACGGCGTAGAGCCAGGATGTGTCCATCGTTGGAATCTTTCCCTCACCGTATGCTGCTACTACAATGCAAAGTCGTATGAAGCGTACTGCGACATTGTGGTGTAGTAGGAAGGGTTTGGCTGATGGAGGCTCGGCGGGGACGGGGGGACCTCGGTCAGCAGATCCTCGCGGTCCTGGAGAGCGCCGATGCTCCTCTGACTCCGGCCCAGGTGCACCAAGCGCTGGACGCGGATCTGGCGTACACCACGGTCATGACCGTGATGGCTCGGCTATATGACAAGGGTGTGCTGTCTCGGCAGAGGACAGGCCGCTCGTTCGCTTATGTGCCGTTGGGCGATCCGGCGCGGGTGACCGCCCGGCGGATGCATCGCGTCCTCGCCGTCGAGCCGGACCGGGCTGCTGCTCTGGCACGGTTCGTGGATGACTTGTCCCCCGTCGACGAGGCTACTCTGCGCAGGTTGCTGGGTGAGACCGTGGACGGCACGGGGGTGTGATGATCACGGCAGCAGTGGCGGCGATCGTCGCGATGCTCACTGTCGCGGCCGCCGGTCCGCCGCTAGCCGTTCGGTTACCTCCGCGCTGGGCAGTGTGGCTGCTAGGCCTGGCCGCAACCGGCGCCGCCGCATCCACGGTGTTCGTCCTCGGTGTGCTCACCTTCATATGGCTGGGACAATTCGGTGAGATCGCAGAGGAGGGCCACTGGTCACCGGCTGCGTTGCGGGCGGCGGACCCGATCTCCGCCCAGGTCTCGATCGGATCGGGTCTGCTACTTGTTTCCGCCATGACGTGGACGACGCGGGCCGTGCTGCGCCACTTGCGCCAGCTGTACGCGTGGCGGCGAATCGAACGCGACCTGCCGGTCGGCGAGGGCAGCGTCAGCGTGCTCGACAGCGACGACGTCGATGCGTTCACCCTGCCGTCCGGCCGGGTGCTCATCACGCAAGGCATGCTCGCCGCGCTAACGCAGGCAGAGCGCGACATTGTGCTCGCGCACGAGCGCTCCCACCGTGTGCACTGGCATGCTTGGTGGCGCGTCATCGTTGACCTGGACGCCGCTATCAACCCGTTGCTGCGCCCGACCGCGCGTGCGGTAATGCATATGACCGAACGGTGGGCTGACGAGGATGCCACCCGGATAGCCGACCGCCGCACAGTCGCGCTGACGATCGGCCGCATCGCCCTGATGCGAAACCGGCGGAGACCCGACCTGACCGTCGCGGCCACCGGCGGGCGCATACCGCAGCGCGTACGTGCGCTGCTGGACTCACCGCCACGCACCCACCCGGCCCACCTGCTCACAGTGCTTGTCCTACTGGCCACGCTCACCGGAACGTCGCTGGCCGTCGAGCACGCCGGCGAGGCGTTGATCGAGAACGCCATGCATCACCCGACCGCCGCTGAGACCGCCAACCGCTGAGTCGACGAAGTGCCGACGGCACACGCGAGGCCTGCCCCCAGCGTCGATCATTCGCTCTGGGCAGGCAGAGGGCGCATCCCAACGATGCGGCCCGGGCCCGCCTGTCAGGTAAGTGGTGAGACCACGACGGTTTCGCCGGACGAAATCAGAACCGCTGACGCATCGGGTCGACCTGGCCGCCCCATAGGGTCGCGTATCGAGCCTCGGCCGACACTCGCAACCAAACCGACACGTGTCCACCGCAGCAGTGCTCGGGCTCCGCGCCCGAAAAGGGGGGATGGGGGTTGGACCCGGAGCCCGAGTCGGCCGCGGTCCCGCGATGCGCCCAGCGCGGCTGCGGCATCCGCATGCCGATCCGGGCACAGTAGCCGACGCCAACATGTCTGGTCTTCCACCTGTTGAACGATCCGTGTCGCATCGTCACGTCACGAGCGGTCTATGCGACCCAGGCCGCAATTGGGCGTCGACATCGTCACAGCGGGTATTGAGGTTATAGACGTAGGGTGGTTGAGCAGGCATCGAGGACGGGGGACTATGTCGGCGGACCAGGCGCTCGGCGCCGGTGGTGTCAATCGCCGGATTCTGCGCGCACAAAGCTGGCTGCGGCAGCACACAGCGCGTGTCGGGGTGCGACTGATGTCGGCGTTCCTGGCCGTGTCGCTGCTGATCCCGCTCGTGGGCTGGGTCGCAATCCAGGAACAGTACGCGTCAGCCGCCCGAGCAGCCCAAGCCGAAGCCGGGCACGTAGCCGCGCAGATCGCCCAGTTCGTCACACACACCGATCCGGGACGCGCGCCGCTGTATCAGGACCCCGTGGGACTACAGGCCTACGTCACGACCCAGCACACCGATCAGGGCCGCGACATTGAAGTCGTCGACCAAGACCTGCGCATACTCGCCGACGCTATTCCCGCCAACGTCGGCCGACAGTTCACCGGCGACGGTGGACAGGTCGCCGCGACATTGCGCGACGGTCAGGATCGCACGTTCACCGAAACCAGCGCCGACTTTCCCCACGGCATCGAACTGGTGGCGGTACCGATGAGACACGCCGGCGCGGTCGTCGGCGCGATCCTGCTGGAATACACACCGATCTACGACACTCTCGTGGCCGCCAGCGCACCCACCCGACGAGTCATCGTCAGCGTGAGCGTTAGCGGAACCGTTGCCGCCCTGGTGCTGGGCTTGCTGCTATCGCATGGCATCGTGCGTGACCTGCGCCAGCTGCGTGGCGTTGCCAGCTTGTTGGCCGCCGGCGACGACACCGCCCGCGCGCGGCTGGACGGGCAAGGCGAGATCAGCCAGCTCGCCGCCACGTTCAACGACATGGCCGATCAGATCGCCGCGCAAAAGGCCGAGCTGGCCGAACTGGCCGGTACCGACCCGCTGACGGGTCTGGACAACCGGCGCTCGTTCCTGTCCAGGCTGCATGTGGCATTGACCTCGTCGCATCGGACCGGCAGTCCGGTTGCTCTGCTTATGCTTGATGTGGATCATTTCAAGTCCATCAACGATAGCCATGGCCATGCTGCCGGTGACGCCGCTTTGCAGACCTTGGCCGCCGTGCTCCGATCCGATCTGCGTCCCGGCGACCGAGCTGCGCGTTTGGGCGGGGAGGAGTTCGCGGTGCTGCTGCCTGGCACCGGCCGGGCGGACGCGGTCGCCGTGGCGGAGCGACTGCGCGCTGCGGTCTCCGCTGAGCGCTTCGCTTTCGGCGGGCAGCCGTTCACCCTGACGACCAGCATCGGAGTGGTGATCTATCCGATCCACGCGGCGACAGCCGACGCCCTACTGCAGGCTGGCGACCTGGCTCTCTACGCGGCAAAGCACCACGGCCGCAACCGGGTCTGCGAACCTCCACCCGGCCCGGCGTCGGCCGGGCGGGCCGGCCCAGCGAGCTGACGGCCGCCCCGTGATCATTACGCCGCGTCCACGTCGGCGACGGTGTGGTGAGATTCGGTTTCTGCGGTGCCATTGGGCTAGGCCTGCGTTGACCCACATGCCCTGGGCTGGCGAATCTGGCGGGGCTCTCGTCGGATTGGTAGGGCCGGGCATCGAGGCCCGGCCCCCGTGATCTCACAGTGGTGGCAGGTCGAACTGGTCGTTGCTCATGCGAAGTAGTGCCAGAGACGCTCCGGCGTACCCGGCGGCCGTGACGAGCAGGCCGAGGCCGGCGGCGACGTGCCCGGGCATGAACGGGTGGGTGAATCCGCCGATCGCGAGCAGGATCCCGAACACGGCCGGGGCGGCTTTGCTGCGCCACAGTGCCACGCCGAGAAGCAGGAGCCCGAAGACGATGCCGACGATGAACAGCAGCCCGCCGAGCAGGGCGATCGGGTCCTCCTCGAGCTTGGTCTGCAGTGTCGTCATGGTGGCCAGGTCCAGGTGGTGCTTGGCGGTCGCGTACGCCAAAAGGTCGCCGCCCTGGTTGAGTGGGAACCCGGCAAGCTGCCCGAGCAGTGCCAGGATCGCTCCTGCGGTGGTCAGCCGGGGTGCACCTCGGCGGGAGACCCAGACGACGGCGAAGGTGGCCGGGATGAGCAGTACGAGGAACGGCAACCCGAGGTACTGAGTGAGACGTACCTGGTCGAGGTGCCCGGTGTAGGCGGCGACGGTGTCCTCGAAGGAGACGCCGCCGTCGACCGGGGACAGGATGTAGGCCAGCCCCATGCCGAGCATGGGCAGCGGGGCGAGGACGGCCAGCAGGATGCGCCAAAAACCACGCAGGTCCTTGCGGGTCTTCACGATCGGCGGGGTGACGGCGGTTTCGGTCGACATGTGGTTGCTCCTAGGCCCGGGTCGGGCGGCGAACGGCGTACGTGGCGGCCAGCGCGACAGCGACAGCGGACAGCACCAGTCCGATGACCGAGCCGTCCCAGGACTTGGCCAGGCCGACAACGGCGGCGATCAGGTTGGCCGCGCCGACGGCGGCGACGGCGGGCGCGGCCCAGGTCGCCGATCGGAACAGGGCGACGGCGGCGACGAGGCCGGCGACGCCGAGCAGGCTGAACAGCCAGCGCACTGGCGTTGGCAGGCCGATGTCGCCGTCGTCGAGCGCGAAGGGCAGGTTGAGGAGCGCCATGATGATGGTCGCGATGGCGGCGGTGTAGCGGACGGTTTTCATGACCTCAGCGTCGGATCGGCTGATGCCGCTGGCCCAGGGTGTGGACTCCCGACCTTCGGCCGTGCGGGCCCGCGGCAGCGGACCGGCTTCCCGAGGGCGTGGGAACTTCATCCCGCACCGTCGGGAGGCGCGGCCGTTGAGCCGCGGCCATCCGGCCCGGATACTCAGATCATCGACACCTCAGGCACGCAGCAGCGCCGCGACGGCAGCCGGTGGGCGGTCGCCACGCTGACGGCTGTCCTGGTCGCCACCACGTTCGGGGTGTTCTGGATCGCTGGCGGCCGGCCGTGGCCGAATCCCGACGGCATCCCGGTTCCATGGCTGGAGCCGCTGATGACGGTGCTCGCATATGGGCTGGCTGGGGCGATGCTGATCGACCGTCGGCCGGATCTGCCGTTCGGCTGGCTGCTGGCGGTAGCTGCCGTCGGTGTCGCCGTGTCGGTGATGGCAGTGCCTCCCGCGTATGCCGCCGCCCTGGCCGGCCGCCACGGTCCGCTGGTGGGATGGGCGCTGACGACTGGAGCCTTCGGCTTCCTGCCGATCGCGGTCCAAGGGTTGATCAATATCCGGTTCCCGTCCGGTCGTACCGCCAGCCGCTGGGGTGCGTGGCTGGAACGGGCCATCGTCGCCGGGACCGTGCTGGTGGTCCTCGGCGGGCTGCTCGGCGACAGCAGCCAAGGCACGCGACGGGCTCATCCGCTGACCGGTGGGACGATCTTCGCCGACCTGGCGGACGCGCTGGTGGTGGCTGCGCCGGTCGTGGTGCTGCTCGGTCTGATCGCCGGTGTCGGAGTCGTGATCCGCTTCTTATGGGCCACCGGCGTGTCCCGCCAGCAGCTGAAATGGCGAGCGGCCGGCGTGCTGGCGTCGCTGGCTCTGTTTCCGCTGGCTGTCACCGACCGGCTGCCGTTTTTCGCCTCCGCGCTCGACGCCGTCGTGTTCGTCCTGACGCTCGCGATTCCCGTGCTGCGGTACCGGCTGTGGGCGATCGACACTATCCTGCGCCGGTCCCTGGTCTACGGTGCGATCACCGCGGCGCTTATCCTCGCCTTCGCCGCGCTTTCGGCGCTGGCGGCACAGATCGTTTCCCGGCAGGTCGCCGCCCCCCTGGCGGCCGCCGCTGTCGCCCTGTCGTTCGTGCCGCTGCGCGAACGTACGCAACGGCTGGTGGATCGGCTTTTCTATGGCGGACGCCAAGATCCGCACCGGACGCTGCGCGCCTTGAGCCGGCGCCTCGCCACGGTCCCGGACGGCGACACGCTCGCCTCGTTCGCACACGCTGTGGGTTCCGCGCTGCGCCTGCCCTATGTGGCCGTGCTGCGCGCCGATTCGACCCCGGTCGCGGTGTATGGCACGGAGTCCCAGCCGCAGCAACGCTGGCCGTTGACGCACGAAGACCAGGTGGACGGCTTCCTGGTCGCCGCCGCGCGTCGGGGCGAAGAAGTCTTCGACGACCGCGACCGGGAGCTGCTGGCCGAGCTGGCCGGCCGGCTCGGCCTCACGGTGCGCAACCAGAGCCTGACCGCTGAACTGCTGCGCTCTCGCCACCGCCTCGTCGCGGCCCGTGAGGAGGAACGGCGCCGGTTACGCCGCGAGTTGCACGACGGACTCGGGCCGGTTCTGACCGCGGTCGGGCTCAGCCTCGACGCCGCTCGCGCGCGGCTGCCCACCGACCCGGAAACCGCCGGCCGGCATGTGGCCGAGGCGCGCGAAGCCGCCCACCAGGCGCTGGCCGACCTGCGGAAGGTCGTGCACGGCCTGCGCCCCCCGGCCCTGGACGACCTCGGCCTCGCCGGCGCGCTGCGGTCGCAGGCCGACCAGCTCACCGCGGGATCGCCGATCCGGGTTCGCATCGAAGCCGACGGCCTGCCCGAGCTGCCCGCGGCGGTCGAGGTGGCGGCCTACCGCACAGCTGTGGAGGCGATGACCAATGTGGTTCGCCACAGCGGTGGCCGCCAGTGCCGCGTACACGTGGAAGTCGACCGTGGCCAGCTGGTGCTGGAGGTCACCGATGACGGTGACGCGCGCGGGCCCTGGCTTCCCGGCGTCGGTGTGACCGCGATGCGTGAACGCGCCGCCGAGCTGGGTGGCAGCTGTCATGCTGGCCCTGTAGACGGCCGCGGTGCCGTCACAGCCCGTTTTCCTCTACCGGAGCCGACATGATCCGTGTCCTTGTCGCCGACGATCATCCCCTGGTACGCCAAGGGCTGCGCGCGGTTCTGGCTACTGAGCCGGGCATCGCCCTGGTAGGGGAGGCAGCCGACGGGCGCGACGCCGTCCGGCAGGCCGTCGAACTACGGCCGGACGTGATGGTCATGGACTTGCAGTTGCCGGGCCTGCACGGCCTGGACGCGACCCGCATGATCAAGTCGCAGGCTCCGGAGTCGGCGATCCTCGTGCTGACCATGTTCGAAGACGACGCCACCGTGTTCGCCGCCATCCAGGCCGGTGCGCTCGGCTATCTGGTGAAGGGCGCCGACGGAGCCGACATCCTGGCCGCCGTCCACGCGGCCGCCGCCGGGCAACCGGTGTTCGGCGCGGCGCTGGCCGGTCGGCTGCGCACCTGGTTTGCCGCACCGCCACCGCAAGCAGGGCCGTTTCCTCAGCTGACATCCCGGGAACTGGACATTCTCGATCATCTCGCGGCAGGGCTGTCCAACGTCGAGATCGGCCGGAACCTGCATCTATCGGCCAAGACCGTGGCCAACAACATCACCGCCATCCTCGCCAAACTCCACCTGACCCAGCGCAGCCAGGCCATCGTCCAAGCCCGCGACGCCGGCCTAGGCCGCACGCGCTAACGATCAATCGCGTCGTCACCACGCCCTGACCTGTACCTGCCGGGTGAGCTGCTGATCTCGAGTCACATCGCGCATAGCCGTCAGTGCGACAAGCTTGCCGGTCCGGCCGCGCATCGTTTCCGCGCGTTGAGGGACACACCAGCACGCGAAAGACCCAGCTCGCTGTTGGCACTTGTCCGAAGGGCCGGCTAGCACTCCACGCTACGGACTGGGAGGCTCGTCGAGGGGCCAGGCTGTCAGCTTTGCCAGCCATGGAGCCTGCCGCCGACAGCGCTCACCAGTCTGGCGCTTACGTGCCGTGCCGGAGTTCGGCTGCCCGGGCGCGATCGGCGAGCGCCGCCGCGCAATGCTGTTCGGCTCGCTGCTCGTCGCCGGCGTTGCCAATGGTGTATGCGGCAAGCTCATGGGCGTTCGCGCTGCGATCGGCCAGGAGTCGTTGCCGAGCGTCGGCCGCGCACCTTCGGGCAAACTCCAAGTCCTGGTCGTTGGAGCCTGCGATTCGGCGGCCGTCAGCAACGTGAAGCAATCTGTCGTGAAGGATCCGTGCCCGGTCAGCGGCGCTGTCGGCACGCGCCCTGGCTCGAACACCTGGATCCGTGAGCGGAGCATCCGCAGGTGTGGACGGCTGACGCACAGTCACCCCTCCATTATGGTGGTCGCGCGTCATGTCGGTGGCGGCGCTGTGCTGCCACCCGGGTGTGCGTTTGCGTGGCCGATCGGGTATCGCTGGTGGGCTCGGGCTAACGACCGGTCATCAGCTCGGTGAGCCCCATCAGTGCGAAAACGTAGCGAACGGACTCCGACATCTGAGTGATCTGCAGCCGCCGACCGCGGTCTACGGCCAGCCGCCGGGCGCGGAGCAGGACGCCGATGGCGTCGGAATCCATGAACCGAACGTCACTCAAGTCGACCTCAACATCGACACCGGACTCCAAGGCGGCCGCGAGCTTCGCGGCGGTCTCCGCGTTGCTGGCGAAATCGAGATCGCCGGCGAGCACCACACGCAATACGCCATGCCTGGATGGATCGGTCATGGCCCGATTCTGCCCCGTCCTGGCCTCTGTTGCGGCGTACGCCGGCACGCGAAGCGCCCCGGGCCGGAGTTCGGCTGGTATCCTCACCCCGTTCCAGGGTGTGGTCGGCGAGCCACGGCCGTCACGCCGCTTGCGCTGACGGCCGGTTCTGGAGTCCCCGATTCGGTGCCCCACGATGCGCTGCTTCACAGCCTCCAAATCGCCTGCCTTGAGTGTGTCGGGGCACCGACGGTAGCCAGCCAGAAGGCCGTGGTGACGACACGTGGCGATCGCGCCTGAGAGGTAGCGGCGTGCTGCGGTCAGCTGACGTCGGAGCGCATCGACGGCACCGGCGAGAGGCTGCGGCGAACGACGTCCAGTCCACCCAGGCGTGCGGCAACCTGTTCCCCCAGATCCCCTAGGGTCACCCTGGGCACAAGATTTCGGGAGCGGGCTCCTTCAGTGGTGCTGATCGCACAGTTGACGCAGTGCGAGGCGGTATCCGATGTCGGTGAACAGGTGCCGTGCGGCGTCGGCGAACTCGGCAGCCACGTTGTGAGCGCCACGATGGCGGTGCAGGCGCGACAGTTCGGCCAGAGCTTCACCTTCGCGTGGGCGTAGTCCGAGTGTTCGGGACAGTTCCAGGGCGCTGGTAAGGGTTTGCTCCGCGCTCATCTGTCGGCCTGGGCTCGACGCCCAGATGCGGCCGAGGCCCAGCGTGGCCCGGATCTCGTGCAGGCGCAGCCGGTGGGCAAGCGCCAGCTCCAGAGCGGCCTGGTACTCGCCGGTGGCGTGGTCTGCGTGGCTCAGGCGGGCCCTGGCGAGGTGGAGTTCTGCCTGTAGCCGTGGTGGACCGCCGCCGTCGAGTAGCTGTTCTGCGGTGGTGACGGCGTCCTGGGCCCGCGCGAGCTCGTCGCGGTCGTGCCAGAGTTGGCAGACCCAGGCCAGGGCCGAAGCTTCGCCGAGCCGGTTCGGGTGCGTGCGTAGCCGGGCGAGGCCGTCGAGCGCAAACTGTTCGGCCTCGTCGAGTCGGTCTTGGATCCGGTGGATGTCGGCGAGGTTGAGCAGAATGACCGCCTGCAGCTCGGGTGGACATAACTGGCGAGCCTGCTCGAGTCGTGCGGTGGCGTCGGCGATGCGGCCCTGTTCCAGGTCCGCGAACGCGAGCTGCACGTAGACGACCCACACGTTGGCGGCGCGTTCGCTGCGGAGGAAGGCGTCAACGGCATGTTCGCCGAACGCGCGGGCTTGGATGAAGCTGCCTTGATCGCCGTGGTCGCCGCCGGCGTTCGCGGCGGCGATCGCCGCGCAGGCCGGCCAGTCGATGTCCTCGGCGATCGTCATCGCACGCTGATGGTGTTCGACGGCTGCGTCGTACCGGCTACGGACATTCATCGCGTCGCCGATCGACTGGTGTGCCATTGCGAGACCTTGCCGATGGTCGTCGGCGTCCGCGGCTCGCCGCGCATGCGCGGCGGCCTGCTCCCACGCGGTCAGAGCCGACACCCGGCGGAAGTCCGGTCGCATCGCGTCGTGCAACACCCACGCGGAGCGGCGCTCGCCGAGCCGCTCAGCGTGGGCGATCAGCACCGGCAGCGTCGTGCGTTCAGCGGCAAACCACGCCAGCGCGGCACCAGCATCCAGGGCGTCATCGTGTTCGGCGGCGAGCGTGTTGACGGTGTCGGTACGCAGAACCTGCGGGAACGCGGCCGTTGCGGCTGCCGCCGCGGCACGCTCATACCAGCGGTACAGCCGTGCGACAGCGGCGCTAGCGGAGTCCGATGGCTCGTCGCGGCCGGCTCGTTCGTGAGCGAACGCTCGGATCAGATCGTGCAGCGAGTATCGGCGTGGCCGATGCTGTTCGATCAGATGCGCAGCGCACAACCGGTCCAGCAGCCGCCGGGCTTCGCCGGGCGACAGCCCGGCAAGGGCGGCCGCCGCCGGGACGCCCAGGTCGATGCTGGGCAGCAGCCCTAGGAGGCGGAACATGCGCTGGGCGGACGGCTCAAGGCGGATGTAGGAGGTGTCGAAGGCGGACCGGACGGCGGTGTCGTCGATGGTGAGCATTCCGAGCCGATCCGCGCGTAGCTCTGCGGTGAACTCGTGAAGGTCCCAGCCGGGGTGCGCCGACAAGGTGGCGGCGGCGATGCGGACCGCCAGCGGCAGGTAGGAGCACAACCGGGCGATCTCCGCGATCGCGTCGGGCTGCTCGGCCGCCCGAGCACCGGAAGCGTCCGCCAACAGCCGGTGCGCCGCTTGCGGGCCAAGTGTGCTCAGCGCCAGGGTTTTGATCCCGGGGTCGACGGTGAGCTCGGTCAACCTGTGACGGCTGGTCGCGACGATCGCACAACCCGCTGGTGGGAGCAGAGCGCGGATCTGCTGAGCCGTCGAAGCGTTGTCGATCACCAGTAGCAGCCTGCGACCGGACAACCGGGATCGGAAATAGCCGGCCGCGTCAGCATCGTCGTTGGGCATCCAGCCGATCTCGATCGACAACATGTGCAGCAGTCGTTCCATCGCCTCACGGGCGGTCAACGGGGCTTGCGCTGCGAAGCCCTGGAGATCCAGGTAGTGGCTGCCGTCGGGGAACCGGTCAGCGACACGCCACGCGACGTGCAGCGCCAAGGCGGTCTTACCGATCCCCGCCGTCCCGGTGACCAGCGCGGCGCAGGGGCCTTCGCGTCCGTCACCGAGCAGCAGCCGCTCCAGGGCCGCTACCTCGTCGTCGCGGCCGGTGAACGCGATGGGCCGGGCCGGAAGGCTGCACTCGGCGCTGGGCCTGCCGACCGTCAGCGGCCGGCGGCCGGCTGTCCCAGCGGGAAGGGGCAACTCATCTCGCAGGATCTGCTGATGCGTTTGTCGCACACCGGGGGAGGGGTCGACACCGAGATGCTCGGCGAGCCATTCGCGCGTGCGCTGATAGGCGGCCAGGGCGTCGGCCTTGCGGCCCAGGTGATAGTTCGCCGTCATCAACAGCTCGGTGAGCCGTTCCCAGGTCGGATGCTCCAACGTCAGGGCGGACAACTGCGGAAGCGACTGCTCTGCCGAGCCGGCCTCGATGAGCGCCTGATGCTTGCCTTCGATCGCCGTCGTGTACATCGCCTGCCACGACGTGCCGATCCGATCTCGCAGGCCCGCATCGGCATCGGCACCCAGGACCGGGCCGCCCCACAACGCCAGAGCCTCGTCCAACGCGGCGGCTCGCGAACCGGGTTCGGGTAGCAGCGCTGCCTGCTCGGCCAGCACACGGAATCGGTGTGCATCGACGTCGTCCGGGTCGACACCAAGGGTGTATCCCGAGCCGGGACCTGACACCAGCAGGTTGCCCAGACCGGCGGCCGAGAACCCGGCACGAATACGCGCGACATGACCATGAAGGTTGCGGCGGGCGTGCCTGGGCGGCTCGTCCCACAACAGGTCAATCAGCCGCTCGCTGCTCAGACTCTGACCAGCCTCCAACAGCAACAGTCCCAGTAGGCACCGCTCCCTGCGCCGGTTGAACAGGATCGGCATCCCGTCGACCTCGGCTCGCACCGCGCCGAGCACACGAAACCGCACCCAGCGACCCTAACCGACCACCGACCGTCGGGGCGTGCACGGTGATTTCTCCGCGAGAACCTCGGCGCTGAACTGCCGGTGTACGAGGGCGGCACTCGGCCAGCACGCCAGCGATGACATCAACGGCAACCAGGTCGGTGACATCACATCCCATACCCGCCAGAAGGGCCTCGTCCGCGGCGATGCCCATGAGTGTTAACAAGCGGCCGCGGCGCCGTGGCACCTGCGGCCCGCGGTTCACGCCAGCCTTGGCCTGCATTCCGTAACGCTCGCTGTGGATCCACCATGCCCGTCCGTGCCAGGTCTCAGCTATGTCCGGGACGGGACGACGGCGGCGACGTCTGGGCGCGCGGACTTCTACGAAATGCCGTCCAGGTCGTCGATGCTGCTCGGTCCGGTTCCCGGAGGCTGGCCCGCCAGCGGGCTTCGAGCGCCACGAGCAGCCTGTCGACCGTGGCAGGCCGGGGATGGCGGTAGCGGCCCTAATACCGGGCGTGAGACCGGTTCCGGCCCGCGTGGGCTCGTCCGTGGCTGTCGGGCCGCGGTCGGGGCGACATCGCGGGTGATCGCATCGACACACAGCGTTTACGATTCAGCGCGGCGCAGACCGAAGACGTCCAGCGAGATAAAGATCGAGTAATGGTGTTGACGCACGAATGATCGGCGTTTGACGATAGGTCGATGCGCCGGTCGTCTGTAGTTCTCCGCCGACAGCTGTCCGCGTCAGCCTTGGTCCTGTTTCTCGTCGTGAGTTTGCTGTCGGCCCTGCCGGGCAGGGGTTTCGCGGCGACCGCGCCTATGCCGGCTGCCTCTGTGAACGCGATGTGGGCGGCCTACGGCAACGCCGGCGGCCACTGGACCGGCGGCGACAGCACCGTCTCGGTGCCGCTGCCGGACGGGCGACTGGTCTGGCTGTTCTCCGACACGTTCCTCGGCACGGTCAACGCCGACTTCAGCCGTCCCACGAACACCCCGATGGTGAACAACACGATGGTGGTCCAGGACGGCACGACTTTGGGCGCCACCCTCCACGGCGGCACCGCGAGCGCCCCGAAGAGCCTCGTGGACACCGGTGTGTCCACCGAGATGTACTGGGTGGGCGACGGCATCGCGTCCGGGGCCACGCTGAACGTGCTGTACAACCGCTATCGCAAGACCGGCGACGGCTCGCTGGACGTGGAACTGGTCGGCACCGCGCTGGCCACCTTCGCGCTGCCCGCGCTCACCCTCAGCAGTGTCACCATGCTGCCGGTCGGCAACAAGATCGCCTGGGGCACGGAGATCCTTCAGGACGGCGGGCAGACCTACGTGTACGGCGTCGAGCACGCCGGTGGCATGAAGTTCGCACACGTGGCACGGACTGCGTCCGGCCTCGGCGGAGCCTGGCAGTTCTGGGACGGCACGACCTGGTCCAGCACCGAAGCATCCTCCCAGCGGCTGTTCAGCGGCGTCGGCGGATTCTCCGTCGACCGGATCGGCTCCGACTACGTCCTGATCAGCCAGGACACCGACTACCTGTTCGGGCCGTCGATCGTGGCGCACGTGGCGTCCACGCCGACCGGGCCGTTCGGGCCGCCGCAATACCTGTTCGACGCCCCCGAGCCGGGCGCGAACTCCAGCCACATCATCTACGACGTACGCACCCAGCAAACCCTGGCGACCACCGGGAAGCTGCTGATCTCGTACAACGTGAACAGCGTCCAGAACTCGGACAACTTCGCCGACGCGCGGATCTACCGCCCCCGGTTCGCCGAGGTGCCGTGGCCGTTCCCGACGCCCGATCCGGCCGCCGTGCCGGCCCGGCCCACCGGGTTGAGCATCGACGGTGACGGCGATCCGATCCGGCTGACCTGGTCGGCCGTCGCCGGAGCCACCGGCTACCGCGTCTACCGCCGGGATGTGACCGCCGGGCAGACCTACTTCACGCGGCAGCCCGCGGTAGAACCCGGCACCTCGGTGGAGATCTCGCTGCTGACCGACGGGCACACCTACGAGTTCCGGGTCGCGGCGGTCAACGCCGCCGGGGAAAGCCTGCCCAGCGACACCCGGTCCGTCGTGATCGACGTCGCGCCGCCCGGGACCCCGGCGAACGTGACCGCGGTGGCCAGCGGATCCGGTGAGATCGTGCTGAACTGGTCGGCCGTGGCCGGCCCGGCGCAGTATCGGGCCTACCTCCGCGATGTCAGCGAGCAGCAGACCGAGTTCACCGCCATGGAGATGGACAGCGCGTTCGGCACCACCACGACCGCCCGCAAGCTCGCCAACGATCACGACTACGAGTTCGTCGTCACCGCGCTCAATGGCGGCGGGGAAAGCCCCCGCAGCCGCCCGGCCTCGGCACGGGCGCACTACGACGCGCCCGTTGCGCCCGCGGCGCTGACGGCCACCGCGAACGCCGACGGCACCATCAGCCTCACCTGGACCGCTCCCGGACCCGAGCTGTACTACTGGATCTATCAGCGCGACGTCACCGCGGGCGACACCACGTTCCTGCGGCTGGCCTATCCCGTGACGCAAGGCTCCTCGTTCACCGCGGGCGCCTTGGAGCACCAGCACCAGTACGAGTTCAAGGTGAGCGCCATCAACGCAGGTGGCGAAGGGCCGGCGTCCACGCCCGCCCGAGCCACGGCACTGTACGCGCTGCCCGGCACCCCGGTCGGCGTGTCAGCCACCGCCAACCCGGACGCCAGCGTCACCCTCACCTGGACCGCACCCGGCGACAACCTGTGGTACTGGGTGTATCAGAAGGACGTCACCGCGGGCGAGACGAGCTTCACCCGGCTGGCGTACCCGGTGACCGACGGTGTCACGGCCCGTCCCGGCGGGTTGCTCGACACGCACGAGTACGACTTCGCGGTGTCGGCCATCAACGCCGGTGGCGAAGGCGCGCTGAGCAACCCGGTACGCGTACGGGCCAGGTACGACGCACCGGCCGCGCCGACCGGGTTGCAGACGACGGTCAACGGCGACGGGAGTGTGAGCCTGAGCTGGTCCGCGCCCGCGCCCAACCTGTACTACTGGGTGTATCAGCGCGACGTGACCGCCGGTGAGACGACGTTGCAGCGGTCGGCGTACCCGGTGACCGAGGGAACCTCGGCCCGTCCGGGTCTGCTCACGCAGGGACACGAATACGAGTTCGCGGTGTCGGCCGTCAACGGCGGCGGCGAAGGCCCGAAGAGCACTCCGGTACGCGCCACGGCCCGCTACGACCTGCCCGGGACGCCCACCGACGTACAGGCCGTCCCGGGCGACGGCCAGGTGACGTTGACCTGGAACGCCCCCGCACCGGACCTGTGGTTCTGGACCTACTACCGCGACGTGACCGCTGGGGACACCGAGTTCTCGCGGTCGGCGTACCCGGTCACCTCCGGCACCACCCAGACGCTCGGCTGGCTGGCCAACGGGCACGACTACGAGTTCAAGGTGAGCGCGGTCAACGCCGGTGGCGAGGGAGCCGCCAGCGCCGTGGTCACCGCCAAGCCGCTGCCGCCGCTGCCCGCCCAGGTGACCGGGTTGACCGCCGCGGCCAACGACCTCGGCGAGATCGCGCTGAACTGGACCGCCCCTGCCGAGAACCTCTGGTACTGGGTCTACGTACGCGACGTAACGGCCGGCGAGTCCACGTTCACGAAGCTGGCTTATCCCGTCACGACCGGCCCGTCCTGGACCGCGACCGGGCTCACCCACGGCCACCTGTACGAGTACAAAATCGCCGGAGTCAACGCGGCCGGTGACGGCCCGGCTTCCGCGGTCGCGAGCGCCACCGCGCACTACGCCCTGCCCGCCGCGCCGACGAACCTGCGCGCCACCACGGCCGGGGACGGCACGATCTCGCTCACCTGGGACGCACCCGCGCCCGGCCTGTGGTTCTGGGTCTACCAGCGGGACGTGACCGCCGGGCAGACCTCGTTCACCCGCGGCACCTATCCGGCGACCAGCACCACGGCGACGACCGGGGCGCTCGTCGACGGGCACCTCTACGAGTTCAAGGTCAGCTCGATCAACGGCGGCGGGGAAGGCCCCGCGTCGGCACCGGTGCAGATCACCGCGCACGGCGGGCTACCGCTGGCCCCGTCCGCGCTGACGGCCACCGCCGGCAACGCGCAAGTCCAGCTGTCCTGGACGGCGAGCCCGACCGCCAACGTGTACTACTGGATCTACTACCGGGACACGGCCGGCACGCAGGGCTTCACCCGCCTGGAATACCCGGCGTCGGGCACGACCGCGACCGTCGGCAGCCTGACCAACGGCCACTTGTACGAGTTCATCGTGACCGCCACCAACGCCTCCGGCGACAGCCCGGCGTCCAACGTCGCCTCCGCCAAACCGATGCCGCCCGCACCGACCGCCCCCACCGGGCTCAGCGCCATCGCCGACAACGGCAAGGTCGGGCTGGGCTGGCAGATGAACTCCACCGCCGACCGGTACAACATCTACTACCGCGACACCACGGCCGGGCAGACCGGGTGGACCAAGCATCCGGTCTCACCCGCCGAATGGTGGTACACCGTGGCCGGGCTGACCAACGGCCACCGCTACGAGTTCCGGGTCACGTCGGTCAACCTGACCGGCGAGAGCGGCCCGTCCACTGTCGTCGCCGCCACACCGGTTCCCCCCGCGCCGCAGGCACCCACCGGCCTGACCGCCGTCGCGGGCAACGGCCAGGTCTCCCTGTCCTGGAACGCCAGCGCCACACCCAACGTGTACTACTGGGTCTACTACCGGCCGCAGGGCCAGACCACCTGGTACTACTACCAGAACCCCACCACGGCGACCTCCTTCACCGCCAAGCCACTGTGGAACGGCTACTCGGTGGAGTTCAAAGTGACCGCCGCGAATCTCGGCGGCCAGAGCGGGTTCTCCAATACCGTGTCGGCGACCCCGTTCTATCCCCCACCCGCCGCGCCGAGCGGCCTGCAGGCCACGGCGGGCGACGGCAAGGTGACGCTCACCTGGACCGCCAGCCCAACGCCGAACGTGTACTACTGGATCTACTACCGGCCGCAGGGCCACAGCGAGTGGTACTACTTCAAATACCCCGCGAGCGGGACCCGGTTCGTCGCCACCGGGCTGCTCAACGGCTTCACCTACGAATTCAAGGTGACCGCCGCCAACCTGGCGGGCCAGAGCGGCTACTCCAACACCGTCTCCGCCAAACCGTTCCAGCCCTTGCCCGCCGCCCCGACCGGTCTGCAGGCCGCCGCCGGAGACGGCACCGTGACGCTCACCTGGAACGCCAGCACCACCCCGAACGTGTACTACTGGATCTACTACCGGGCGCAAGGCCAGAGTGCCTGGTACTACTTCAAATACCCGGCCAGCGGCACGCGGTTCGTCGCCACCGGACTGCTCAACGGCTTCACCTACGAGTTCAAGGTGACCGCCGCCAACCTGGCAGGCCAGAGCGGCTACTCCAACACCGTGTCGGCCCGGCCGGTGCCCCCGCCGCCGTTCGTGCCGTCGCTGCGCGCCACGTCGCATCCCGGCTACATCTGGCTGGAATGGCAGTGCACGCTGTTCCCCGGCGGCCCGGTGGCGCTGTGGATCGAGCACCGGCTCAACAACGGCGCGTGGATCCGCGCCACGCTGCCGATCTGGCATCAGGTGGGCCTGTGCGACCAGGGCCGATCCTTCGACACCACGGTGTTCGTGTGGGGGCAGTACATCGAGTTCCGGCTGGTCGCCGAACGCATCACCACCGCGGTGTCCAACGTCGTCGGCGCCAACCAGATGCTGTCCATCCCCAGCGCGTACGTCCTGATGACGTCACCGACCAACAGCGGGTGGGGCTGGTTCTGGGCCGGCAAGTCCGGCAGCACCTGGTCGGAGTACGGCTTCGACTGGTCCGACGACGGGTGCAGCAACTCGCCCGACCGGCCCTTCGGCTTCAACTTCCTGCCGGGCTGCCAGCGGCACGACTTCGGCTACAGCAACAACAGACGCGCCGGTCTGAACGCCGAACCATGGCGAGAACGGGTCGACTACACGTTGCTGTGGGACCTGCGCAACGAATGCGCCAAGTACTCCTCACACCAGTCCGACTGCTACGCCTACGCCAGCCTCTACTACTCCGCCGTACGCAAATGGGGACGGGGCGCCTGGGATTCGTGATCCGCAGGCGAACGCGGGGATACTGGCTCGCCGGCTAGCTTGTGGTTTAACCTGTGCCGCGAGGCCGTGGATTGATTGGCGCCGTTCTCTTTGTGCGCGCGGGTTGGCTGATCGGTGCCAGCAGACCCAGCGGCAGCTCGCGGACCGTGCGGCGAGGCTCTGAAGCGCGCGAGCCGACTACCGATCCTGTTCCAGCACACCCTCGAGCGCCTGCCGTCACCCCGGTGGCGGCAGGCGCTGTGGCCAGCGGCCCCGCGACATGATTCAAACGGTCCACAACGGACGATGATCTCGCGATGGCTGTTGTGCGGTTCGGGCCGGTCTCACGCCTTCACGCTCTCGCATCAGAGCAGGTCAGACTGCTCCAGTCCCGTGCCGCTGGTGTACTAGGACGATGTGGTGGCCGGCGGCGAGCCGTGCGGTGATGTGCCTGCGTTGCTCGCTGTGCGCGTCACGCCTCCGGCACCGTAGCTGCGCGGTACGACAAGAAGGCCAGATACTCCTGGGCTGGTCACGCGTTGTTATACCTGGCGGGCTGATCGGTCGGGGGAGGAACGTTGAAACGGCGAAGGACGAGGTTGCGCCGCGGCTCGAGCGATGCAGGCAGGAGCTGGATTCGTGTCAGCATCCGCCTCAGGGTCGCGCTGAGCGTGGGCGGTGTGGCTCTGGTGGGCCTGCTCTCCGCGATCTTCGCGCTGAACCAGGACGCACGCGTATCCGGCGCTGGTCAGAACGCGAACGTGGCTGTCGGCTCGCCGTCGCCGACCGCTACGAGTCCGTCGCCGTCGCCGTCAAGTCTGAAGACAACGCGGCCTAAGCGGCCTGCGGCACCGGACGCAGCTCCGAGCAGGTCGGCTACCCGGTCGCCGGCTCCCGAAAGCACAGTGGCTCCGTCCGCGAGTCACTCGATATCGCTTGTCCGACCGGCGGAGCCGTTCGAACGCGGCAACCCGATCGTGACTCAGGTCGACGAGGCGACCGCGGCCACGTACCGTCTTGCACTCCTCGGACACGTCGCGAATGAGCCAAACTGGACAGTGTTCGGAACATGCGAACGGACGTCCACGACCACGTTTCGCTGCTTTCTCGACCCGTGGCCGGACGCTCCCGCTGGCACCCGCTACTACATTCGGGCGTTGCTACTCACCGATGCGGGTCTGGACTTGGCCGTGGTACTCGGCTGCATACCGGTTGGCGAAGTAGCTGAGCGTTTGGCCGGGGGCCTGATCTCCCAGGCAGAGCAGGTTTCCATCTTGCTCGGCTAGGGCCACAACAGTGCGGGTGACCCGAAGCGCCTGGCGGGTTGCAGGGCGCGCCACATCCGCGGTGGCCCCAGGTCAAACACGTCGCGTCACCCAGGGTTAGCCGCTTGTCCGAACGGGATGTCTCACCGCCGACGGCGAACGGCTCACCGCCGACGGTGGTCCCACCATGTCCTTATCGACCGGGGGCGTCCGAGGGTTGGCGCCGTTACGCGGCCGCCAGCACCAGGCCGAGCAGGATCAGGAAGATCAGTAGCCATGTCACCGTCGTCATGACGGGGCGTGGCGGCCGCAGGAGGCTCAGCCCGGGTGCTTCTTCCTGACGGATCTCGACCCACTCACCGTGATCGGTCAGCTGCCAGTCGCGGATGGTTTCCATCGGCGGGGGAGTGGTGCGTCCGGCGATCGTATGACCTGCGGTGGACAGGGCCACCCACCGAGGTGTCGGTAGCTGTGCGTACCCGCGGTAGAGCGCCAGCCACTGGTCGAGCCATGCCTTCTGCTGTTCGTCGGGTAGGTCGATGGCTTTGAGGAAGCTGGCCACGTTCGGTTTCGGGGGCAGTTTGTTGGGGTCTCCGCCGTTGGTGGCGCGATGCCAGCTGCTCTGCGGGAGCGTGGGATGGTAACCGCGCTCCACAGTGATCTTGTAGATGCGGCTGTAGCTGAGCCCGGACAGTTCGCGCAGCATCTTCAGGCCTTCGACGTATAGCTGTTTGGTGCTGCACGTGGCCGGGTCGGGCAGCGGCTGACCGTGCCACCAGGGTGTGGCCGGCTGAACTGCCTCGGGCGGGGTCGCGGCGGCTTTGAGCCGGGCGGCGATCCGGTCGCGGTGCTCGACGAACGCCTTCACGTCTGCCTCACTGTCGCAGGCGCCGACGTAGGCCTTGACCACCTCGACGGTGGGCAGCTGGTAACCGTGGTCGGCGGCGTGCAGCGCCGCCCGCGAGTAGTAGGTGCGGCGGGCGAGTTCGGCGTAGGAGTATCCGCTCTTCTGCCGCAGCTGCCGCAGCTCGTAGCCGAATTCGGCGACCGGCCCGTCGGCCGGGTCCGCTGGCGCGCGTTCGTTGTTCCTTGCCATTCTCGTGGTCCCTTTCCCCGTGCGTGAGGACGGGCCCACCCGATGGGCCCGTCTTGTCGCGTGGATCAGCTCTGGGCCCGCCGGTGGATGCGTACCGCGGCCAGCCCGCCGGTGAGCGTGACGGCGACCGCGGCGTAGGGCGGCACTCCGGCTGACACCAGGAGGGTGACGAAGACGAGTACCACCACGATGACGGTCACGACTGCGGGGCGCCGGCGTGGGCGCAGGCAGAGCGCCGTGAGCAGCGCGACGAGGGCCATGTCGCCGGGGATGGCCGGTGAGCGGTCCGGCGCGGGCAGAGCGGATCCTGCCGGTGGGGTGAGGGACACGTGCGTCTCCTAACGCGCTTGTGTGTGTGGGTGTGCGATCCATTGGCGGAGCGTGGGCACCGCGCACGGCGGGTGGTCGGACTTGGTCCTGTCAGGACGCACCCACGCGGTGATCTCTTCGCCGAAACCACTTCACTCCGTTGATGCCTGTGCCGGTAGTGCGAAGCTGTCTGGAGTTACCTGTTCCAGCGAACCGAACACCAGCAGGTATGAAAACGCAGGTATGTCCTGATTCGCGGGAGTTGCCGACTCGGAATGGGACGGCTGAACGGCGGAGCCGGCTCGTATGTTCAGAGCCGCCGTTCTGGAACACACAGACCTGAACGGCTGACCCCTTTCTGTCCCGCCTGGTGTGTCGGTAGACATGTGGCACCGCATTCAGCGGTGCTGCCGCCTGCTGCTCCTTACGGTGTGGCGGTGTGCGATCCCTAGTAACGAGACCGTCCGCTTGGTCCCGGGCGAGCTCACAGTTCACGGCGTCACCTGCGGATGTGGCCGTGAACTGCTCCAACACCCGGTGCTTATCGCCGGTCGGCGTGACGCGTTTCCACCGTGTGGATCGCGGGTGCCGGGCTCGACGCACCGCCGTGGTCCCGCATGCGGATCCGCGGCGGTGCTCAGAGCGGTCCGTCACGCCTTGTTCACCGGTGGGCGTTCCGGCGGCGGCAGGTGTCGTTCTGCGCCATGCCGATTCCCGCCGCGGCAGGACCGCCGTGACATCCGGCCGGGTGAACGGCGGCGGACCTGAGTGACCGTGATCGCAAGCACGTTCCACCCGCCCGTGCTGACGCACCCATCCTGGCTGACTGTGCCTGCGGCCCACGAGTGTGTGTTCGTCTGGCCCGCCGGCGTACCTTTGCGTGGCGCCGGCTGCGTCGTGGAGGTGGTCTGCAGCGAGCGGGTTGGCGGCGTCTGCCTGCGGGAGCGGTGCGGTCGCCGGGTCGTCATGGGATCCGGCTCATGGTGGTGCTTTCCAGGTACAGGACATAGTGGGCGGTGGCGACCGCGGTCCTGGTCGCACCCTCGGTGGTGGCCGGGGCGAGGAGGTCTTCCTCGTAGCTGAGCAGCGTCCCGGTTTCCTCGTCGATGACCATCAGGAATCGGGTGGCGCTGGGGCCGTCGTTGTCGAGGTCGACACCGAACGCGATGCCGGGCCGGCCGGCCCGGTCGTGGACGTCACCCATGTAGCGCAGACCGCTGTCGGCCAGGATCGACAGGACCGCGGCGCGTTGACGCGGGCTCAGGTGATGCTGCCGATACAGGTCGGCGACCGCCCGCAAGGTGGCCTTGGTGCCGGTAGTGCCCGGATGCGCCGCGGCCAGTTGTGCGGCGAGTTGGCCGGGGGTGTCGGCAGGGTGCGGGATCTGCAGCCGGATTCCCTCGTCGTTGCCAGCTCCGCTGCCGGGCCGGTCGCGGTAGTCGCGCACTGGCTGGCCGGCGGGGATGGGCTCGCGCAGATACGGCTCGTCGAATACCCCGGCAACCGGTGTGGGCAGGGTGACCCTGCGGGTGTGGGCGCTGCGGTCCGGCGCCCACCACACTCGCAGGTCGTACGCGGTTTGGCTGCGGGCCTGGGTGGGGTCGGCGTCGCTGACGTCGGCCCAGTAGTCGCGCACCCGGACGTAGGTGACCGGCAGGATCGGCGGCGCCGCGCGGTCTCGGACACGTTGTGAGATGACATGGAGCAACGCTGTCCCGTCTTGGGAGACACTGACCAGTTGCGGTGCTGGGGTGTCGGCCATGCGCGCCCTGGCGGTGGGGGCCGGTGAGGCGGTCGTCGCGACCGGCGACGCGGTCGGCGGGGTGGCGACGGTGTTGGCGGTGGTCGTCACGACCGCCGCCGTGGCCAGCGCGACCAGCCCGGCCGCTGCGGACACCACCGCCGTCACGCGGTTGCGGACGCGGTCGGTCAGCAGACGTGCCATCGGCACCGGCCGCGGCAGCCGGTCGCGCCGCCGGGCACGTGCCACCGGAATCGCCATGATCTGCTCTGGGGACGGTGGTGTCGGAGCAGGCTGTTCGGCGTCGACGGTCGCGTGCAGGAGCGCGGCGACGTCGTCAGGGCTCAGCGCACGCCGGCGGTCTGTGCGCGTCATGCGTCGTCTCCTTTCCGTGGCGGGATGGGGCGCAGCCGTTGCAGACGATGCCGCTCTTGAACCATCGGATCCGCGCCCAGCCTGTCCAGGGCTCGGCCGCGTCGCTGGGTGACCAGGTTCGCCGAGTACGGCACCTTGAAGATCTCGGCGAGGATCGCGGCCACTTCGGCGTGCGGCAGCTTGTCCACATCCGTGAGCCACAGCAGCTGCCGGTCGACAGGGTTGAGCGTCTTGACGAGTTCCTGAAAACTGTCGTTGATCAGGATCTTCTCGCCCGGCTCGGCCACGACGGGTTCGTCGTCGAGAACGTCCAGCGGAGTCTGTCGGTCGCTGAAGCGCCTTTCCTGACGCATGCGGGTACGGGCCTGGTTCGTGGCGACGATGTAGAGCCACCGCAGAGGGTCGTCGTCTAGCTCCCCGCGATGCTTCACCGCCAGGTGCAGGGCGTCGTTGACGGCGAGCGGAGCCAGGTCGTGGAAGTTCGGATAGAGCATGTTGGAGATGTAACGCACCAGTTTGGCGTGATGCGCCGCGGAGAGTGTCCGTAGCCAGGTGTCGTCATCGGCACGGTCCGTGCTGAGGGGCAAGGGATCTACTCCATCGTGTGAGCCCGGCAACCCGGCCATTGCCAGATGTGACTGTCCTTCCACTTACCTCAGTGCGGCTCGATACGGCTGTGATGACACTCGGACGTCATGAATTAGCAAGAAACCATGAACGAGCGAGTAACCATCCACGTTGGTCGCTTGCCTGGTCATATAACGTGAGGTCAGGATGATGACACTCACTCATGTAGATTTTCGGTCAGTGTTCGCCGACATTCGGATGACCCGGCTTACGATCGGCAAATTCGTTGCCTTACGCAATCACAGCATCACTCAGAGGTGACGATCGTGAGGCTCCGGCCAAGCCTCGCACCGCGCGCGGGACCACAGTCTTCAGCGCCCACCGTGGCGCCATCCGATCCGGAGGCACACCATGACCCCTCGCATCACCCGGCGCATCCTCGCCGTCGTGCTGATCCTCGCCGCCACCGTCGCCGGCACCGTCCAGCCCGCCACCGCGTCCGGCATCACAGAGCTCCAGGCCGAGATCAACACCTATCTGGCCGCGAACCCCGGCGGCACCCAGATCAACGCCACCGACATCTCCTACAGCGGCGGCGCCTTCATCGTCACCCTCGGCCGCACCACCTCGCTCAGCCTGGCCGCGGACTGCCCGGCCGGCTGGTTCTGCTTCTACGACGCCACCGATTACAACGGGGCCCGCGGCCGCCTGTCCAGCTGCGGCTGGCAGGACCTGGCCCAGTGGAACTGGAACGACCGCGTCGTGTCGGCCTACTACAACACCCAGAAGTCCGGCTACGTGGACTTCCTCGACCACGCCGCCGGCTACACCTCCCACGGCCACGACACGAAACTGTTCACCATCAGCGCCAGCTCACCCGGGCTCCGGCTTGTCCCGTACCCGTACCGCGCTGACCACGTCAACTACCACTGCTGACCCCGTCAACGCCGGGTGGACGGCGGCCACCGCCGCCCACCCGGCGTCGTCAGACACTGGCCGCACGCGCCGAACGCGGATCCGCCAGCCGCAGGCGCTCGAAGCGCCGACCAGCACCGGCACCCCAGGAGACCACAGTCGGGCCGATCATCCATTGCGACGGGCTCGGTGACCAACGTGCATCCACATCGGAAAAGCCAATGGTCGCCCCCAGTTGATCGATCGGGTTGTCCACAGGTCATCCGTAGGGCCTTGTCTATGGCTGACTCGTCTGCCTAGGGTCGGGCAAGAGTGCCACCTGGGGGAGGGGCGCTGCGACGGGGGAGGTTCGCGGAGTGGGTAATCCACTGGTAGCGCAGACACAGTCGTCGACCACCTGGTACACCGGCCTCGGCCTGATCGAGGACGCCGCACAGATCTCCAACGGCATCAAGAACGACAGCTGGGTCGACGGCACGCTCGGCACCGTCGGCGGCGCCCTCGACGTGCTCGGCATGGTCATCGACCCGCTGGGGTCGCTGGTCGCCTGGGGCGTGTCGTGGCTGATGGAACACGTCAAACCGCTCAAAGAGGCCCTGGACTGGCTGGCCGGCAACCCCGACGAGATCTCCGCCCATGCCCAGACGTGGGAGAACGTCGCCAAACACGTCCTGGACACGCAGAAGTACTACGCCGACGCGATCAAGGCCGAGACCGCGTCCTGGATCGGCCCGTCCGGCGACGCCTACCGCCAGCACGCCGGCAACCAGCTCAACGTCATGGAAGGCATCGGCAAAGCCGCGCACGGCATCCACTACGCCGTCATCGGCGCCGGGCTGATCGTCGGACTCGTGCGCGGCATCGTCCGCGACCTGATCGCCCAGTTCATCGGAACCCTGGCCGCCCGGCTGCCGCAATGGCTCGCCGAAGCCGGCCTCACCCTGGGCCTGGCGACCCCCGTGGTCATCGGGCAGGTCGTCTCGCTGGTCACCACCTGGGTCAACAAGATCCAAAAGTTCATCCGGGCGCTGCTGTCGAGCCTGCGCAAGCTCATCCCGATGGTCAAGAAGCTCGGCGACATCCTCGAAAAACTCAAGGACCTGCTGAAAAAGCTCGGCCGATCCGGCGCCGGCAAGCACGGCGACGACCTGCCGACCTCCACGCCGAAAAGCCCGCCGAAGATCGACGACCCGGACTTCACACCCCGGCCATCGCAGGTCGACCGGCACGGCAACCTCACCGACGGCACCTACCGGGTCAACAGCGCCGGCAACAAACGCCACACCTACGGCGAAGCCCCCGAAGGCAAAAGCTACTTCAACGAAGGCACCGACGTCGACCAGCTCAGCATGGACGCCGCCCAGTACGCCGACCAGAAGGGCCTGTGGTACGGGCAGAACCCAGGCCACCCCAGCGACTACCCCAACAAAGCCAAGGTCGTCTACGACCAGCCCGTCGGCGTGCACGGCAGCACCGGCCAGCCCACCAACGTCGTCAACGTCTACCGTAAGAAGAACGGAACCATCCACGTCACACCGGGGAGCCCAGAGTGATCAACCTCGACCATGCGCTGGCCCCGTACCAGGACCCGGCCGCGTACGCGGGCTGGTCCGGCGACCGGGCCAAGAAGGCTGCCGACACAGCCGCGGCCGAAGCCGGCTACGCGGTCACCTGGGAACCCGGCGACGAGGAATGGGTCCTGCTCGCTGACGACACCGCCTACCAGGCGATGGTGTCGATCCGTTACCCCCTGGCCCTGGCCACCCCAACCGCCGCGGTGTACCTGCGCGGCAGCGAAGCCACGCTGACGCTGGTCGAGATCACCGACTTCCTCACCGAAGACCTCGAAGCAACCCCCGAACTGCTGAAGATGACCGTCCTGCCCTACGGCTGGGCCGACGACTTCAACCCCGGCGCGTTCTGCGCCAACGACCTATTCGTCGAAAGCGTCTGAGTAGACGCCGCAGTAACGGCCCAGCAACCGGCGCGAAAGAAAGATGTGCGACTGGGCGTCTAACGGTCTGCCAGGCCCGGGAGCCGGATAGCGGTCGCTGACTGTGTATGACCAAACCCCAGCGGACTCCAGCCGGGCGTTGAGCCAGGGGTCAAGCCAAATCGGAAGTATCTTCTCATTCGCCCCCCGCGCATCTGTCACGTAGTCGGCCTCGGCGTTTCGGAGGTGGCAGGACGCATGGACTACTTGGATGGATGCTCGTGTCCTAAGCGGACAGCGTGCGCCCGCCGTGACGGCCTTTCATCGGCAGAATGAGCTGTTAAGATAGATAGATGCAAGTGTTAGGCCATTGCGTTGAGTGCCGGTGGGTTGTTCGGTGGAGGCACGGTGCCGGGGTAGTCGTCTTAACCGCCAAGGATGAGGGTGTCTAGTTCGTGCAATCGGATGGATGCGGAGTCGATCTGCGCCGATCCCTCGCAGTACAACCATTCCCCGGTCACCACACATGCGGTGTACCGGCCGCCCAACGGCATCAGCGGCCGTACCGTGTCGTCGGCTGAGATCACGCCGAGCCAGGTGGTTGCGTCCACCGTCCAACGCGGATCCAACCGTGCCAGGGTGCGGCCAGCGTACATGCCGATCGGCTCCCAGTTCCCGACCGCGATGACGTCGGCGGCTGGGCGTCTCGGCCCCGTGGGTGTCCCGGTGTACGGGTCGACGCGCTCGTCGGCGGTGCTGTGCAGGCAGAGCGAATCACCGCAGGGCTCCAGGCCGAACTCGACCCTGAACTGTCGCTGCCACAACGGCTGTGCCTCGCCCCACCGGTAGACGGTGAAGCCACCGCTGCCGTCGGGTGACGGATGCTGCAGCGCGATGACGTCTCGCCAGGCGAAGCTGACCTGCGGTAACTGTGTGCTCAGGCGCCAGGGGGTGCCTGCGGCGCCGGTGGCGATGTCGAGGCTGAAGAGCGTCCCATCCGGTTGGGCCACGATTAGCCCCCGGTCCGGTGGCGAGTCGGCGACCGGGATCACCCAGGCGGTAGGCGTCAGACTCCGGTGCCATACTTGTCGTCCGGTCGGGAGGTCGAAACCGGCCAGCGAGCCGTCGGATGCACGCAGCACCACCATAGCGAGCACCGACGATCCGACGATCGGCTGCTCCGGACGCTGCCAGACGGTGTTGCCAGTTTGCACATCGATCGCGGCCACCGTGTCCTGTACCCTCAGGACCTTTTCGGAGATGATCGTGGTGACGCCGTACTCGAGCAGCGTCACGGTTGCGGCGCTGACCACTGTGCGAACCTGGCCGACGTCGTTGAAACCTAGCCGCCATCTCTCACCGGACCCGTCGAGCGCGTACGCGACGATGGCGTTGCCCTCCGCGGCCGGTGCGAGGATCAGGTCTCCGGCCACGGAGGTTGCCGAATCGGTGGTGATCCGCCCGACCGGGTGCAGCACTGGTAGCGGCTCGGCGTGCGTCGGTGTTCCGGGCACCGCCGCCGCAGTGACTGTCGCCAGCGCAGCTAGCCAGGCGGTACGTGTGCTGCGAAGACTGTGTAGCCATCGCCACGGCGACGGCGGCCGTCCTGGCGTGTAAGAGCCCGGCTCATCGAGATCGATCATAATCTCCGAGGATATACGGGTCGGCCTGCCCTAGCGGTCGGCGAAACTGACCTGGCCATTGCGAGACGTCGGCGGCCAGTGAGCCTGGCGTTCTATCTGTGCTGGAGCGCGCATCCGGTGCCGCTGTCCACGCTGATCCGGGTGGCCGGCACCCGGTGGGCTGTCGAGGAGAACTTCCAGATCGCTACGGGTCAGGTTGGCCTGGACCAGTACCAATGCCGCGGTTGGACCCAGTAGCACCGGTTCATCGTTCTGGCCATGCTCGCCTTTGCGATCCTCGTCATCTCCCTTGCCGCCGACGCCTCAGGAGCTCGAATCTCGTCCCCCTCCGGCCGGACCGCTGTGGAACTGGCCGCGCCCGAGATCCGTCGCCTCATCAACGCTGCCCTCGCGAAGCCTGTTCGGCCCAGCAGCGTCCTGGTCTGGTCGGTCTGGCGACGACACCAGGCCCAAGCAAAGACCAGCCGCTACAAGCGACGAGCAATGATAGAGAACGCGCAGCCCAGATCGTGATCCGTAACTGCCGTACTAGCCAGAGGGCTTGCCATCTGGGTGACAGCCCTGCTCACAGCGTCAGGAAGCTCGCCAGCCGTCGGCGGGCCGCGCAGCTTCCGGTCTGCTGGTGGATGGCCCAGGCCTGACTCGCGTGTGCCTGAGCCGTGGTGTGGTCGCCGAGGTCGGCGCTGATCTCGGCCAGGGAGATCAGCGCGTCCCCCTCCCACAGGCGGAATCCGGCGTCGCGGGCGAGCTCGAGCGCTTGGCGAGCGTGGGTTTGGGCCGTCTCGTGGTCGCCGAGCCGCCAGTTCGCGGTCGCCAGCCCGAGGTGGCTTGGATGTCCTGGTAGCGCACCAGTCCGTGGTTGGTCTCGATTGCCCGCTGGTGCCAGTCCACGGCCTCGGCCGGCCGATTCTGCTCGGTGTGGACAGTTCCGATCGTGTTCAGTACGTCGATCACGAACCGCGGGGTCGGCGTCGGCTGCAGCAGTGCGTACGCGGTCTGCGCCAGTTCCAGCGCCGCGTCCAGGGCGCCGCGGTCCCGGGCGATCAGTGCGAACGTGTCGTGCACGATGGCCTCGCCCTGAGCGCTGTCGGCACGGCGGTACTCGGCCATCGCTTCGGTGGCGTACCGTTGGGCGGTGTCGAGGTCGCCGAGCAGGCGATGCAGGTTCGCCAGGTTGTTGAGCGGGACGCCTGTTCTGGTCGAGGGCAGCGGCAGGCTCAATGCCCGTTCGATCTGCTCGATCGCTTCTCGGAGCCGCCGAGGTCTTTGCTGACCAGGGCAAGGTTGCCCACCGCGCGGGACGGCCTGCTGGAGAAGGTCTGCTGCGGCGGACGCGTCGCGCTGCTCCAGCCGCAGAATTGAGGCGTTGTTGTAGATCGTGGCAAGGCCGCCTTGCCAGCCGACCCTCCGGGCCAACCGCGCTCCGGCCTCGAACTGGGCCAGCGCCTCGTCATACGTGGCGCGCCAGCGACCGGAGCTGCCCAGACTTAGGTACGCCGCCGCCTGACCGATGGCGTCCCCCTCCGCTCGGGCGGCGTCCAGACCGGCTTGCGGGATGGCCCTCCATGCGGTCACGTCCACCCGTAACTGGAGGTAGGGACGCAGCGCGTCGGCGATCAGCCACGCATGCGACCGTGGACCATGGGCAGCGCAGTCGAGGACGGTCGCCATCAGGTTCGCTCGTTCACTGTCCAACCACTTCAACGCCTCGGCTTGATCGGTGTACTGCTGGTCGGACTTCATCGCCCAGGCTGCCTGTTCGGGTAGCCGCTGGATTCCCTGGAACGCGACCGTGGCGGCGGCTGCGGTTCGAGCGGCGTACCAGTCGGCGAGTCGATGCTGGGCGGTGCGCGACTCGTCCGGTGGGATCTCGGCGTCGGCCCGTTCGTGAGCTATCGCGCGCATCAGGTCGTGCATCGTGTACCGCCGGGCGCGTGCTCCTCGGCGAGATGCGCCTCGGCCAGCCGGTCCAGCTGTCGTGCCACGAGCGCGGGCGAACCGCGGGTGAGTGCGGCGGCCGCAGGCGCGCCTATGTCGATGCACTTGATGAGACCGAGGAGCTGGAACATGGCGGGTCTGGGGATCGAGCCGCCGATAGGACAGCTCGAAGGCGGCGTGCACGGCTCTGTCTCCGTCGACCTCGAGAGCGCCGAGCGGATCTGTCCGCAGCGAGGCGGCCAGGTCGGCAACTGTCCAGAGGAGTGGGTGGCAGGCCAGGATCGCAGCAGCCACCCGGATGGCCAGCGGCAGGTACGCGCACAGTTGTGCCACCGACTCGGCCGCCTCGGGCGGCCTCCGGCGCGGTACTTGATTCGAGTCCACCGCATATCGACGCTCGGTCCAATCGCCCTGTTCGGCAAGAGCGGCCCGCGCCGCGTCTCCCGAGCGCCGTCTCGTACGCGCTAGAGGGTCAGCCTATCCAGCAAGATGTGATCCAGATCACGTTTCGGTTCACCGTCAGTGAATAACCGCCCGGAAGTGAATCGGACGTCAGGACCACGAAGATCGAGATTGCCGCCGCATTCTCGCCATGACGGTGACGCTCGGTAGCGACATCTTATCGAGGTCTGTCCGGGCCCGCCGCTAGGGCCCCAAAAAGCGGCTGGACCTTGTTATTGTCCCTGCCGATCGATCTGGAAGGGCAGCTCACAGTGGCTTGCCCTACTTCAATAGCTCCGCGGAACTTTGGTTTTGAAAGGAGCGTGAGGCGGTGCGTCATCACCACCTCACGCCGCACCCTCATCCACTCGAGAAAGGGAACGAATGAGGATGGCATCTACTTTACCGCGCCGATTTCTTGCTTGTGTCGGCGCACTCGCGGCTGGTGGCCTGCTCGCCGCCAGCGGCGCGGTGGCGGCCCATGCCAAAGGCGAGTACTACCAGTGGAACTCCTCGGCATCGCCGCTGAGCATCTCTGGATACGGCAGCACCGCCAAAGGCTACGGCCAGTGGCGGCTGGCCGACGGATCGAGCGGCACCCGGTCGTTCCTCGACGCCCGGCTTTGGTACACCAACGCCGACAACCACACCGTGTACGCCGATCTGTCGACCCAGGGCGACTGCGAGAAAAACACCGACGGCTCCTACAGTTGCGGCGCCTACGTCACGGACTACGGCGCCGAAACCCCGCACTACAACGTGTCGAACACCTGGGCATGGAAGTACGCCAACACCGCTATCGACGAAATCTCGTCGCGGCACCGTGCACGGATCCTGGTGTGTCTGGACGTCCCGCTGCGTGTCGATCCCTGTGCTGGCCCCGCGTACGCCGGGCCGTCCTACAGCTGACCGAGCCGGACACGTCGCGTGCAGGCACGCCGACCGACACGAAGGAACATCATGACGACGTCAACACGATCCAGCCGTATCAGACGGCTGCTGATGGCGGCCGCTGCGGGAGTCGGGCTCACCGCCCTCAGCGCCACGGCTGCCCACGCCGTCGGCGAATACCACTACTGGAAATCCTCGTCGTCGCCGCTGACCGCGAGCGGCTACGGCAGCACGGCCAAGGCCTACGGGCAATGGCGCCTGGCTAGCGGGACGGGCGGTGTGACCTCCTACCTCGACTCACGGGTCTGGTACACCAACGCGGACAACCACACCGTGTACTCGACGCTGGTCACCGAGGTCAACTGCGCCTCGGTGTGCGGCACATGGTCCTGGTGGGATGACAGCGAAACCTCCCATTTCAACCAGCCGTCCACCTGGAAATGGGTGTACGCGAACACGTCAACGGACCCGGGTTCGTCGACCCAAGCCCGCGCACGCGTCAACGTGTGCATCGACGTGCCGGTGCGCGTCGACCCGTGCTCTGAGTGGACGTACGCCGGGCCGTCGAGCTACTAACCATCCCTGACCGCCAGCCGACCGAGCCTGCACGCGCGTGCTCACCGTCGGCGGTTGTCGCAAAAGGGGTGTCGGACCCGACCCGTTCGGGTCCGACACCCGCCGCGCATGGAGAAACGCACATGACGACAAACCGGCTGATCTGCCGCGAGGTGACAAAGACCTACGGGACCTCGTTTACGCTGGGCCCACTATCCCTGGACTTCACTTCCGGCGTGGCCTGCCTGGTCGGCCCCAACGGCGCCGGGAAGTCCTCCTTCTTCCGGCTCGCCGCCGCCGTGGACCGGCCGACCGCCGGCACTCTGGAATTACAGGTGCCCGACGGGCCGCCCCGCGTCGGCTACCTGCCGCAGGAGCCCCTGCTGCCAAGCTCGGCCACCTGCGAGCAGTTCCTTCACCACGTTGCCTGGCTACAGCGGATTCCGCGGGCTGACCGCGCCGACGCTGTGACCCGCGCCCTGGAACTAACTAACCTGACCGCACGCCGCCAAAACAAGATCGGCACGCTTTCCGGTGGCATGCGCCGCCGACTCGGCATTGCGCATGCCCTTGTCCACGATCCGCACCTGCTGCTCCTCGATGAGCCCACCGTCGGGCTTGATCCACACCAGCGTGTGCAGCTGCGCAAGACGATCACAGCGGTCGGCGCGTCGCGCGTCGTCGTGGTTTCCACGCATCTGGTCGAGGACGTCCGTGGAACCGCCGATCGTGTTGTCGTCCTCCACGAGGGTCGGGCCCGATTCGACGGTACCGTCGCCGAGCTCGAGAACCTGGCGGACGGTTCATCTGACACCCTGTCCGGGCTTGAGCAGGCCATGGCCGCCTTGATCGGAGGTGACCTGTGAAGCAGCACGTCATCTACGCCTTCCGGACGCTGCTCGGCCCGTGGCTGATCATTCCCGCGCTGGGCATCGAAGTCATGGTGTTCCTCCTGCGGGGCATGCCGTGGCGAGGCGAAGGTATGTGGACCGTGGAATGGTTCGCTGTCTCCCTGTACATCATCGGGCCGCTGGCAGCCGGCGCGGCGGCGGTCGACGCTGCTCGGCTCACCCGGCCGGGCAACATCCACCTGGTGACGGCCGTTCACGGTCAGTGGCGACCGCTCGGTCGCGCCGTCTTGTGGAATGCAGCACCGCTGGCCGCGATCCACCTCGCCGTCACCGCGGTCGGATTACTCGCCGGCCAGGTAGACAAGCCGAGCGTTGGCTGGCTGGCGATGGCGGCCGGTGCGCTGGTGCAGTGCCTAGTCATCGCGTGGTACGCCGCGCTTGGCTCTGTCGTTGGCAGGGCGGTGTCACCAGCGCTGGCTGGTCTGCTGGGCGCGGGACTGGGCTTCATCCTCAGCTATGCGATCGGTGACGCTGCTACGGGAAATTCGTTCCAACTATTGGCGCTGGGCGCTGCCACGGTTTCCCGGATTGGACTGCGGTATGACAGCGCCTACCTCGCCGGCCAGGCGGCCGTCCTGACGCTCACCTCCATGCTGTTCGTGCTGGCGAGTATCCGGTTACACGGTCGGTGGAAAGCACCGTCCGCGTCGGGCGCGCTGGCACTGCTGGCGGCCGCCGGGTTGATCATCGCAAGCCCCATGGTGCTGCCGGCGAAACGAACGGTGCCTGTGGCCGGCGTCGAGCCGCAAACCTGTCGTGGGAACGCACCGCAGGTGTGCGTGTACTACGAGCACCGGCGGTTCGCTCCGATCCTGGATCAGCGGGTGCGGCTGCTGTCTGACGCCGCGCAGGCGGCTGGATACGATGCCCTCGTTCCGCGGAAGGTCGTGGAGAACAGCCGGTCATACGTCGGCGCCGGCCAAGGAATCCGGTCGATCTGGTTGCCGACGGAGCTGTACGAGCAGAACACGCTGGCCGTCGAGGAAGTCGCCTATCAGCTGATCCAGCCGTCCCAATGCGACGGCTTACACCAGGAGACCCCGCCCAGCGCCGCGTACGACAACCGATTCTTCTCCGTCCTGACAACCTGGCTGCGCATCGCGCACGCCGACACATCCGCGGGCTTCCCAGTCGACGTTCAGCCGCTGAGCCCTGCAGAGGTCATGGACATCATGGCCGACTTCGCACGCTGCGACCTCGACGGAACCGGCTGATGTCGCCGATTCGCTCCTGGGCCGCGGTGCACTCGGCCACCACCGCGGCCACCACCCTGGCCCTCATCGCCGTGCTGTCACTTCTGCTGGGACCGGCGAGCATCAGCCGAATCGGAGCATTCTCCTTCCCCGTGCCTATCGCTGCTCTGTTGCTGCTGCCGATGTTCGGCGGCTGGGCGTCGGCCATCGCCTGCCGCAACAACGTCGGCATTCCGTTGCCGGATCCACCCGTGGTCAAGGCGATGCGGGCCTGCTGGTCGTCCGCCTGGGTTCTGGCCGCGATCGCGGCGACCAGCGTGGGCCTGGCCACCAGCGCTGACCTGACATCGGCTGCGGTCGTGCGCAACGTCCTGATCTATCACGCGATCGCGTTGGCCACGCTCAGCCTCGGCTACCCAGACCTTCTCTGGCTGCCGTGCATCGTCTACAGCATCAGCTGCATGCTTTTTGGCTATCCACCGCACGAGCCCCGCTACTACTGGTGGGCGATAGTCATGGACAGTCAAGCCTCGACCGGCCAGTTGGTCGCCGCAGGCATTCTTGCCGCCGCCGCCACCGCCCTCATCACCGTACGTCGCCCGGCCGGACCCGGCGCCTGGGCAGTGCGCAGGGCTCGACGAGCTCGGTGAGACACGTCGAGACATCACCATAGGCATTCTGCGATCAGGGTCTGACCGGAGTGGCTGGAGACAGACCCGTTTGCGCTGAAGTAGCCGTCGATGGGCCTTGCCGGTTTACCCCGCCGCACTGGCATTGTGGACTCGCATAGATCCCGCGGTCCCGGCTACCGCTGGAGTGATCCTCAGCTGGGCCGTTTCCAGGTAGGGCTGGAGTCGTCCCGGGACCGAGTGGTTACAACCCGTGCACGTCCGCCAAAGCGAGGCAGACAGTCATGCCATATCGAACGACACGGTGACAGTGACCGCTCGGCACGCACTGGGCGAGCGAGCCTGGAATTCGGTTCGCGGATTGTCCCGCCCGTGCCGCCGGCTGGCATGACGAAAACCGTTACCGGGCCGTCACCGAAGCCTGTCCGAGGCTCGCCAGAGAACTTCTCCTCTGGCGAGCCTCTGCGATGACCAGGTGACAGGGGGAATCAGCGGCCCTATTGCCGGACGAGGGTGATTGTCGGCGCTCACGTAATTGGACCCGCTGCGGCTCAAGTTATTGGCCGGGGTGATCCTCGGGTGTAGTTCTACTTGTCGGTCTTGGTGGTTGTCGAGTTGGTGTGGCCGGGTTTCTTGTTCGGGCGGTAGCTGGGTCCGTTCATGAAGACCTGGTGGCTGGTGTTGATGAGCCGGTCGAGTAGGGACTCTGCGACGACGGGGTTCGGGAAGAGCGGATACCAGTCGACGGGTGCCCGGTTCGAGGTGATGATCATCGACTTGGCGGTGCGGGCGCGTTCGGATACGAGTTCGTAGAGGTCATCGGCTTGGGGCGCGGTGAGTTCCCGCATCGCGAAGTCGTCGAGGATGAGCAGGTCAGGCCGGGCGAGTTCGCCCAGGCGTTTGGTCCAGGTGCGGTCGGCGTGACCGCCGGCGAGGTCGGCCAGGGTGCGGCTGGTCTTGGTGAAGCGGACGTCGGCGCCGCGGCGGACGGCGAGGTGGCCCAGGGCTTGGGCGAGGTGGGTCTTGCCGACACCGACGGGCCCATAGAGGATGACCGATTCCCCGGTCTGCAGCCAGCGCAGCGCAGCCAGGTCGCGGATCTGCGCGGCGGGTAGTTTCGGGCTGGCCGCGAAGTCGAACTCCTCGAGGGTGGCCTGTTGTTCGAACTTCGCTTTGGCCAGGCGGCGGGCGATGGAGGTCGTCTCGCGTCGGCTGATCTCGTCGTGGCAGAGGACCTGCAGGAACTCCAGGTGCCCGAGTTCGCCGGCGTGGGCCTGGACGAGGCGGGCGTCGAGGGTCTGCAGCATGCCGGACAGTTTCAGGGCGCGCAGGCTGTCGCGCAGTGCGGTGTCGATGATGGTCATGCGGTGTCCTTGATGCTGTCGCGGTGGCCGGTGGCGTCGCTCGGGGTGGCCTGGTCCGTGGCGGGCGTCGGGTTCGCGGTGGGCAGGGCGATGACGTTCGCGAACAGCTGGGAAGGGCCGTGCAGGAACGCGCCGGCGCCGCCGTCGCCTGCGGCGGGTGCGACGGGGTCGGTCTCGGCGCCGACGGCGAGGATGCCTTTGACGGTGCGGTAGGACGGGTCACCGACCTTGATTGCTTTGACGCAGGCGGCCTCGAGCCTGGCCGGGGTGTACTTGTCTGCCAGGCCGAGCACGCCCTGGGCTGCGCGCAGCCGGAACAGCGCCCCGGTCTCCAGCAGACCGGCGATGACCTCGACACAACCCGGCCCGACCTCGGCCGCCTTGCTGCGGCACCAGTTCGGGGTCTTGACCTGGAACGCGAT
The DNA here is from genome assembly GCF_040654195.1 of Hamadaea sp. NPDC050747. Classification (NCBI taxonomy): domain Bacteria; kingdom Bacillati; phylum Actinomycetota; class Actinomycetes; order Micromonosporales; family Micromonosporaceae; genus Hamadaea; species Hamadaea sp. NPDC050747. The sequence goes on from NZ_JBFAHM010000005.1 coordinate 260,950, forward strand.
CTTCTCCGGCGGGTAGTGGCCCTCGAAAGTCTGCTTGCCGCCGGGTTTGCGCACGTGGGTGGCGATCAGCTGCCCGGCTGCGAAGATCTGCACCATCGTGTCGGTGGTGCGGGCATCCACCCGCTGACCCAGGTATTGCCACGGCACCGAGTAGATCGTCTTGCCGACCTTGACGTGGATGTCCGGGCCGACCGTCGCCGTCGACCACGAGGCCAGGACGAACGGCCGGGCCGGCAGCGGCCGCAGCGCTTCGGCCTCCACGGCGTCGAACACGCTCAACGGCGACGCGCCCTCCAGTGCGCGGCTCGGCCGGCGCCCGGCGACGTCACGACACCACGCCACGGCCGCGGCTTGGGCCTCGGCGACGGAGGTGAACTGCCGGCCGCGGAAGAACGAGTCCCGGACATAGGGCATCGGGCGTTCGACACGTGCCTTGTCACGGGGCTTGCCGCGGCGCGCGGGGTCGACCAGCGTGCCGTAATGCTCGGCCAGTTCCGCATACGACCGGTTGATCTTCGGGTCGTAGAGGTCGACGCGGTCGACGCCGGTGCGCAGGTTGTCCGGGACCAGGCGGCGCGGGACGCCGCCGAAGAACGCGAACGCCTCGACGTGCGCGGCCGTCCACGCCTGCTGATCCATAACCAGGGTCGGCTGGACGAACATGTGCCGTGAACAGGCCAGCACCATCACGAACGCCCACAGTTTGCGCCGCTGCCCGGTGCGCGGTTCCACGAACCAGCCCAGCTGCCCGTAGTCGATCTGCGCCTCGCTGCCCGGCTCGACCTCTCCGCGCAGGACCACGACCTGGTCACGGCGGGTCTCGGCGGGCATGTTCGCCGCGACGTACCGCTTCAGCGACGCGTAGCTGGCCGCCAGGCCGTGCTCATCACGCAGCCGCTGGTGGATCGTCGCCTGCGTCACCCCGCACCCGAGCTGGGCCTTGATGTAGTCGTGGTGGACCGCGATCTGCGGCCAGGTCACCTTATTCAACCGGGTGTCGGCCAGGTGCGGGAACCAGCCCATCACCAGCCGGGCCCACTCCGCCTGCCCCAACGCAGGACCGCCCGGCACCATCCCGGCCTGCCTGGCGGGATCGATGTACTTGCGGACGGTCTTACGGTCCAGGCCGAGGCTGTCAGCCACTTCGTTGATCGACCGGCCCGCATGCCAGTGGATCAGAATCTCAGTCACATCGACCACGTCGAACGTTCTCCTCGCCATCAGCCCCTCGCCTTCAGACGAGAGGGATCATCCTGATCACGAGAACCACCTGGTCGCTCGGCCTCCCCATGGGGAATTACGTGAGCGCCAGGCCAATTACCTGAACGCGAACCGCGCTGCGTGGGGAATTACGTGAGCGCTGACAGTGATGGCGTCGATCGACAGCCACTGGCCGCCGGTGCCGGCGGAGTAGACGCCGATGGTCAGCTGGCCGTTGGTGACGGAGATGCCTGAGATGACGATCGTTTGCCAGTTCGGCCAGCCTAGTGCGGGGATCGGTGCGATCAGCTCGGCCACGCCGGTGCCGTAGTTCTTCGCGCTGAGGAAGGCGGCACTCTGACCGCCACCGCCGACGGCCTGTGCGGTGAGGGTGTAGGTGCCGTTGGTCAGGCCAGTCACCGTCTGATCGGTGTAGACCTCGTAGGCGCTCGCCTTGTACTGGGTCAGCCGGTAGCCCCCGGTGACGCCGCCGGCTTCGGTGAAGTCGGCGGCGGCGGAGGTTCCGCTGCTGCCCGCCCAGGTGCCCCAGCCGGTCGGGGTCTGGTGTGGCGCCAGTCGCGTCGAAGTCGGCGTTGACCGGCGTCACGGCGGCTTCGGCGGCGTACACCGGAGTCGGAGCTCTTCCGAGGTCAAGGTAGTCGAGTTCGGTGAAGCCGATCCCGCTCTGGCGCAGGCGGATCGTGTTCGTCCCGGCGGCGAGGGTCACGGGCAGCATTTGCGGTGCGCTGCCGAAGCTTGCCCACGCCTCAGTACGCGGGAACGGCGCTACGAACTTCTGTGTGCCGTTGACCAGGACGTCAAGCCGGCCATTGTTTTCATCGGGAACGTCCAACCGCGCGTTGTGCATTGACGGCGAGAAGCCGCAACATGTGAGACTTTGTGGTCGTCGACGCAGCCGCGGCTGTCGGACGCGGCAGATGTGTCAATTGGCGAATCTGGCCGGAGAATCAGGCCTGGTCGCGTAAGCGAACGGCTAGCTTCAGCCGGATACAGGAGACACGCGCCGCGCTCATTCCTTCATATGCCGAGCGCGGCCGCCAGTTTCCGAATTGCCTCGATGACCGGCGCGCCGAGCTCTCCGGCGGTCACGGCGATGGCGGAAATCTTCGCGAGGATTGCTTTGATGCGGTGACGGTCGCCCTGGGCGTTCTTCAGCTCGGTGACTGCCTCGTCGGTCCGCCGCCGCCGCTTCTCGGTTAGCGTTGGAATCAGCTCTTCAAGCGAGTGCAGTAACTCCTGTGTTGCTAGGGAAACGTTGGTTTGGTGTCCGACAAAGCTGCTGCCGCTGATCTGGTTGCCGTCACCGAAGACCCCGGCTGCTGGGCCCTTGAAGGAGTAGCGGTCGCCTTGCATACGAAGTCCTCCCCGGACGACAAGATAGTTGTGGGTCACCTGCGCGGGCTGTTGCGAGTCGGCTCGCGCGGAGTCGAGGGATTCGATGAGGCTTGTGAGGCTGCGATAGATTCCCTTACTATACCGACGCATTTCATCGGCCAGTGCGAATAGATCCGAGTCCTCGAATCCGACGACGTCGGAGAACAGTGAGAACAGTGTCGTCTGGTCGAGGTTGTTTCGGGTTCTCTTCGCCAGGAGCCGCAGCTGCCGGGCTAGGTAGTCCCGAAGGGAAGATCGGGAGAAGTCCGCTGGGTGGGCGCGCCACGCCCGTATGACCTGCCGTAGGGTTTCCAGTTCTTGATATGCCCGCCATATGGAGATCCGTAGCGAGCGGCTATATCCGCCGCGCTGGTATCCGTGTTGTAGGAACACGCATACGAAGCTTTGTTTGCTGATGCGTATCGTCTCGACGCTCGCCGTGACATCATGTATCCGATCGTTGTACTCATCGACCAGGACAAACGGGCGACCGCTGGCCATCCACCAACTCGCCGGCATCTGCTCGCCAGCTCCGTTGGCGGTGGTGGCAGCAAGAAGGTGCCTCGCCACGGCATCACCGGCGCTGTGCAGGATGTAGCGGCCGTGGCCGACTTTCACGGCGCGTTGCAATATCCGCTCGCCGAGTGTGCGTGTGGGCTTTCGGCCTCCATACATTAAGCGCGCTGCCGCAGCAGAATCGATCTTCCCGAAGACTCGCGAGTGCCTGGGTGCGTGCTTTTCGAAGCCCCAGCGCGTAGTGAGACCGATGTCGAGGCGCCAGGATACGCCGGTGTGAAACAAGCGGCGATGTATGAGCCTCCAGCTCAGGTCTTCATCGCTCTGCTGGTCAACGAACCGTAACAGTTGCGAGCCTTCACAATAGTTTCGTTCTCCATGCATACCGACCAAGCCTGCGGGACGGCCGGGCGAGCGGTACGGATTGAGATCGGCGATGACGCCGACGCCGCGAACGAACTCGCGGCCCGCGATCGGGTCGGGCCACGATGGACGCGACAACCTGCCCGTCGGGTGATTGAGGAGTACCCGCAGATCGGCCATCGGAATCTGAACGTTCACGAACTGCCGCGTCGTTGTCAGATACATGGGCGGCTTCATCGGCTCAGCCTAGGCAATCATCATGTTTTGAGCAGCCCCTCAGAAGGGGAACGGTCCCCCCGCCGAACGGATGGGGACCGCCGACTTCCCGCTGACGTCCGCGCAAAAGCCGTTAACCCGTCACGCGGAGGCCCATAGCCGACCGCGCGCTCCTCTGCATTATGAGGTCGTCTTGCCGGATCGGCAATCCCTAGGCCGACCGGTCCATGTGTCCGGTAGCGAGCAGTTGGACGGTCTGGACTACGGCCCGGTGCCATTGGCGAAGTTCTGTGGCTGTTGGCGCAAGGTTGTATGGGTGGGGGTGAGATGCGTCAGACAGCTGTGACCATAAGTCGTAGGCGCCTCTTGCTTGCTGTCGTCCGAGGGTTGCCTCCAGCATGAGAAGTTGCATCGTTAGCTGGGCTTGGCACATTTCGATGCGGTGCTGCCGCCAGTGGTTGCTGAGAGCGCTTTCCAGCGCGAAACGCATGAGGCGAGCGGCGGTGCGTGGCCACAGACCTGCGGTGTCGGGATCCGGCTCGCGTAGTAGATGGTCCGCCCAGATTAACGCGTCGTGGACCGGGCCGCGCTTGATCTCAGTGGGGCGGCATGCAGATGCAGAATGCTTCACTTGTCTAGCTCCTGCAGGATCAAGTTACACAGGCGCTGACTGTCCTCGATGATTTGGCCGGCTTGGTCACGTGGGTGATGGGTGCCCTCGCGCACCGCTCGCAGCACATCGGCTGCCCACGGTGCGCCGATGGTCCGGGATAGGTGTGTCATGAGCTGTCCTGCCATGCGGCTTTCGCCTAGCAAGGCCAATGCGACGCGGTTCTTCGTTGTTTGAGCTCGGATGAGTAGGTCGTCGACCTCGGCGATGCCTAAGCCCTGTAGGTGCATCCGCTGGCGCGCAACTCTCTGGCAGGCGATTTCGATCGCGTCGCGGCAGCTGCCGGCGATCGTCAATGCTGCGAAATCTGCCGGTAGCCGGTCGGACCTGGCGATTCTGCGGGCGTCGTCGAGATGCCGGGCAATCGGGTCGAGGTTGGGGATAATCTCCACGACGCTGCCTTCGCGACGCGCGACCTCGAGCACGGAGGCGGCAAGGCCGAGGCGGCGCAATGCGTTGGATAGTCTGTCGTCGTGAGTGAACACGACCACCTGCCGAGTTTCGGCAGTTGCGTGGAGGACTCGGGCCAGGCCATCGACCTTGGCTGGGTCCATGGCCTGCACGGGGTCGTCGATGACGATGAAACGGAATGGACTTTCCGGGGCAGTGCTTCGAGGTAGGAACAGCGCCAAGCCAAGAGCGTGAATCTCGCCGTTACTGAGCATTGAGACGGCGCCCGCCTCGCCGTCAATCGTCACGGTGACATCGAGTTTGCGTCTGGTAGCTCCTGAGCCGACGAACGCAATCGAGCCCAGGTCGGCGTTACTCTCATGCCGCAACTCTGCCCACATCCGTGCGGACTGGTCGCGGAATGGAGCCAACCGAATTTCGCGCAGGCGCTCTGACTCTGCTTTCATCCAGTCGGTGGCTGCACAGAGAGCCTCGTGCATAGGTCTGTGCTGCTCGGCGGTGCTGTACAGGTCGAGTATCGTCTGGATTCGCGCGGCAACTGGCCGCCAGATGTTCTCGCGCGTAAGCAACTGGGCCGTGGCCGCATCCTTTACCGTCTGTGCCGCGCGTAGGAGCGTTGGCAGACCTTCCAGCATCGCGTCGGAAAGACGTTGTGCCTCGGTCTCCTTGGCAAGCGTCGCCCATTGCTCCCAGGCGCCCCTGAGGGCGGCTGTGGGTATGGCGCCGTTGGCGACGGCGGCGAGGTCTACGGGAGGCGGGGTGACCAGCCGGTGGGCGGCGGCCAAGGCATCCTGCATTTCCCTGCGCGCGTTGACCGCGGTCTCTGCCTGCTTTCGCAGACTGGCCACCTGCTCGTCGGTGCGTGCTCGCCAATGATCATCTAGCCCGCCGGTGCCACAGACTGGGCAGCTGCCCATGCCGTGGCGGTCGTAGTGATCAAGTGCTGCTTCCAGCAGGCTGACGAGCTGCATGGCCTGCTCGGTATCGGTTCCCTTGACCTTATTGAGCGTTCCTTGCGCTCGGTGAAGGCGCTGGGCCGCAGCGTTGACCGCCTGTTCGTCGGGTAAGGGGAGCGTGGCCAGCCGGCCGAGGACCGAGCTGGTGGAGTGGTCCACCGTGCCGACGGGTTCGGCCAGTAGGTGCGCAAGCGCGACGGTGTCGAGGCGTTCAGCTTGCAGGAGCTTCAAGGCGGACTTGGCGCGACTGTCGTCGGCTGCTTCGAGTTCTTCTCGCAGCCGGTTGATCGTCTCGGATGGGACCGTGGCCTTCTCCGCGACAGTGTCCCGAGCCTTGGTAAGGGCCGTGAGGGCGCTAGTGATGCTTGTCAGTCCGATCACGTTGAGCATGAGGTCGAAGGGGGTGCTCGGTTTGCCGCTGACCTTTCCGAGGTCGTCGTAGGACAGGAACGGCCGGAAGCGTGTCATGGCCTCATCCCAGCGAAGCTGTTCAAGGCCACCTGCCGGTACACCGGCCCATTCGACGGTGGACTCCGCCTGCTCGATTGCTTTCCCGGTCCACTGACGCCGGATGGTCAGGGGCCGCTCGTCCCCATCGACGAGCAGGTCGACCGTTACCTCGGGTGGTGTGCTGTTGTGAATGTTGCGCCACTGCTTGCGCCAGTCTGCTGGGCTCTCCTTGAGGCGTGCGTGCTGGCCGGTCAAGGCAACCTCGATCGCTTCGGCGAAACTAGATTTTCCGGAGCCGTTGCGTCCGGTCACCAGCGTCAATCCGGGGCCGGGTGCCAGAGTTAGGGTCTGTCTGGCTCCCACGCCGCGGAACCCAGCGACGGTAACGCTGCACAGCCAGAACTGACGCGCGGTCTGCTCAGCCGTGTCGGCGGAGTTGTCGGTTTCGATTGGCCTGTCGGGTGTGGATATTGCCTGGGCAAGGGCATCAGTTCCCATGACGGCCGCTAACGCGTAGCGTCGGGCAGCAGTTGTGAGCGCCGAGTCGTTCAGGCTGGCCTGCACGAGGTCGACGACGGTGTCGGACATGGCTTCACCTATGTATGTGTGTGGGAGCGCAAACTAGAACTTCGCACGCCACCGGTGCTTGGTACATCGCTCGCAGAGGTACAGATTCTTGGGCCGAACGCCCTCGAGTCGTTCGACGCCCATCAGCGCCCGCGGGGCCCTGCGCTTGGCGTCGCTGCCCCATCTGCTGTGCCCGCAGTCGGGCTGCTGTAGCAGGATGTCGCCAGTCTTGGATCCACCGGTCTTAATGTAGAACCGCTCGTCGCCGGGGACTGGCGGTGTGCGGTTGGGCTCGGCGGCGGGCATGTGGTCGGGCAGCCCGAGGCTGATCAAGGCCAGGCGAGATTCGAGCAGAGCGTTCGTGATGTCGGGCTCGGCCAAGGGGATGACCTCGCCGTCAGGGCGCATCTTCTTGAACGAATGGACCAATTCCTCCGAACCGCGGGCGCCAGCCTGCCACACAAGCAGGTACTCAGGGGGAGCCTGACTGCCCCATGCGGTCTGCACCCTGCGCATGTGCCTTGCCGGCTCCACGATGATCTCGACTGCCAGACCCAATACCGCTCCTAGGGCCTCCACATGCTTGCGCCAGTGCGGGTTCGTCGCATCCGCCATGCTGGATCCGCCGAGCCATACGGCCCGGGCTCCTGATTTGCGGACTGCGGCCTGGGCCTCCGGCGTCGCCTCGCGATAAATCTCCTCCAGCGCCTCAGCCATGCCATCGACTTCGCCGACAACGATTGCCGATGCGCCGACGATGGCCGGCGTGCCATGGCGGGACTTCAACGGTGCGAAGCAAATCTTGACGATCGCTAGAACAGGTGTACTATCGAAAGTGGTCACGATGGCGGCCAAGGCGAGGCGTCGGCCGCCATGTTGGTCTGGAGTGAGCGGGATTCGGCAGGTCGCTCTGGACAAGGTAGTCCAGACGGCGTCATGCCGTTCAGTGAGGTTCGGCGAGCATGTGACCAACAGTTTCCACAGGTTGGCGAGGGATTGAGAATCGCGCGGCAGTCGCAACGAGGGAACCCCCTGCACTGCGAAGGCGATGACCTTGCCGCTCAGACTGTCGAGCATCGACTCCGGCGGGGTGGCGTCCGTATCGGCTGCTGTGATCGGATTGGCGCGGAGCGCACTCAGATCAAACATAGCGCCGCCTGCCCATTCGGCACGGCACCATAGCATCGCTGCGCACAAACCACCTCGACCAGCCGCTCACGACGGAGGGCCGACGCTGCACAAAGCGCGGCCGAAACTCCTCAACGTTGCGGCTGGCAGCGATCCGAGCCGACGTCCCACCTACGCGGGTCCCGTGGGATCCTGGTCGAGTCGGGCGCCGCTCGCTGCAGCGTAGGCCCATCTCACCAGAAGACGCCTGATCGGTTGGTCCAGTACACCATCCCGCACTGACAAAAGCGGGTTGATCAATTGGACGACAGCCGGAATCAGTATGGAGTGGCGGTCCGAAGACTGCAAGTCAAAAGCCGTGTCGCGCCACCTTCACATTCTCAGACATCGCAACTGGTGCACTGCTCCTCGATCTTGAAATACATAGACAACTAAGTCGTTCTTGCGAGGATGTCGGAGTCGGGACGGCCGGTGCCGATGACGATCGCCGAGCAGACAATGGCGCCGGGTATCGAAGCCGGGATGCAGGTTGCAACGCGGTTGGTTTGCCGCTGCGCCGCGACTCGACGGCGTCATCTGTCCGAGTTGATTGGCGGCAGTGCGGCGACCTGTTCATCGAAGATCCAGGCGAGGTTCTCGCGAGGGTTGGCGAGCTTGCCGATGCTACGCAGATATGTCTCGACCTCAGACAGTACGTACACTGGTGCGCCGGACACCGTGCCGACCCGGGGAGGGAAGTCGGCTTTGGTCGCTAGCTGGCGTGCGTACTGGCGAGAGAATCCGCCGAGCTCCGCGATGTCGGCGTAGCCGACCAAGGGCACTCGGTCGCCGAATGTGGCCATCGCCATGTCGCTGGCCGTTCCGATTTGCATGCGCACAGGGCGCAGCGCCGGCCCGCCGCGGGCGGCCACAACGCCAGCTGCTTGATAAGCCAGAGCGCCGACGCGGTCGAAGGCATCCACCGCGTCCCGGGCGGCAACATCGAACGTGAAACAGCTGCGATGTGTATCTTGGCGGGCCCAACCCGACTTGGCCCCAACGTGTGTCAGCAGGTCACCCTCGCCGAACATCACTTCGGCGATCAAGCCCTCGTACTCAACTTCCACGATCCACGAACGCACGCTCCACCGCCCTACTTGTCGATGACAAGGACAATGGGTCACCCAAAGCTGTCGTCGACAATAGCCGCGAGCGGAGGAGGTGAGTTCGACACCGATGATGGTGGTGCGGTGGCGCTGCCGCCTGAAGATGTCGACAGCGTCCATCCCAAGCCACGTCATCGAGGTTTCGCCGCCCGATCGCCGCAACGGTCGACCCAGGGTTCCGGCACCGAGATGCGGGTCGTGCCAGCGTGCTGAGCGTCTCGTTAACTCGTTGGCTCAGAGCGCTTGCGTGCGCTGCGAATCCAGCTATAGGCAGTGTGGCGGGGTACGTCGTAGTGGTCGGCGATGACAGCGGCGTTTCCCCCGGCCTGCCGCAGCACCTGGTCGAAGTCGTCGGGCACACGCCGATAAGTCCGCCCGCCGCCAGCAGATGTGACGGCGGGAGCCTTGTTCACGCGGGCCGGCGTCTGCTTCTTGCTCGCCGACTTATTGGCGCGGTTTGGCTTGTCGGTAGCCTTGCCGGCCGCCTGGCGTTCTGGCTTGCGCTCGGTGATGGGCGCTACTGGCACCGGAGCGCTCACAGGAACAGATCCGGGTAGGACGGCGGCAGCGACGGCGGCCACCAGTTGACCAAGGTCGAGCACAGGCAGGCCACTCGGGACCAGGGCGTCGTTGTCTCCTGGAGTCAACCGCAGCTCGCGGATCGTGGCAGCCGCCTCGGTGATATCCAGTCGAATCGTGGTCACGGCGAAGCCGGGGTCGTCCGGTGTAATGCTGACGGTGTACATCGTCATCGGGCAGTCCTTTGCATGGTCAGATCGCGGTCCTGGCGCGTCAACATACAACACGCGAAGATCCACTGAAGCTCCCGTATGTCATCGGCTGGACAATCCGAGCCGACCGACTCCCTGGGCCGCAATTTTGCGGCTTGTCGGCTCCCCTGAAGATGCTGCCTGGTCAGTGGATGGGCTTGCTCGGCCGCGCCATACATCACCGCTTTGACCGGCTGTCAACGCCGCTCGAATCGTGAGCTGATTTTCCGGCTGAATCGTGACCACCTTCGCTAGTTGTTGTTTTTGGCGTTGGTGACGCGACCGAGGTCGCGGTCTTTGAGTCGGTAGCTGTCGCCTTTGAGGCTGATGACCTCGGCGTGGTGGACGAGCCGGTCGATCATGGCTGCGGCTACGACGTCGTCGCCGAAGACCTCTCCCCAGCGGCCGAACGGTTTGTTGCTGGTGACGATGAGCGAGGCTCGTTCGTAGCGGTTGGACACCAGCTGGAAGAACAGGTTCGCGGCTTCGGCTTCGAACGGGATGTAGCCGACTTCGTCGACGATGAGCAGCGGGATGCGGGCGAGTTTGATCAGCTCGTCCTGCAGGCGGCCGGCCTGGTGAGCTTCGGCCAGCCGGGACACCCACTGCGATGCGGTGGCGAACGCGACGCGGTGTCCAGCTTGGCAGGCGCGAATACCCAGCCCGGTCGCCAGGTGGGTCTTGCCGGTGCCGGGCGGGCCGAGGAAGATCACGTTCTCTTTCGCGACGACGAAGTCGAGGGTGCCCAGGTGCGCGATCACCTTGCGGTCAGCCGACCGCTGATGGTCGAAGTCGAACTCTTCGAGGGATTTGCGGGCGGGGAACCGGGCGGCTCGGATGCGGCCTTCACCGCCGTGGGACTCGCGGGCGGCGACCTCCCGCTGAAGGCAGGCGGCCAGGAACTCCTCGTGGCTCCAGGATTCTGCCGTGGCCCGCTCGACCAGGCGGGGAACAGCGGCGGCCAGCGATGGTGCTTTCAACGCCCGGGTGAGGAACGCCAGCTCTGAGGTCACATCACGATGGGCTTTGGCAGCCATCACGCCACCGCCTGCAGATCGTGGGTGCCGAAGATGCGGTCGTAGTCGGTCAGGTCCCGATACTGCACAGCTGTCTGTTCGCCCGGTTCGGTGTTGATGTGCTGGCGCAGGATCGCCGCGGCGGTGCGATGGCCGGGGTCGGTGATGGTCTGGTGTTTGGCCCAGCAGCGCTCATGTCGGGCCACCGGGGCGCCGGCTGCGGTGACGGTCACCTGCTCGAGGTCGGCGGTGACGTCGACCCGGCGGCCGATCACCGACGGGTGCACCGAGTAGTCGTTGGCGTCCAGCCGGACATAGTGATCGCGGCCCAGCCGGGTGCAGGTTCGCCACCCGACCGCAGGCGCGACCGGTGGCAGGTCCAGCATCGCGGCCAGATCCGCCGGCCACCGGTCGACTGGACGGCAGCCGATGCGCCGGTGCTGACGCTGGTTGGCCCGCTGCAGCCAGGTGTCGAGCTGGCTGTTGAAGTCCGCAGGCGAGGTGAACGCCCGACCTGGCAGGAACGAGGTTTCCAGATAGCCGTTGGCCCGCTCGACGAGGCCTTTGGCTTCCGGGTCACGGGGCCGGCACTGCACCACGCGGATGCCCAAACTGCCACGGAAGGCGTTCATGTCCTGCGTCAGCACAGGCCGTCCCTCACGCCACTTGCCGACGGCCGATTCGTTGTCCCACACCAAAACGCGTGGAACTTTGCCCCATCCGGACAGCAGCCGCCAGTGCCCGGCCAGCAGATCGGCTGCCTGCCGGGTCGGGATCATCACCGCGGCGATGATCCGCGAGTAGCCGGTCACCATCACCAGTACCGGTGGCCGCCCGAGCTGACCGAAGCCCAACGGCACATCCACCGGCGGGAACCACAGATCACACTGCGCCAGCCCGCCAGGCTCGTACTGGGTCCGCGACGCTGGGTCGACCGGCCGATACAACGGCCGCAACTGCGCGATCCGATCGAACAGCACCGTCTTGCCGCGCGTCCAGCCGATCCGCTCCATGATCACCGTCGATGGCAGGTCCGGATGCTGCTGCAGCAACGACCGGATCTGCGGCTCGACCGGATCCACGATCGACGCGGCCGGTTTGCGCTGATATCGAGGTGGCTCAACCGATGCCACCGCCTTACGCACCGTGTTCCGTGAGATCCCAACCGGCGAGCGATCGCCTTGATCGGCAAACCCTCAGACCGGTGCAACCGGCGAATCTCCGCCCAGTCCTCCACGCTCAACACCTCCTCATGCTCGCGAGAAGGGGTCACTTTTCAACCGGAACCCAACAGGGGTCATTTTTCAACCGGCGCCGACACCGGCTCGCGGCAAGATTCTGCCGAGCCTGCCCCGGTTGGCGGGGGACTCCTATGTAGGACCATGGATGCGACATGCGACATGCGACCGTGACAGCCGACAGCCCGCATGAACGCGGTGCCCGCAAGCTGCGGGCTAGCGTCAATGGGCGTAGTAGGTTCCGCATGTGATCTGCGGCTGGCGGTCGCCGTTAGCGGCGGTACGCGGCGTTGATGCGCTGTGGACACCCGCGTGGACCGGGCCGAGTTGTGTTCGCTGCCAACGCTTGGTCGCGGTCGTACGCTGCGATGGTGAGTTTGACGTCTCTTCTTGAGGACGACCGGCATGCCTCGGCAGTTTGGCTGAGACGACAGCTGGCGGGGACCGCCGGTCTTCGTGCGATGTACCGGCGGGCTCTGCCTACCTGGCGGGTGCATCGACCTGTTCTTCCGGCATCGAGCACTGTCGGTTGGGACGTTCTTGGAATGGCGATCGATCTCCGCATTCGGTCGGCCTTCACCGTCAGCCGGGTCCCTTCCTCGGTGCACCTGGGCATTCGGACGGCAGGCGTACTGCTGGGACGCGGTATCGAGCAGCTCGGACGGGCGCTTGAAGCCGAGTTCCTCGCGTTGACCGAAGATCAGGGATCGAGCGTCCGCGGGAGATCGTGGACGTTGCCCACCGGGGTTGAGTCGCGTCTCGACCGGATGTGCGTCGCTCTTTCCTGGTACGAGCGAACCTATCGCGACGGATGTGTGATGGCGGCGTCCCCGCTGCGTGATCCTGCGCTGTGCCAGGTGGGCGATTTGCTGCGGGTGGTTCCCGATGAGGCAGTGCGTGACCTGCAGGTCCAGGTTCGGCTTGCCGAGCGGGCATTGGGCGACCTGCGCGACGACGTCGCGCAGCAGGACTGCGTAAGTGGCCCGGAGTTCGCCGGGTCGTCCGATGTCGGGGGTGCCGACGGTGATCTTCTCGTGGGCGATGTGCTCTTGGAAATGAAGGCTTCGTCCCGTCCGGACTTCCTCAGCGACCAGGCAATCTGGCAGCTCGCCGGCTATGCCCTGCTGGACTATGACGACGATCTAGGCATTCGATCAGTTGCGCTGTATCAGACACGGCTGGGCTGGTGCATTCGATGGCCTATCGAGCAATTCTTTCACACGCTCGCGCGTCAGCAAGTGAGTGATTTGCGAGCGGGCTTCCGGCGCCAGCTCCAATGTGAGCGCGACGCGAGGGGCTCCGCCGTGTGAATTTCGGATGACTCGATTCGAGGGTGACCGCGATTTTGTCGGGGGGTGTTGCTAGCTTCCGAGGTCGGCTCAGTCGTATTCGAACGGAGTACATCGGAATGATCATAGAGAGCGCCGCCACCGACGAATTCGAAACCCGTTCGCGTATCACTACCGCGGCGCTTCGTGCAGCATTCGCATGGTCCGCGCGATCACATGAGCTACGCGCTGTCGAGGAACTCGCCCGGATGACCGGGGTGATCATGTTCGAGCACGGACCTGGTCGAGGACCGGTCACGCCCATGGACCTTGTCCGGTTGCTGCGACAGCCGATGCGGAATCTGTGGCCTGCATCCCTGGCGGGCGAGAGTGCCGACCCTGCGTTGGATGACCTGGTGTTGCTCACTGCCGGCGATGCGCTTTCGGACGACGCGTACGACGTCGGTTCCGACTACATCTGCGGCGTGATGGCGGGACGCGACCCGGCTCGAGACTGGCTGCCGTCGTGGGCGTGGATGCGCGCCAACGATGTCGAGGAGCAGGTGTTCGGCGCGCTGCGCAAATCGGGTGACCCGCTGGCGTATACCGTCAACCGGCGTTTCATCGTGGAGCATCCTGCCGGTCACCAAGAGGAGGTGGCCGACGCCTGCAATATGGCCGGCGCCCAACGCCTCGCGCGGTACATCCCGATGCCGTCGAGCAAGCTCTATCGCAATCGTGACGGAGTCTGGTGGTGGCCCTGTCCGGTCTGCCGGTGGCCCATGGCGGTCGAGGCACACATGGCCCGGTGCGCGTACCGACACCACCGGGCCGTCTTCCAGATCGTCGACACACCCGGCCGGCTTCACCTGCTGCCGACTGACCCCGATGGACACCTCCGTTCAGTGGCGTACGAGCCACAGATCCCGGCGGCCCAACCGGCAGATGGAGCCATCCAGGTGGACGAGCCGGTGTGGCGGTTCATCGTGGTACCCGGTGCGAGCGAACTGAGGATGTGGACAGCACTTGATGGCCATGGCGTTCCGGTGGTGCTCTACCCGGGCTTCGACAGATGCGATCTTGATATAGCCGACGGGCGGTGGGAAGCCGACGTCAAGGAGCACAACAGCGTCGGCGGGCTTCTCCGGCACTTGGAAGACAAACCGCTGAAGGCGACCCATCTTGTATTGCCGCAAAGCCATGCCGGCCAGGCGAACGGGCTTCGGGGAAGGATTCCGCAAAGAGTGTTGACCGAGAACGAGCTGTACAAGGAAGTCCTGCGCGAGTACAGCCAGGCAGGTGCATAGCGATGAACGTGCGACAAAAGGAACTGTCACAGACATCGCTGCTGATGTATCGGGCTGCGATCGGGCTCGCTGCCCTGCACCTCCCCCGATCGATCGACGGCAACACCTACACAGTGTCCAGCCGCGACGTCGCGTTCATTCTCGACGGTCACGTCGACGTCTGGCCAGGTTGGCGAGCGCTGCCGGACTCCGACGCCATCACCATCGCCCGGCTCCTGCGCATCCGGCCTGCGGCCATGGCTGACGGCGAACACGTCCTGCGCGACCTGCGTGATGGTCTGTCGGACGGAATATCCGGATGCAGCCTGGTCGAAGATGCCGGACTCGAGCTTTACATCTCCTGCTCGCCGGGCACCGATCTGCGACAGTTCGTCGACGACGCCCTCCAAGAACTGGCCGCCGTGAGTAAGGCGGGACGCGGCAGGATGCGGATCGCCGGCCCGGGGACCTACCACAGCACCACTCGTACACCGGCCGGAAGCGGCGGACGTGGAAAGGTCATCGACCAGCACTATCGGATTCCCGTCTACGCCAACAATCCGCTGCCTGCCGCCGCCGAGGCGCCGGTCGTGGTCACTTCCCCGCAGATGGACGAGGTCCTCATCCCGCTGGAAGACCTCCGGACCTTGGCTCAAAAGATCGACGAGATCCGTAGCGACGGCACCGCCTACCGGGCACAGAACGTGGAGCGACTGATTCGCCGGCTGCGCCACCGTGACGGACTGATGTCGCTATCGGATGCGCTGCGTCTCACCGCTGGCGATCTGCGCTTAATCAACGCCCCGACGGGCATCGGCAAGAGCGTAATTATGGAAGTGATCGGCTGCTGGGCAGTGCTCAACGGCATCGTGTTGACGATCGCGGTCCCAACCAATGCCGACGTGCTCAAGCTGGCTCGTGCCATCGAGCAGGACCTCGCACCGTTCGGCAGCGCCTCGCAGGTCACTCCATTGATGTCACCGTCGGGCATCTTCGAGCTAACCCGCAAAGTCAACCTGCAAAAGCCTCGTTGGGACCCGGACGGGTCCTGGACACTGGAACGGCTTGGCTACGGCTGCGCACTGGCCGCGGCCGCCGAGAGCGAACGCGCGGTCGACACCTGGACACCTGGTGAAGAGCCCTGCGTCGCGCTGTACGCCGACGGTGGCAACGGCAAACCCTACGCTTGCCCATGGCGCACCACCTGCGGCAAGTTCCGCCTTGCCCGGGCCGCGACCTCGGCTTCATTGATCATCACCAGCCACGCGAACCTGCACCGTGGGCGCCTGCAAATTCCGGTTACCGACGAGCGGGGGATCACGGACAAGATGACGGTGGAAGAACTCGTCTTTCGCCGCAGCCACGCCGTCATCATCGACGAAGTCGACGCGTTCCAGGCAACGGTACTTGGTGAAGCGGCCCGCGGACTGCTGCTCAATCGCCGAGGCAGTCTGGAAAGCCCTCTGCACTCTCTCGAAACCCAATTCGTGCCGGCCAGCGGAAAGATCAACCGGAAGGTCGAGCGCCGAGCCAACAGCAAGCTGCATCACATGAAATTCCTCGCGGTGGAGTACACCGCCGCTATCGACGACCGAATCATCGGCATCGGCGGCCCGCAAGCGCGCCGAGGCGCCGGTAGGTACTGGACCGTCCCGCGTCGCTGGGACGGCACGCTGACAGCCCAACTGTTCGGACTCGCCGCCGGTGAACC
Organism: Hamadaea sp. NPDC050747; assembly: GCF_040654195.1. NCBI lineage: Bacteria > Bacillati > Actinomycetota > Actinomycetes > Micromonosporales > Micromonosporaceae > Hamadaea > Hamadaea sp. NPDC050747. The sequence goes on from NZ_JBFAHM010000005.1 coordinate 277,256, forward strand.
CTTAACCATGCAGATGATCTCAGGCTTCCGCTCGCTGTTCCCTGGCAGCGACGACCCGCCGCAGCCGGACGAACCACCGGAGTTCACCGCGATCCGCATGGTGATTGCCCAGATGCTCACCGTCGGAGCCGAGTACTCCGTGGAGGACGCCCGCGACGCGCTCGCCGGAGCGCTCCGCGCGCTGATACCGGACGACGTGGCACGTGCCAAGGCCCTTAACAGGATCCTCCAACGAGCCTTTCTGGAACGGCTGCGCCAACATCTTCGCCGTTTCGTCTATGACGCCCCACATCTGGCCTCGGCCGGCGTCGACGCCGCACGCGAAATCGCCGAAACATTCGGCCCTTACAGCCGCTGGCGCGCGCTGCCCAACGGCCCGCTTGGACGTCTGCTGTTCGCCTTCAGCCAGCACGTCGACCCCGCCGGGCGTGCGCCGGCGCGGCTTAACGTTGCAGCCTTCGGTGGAGATCCCCACGTCTACACAACTACGCTCGGCGACATCACCGCTCTTTGCCACGCCCAGACCCGGCGAGCGGTCCTAGGTCTCTCGGCCACCGCATACTTCCCGATGGCGCCGCACCACCACGTCCATGTCGACCCCGAGTGGTGGGTGGCCGACGACGTCGCCGGCGGCGTCACGATCCATCCTGCCCGCCTCACCAAGGTCATCAAGGGGCAGCGCAGGGTCGTGCGCGTGTCAGGCAGTGAAGGGCGCCAACGCGACGACGCCCTACGCACGCTGGCCGAAGGGCTGTGGTCATCGCGGTTGGAGAGCGAGCTGATCCGGCTGGCCAACGAGGACCCGGGCCGCGCGCGGATCCTCTTGGCAACAACCTCCTACGACGGTGCCCGGCGAGTCGCTGAGGGCTTGGTGAAAGCGGGAGTCCACCCTTCCCGGATCTGCCTAGCGGTCCGGCCCCGGTCCCGACCAGACATCGGTGAACAGGGCAGCGAGGAAACCGCTGGCGAAAGCTGGTGGGAACTGGCCGCCGACCGGCTCGAGGAGTTCCCCAGTCGCGCCGAGGCGGACATCCTCATAGCCCCGCTTGCCCGGGTCCAGCGCGGCGTCAACATCATCGGCGACGAGGACAAGTCAGCCCTGGGATCTATCTGGCTGCTGGTTCGGCCCGTGCCGCTCATCGACGAGCCAGCCGAGCTTATCGCCCACGTCAACGCTCACGCCCTCGCCGCGGACCCAGCAGACACGCTGCTCGCCGACTTGCCCCATCTACACCCTGCCGACGTCCTGGAAGAACGCAAACTCGACGCCGGCTACTACCTCGAACAGATCGTCACCAGCTTGCCCTTCTTCCGCACCATGCCCAAGACCGTGCGGCTCGCGATCACAGCCGCGATCATGAACGGAATCATCCAGCTCGTCGGCCGGGCGCGCCGCGGCGGGACACCAGCGACGATCTATCTCGCCGACGGGGCTTTTCTCGATCCTGAAGGCGGACCCACGTTCGCACAACTTGTCCTCGAACTGCGTGACCACTGGCAGCAGACTGGCGTCCTCGAACGCATGGAAGACCTCTACGGCACCACGCTGGCAGAGTTCTTCCGCTTCGCCCACAGCGAGGTGCAGCTCACGACAGTGCCGGAGGAAGCAACATGCTCCTGACCCTGGGATACCGGATCCCGGCCGTACACATCGACTCCATTCTCGGCAACGTCGCTGCCTACCCATGGACCAGCGACTTCGAAGACGCCTGGCGGCAGATGCCCCGCAAGAAAGGACGCCCACCCGCCTACAGTCAGCTGCTCACCGGTCTCACCGCCGCCCACGGCCAGCCTGTCAGGATCACCGACGGATACGGCCTAACCGCGAAGGACAAAGCCGCCGGGGTCAAGGGCATCCTGCTGTCCACGAAACCCTTCGAAGGCCACAAGATCAGGACGTGTCTGCGAACCTGGGAACGGCTCGAGCGCGGAGGTGAGGACCGTGACAGCCTCAGTCAGTATCTTCCCGACGTCGACAATCGGCCTTTCATCGATTACATCGCCACTTCCCCTTCCGGCACAGCGACGGCACCAGGATGGCTCTACGACACAGCCACATGGAAGATCATGCAAAGCCTGGCCAAACGCCTGCGCCTGGGAGGCGATCAGAGCATCGACCTGACTCTCGACACCGACGGATCGCTGGTCGGCTGGGACAACCTAGTGACCAACACCTGGGACGACTGGACCGCCCACGCGATGCTCCGGGTCACAGCACGGTTCTTTACCCTGCCCACCATCGGCGACCTGTGCATCAGCTTCGACGCGCACCTGTCTCGCATCGGCGACCGGTGGGCCGGAGCCAAAACGGCCTGGATCAAACAGGAAGCGAAAGGCCTGCCAGTCCTTCGCCTCAAGACCCGCAACGTCAAGCAAGAAGATGGCACCTGGATCGCTGAGGTCGCCAACCACGCGGCAGCGATCGCCGAGGCATGTCGTATGGAGAACCTCGGTCTGCCCCAAGAACTCCCCAAGTCCCCGGGCAAAGTCAGGCCGCTCATCGCCGGCCCGCAGATATACCCCATCGGCAAGGGCGTCGGAGCGCGCGTGATGAAGCGGCTCGCCGAGCACATAGAGCAACACTGCCCGAACCTGCAACCTCTGCGCTGGGAACGAGACAAGAACACACGCCTCGGCAGCAGCGTCCGCCAGGTCCTCGGGATTCCCGTCGACCATGACAAGGCGACACGCGCGACGGTCTCCCTCGAAACCCTCGCCGCCACGGTGACCGCTGCAGGCCGCGCTCGCCTGCGCATACTGTGCCTCTACGACTCTCGGGAAGCCCGAGACCGCATGACCGCACAGCTGTCGGCCATGGTTCCGGGTGGCATCCAGCTCCAGGACGGGGAAACTCAGCTCGTCAACGCACGCCTCGCGGTTTCGATGCACCGTTGCACAGATCTACTCAAACACGGCAACCATGACCGCAGCGCTGCCCTCAGCGATCTGAAGTCGGCCATCAGCGGCGAACCGGGAATCGTGGTCGCCTGGCTGGAAACCGTGTTCGACCCCAAGGCACGCCCAGAAGACGACGCGAAGCAGATACTCAGAGGCGCCTTGGCCAAGATGGGCGTCAGCACGCAGTTCCTCGCCACCGCACCGCCCGATGCGAAACCGAAACGCGCCTCGAAACGCGCCAAGGAACGACAAGAGGCAAAGCCGACCGACCATCCAGCCGTAGCGGCTAACGCAGACCTGCTACTACGGATGTGCGGGACTGTGCATCCGAAACTTTCCACCGACCTCATCGGCGATCTCTACGACAACACGACCCACGAAACCGTTCACCTGGTCGGTATCCACGCGCGGCTTCAGCATTCCGGCAGGGAAGGAGTGCCTCCACGGCTTGTCACCACGGCGGTCGCGATCCAGACCTTCCGAGACCCGGTCGCCAGCTGGGTCGTGCGGATGTGGAGCGATTCCGCCCAGCGGTGGCTGTGGCAGCCGGAAGGCATCGCCGACTTTCACGCCGGACCGATCGGTTCCACAGGCCACGGGCGGTCAGGTGACAAGGCCGTCGCCACCCGCATGCACATGGAATCCTTGCTCGACGCGCTCCCACCCGGGCATGCCGTGCTTTTCGCCGACGCCGCCTCCATGCGCACCATCTATCCAGGACTGCAGAATCACAGCTTCGCCGATGCACTGCTGCCCGGCCTGACGTTGTCCGCCGCCCGGGATGTAGCGATCGTGCGCGTGAACACCAACGACGAAGTCGCCAGACCCGTCCACCGAGACCATGGCAAGCAATCAGCGGACCCCGGCACGCCGTCACGCCCTGACCGCTACCTATACCGCCTGCCTGGAACAGACATCTGGCTGCTCGCTAAATCGTCACGGGGCTTCCGCGCATTCGGGGGAACCATCGGGGCAGCCCACACGCCATGGACGCTGCCCGACGACCTTCGCTACCTGATAGAGAAAGATCGGCACGCATTCAACGGGACCGAGATTGTCGTTGCTCAGCACGGCGGCTGGACCGAGCGGCAACTGGTAACGCTCACCGCACGCCTCTGCGATCGCCCCCTGCATTGGGATGATCAAACCGAAGCCCCGATGCCGCTGCACCTCGCAAGACTGGCAGACAAGACCCACCCCTATTTCCGATCTGACGACGAGGACAGCGGAGGGTCCTAGACATCGCGTCATGCGGACGCCGGTGGGATGATTGCGACGCATCCCACCGCGAATTTCTGACCTGACTCGAACCCCTAATACCAAGGATCCTCTCCCGAGCCATACGTCCCGGCAACTACTAGAAGCGACCATGGCCAGTTCGAGAGCAGTGGCGGATACCGGCTTCCTCACGCGGCGGATGGAGCGGTCTTCGGCCTGCCGAACGGCTCAAAAGAGGATCACGCTGTCGCAATGTTCTTTATGAAGGCGTGAGCACGGGGAGACACCGCCGTCACCTAGTCGCCGGGAACCTGCGGATCGAAGCCCAGACGCCGAGCCTCGCCCATCAGACGTTCGGCTTGGATGAGCTGCTTGTCAGAGAGCTCCCAGCCATTCGTCAGATACCGGCCCACCGTGTACGCGATCTGCCGTTGCCAAGGCTGGAGGTGGTTGGTCTCCTTCGCCCATTTCGAGGCGGCGAACCAGATCTCGGCTGGGATCTCGGTGACAACAGTCCTCGAAGCTTCACCGTGAATCGCGGTCGAGCCCTCGTCAGAGCCCGCGGCTTCGTCGGCGAGTCGCTGTGGGACGTCCCAGTCGATCGCGAGAACTTCGTTCCAGCATTCGACCTTCTTTGCCCACTCGCCAACATTTGAGCCCTGCGGTTGGGGACTCGCGATGACCTTGTGTACCTCGACGCACAGCGTGTCGATGGCCTCGACCAGGGCTGGCGGCAGCCGCTGCTCACGCCAGATGCGCTCCATATCGATCAGCGTTCCGGCGGAGTAAGCGAGTCTGCCTACGGTATATGCCACGACATTGATCTTGTAACCGCCGAAGCTCCGCGCCTGCACGATCTTGTCGGTAGCCTTGAAAAGGATTGCTTTGGCGACCAGATGTTTGCAGTACTTAATGTCAACGTCGGGCGGTGCTTCGCCCATGCGCATCATGAATTCACGGAAGTTCTTCTCGGCGCCGCGGCTGACGAAGTGTGGCAGACCTTCCCAAGAGTGGAGGAACTTCGCGAGGTCGGCTTTGCTGAACTTCTGTGCGACGGGATGCAGCGCCCGGAACTTCCGCTGGTTGGCTGGCGTGCGTTCGCGGGCTAGGGCGTCGGCGTATTGGCCCCGTGCCCGTTCGTAGAACCACTTTGTCTCTTGCCCGCTCCCATCCGCCGCGGGTGCCCAGAGGGATCGAGTGATCTTCTCGACCGCGACGTGATAGGGATGGTTTGAGCTGAAGTCTACTATCGTGACCTTGTTCTGGGTGTTTGAGTACTTCGAGATCTCGGGCACGATCTGCTGAAGCCGGTCGGGCGAAACGACCGTTAGCTTCATCTGTACGTGGACGTGCTGAAGGTCCGCCTTGTCCCGCCGGTGCGCGTAGTGAATCGAGGCGGTGGTCTGGCCTCCGTTGACGATTTGAAAATCGGTGAGTCTGCGGATACCACGACCACCATCCGGTCGATCCTCAAACTCCACGGTGGCGGCCGTCGCCGTAATCCCGTTGTTGTAGGCGAGGAAACGTTCCGGGTCGTTAAGGAGTGTGTCCCGGATGCCGCGGTTCACGCCACCCTTGGTCTGCAAGAAGGAGCGGACGTTCAGCTCCAGCAGGCGCGTACCGTAGCGGCTGTAGAGCTCGGCTAGGTCCTTACCGGGGACAATGGCTAGGAGGACAGAGTAGTCCCGCTGCGCCTCGGTCGCGGTCAGGCACGGTAGAACAGGTTGGAACTCCACGGTAATTGGTTCGCTGAGGGTCCCTGATGTTGCCATGCGATGCAAACGCGCGAGATCCCAGATCTCATGGGTGTAAGACACACCATCGATCTCGGTCGGGGGGAATGCGGATCCGGTGTACTCGGCGTTTGAGAGTACGAAGAGCCGGACCCTCGTTGCGTCTTTGAGCCCCTTCTCCACTGCGAGGCACATGTCGTGTAGGTCGGACGACTCGTCCAGATCAGCTGCAAGTCCTTCAGTACATCGTCGCGCGAAGGCGTTTAGTCTGCGCAGCAGGTTGTCTGCCGTCTGCCGGGTTAGACGCTCGGTGAGCGGTTCGAGGGTGAAGAAGGTGACGAAGAGATCTAGGCTCCCCAGCGTCTCGTTGACGCCGTATCCGCTGGCCTCGACTCCGCGCGCTCGATGATATGCGGTAAAGGTATTCTCGACCTCGCCGCCCTGCTCTAAGTCCTCGAGGACCCGCTGTGTAAAGGTCTCCGCTGCTGAGGCGTTCTCGGACTCGGCAGTGGCCAGCACGTCGGCAACGATCTCCCTGGCGTACTCCGAACGGTCGGCGGTCGTCACCCATTCTCCTTCAGCATACTCAGAAGGTCGTGTTCGGACAGAGAATACGGCTCAAGTCCGGCGGTGGAGATGCTGTACCGGCACTCGCCGACACCAGGTCGGAGTTCATGCTCGGTGATCCGCGGGAAGTCGCCTGAGACGTGCCACAGACGCAGGGCTCTGACGGTGTACCGCGGTTCTTCGTATAGGTCGACGTGCTCGGCCAGATAGCCGACGCGGGCTAGCTGGTTGTCGAGCATCGGACGGGCGCTGCTGTGCAACAACGACCGCAACTCGTCGACAAGGGAACGCAGACTCTGTCCTGTGCCGCCGCGCCGCTCGTCGAGTGATAGGTGACTAAGGACGAGATGTCGCACTCCGGTGTCGTCGAGCTGGCGCTCATTCGCGATAACAAGGCTCTGGGGTTGAACCGCGGTGCCGGTCTTGACCTCAACAGCTAGGCGTGGGAATTGGAAATCTTGGCTTGTGCCGTTTGGTCCTGTCCACGCATTGAGGGCCTCTTGCTGGGCGACGCCGGCCTGAAGCAGTTTTCGCAGAATGTACAACTCGCCGAACAGCCCCCTCCGTGCCTGCACGTCTAGGCCGCTAACAGCTAGCGTCTGCAGGAGGTTCCGCCATTGATTGAAGCGTTCTAGTGCTGTCTCGAGTGCCTCAGCGGCAGTGGGTGCGGACTGAGCCGTCTCGGCCATGTCCGTGACGAGCGGGTTGAAGACTTCGCACCGGACGTTCTCGGTAAGGGTGACCTGAAGCTCGCGGGTTCCGGGCTGGGCTGGTGCGAACTGTAGGTGCAGCCCGCGGGTTTCCGGCAGTTGACCATGCTTTCGTGCAAATTCTTCTGCAGCTCTGTCCGGAACCCGCAGAATGAGCATTCGCTGCCTTACAGGATGCCGGACCGCGATGAAGATGTCGTGCGGCGATCGTGGGAACAACCGAAGTGTCACGACACCCGACGGATGGCTCTCGTCTTCGAGCTGCGCCCAGTCCGCTTCTGTGACCATCATTCGTCGTCCCCGGCATCCATGTCGTTCATCTCCTGCTGCCAGATGGTGTTGACGACGTATTCGGTCGCTTCTGAGTTCTCCGACAATGGGAAGCTGATCGCGAATCCGATGAGCGGTAGGGGTTCTTGCTCGCCTTCGCTCGGGTGCGTAATGGGATAGATGATGAGTAGTGGCTGGTTCACGTTACGATGCCGGCGCAGTGGCTGGCCGCTCGGAACCGTCGGCTCGACGTACGGCTTGTTGCGTCGTTGAGCGCTCTGTTGCCGAACGAGCTTGGTCTCCGCGAGCGCGTTGTCAAACTGTTCTTTTGTGAGATCGACGCTCTCGTCGGATGGGCTGAGCACGCGGCGGACCGTGTACTGGCCCTCCTCAGGCAGCTTGTTCTTGGCGGGACCTCGAGTAACGAGGGGTACGGTCCGGCTCCCGATCGGCATCTGGGAGCCGTTACCTCCAGCAAGAAGGACCGACCATGAGGTGAGTTCATTGACATAAATGCAACGGCGGATGTACTCGGATATCAGGGCCGGGCGTACACGATATGACCTGCGGTCGGGCCGGTATCCTTCAAGGAATCCGTCGATGACCTCGGACGCGGGTACGTTACTCCACAGGACCCCCGATCCGCTGCGTCCGGCGAAGCAGCCAAGTTCGTCCAACCGCGTGATGAACGCTGAGAGATTCTTGAAGTTCGCTGTGACAACGTCGGCTTTCAAAGAGAAGGTAGTCGTCTCTGGCAGCTCGCCGGAGTAGCTGAGCTTGACCTTGATACCGCGACGCATCTTGTTCTGCGCTGTCACAGCAAGACCAGCCGACGAAGAACGCACGCGTAGTCCGAAAGTCTCGGGCGTCTCGCCCAACGCGGACATCTCTTCAAAGTCCCGGCGCAGTTCATTGTCCGCAGCGGTAATTTCCGTGTATGCCTTAAGTAGGTTCTTGGTCGTATACAGCCTGCACAGGTCCTCGTAGCCGGGGCGGTAGCCGAACCATCGGCCCATCTGGAGCAACGTGTCATACGTGTTTGATGCCCGCAGGTAGTAGCTGACGCTGAGCCCCTCAAGCGTAAGCCCGCGCGAGAGTTTGTCGCCTCCGATGGCGATGACCGACAAGCCAGCCTTGCGGTTGTCGTAGTACTGAAGGGCGTCCTGAGCTGAACCGTTTACCGCGCGCACCTGGATCTTTCGCAGCGCCGGCAGTAAATGCGGCTCGATCTGTTGCCACGTAAATCGCGACGCCTCGTCCGCTGGGAAGACCAACGTGGTGGGGACGAAATCTTGTTCCCACAGTTCACGCAGACGTGCGAGGGAACTGGCGGCTTGGGCCCCGCGGCCATCGCGGAGTCGGTCCGCTATCAGTGCAATGTAGTCATCAATTTGTTCCCTCACACGGTTCTGCACGCTGATGAACCGGGTGACATGGATCAGCATGCTGTTGTGCTCTGTGACCTGGCCGCGGGCGCGCCGGGCGGCGCAGGTCAGCGCAAATGACAGCAATGCCTGCTTGAGTGACACGGGCAACTCGTCCGGTGGAACCCAGTCCTTCTTGTGGCCGCTCGGCATCCAGTCTTGGTAGTCAGTCGTGGGACGCGTCACCGGCAAGGCCGGAACATCATCTGAGTCCGAGTCCTCGAAGCGGATTCCGAAGATCTTCTCTGGGCCAAGATAGTTGGTGGGCGCGCGTAGGCTCTCAATGAAGCTGATAGGAAAGAGGTCCTGACCCAAGACGTCGTGCTCTGCCTCAGGGTCGATATAGATATTGGCGAAAGGTGTGGCAGTGAAGCCGACGTATGCTGCCTTTTCGAAGCTGTTGAGTAACCTGCGAATCGCGGCATTGATCTTGGTTGGGTCGGTGTCGTCCTCCTTGCTGGTATCGACTGAAGCGTGGTCCGCCTCGTCGTCGATGATTAGGGCCGGAACGTCATAGACGAGCTTCTCACCGTTGTCGCCAGCTTCTTGGCCCTCGACTTCGACGATCCACTTGCGGATGTACTCAAGGATGCTCTTGTGCTTCTTGACGACCAGAACGATCGGCACATCACCGACGGGAAGGTTGATGTTGCTCGCAACGTTCCGCTTGAAGTCGCCCTTCTCTGCACTGTTAGTAAGCGAGGCGATCTTCAGTCGCTTGTGGAGTGGCAACGCGCCGACGCCCATTTTGTGAGTCGCTTCGTCCGAGCGCAATTGGAATTGGGTGTCAAAGCCGAGGAGGCCCTCATCTACGCGTAGTTGTGTCTGGCTTCTCAGGCTGTTATGGATGCCCGCGAGGATAATGATGAGCTTATATCCGGCATCTGCCGCTTTGCAGGCGAGTCCGATGTAGTTCCCGGTCTTTCCAGATTGAACTTGGCCGACCGCAAGACCGGTGCGCCGCCATCGCCCAGCGCGTTGGGGATCTTCGAGTTGCCGAAGGATCCGCCCCGTGGTCTTGTCTAGCTGGCGTACCACCGGAGGCGGAAGCAGTTTTACGTCTTGAAGGAAATGCTTGTACCGCTCCCAGAACTCCCATGGCCTCTCAACCTCGGCCTGAGGAAGCCAATCGATGTGGTTCCTGCTGTCCGACAGACCTACCGAGTCTTCCTGCCATACTGCGAGCTTGGCCTGTACTTCGCGCAGCAGTTGGTCGTAGTCAACTGGGAAACCGCGCTTCTGTTGCATCACGCACACGACATCGACGCTCTCGCGTACTTCTTCGGCCGTCGGCTGCCGGTCCTGCGGCAACATGGCCATCACAAGACGAATCGCCGGGCTGACGACGTCCTCGGCATCGGGTGTCTTCACTAGTCACGTCTCCGGATGTACTAGTCGGTGGTCGCTCGCCAGAAGCCGTCCATTTCGTCGAACGGTGGCATCAGGGCGAGTCGGCGTCGGGCCTCGTGTGTCGTGAGACCCTCCTGTTCCATGGCGGCGCAGATGCGTTCAGCCACCCGTACGGCGTCGTCCGATGCCGCGGTGAAGGGCTCTGGGTCGTCGGCGGCATCGGTCTCGTGGAGAATGCGCAGCGTGGCGACTGGAACTGTTTCCTCCACCAGACGCAGCAACGCGAGCAGGTCGCGCTGTCCGCCGCTGCCGGATAGCACTCGGTTGACAAGCGGATGCTCTCGGTTGATCCGCAGCCGTATCCGTCCGTCGTTTTTGCTTACGCGCCATGCGTAGGTGAAGCTAGCCGCATGCGTCCGAGCGGCAATCCGGCCGCGGTGACTGACTACCTCTGCTGCGCGGGCGCGTGCAGCAGTGCCTAGCCTCTTCAGGTGTCGTCGTACACCCGTGGGTGGCACGGCTGTCGATTTTCGAACGTCGATGGACCAATCCCTGTCCGCCTCGGCGGGAATGTCGACGGCGATCCGTGCGAGGTTGTACCGGTCGTCGCGGCGGAAGCCCCGGATGCCAAGCCAGTCACCAGCGAGGATCAGCCGATTGCGCCGGTAGAGATAGAAGCCCTGTTGATCCAGCCAGCCAGCGGGGCCGGCTGCCTGCTGCTGTTCGATCAGGCTCAGACGCTTCAGATGAGGAAGTATGAAGGCTTCGATTCGTACGGTACCGCCGCCGCTAGGTGCGTCCTCGACAGGAAGCCGTTGCACCGATGGATGATGCTGGAGGAACGGATCCCAGGGTTCGACACTCTCTCCGTTGACGATGATACGCAGCCGGTTGCGGCCCACCAGAAATCGAGCAAATACCATGCCAAGATGCGCCTCGACCTGGTGCATCTCCTCATAGAACTGCTTCTCGGACCGAGCGCCCTCCGAGATGTCGTTGTAACGGTGCAGTTCGCGCCAGATTACTACCGTTCCGCGATCGTGCTTCTGAACGCGCTGTCGTATGGCCTCCGTCTCCGAATCGGTGTCGCGGAGAAGTCTCCATTCGCCCGACGTCTGCACAATACCCAGATTCCAGGTTCTCATCGCCCACTGACCTGCGAGTGCGGCGCTGGCTACGGTCAACTGTCCTGACTGGGAGAACGATGCACTCTTCAGGCCCATGCCGAAGCGGCCAAGGTCACGCTGAGACCTAGCCGTGGCGAACCCGCGGCCAGCAACCGTCATTGCCTCGACAAGCCCGGTCTGCGTCATGCCGTCGCCATCGTCAGCGATAGCTATCCATGACTCCTGCCCGTCCCATGTGAACCATATGTCGATCTGCCGAGCGTTTGCCGCGATGCTGTTGTCGACGAGGTCGGCCACCGCGGCCTGAATGGTGTACCCCATTGCCCGGAGCGAGGCGATGGTTCCTGCCGGGTCCGGGTTGACGATGTCATAGCTCATGTGCCGCAAGCCTCGCCAGACGAGACGACACCGGGCCACTTGCGGCCGTCATGACGCCCTCCCCCTCAACAACGGACGGCTGTGCCATCCAAGCCGGAGGCATAGTCCGGGCAACGCAGCGCAGTTTTAGGCGCGGCACGGCGCGACAGTCAGATGAGGTGAGGCGGCTCGACATCTCTGCAAGCTCCGGGTGAAGAGGACCGGTCAGATGTGAAGTGCACTACGTCTACAGGATATGCAGACGTCTGACCGGACGGGGTCTAGAGTGAGCGGGAACCGAACGTGCGGTTGTCGGCACGTTGCCGTCCGTACAGTGAGATATCAGCCACTAGTGCCGCGGTAGGTCGATTTGGGTCGATAATATAACCTTTTGGTCGTTTCTCCTTGCGCAACGGTTGTCGTACGCGTATGTCATCGTCAGCGCAAATGTCCGCCGAGGTAATCTGCCACGGCGGCGATCGGGGTGCGGCCATGAGGAGGCGTTGTTGAACGGGGACGCAGAGTCCAAGCGGGCACCGTACGGTGTGAAGCTTGTTCGCGGTCCGTTCCTTCGGCTCGCGCCGCACAGACACCATACCGAGGACGAGAAGCGTTTCCTGGCGTGGACAGCAAAGCTCCGCGACCGCGGTGCCCGGTTGGCTGCCGACCTATTTTCTGGTGCAGGTGGACTCAGCCTCGGCCTCGAAGCTGCGGGCTGGAAGGTCGTGCTATCCGCTGACCACTTCAGCGAAGCTGTCGAGACGCACCGTCACCACTTTGGTGGCATGGCCTTGGATTGGGACTTGGCTGACCCGGACCGTGTCGACAAGATTGCACAGCTTGTACGTGACGCTGGAGTCGAGCTGCTGGCCGGCGGACCGCCGTGCCAGCCCTTTTCGAAGGCGGGCAGGTCGAAGATCCGGCACCGTGTCCGCGAGCATCTTAGAGATCCTCACGATGAGCGCCGTGAGCTGTGGCGGTCCTTTGTCGAGGTCGTCCGGCAGGCCAGGCCGCGGGCAGTCCTGATGGAGAACGTGCCGGACATGGCGCTGGACCGTGAAATGTTCATCTTGCGTGACATGGTGCACGAACTGGAGGAAATGGGCTACGCCGTTGAGGAGAGGGTCGTTGAGACCTTCCGCTACGGGGTTCCACAGTTCAGACAGCGGCTGATCCTCGTCGGGCTGTCGGGCAACGTCAGTTTTGGCTGGCCCAAGATGACGGAGAAGCGGACCACCGTATGGAATGCGATCGGCGATCTACCGCCGGTCGAGGGCGGATGGCGACCTGAGGGCGGGGCACTGGGCTACATCAAGTACGGCGGCCCTCAGTCCACGTTCCAGAAGAAGATGCGTCAAGGTGTGCGGGCCTCGGATCGCGACAAGGTGTTCGATCACATCACCCGTCCGGTTCGTGAGGATGATCGCGAGATCTTCGACATGATGGATGCGAGCACCCGCTACTCGGACCTGCCAGAGGAGATGCGGCGGTATCGGGCAGATATCTTCGACGACAAGTACAAACGCCTGGATGCGAATGATCTTTCGCGAACTATCGTGGCCCATATCGCGAAGGACGGCTACGGGTTTATCCATCCGCACCAGCCGCGCACGCTCACGGTCCGTGAGGCCGCGCGTCTGCAGACCTTCCCGGACTGGTTTCGATTCGCCGGGCCGCCGTCGTTCGCCTTCAAACAGATCGGCAACGCGGTCCCACCTCTGCTCGGAGAGCACCTGGGCAAGGCGATCATGTCCAGCCTCGATCTCGGTAAGACCGTTTCGCACACGACGACTGAGGTCGGCCGACTACTGGCGCGCTGGTTCGACGGCACTCAGCTCACCGCGGTGCCTTGGCTCAAGGCTGACACTCGTTGGCAGGTGATTTCCAGCGAGCTGATGCTCGACCGTGCCCCGGCCGAACATATCCGCCTCCTGTGGCCCTTGCTCCGTCGCTGGGCGACGCCGGAACAGACGCTGGCAGCGGCTGACGAAGTTACCGAGATCGCGAAATGGTTGGGTCGGCAGAGCAAGGCGCTGGCCCTTCTCGCAACGGCAGAAAGGTTCGAAGACGACCCGTCAGCGCTCGAGGAAGATGACAAGGCTCGTGCCTCGTGGGGCCTGAACACAACTGTCGTGGATCTGGCGATTCTTGCGGTGCCGGTTAAGGACCAGGACAACGCAGAGCAACCGGTGATTGTAGGCAAAGGAGTCGCTCGGGTGGCGGCGAGGTTTACGGGTGATCCCGTCAACCGACGCAACATCCTGACGGATGGCCGTCTGGCGGTGGCACGCATGATCGGCTACGGGACCGAGGCCCGCTCGGCGCACTTGGCGTTGGTCGAGATCGCCAATTCGGTATGCCGGCCCGAGGTGTCTCACTGCTTCGCCTGCCCGTTGGCGAAGCTCTGCCATGATGCTCAGATGGGCGAGGCGCCGTCTGACGACGGCGACTTCTTCTGACCGGCCGGGTCGGATAGCCGTTCCAGCCACGCTTCGCGGATCCTTGCCGCGGCCTCGTCCGGATCCTCGTGTTCCCAGACGCGGATGACAGCCCAGCCGAGCTCCCTGAGGCTTGTGTTCACGGCTTGGTCGCGAGCGACGTTGGTCCCAAGCTTCGCTTGCCACCACTCCGCGTTGTTGCGTGGAGAGGTGCCGTGCTGCGGACAACGATGCCAGAAGCAACCGTCGATGAACACGGCAATGCGAGCACGGGTAAGAGCAATATCGGGTCGGCCGGGTAGCCGCTGGTGGATCCGGAAGCGCAAACCCAGCCGGTGCATGGCCCGCCGTACGGCTACCTCAGGTCGGGTGGATGCACGTGGCATCCTGCTCATCTGCCGGGCCACACTTTCATTGAGCGCCGTCGGGTGACGCCTTGTGGGCTCGCTTCCTCCGGGGGAATTTACGGCAGGCACTCGTTAGCTCACCCTGTCAGTCCGAGACCCCCAGCTACATCGGGAGCTGTCTCGTTCAGTGCTGCAATGATCTTCTTGAACGCAGCGTACTCTCCAGCCTGCATGGCGGCTGCGCGCAGGGCAAGGCCGATGTCGCCGAGGACGGCGTGCTGAGGCGGCAGCTCGACCGCGGTCTGCGCAGCCGGCCGCTCGGCTTGGCCAGGAATAACCGTGCGAGGTGTCTCACCTGTGCGGCGCGCCGTCTTGCGATAGGCGTCGTCGGCTCTGGTGCACAATTCGCTCAAGGGATCCTCGAGCATCTGACGAATCTGCGAAGGCAAGCTCACCCGCATCTTCGCAACGTTGATATTGAACGCCTCGTCTAGCTCTGTCCCGAAGTCCAGAGAGGCCCGGGCTAGTTTCGTGTGCTCATCAATCCCGCGGATGCCTGCCCAGCCACCCCACTGCACCAGCCGGTCCGCCCGGTAGATGTACAGGCCCTGCTGGCGGTTCCAGTTCATCGGGCCCGAGAGCCGCTCGAACTCGGCGGGCGAACTGAACTGGTCACGCGCTGGCAGGATGTAGCGTTCCAGCCTGACCATCCCGGAGGCATCGCCCACGGCCAACTCGAAGGTCATCGGGGCAAGGGCCTTCGTGGCTCGCTGGCCCGGGGCGAACGGATTCCACGGCTGTACCTTCAAACCATTGACGGTCATCTGAACGGAAGTCGTAGATCCACCTTCGAGGTACCGGTGAAAGACCATCGCGAGGTGGACGGCTGTGCGCTCAGCGAGATTTTCGAGACGTCTGCGCGCCCACGCCCCTTCCGGTCGACGCTCGGGAAGAACCCTGTCCAGAGTTCGCCAAAGGACGACCGTACCCGGGCCGTCGAGGAGCTTTGCTTTCGCCCGAGAGATCCTCGGGTCGATGGGCGGATCTACCACGATCCAGTCATCTACCTCGTCAATGAGGTCAAGATCCAGTGTTCGGACAGAGCGGGCCCTGCTTCGTTCTCCGGTCCGGCTCACGACGGTCAGACTGCGGCATTGCGAAAGCGATGCAGTTTTCAACCCGAGGCCATAGCGTCCCAGCTCGCCGTTTCCGTAGCTTCGACGGGTGCCGAATCTGAGTGCCTCGTCTAGTTGCCCGGCGGTCATGCCGGCCCCGTCGTCGGTGATCATGACGTAGGAGTCCGGGCCGTCGAATTCGATTTCCACATCGACGCGCCTCGCGCCAGCGGCGATGCTGTTGTCGATGATGTCCGCAACGGCTGGCGCGAAGTCGTAGCCGATGTCGCGCAGTGAACGGGTCAGGCGCGAAGCCGATGGCGTGACGCTGAAGCGAGGTCGGGTCTCGAGCATCGCAATCCCCCAAGACAGTAGATGCGGACGGAGACCAGGATCTCACATTGACATCGCCCGCTCCAGTCAGGCACGTCGGTCGGTGTGGCGAACGGTCGACTCGTCACGGCCCGGTTACTCGTCGCTGTCGTCTCTCTCGAGGAGCGCTAGGGCTGCGTCGAGCCATGGGGGTCGAGCCATGCTCTCAAAGTGCGCGCGGTGGTCGAACAGCATCTGCGCTAGGGCGTGTAGTGCTGTTACCGAGTTGCTGTAGATCCAGGCAACTCCTCCGCTGACCTCCATGCCGCAGCCCGACCGTTCGACATACGGGATGAGGTGGGACAGGCGTTCCGGCTCGGTTCCGAAGCCGACCTGAGGAGGCCGACTTATACCCGGATGACCCCGGCAGCTTGAACAGGTTGCGTACCCGGCGGCAGACAGCGCGTACACAAGTCCGGCAACTCCGATGTCCAGGTATCGGAATAGCTCGTCGAAGTCTGGCTCCTCCGGATCTTCGGAGATTTCGTGCGGCAGCCCGCGCCCGTGCGCCGACGAAAGGATCTCGTCGAAACTGGCCTCGTTGTCGGCCGACGCCGCATACTCCAGCCAGGCTTCTTCGGCTCGGAGACACTCATCGACCTCCGCCCACGATAAGTCGAGCAAGGGTTCGTAGTCACGGATGGCCTCGAAACCGTGAACGACAGTCTCAGGTGACAGCCGCTTGGGCGGAGAGCCGACTTCTATCGTCGTTTCGACTTCGTAGTGTGGGATCATGGGGGTGATACTCCCACCCGGTTCAGAAGAACAGCCCGCCGATGCCATCGTCGAGGAACCGGCCCATGCGGTCCACGAGAATCGCTGCCACCGGATGATCTGTACCCTCCATTAGGAGGTGCCGCAGGCGACGGAGATGCGGCAGTGCGTCTCCATTGGAGTGAGGCGATCCGGCCCGGAGCTCGGCGACAAGTGATTCCGCCTCGGTTTGAAATTGAGGGAGCAGGCCCAACATCGGCATGGCCTCAGCACACGCCTCAACCAGCGTATCCGCGGAGGGTGCACCAGCTGTCATGCCAGGACCGGCTGCACCTTCTGAAGATCCCAGCCAGGGTCCTGCGGAAACCGGCCTTCTTTGGAGGGCCATATGACCTGTAGCGCCCGAATCCGATGACGGTCATAGAGCACGGTTGCCAGCTTAAGATAGCGCCGCACGTTGGCTGTGCTGACCGAACCGATCAGGTAAGGCAAGGTGGCATCGCCGTTGGGGAGATCGTAGCGGGCGTCGACGTCGAGTTCTGATTCCAGGGACTGCCGAGCCAGCTTATTGAGGATTTGGCCCGCGACATTCGTCGGGAGGCCCAGAATGATCAACTCGGGAAGTCCAGCTTCGGTCAGACCTACGGTGTAGGAAAACGGAGGGTCCTGCAGATCTCCATGAACCATCTGGATGGCCCAGCCGTGTTCGGCTATGACCTGCCGCAGCTGAGCAGCGTATTGATCACGTTGCGCGCGGGAGACCATCAATCCTCTTCCAGAGTGTCCGACCTCATACCTGCGCCTCCGAGCTTTGGAGGCGCAGGCCAGACTACACCCGGGAGGTCTCGTTTCCTGCGGCAGGCCACCTGCCACCTAGGCCCGGTAAGCTGCCGCAAGGAGACTGCGCAGAGAATGCGCACCTCGGCGGAGCCAACTTGCTCACAACTCTGGGAAGTTAGGAGCCGAGGATGAATCCCGAGGACCTCACACCCGCTCAACAGCGGGCACGCGAGGCATGGCTTCGCGACATCGCTGAGGCCGATGGCATAGATACCGCGATCGCCATGCGACACAAACGTCAGGTTCACCTCGAACGTGACGGCGTTAGCCTTCGATTGTTCTACGACGGTGACACCTTCGTTCGTGGCCACGTCTGGATTCGCGGAGGGCCCTCCGCGGGACGTTCATATCGGTCTGAGCGCGCGGCGCGTCAGGTGTTCGAGGCCGCAGTCCCCGATCCCCAACCTAGGCGTTCGTCACCTAGCTGACTGCCGCTTCGTCGGCCGTGGGGCTCGGGTGGAGAGCAGATGCTCCCCACCCGGGCCTCGTTCGTGCTACGCGGCCTTGCCGAGCTGGGCACGCCGGCGTAGCGGGACGACGTTTGCTGTGGTTTCGGCGGCGGCGAGGTCGACTTCGGTGAAGACCTCGGTGTAGGTGTCGGCGGTGATCTGGATGGAGGAATGGCCGAGTTGCTTGGAGATGGTGGTGATGTCGACGCCGGCGGCGTGGGCGATGCTTGCGGCGCCGTGTCGCAGGTCGTGCAGCCGGATCGGGGGTAGTCCGGCGGCTTCTGCCAGTTTCTTGAACTTGGCGGTGATGGCGGCGGGATGAAGCGGTCGGCCTTCGGTGTCGGTGAAGACCATTCCGGTGTCGTGCCAGGCGAAGCCTCGCAGCCGGGCGAGTTCCTTCTGATGCTGTAGGTGTTCGTGGAGGACTTCGACGGTGAGGGTGTCGAGGGCGACTTCGCGGTCGCCGGCGTCGCTCTTGGGCTTCTTCTGGATGGGTTCCCAGCCGTGCTGGGCGATCTGGTTGGTGACGGTGAGCTGGTGGTGGTCGAGGTTGAGGTCGGTGCGGCGTAGGCCGGCGGCTTCGCCACGGCGTAGGCCGCGCATGGCGATGAGGTGGTAGAGCGCGTACAGCGGGTCGTCGGCGATGTAGTCGAGGAACTGGGCGGTCTGTTCGACGGTCCAGATCATGACAGGGCTGGGGATCTCGCCTGTGCGCAGCCATTCGGCGACTCGGGCTTTGGTCCACACACGGGGCCGGGGTCGGTCGCCTTGGGGGAGTTTGAACCGCTGGGCGGCGTTGAAGGTGGCTAGTTCCTCGCTGACGGCGGCGGTGAGCGCGGCGCGCAGGGTGGCGCGGATGCGCTGGAACGTTGCGGGGCCGAGGGTACGGATGCCGCGGACGCTGGCGCGGATTTCGGGGTGGCGGCTGGCGCGGGCGTCGAGGATGTCGCTGTTTCGTTCGTCGAGGGCGTCGAACATTTTGCGGATGTGCCGGACTTTGAGGTCGCCGACCTTGATGTGCCCGAGGTGCGGGATCAGGTAGTTGGTGATGTGCGTCTGGTATCCGCGGCGGGTGTTGTCGTCGACGTTGTGGCGGATGATCCATTCGGACAGGAAGTCGGCTATGGTCGGCCCGCCGGTGACTGATACCCCTGCTTGAAGGTTATGGGCGAGGTCGGCGGCGGTGGGTAGCGGTGTGCCACTGCGGCAGGCGAGCAGGAGGTAGACAACGTCTTCGCGGGCGTCGAAGTCGTTGCCCGCAAGCTCGAGCAGAGTTTTGGCCTGGTCGAGGTCGTTGCCGGCGTCGGTGGCGGTGGCGAAGCCGCCGCGGCGCAGGATCCGGCGGACGTCGCCGGGGGCGGGTGGCAATTCGAGCTGGTAGTGGTAGGTGCCGTGGTCGGTGCTCCACGCCCCGCCGCGACGCTTGAGCTTGGGGCACTTGGCGCCGAGCGCCTTTCCGGTCTGCTGGTCGCGGCAGCCGCAGCGCTTCTTGATGGCTCCCTGGCTCACGTCGAATCCCTTCGATCGATGGTGATCGTTGCGGATGGATCGACGCTTGGGTTGATGTGATCATCAAGTCCGCTGGCCTCCAGGGGAATGTGGAGGTAGGCGAGCAGGTCGCTGATGCGGACGCGGTAGGTGCGCCCCACCCGGTGGATCGGGATAGGAAAGGTGCCGGTTCGGGCCTGCCGGTATGCGAGGTTGCGGCTGATGCCGAGGATCTGGCCGGCGGTGATCAGGTCGGTGATGACGCCTAGGGCGCGGATGCGTTCAGGTGTCCATGGTGTCGTCACGGTGATCTCCTTGAGGGGTTGGTGGGCGGGCGGCCCATGCGTTGCAGGGCCTGGTCATGGTGATCGGGGTGGATGTCGATGCCGATGTAGGTGCGGCCGAGTCGCAGGGCGGCCAGGCCGGTGGTGGAGGTGCCGGAGTAGGGGTCGCAGACGACGCCTGCGGGTGGGCAGCCGGCGGCGATGGCGCGAAGCGGCAGGTCGATGGGGAACGGGGCGACGTGGGCACCGTGGTAGGGGCGCGTAGGCAGCGTCCAGACGTCGCCGGGGTTGCGGCCGAGCCGGTGGGCGGCGGTGTGCCGGGATCCGGTGGGGCGCAAGTTCGTGCCCGCGGCGGCAGCGGGCAGGGATGGGTGGTCGTGTTTGCTGGCTTTGACGCCGTGGCGGGTGCGGCCTGCCGTGTCGGGCTGGTCTGCGGCGGTGGGCCTGACGGCCGTGGCGAAGGATTGGCCTGGAGACGGGCGGACGGCGTCGAGGTCGAACCAGTACCGCTGGTGTCGCGTGAGCAGGAACAGGTGCTCGTAGGTGGTGGTGAATCGGTCCTTGACCGACGACGGCATCGGGTTGGTTTTGGCCCAGATGATGGCGTTGCGCAGGATCCATCCGTGCTCCTGCAGCCGTAGCGCCGTCCGCCATGGCACGCCGAGCAGTTGCTTGCCGGCGGGTTTGCCGGTGCCGGGCAGCCGCCGCCGGCTGGAGGTGTAGGCGTCGGCGAGGTTGAGCCAGACTGTTCCCGAGGGGGTCAGCACGCGGGCGATCTCGTCAAATGCGGTCTGCAGACGATCGAGGTAGGCGTCGAGGGTAGGTTCGAGGCCCTGCTGGGGGTCGCGCCAGATGGCGGTGCACCTACGGCACGCTGGTGGCGTGGTGTGTGGACACCGGGGGTCGCCGCCGTGCCAGGCGCCGGTGCCATAGTCCCGCAGCGCCCAGTACGGCGGTGAGGTGACTACGCAGTCGACGCTGGCCGTCGGCATCACGGACAAGACTTGCCGGGCGTCGCCGAGGTAGAGCGTCACCTTGTCGGACTGGTGGTAGAGGTAGGATTCGGCACCGTTCATGGCCGGTCCTGCCAGCGATGTGGGCACAGCAGCAGTCGCAGTGCCATGGCGGCTTGGTGCGGCACGACGCCGTTGCCGAGCACCCGCAGCGCGGCGGTTCGGGCAAGGCCAATGTGGGGGTCGGTGACCCAGCCTTCGGGCAGGCCCATCAGCCATTCCACGAGCGCTGGCGCGAGCACCGGGGTGCCGGTGCTGCCGCGTTGGGTCGCGGCGGGTGCGGGCCGGCCAAGAACCGCCTCCCAGCGGGCGATCGCGGCACTGTACCTGCCCCAGCCCGCACTGTTGGTCGCCTGGTTGGCAAGGGCGCGGCCTGGGCTGGTGGCTGTGGTGAGGAGCCGGTTGATCGAGTCCAGGCCGGGGCGCAGGGTGGCTCCCGGTGATCGGGTCTTGTTGCTGCCGTGCCTTGCGGCCGTCGGTGTGGGCAGGAGCTGGATCGCGGCGGACGGCAGGGTGAGGTCTCCAGCGGAGCCGCGTTGCCCTGGGGATCCTTTCGTGCCGTCGGTCGCTCGCGGGGTAGGCAGGAGACTCTGCTGTGCGAGGGGGAGGACGACTTGGGACAGTGGCGGCCGGAACCCGGGGCCGGCGGCGCGGCCGGGGCTGCCGGTGTCGCTGGCCCGCGGTGTGGGCAACAGCGGTTGGCCGCGTGGGGCCGGCGGGTTCAGACCCGGGTCTTCTGCAGGGGTGGTCGGGTGGTCGTCGGGCGGTGCGGCGGCTGGGGGTTGGGTCAGGCCGGGTGTGTCGCGGATCAGGTTGGGCAGGCTGGCGGTCTGGTGTCCGGCGCCTTTGCCGTCACGGGCGCACGGGGTCGGCAGGAGCCCGCCAGGTTGCTCACTGGCGGTGGGCCAGCAGGAACATTCGGTCGCGGCGGTGGGGGGCGCCGATGTCGGATGCGCGTAGGCAAAGCCAGCGTGTGTCGTACCCGACCTGGGCCAGGTCACCGACGACGGTGTCGAGGCCGCGGGTCCGGAGGGCGGCCACGTTCTCCACGAACGCGATCGCCGGATGTAGCGTGCGAATGGCTTGGGCGACGGTGGTCCACAAGCTGGATCGGCTGCCGGTGATGCCGGCTCGGCGGCCGGCGTTGGAGATGTCCTGGCATGGAAATCCTGCGGTGAGGACGTCGACAGGGGGGACGGTCGTCCAGTCAATGGTGGTGATGTCGCCGAGGTTGGGCAGGTTGGGGTAGCGGGCGGCCAGGACGCGGCTGGCGGCGGGGTCATTGTCTGCGTACCAGACGAGGTGGGCACCGAGGACGGCTTCGACAGCGAGGTCGAGGCCGCCGTATCCGGTGCAGAGGCTGCCGATTGTGAGCTGCGCGGGCTGGGTCGTGGCACTCACGCCACCCGCCGGGCATCGGTGGTGAGGCCGTTGTGATGGGCCGGGAGTGGACTCGCTATTGGGGCGTCCCCGTGCGAGGCGGTTGGGTGTTGTGTGGCAGTCATGGGCGGCCCCGGCGCGTTCCGGCTGGCGTCGCCGACGGCATTTGAGCGTTATGTGGCTTTTGGAGGATGAGGACGTCTTCGTGCACCAGGAGCTGCATGGGGACGCCTGCTGCCCGTGCCTTCCGGACGAGGTGGGTTTGGAAGAAGCTGGCCCGGCTGATGAGCCGGCCGTCGCGGAGGGCCGCGAGCAGGGCGACGCATCGTTCGACCGGTTGTAGGCCGACGTCAACACCGGCCTGCACGACCTGGGACGGCAGATCGATGAGCGTGCCGTTGCGGCGGAACGGGCGGGCGGTGACCGCGACGATCCCTCCGGGCCGCAGCGCTGTGACGCATTCGGCCAGGATCTGCGTGAATCCGTCGACGAGGTCACGGCCGGCGTGGGCGAGGTTAACCCGGTCGTGCGGATCGCCATAGGCGTGGTGGGTTTTGGCGATCCCGTGGCCGTGCTCGGGCTTGACTTGCCCATGTGTGGCGGGACCGTACGGCGGCGAGGTAACCACCAGTGCCACCCGGCCGAACATGTCGGCAGGCAGCAGCTGGGTGAGCCGGGTTGCGTCTGCGGTGTGGACGGTGGCGGTTCCGGTGGCGCCTTGGTCGGCGGCGTGGCGGATGTTGCGGATGGCCAGGCTGGCCCAGGCGGTTTCATATTCGACGCCGATGGCGTCCCGGTCGAGATGGATGGCTTCGACGAGGGTGGTGCCGATGCCGCACATGGGGTCGAGGACCAGGTCGCCGGGCTGGGTGTAAGTGGTGATGGCGTGCGCGGCGATGGCGGGCAGCATCCGTGCCGGGTGGCGGACAGAGTCGGGCAGATAGCGTCCGTGGCGTTGCCAGCGGGAGGTCTTCTGCGCGGTGAGCCACACCGACAGGGGCAGCTGTGGTACCGGGCTGGTCATGGCGCACCCCGATCCACATCGTCAGGACGGGGGCGGGTGAACACCAGAACGTCCCGGTGGACGCGAGCGTGGCGGGCCGGAGGAACCGGGACGCTGTCGGTGGTCAGGCGGTCGCCGACGATGTCGGCGTCGATCGCGACCACGTGCTGCAGGTAACGCAGCCCGTGCCGGGCGGCAGCGCCGACGATGGTGCCGAGATTGACCGGGCCGGCCGTCAGGTCGGCGAGCACGGCCAGGCAGCCACCCGGACGCAGCAGCCACCGGACCCCGGCGATCACGTGCTCGACGGTGACGCGGTCGGGCACGGGTGGGATCGGGGGCCAGCGCAGCAGGACCAGTGCGGCGATGGGCTGCTCGACCGGTAGCAGGTGAATGAGGTCGTGGACGGTGGCGGGAAGGTGATGGCGGCCGTAGGCGGCTGCCGCGGCAGCGACCGACGGTTCGCCGATCATGTCGATGATCGGATCGCCGGGGTGGCTGTAGGCGGCGCACAGCCGGGCCGCGAGCGCCTCGGGAACGTGATGCGGCGGGGCCGCGGGATCGCGGGGTGTCCGCCACGTGGCCAGTGGCACGGGCGGATCACCGGCGGTGACGTCGAAGTCACCGCTGGGGGAATGCGGTGTGGTCATACGTGGGGTGGCCCTCGCGGGCTGGATCTGAGCGCGCTGACGTTCCCTAAAGGCGTCCCTGTCAGCGCCACCGAACGGCCTGTCAGGCTGACAACGGAGCCGTCGAGATCGCTGAGGCCAGCTGAGAACCGTGTCCTTTCGCAGGTGACCTGCGCCGTTCTCAAATTTGCCGCCCCAACCACCGGGCTTCTTAGGCCTGCACCGGTATGGATCTACTGCCAGCACCCTCTAAGCCTGATCGACTCTTGCGCTAAAGACAGGCAGGTGGTTCTATGGTCTTTATTTCGAACGGCCATTAACCAGAAGGGGTTCTAGATTGCTGCGTATCAAGCTGGGTCAGCGCACGTACGTTGGGGACGTGCAGGGTTCGCACTCATTCCTGCCGCGTCAGCACGCCGGATGGGATCCGACTATGACTGAGAAGGAGGTCTACGACGCCGCCCGCGGTTGGTGGCGGCTCAACCAGCGCGCCGAGCAGGAACGCTACGCCGTCGTCGTAGCGGGCGGTTTGACCGTGATGGCTATCCGAATCACGGAATGGCAGCACGAGGCTGACCGGCGAGCGTTCAAGGGCGACATCCTTCGGCCCGGCGATCCCGTTCATGACAAGTTCGTCGGCAACCCGGACCCGGCTGAGTCCACCAGCCGGTTTCCGGTGCTTTACCTGGCCGACCCGGTCGACGAGGCCACCTGCCGCTGCGGCTGCGGCGAGACTGTCGTTCGTGGCGAATGGATGCAGGGCCACGACCAGCGGGCGATCCATGACCGCATCCGCGCCGACTTCGGTGGGTCGGTTAGCAAGTTCATCGACTGGTACGACACCAACGGCCCTTTCGCGGCCGACGAATAACCGATGGGCCCGGCCGCGGCAGGCCGGGCCTCTTCTCCGTCCCGGTGTTGTGAAGCGATCAACCCCTACTTAGATCGCGCGATCGGCGAGCGGTCGGCGGCATACTGCGCGCGGGCCAATGTCGGCGAGGTTTCTCCTTCGACGCAGTTCGCTAGGCGCCGTGACGTGGCCACGCCAAGGTGATGTCGGCGGCGCCGACCGGCCGCGCCAATGTCCACTCGACTCATGAGCGGTTAGGAGCTGAGAATGCGGCAGATCGAACGCGCGCGGAGGGCCGCCGAAATTGCAGAGGTAGACGCACTGCTGATATCGCCAGGCGCAGACCTTCGATATCTGATCGGCTACGACGCGCTGCTGCTAGAACGGCTGACATGCCTGGTGATCCCGGCCGCCGTGGATCCGTTCCTGGTAGTTCCTGAGCTTGAGCTGCCGGCCGCGCACGCCTCCTTAGGTCCAGTCCGGGTGGAGATCGTCGCATGGGCCGACACGGTGGACCCCTATGAGCTGATCCGTCACCGGCTTCCGGGCAACGTCGGCCGGATCCTCGTGGACAACCACATGTGGGCAGAGAAGGTGCTCGCCCTCCAGGCCGCCTTGCCACGGGCACACTTCGGCCCGGCCAACACGATCCTCGGTGACCTGCGGATGCGCAAGACCGCCCAGGAGATTGCGTCGCTGCGAGCGGCCGGTGCGGCGATCGACCGGGTGCACGCCGAGATCAACCAGTGGCTGTCTCCTGGACGCACCGAACGGCAGGTCGCTCGTGACATCGCCGACGCGATGCTGCAGTCCGGCCACGCCCGGGCAGACTTCGTCATCGTCGGTTCCGGCCCGAACAGTGCCAGCCCCCACCACGAGGCGTCCGATCGGATGATCGGCCCTGGCGAACCAGTCGTGGTGGACATCAGCGGCACGATGCCCGACGGCTACCGCTCGGACAGCACGCGCACCTACAGCATCGGCGCGCCGCCCGCCGAGTTCCTCGCCTACTACGAGGTCCTGCTGGCCGCACAATCAGCACAGGTCGCCACAGCACAGCCTGGCATCACCGCCGGTGAACTCGACGCGGTGGGCCGCGACATCATCACCGCAGCAGGCTACGGACCGAACTTCCTTCACCGGACCGGGCATGGCATCGGCCTCGACGTTCACGAAGATCCGTACATTGTCGCCGGATCCCCTCGCATTCTCGCCACGGGCATGGCGTTTTCCATCGAACCCGGCATCTACTTTCCAGGCCGGCACGGTGCTCGGATCGAAGACATCGTCATCTGCACCGATGACGGAGTCGAGACGCTCAACAACACGCCACGGCAACTCCGCGTTCTGTAGCCCGGCGTCACGACCGCGGCCCGTCGCCTGGGATCAGCTGGAGTCGGCGCGCAGAATCCGCTCATACGCGCGCCGGGCGTCAGCGAGTTCGATCCATGCGTCGCGGATCTCCACGACGGCGGCCACTTGTTCGCGCGTCCACAAGTGCGCGATCTGACGCACCTCGGGGTTCAGCGCAATCCCGGCGGCATGAAAGCCGAGGATCGCCTGCTGGACGCGCCGGACGGCCTCGGCGTAGCGGCGCCGTGCGCTTGCCAAGTCATGTCGTGTCGGCTGCCGTCCCACAGTCGATCATCGTAGTCGAACGCCAGTTCGATGAACGGCTGCTGTGCCCGGCGAAGGATACGCACGTGTGAAGCGAGTTTGCCCGGAGCGAAACGCTGCTGGCTGTCCGGATGTCGCGACTTGCTGTTGGTGTTCTGGCGGTCGCTGGTTGCCGCACGCCGGGCGGGGTGCAGCTCATAAGGGCCGAGCCGGTCAGCGTTCGCCGAGTGGTCTGAGCTCGGCATCGTTGTCCCTATTCCAGTAGCGGGGACTGTTCGGGCATCCCTTGATGCAGTGCAGGTTGCGAGGTTCGCCCTTCTTCGGCCCGTACGACTTGCCCGCGTTGTCGCCGCAGCACAGACCGTCGTCGTCGGCGCTGGATGGTGTTTGCTCGGCCACGCGAACATGCTAGGCGGACGCCCGGAAGTCCGATCCCGCAGACGGGACGGGTGTGACACGGACGATGGAGTTGTGTTCTGTGCGTGGTTGCTCTCCGTCTGAGGATGCCGGAGTCGCCGATGTCGGTGGGCCGGGGAGGCGCACGTTGGGTTGCGATGGTCGGCCGGCGATGCGGTGGTAGGCGAGGCCTGGTCATGGCCGATTCCATGATCAATGTCGGTCGGGGAGTCGGCGCGGCGCTCCGTCGGCGAACCGGCTTTCGGCGTACGCGTGCGCTGCAAACCTCGGTACACCAAAACGTGCACACGATCGTCGCGGACGCGGCGGCGCGGCAATTCTCAACGCTCATGAGCGGTGATCGAGCCAACGGCGGCGCGCTCATCGACGGCATGCTTACGCGCGCAAACCCAAGACGTGGGGATTCGAATACCGGCGGCCTGGCGTGTTCACCGTTGCACCGGACCGCCGTTGTTGCCCGGATCAGGCACGGCGCGCAGGTTCCGCCCGCCCGTGGTCTGAGGCGCAACTGGGCGACCTCTCCCACGCTCCCACTTCTCCTGCGCGCCTAGCGGTAAGGAGATGGTGCACCGCCGCGGGCGCATCGCGCTGCCCCGGCCACGCGTGACGTAATCGGCCTCCATCCAGCGCAGCCTGCCGTGCCCCATGGCCAGCCCTTGCCAGCGGGCCGCGGTCCGCTCGATTGTGAGATCGGCGCCCGGCCAGCCGGGACCGAACGGCACGATCACCGAACCGCGCTGGCGCGCGCGTGCGGCCAGCGTCCGGGCCTGCGCGTCGGTGACGCCGCCGGGTGGCACTGGGGCGACCACGATCTGCGTGCCGTCGAGCATGATCGCCATGACCTCGAGCCACTTCGCGCCCGGCTGAGGGACGAGGATGACGCGTTCCAGGACGATGCCGGCCTCGGCCGCCGCGGCGATGCCCAGGTGCGGGAAGCCCACGAAGCTGATCCAGGCGCCGTTCTTGCTGGCTTCGCCGAGCAGGGCGAGCAAAGCCAAGGCCGAGCTGTGCACGGCGACGACCGTCCCGCGACGAAGGCCCGTCCACGGCAGAAGGCTGCGCAGTTCGGCCGCGATCGGTAGCTCGGGCTCCGGGCGCAGCTCGTCGAGGTGGTCGGCGCGGGCGACGGCGGCCTGCATCTGGGCGGTGTTCGCGCGTGCCTCCGCTTGATCGCGGACGACGGACAGGGCGCGCTGAATGTCGGCCGGGCCGGTGATCCGCGTTCCTTCCCCGGGTGCGGATGCGGCCGCCGACGACGCCACCTTCTGCTCCTTCCCAGGCAACGAACTGTGCCGACGCAGGGGAAGATGCGTACGCTTGTTCGAAGGATAGCAGTGGTCGGTCATCATGGGTCAAGCGATCGCCGCCGCTGCCTGGACGGTGAGCTGTTTGTCGTCGATGAGCCGGTCTGTCGTCGGCGTTGGGCTTAGTTGGTGAGCTGCATGCAGTCGACTGCTGCCATCTCGGCCCAGGTGCCCATCGACGCGGCGGTGTTCGCCCCTTCAAGATCGCCTGCCTTGAGTGACTCCACTGCCACCTCGTAGAAGGCGATCGCAGTGTCGAGCCATTCGGTGCAGCTGGCGACATCGCCGGCCTGCCGGTACGTCGCCGTACTGCCGATCTCGGCGATCTTGGCCAGTGGCACCCGATCGGCAAGGCGCGGAGAACGCGCGAGCTGCGCTTCGTAAAAGTCGGTCGGACTGGCATACGTGCTCTGCGCGGTCTGGGCGAATCGCCGCCGCGCGGCGGTCAACGTCTGCTGGGCCGCGCGAAATGCCGAATCGTCCATCGTGCCAATCCTTTCGCTTAACGGGTGTTTCGGGCAAATCAATGATGGCATTCGTGTGCTGGGAAGCGCAGCGGGATTCACCCATGAGGCGCAGCGCGACGGGAGGCTCGGCCATCGGAAACTCACCGAGGGTGTGGCTTCACAGCGACGCTGGCCGTCTGCCTTTACGCGCGAGGCGGTTGGGGCGTGGCAGGCTGGTTCCATGTGTGGTCGCTACGCCAACGCCCGGTCCAAGGCGCAGATCGTCGCTGACTTTTCTGTGGCCGAGAAGTATGTCGAACTCAAGGATCTGCCGGACTACAACGTGACGCCGCAGAAGCGGGCGCCGATCGTGCTATCTGCGGCGCCGCCTGAGGATGCGGCCGCGGACCCGGTTCGTCAGGTCAAGTTGGCATTGTGGGGGTTGCGGCCGGGGTTCCTCAAACCCGAGCAGCGGGGTTTCGCCAACGCCCGGATCGAGGGCCTGGCCGAGAAGCGCAGCTTCGCCAAGCCGCTGCGCGAGGGCCGGATCCTTGTCCCGATGAGCGGCTTCTACGAGTGGTGGAAGGAGACCGACGATTCAGGCAAGCAGATCAACCAGCCCTATTACTTCACTCCGAAGGACGGGGGAGTGCTGGCGTTGGCCGGCTTGATGCAGTGGGCGAAAGACCCGCGTGACCCGGACAAGAAGATTCCCACGTACACGATCATCACGACCGAGGCGACCGACGATATCGGCAAGATCCATCAGCGGATGCCCGTCATTGTCCGGCCCGAGAACTGGGGCTCCTGGCTCGACCCGTCCATGAAAGACATGGACACCGCCCAGGCTCTCCTGGCGACACCGCCCAGCGGCACCCTGAGCATCGTCAAGGTCGCCACCACCGTCAACAGCGCCAAGAACAACGGCCCGCAACTCATCGAACCGATCGAGCAGCTCGCCTGAAACATCCGCCCTCCTCGCGGACCTGCCAACGCCCAAGGGTGGGCCACATCGGACGATGGCATTCCTCGACGCGCTAGGGAGCCTCACTCACCTCGAATACGGCGGACTCGCTGGTTGAGATCGTTGAGCGCACGCGCCACCCCGCGTCCGTCCGCGTCGGCCGTAACGAGTCCCAGCCCGGCCAGCCGATCCCGAAGCCGGTCGACGATCACCGCCGGCAGCGCGTCAGCCAGCAGATACCCTTCCACAATGGCCAACACGCCGATCATCGCTCGGGCGTCGACATCCAGCAGTGGACGCGGCCAGCGGGCATCGGAACCTTCGGGCATGGCGTCAGCATGAGCCGCCGCCCATCGGCGCGCAACGCGCCACGACGAATCCGGTCGGCCGAACGCACGCGCCGGGGATGCAATCGCTCCGCCCCGCCCGCGACTCGCCACCGAAGCCCATTGACCTGATCTTCGCAGGGCAGCGAACCGGAGGCCGTTAAGAAACGCACGCGCGTGCTGTCAGGCTGACAACCCCCAGCCGACGATGCCGCGAACCAACGCCTACGGCCAAGCACCAGTCAGCCAGGTTACGGCACTCCGCTGACAGTGACCCGTCTACGCAGGTCAAGCCGACGACAGCCTCGCCGCGGGGCCGCTTGTCAATGATTGTCAGCGGCACCGCATGCCATGGGAGCAGACGAACTCCCATGGAGGCTGATCATGAGTATCGAAGTGTGGCCAGCGTCGGCCATCGAAGCGGTCGAGCGCACCTTCCAAGCACTGGTGACTCGCCCATCGCCGCTCGCGCTGGACTGCCGCGGCCTGCATCCACAGCTGCCCAACCGGCATGTTGCCCTAGACGAATTGCGCAAGCGGCTGCTGACCCGGGAAGTCGGGCAGCAGGCCCGTGCGGCGGTCTGGTCGCTGCTGGTCACATACGCGCAGTCCGGCGGCCCGCACTGGGTGATCGCCGCCGCGGCCATGGCCCGCCCGGCCCTTACCGCGATAGCCGGCCGGCTTGCCCAGGGATGGAACGGCGATGTCGCCGACCTCGATTCGGCGATCTTGGAAGGATTTCTGGTCGCACTGCGCAGCGCCGACCCACTGACCGCAGTCTTACCGGTATCGCTGCTGCGTACCGCGCACCGGGCCGGGGTCAAGGCCCGCCATTGGGAGGCGGACTACTGGAAGGTGAGCCGACCCCTGGACGCCGGCGCGTTGCTGCCACCGCCGCTATACGGGCACGAGGACCTGATCCTGGGTCGCGCGGTCGCCAGTGGCGTGCTGACCGCCGAGCAGGCAGAACTCATCTCGGCCACACGCCTGGACAAGGTCCCGGCACAGGTCGCCGCCCGGCAACGCGGCGTGAGCGTCGACGTTCTGCGGATGCGCAGGGTCAGGGCCGAAGAAAAGCTCGTGCGCGCCATCCGCAACGGCGACTTGACCGCAGCCGCCTGACACCGATGGGTTCAACCCCTCACGCGGAGCAGCGCAGGCGCCTTCCCCAACGGCGGCTGGTCACGCGCGAAACTGACCGGTGGGATCGAAGTCGACGCTGGTGATGATCGGATCTCGCAGCCAGTCGCCGGAGCCGTGACTCTCCACGGTCATCGTCACGACCGGAACGACGGGGATCAGCCCATGCCGTGCGGGGCTGAGGCTCGCGGCCTGCAGAATCCGCCGCAGCCGTGCGGTCTGACCGCGCCCGAGGCCGAGGCTGACCTCGCCGGTAGGCGCCAACCGCCCATCGGAGAGGCGGCCGACCCAGTAGCGGTCGAGTTCGCCTGGACCCCCAGGCCGCCACGCGGTGACCCACACCTGTTCGGCGGTCATGATCTTGAACTTCTGCCAGGCCGGCGACCGGCGGCCAGGCTGGTACGGGGAGTCCGCGCGCTTGACCACCACTCCCTCCAGCCGGCGCTGCCGGGCGAACGCCATGACGTGGGCCGCGCCGCCGGTGTGGAAGTCGACGGCCGCGATAGCGCCGGCCAACGGCAGCGACTCCAGCACTTCACGACGCTCGGTCAGGGGCCGCGGCCGAAGATCGCAGCCCCTGTGCCACAGAACATCGAACGCGAAGAACGTCGCGGGTATCGTGGCTGCCGCCTGTGCGGCCCGCCGTGCCGAGGCTCCCAGCCGGGACCGCAGGACGGCGAAATCGGGCGAACCTCGCCGGTCGAGGACAACAATCTCCCCATCAAGCACAACATCGGGCAGCCCACTGGCCGCCCGGACGAGTTCCGGGAACTCCGCTTCGCACCGACGTCCCCGGCGCGTACGCAGCTGGATGGATCCGTCGACGACGCGCAACTGCCCCCGGGCGCCGTCGAGCTTGAGCTGGGCCAGCCAGCCGTCACCGGTGGGCAGGTCCACCCCGCGTGTCAGCAGCATCGGCTCAACGAAGCCCGGAGCCTGACACTGTGCCATTTGCGCAGCTTAACCGGGGTGCGGGCGATCGGCGACGTCTGGGACGCGTTCCTGGGTCGCGGATCACGGGCATCTCGATCTCGAGTCCTGGCCGCATGCCGACGTCGCTTCTCTGGTTCCAGGGCCGTCACGCCACGAGGACGCCGCCGCGGCGGACAATCATCTAGTGGAGGACTCGGGCTTCACCGCCACGACCGACGGCATCAGCTTCGGCGCGCTGGCTCAGCTCGCTAGCGCCCGAGCCTTGGCCGCAGCCGATCGAATAGCGCAGCTGCAGGCCGCGCGCCGGTCACGGCACGGCGGGGCGGATGCTCCGGTCTCGTCGGCCGAGGAACTCGCGCGTGCTCGCCGCCAGGCGGACGATGCCCACGTGCGGCTGGTGAGCGCGTTGCATCGCAGCGCCCCGGCTCATGACCGGGCCGCGGACGCGCTGCAGCGTGGCGCCGACCAGGCGGCTTTGCGGCGAGCGTTGGCGCATCGCGATGCCGCTGCCGTGGACCGGGCGCGAGCGGATCAGCTTGATCAGCCCCAGCACCCCGGCCAGGGTGGGTAGCCGAGATTGCACACGAGTCGCCGGCGAGCAGCTGATCGGGGCATTGTGTCCGGGGACGCCCGAGGTGCCGAGACGGTCGACCTCGATTGGTGCAGGGACTCAGCCGCCGTAGCCAATTCTCGCGAGCCTGGCTACTGGCCAATTGGCCCTGTGGGTTGAGAGGGGTTCCGGCTTCCCGCCTTCGGAAGGGAACTGTAGGGGATCATGTTTGGCTCGCCGGCGCCAGGTTCTTCGCGCTCATCGGCGAGTGCAGTTCTTCGGCGAGCCGGAGGTTGCCACACCCTTCGCAGCAGGCGACCATTCGCTGCCATCCATGCATCGGCCGGCACGGTCCGTCTGGCTGATGGTGTCGCCGCACTTTGCCAGCCGCGGGCCTTCACAGCGTCGCCTCCTGTCTGGGCGACCACGATCTCTGCACGGGCATGGGTTTCGGCCACGGCGTGTGAGACCCGCAGCATCATCTGACGTCTTCGGTCATCATGTACTCACCAGCCAACCACGTGAGGGACCAATGTCGACAAGGCTGCCTCGAGGTATAACGATTCTGCTCCTAGTCGTTGGGTCGATGCTACTAGCGTTGAGCGTCTATCTTGAAGTTAACAACCTTGATTTGCTAAGTAAGCATCCGATTCTCGTCAATTTGCTATCTGGCACCGTCGGCTTTTGCTTCGGAGCCGTGGCGCTTTCGAGCGTCCTCGCCAGTATGATAGACGGCAGCAAAGCGGCCACCGAGATTGACCATCTACAAACCGATTTGACGCACCTGAGCTATACGATCTGGGTCATCGTGGATCACCCTAGCGGTTTTGACGATTCGGTCCGCCAGTGGCACGAGGACTTGACTAGCGTGAAACAAAAGGTCAGGGAGCTTGCCGAGGTTGAAAAACTACGTGGTTGGAAACTGACGCGAGGCATGGAGGAACTTCAGGCGGTGCTAGATCCCTGGATCGAAAAATTGCAAGGGCACGGAAACCGGCGTTCGATCCGGATTGCGGGCGACGCGTTCGACCGATTCTCGCATGACAGGAGCGTTGCCAACTGTTTACCCATGGTCGCAGCTATCAGAGATTGCTTAATTGATCTCTCTGGGGGCATTGCGAATTACCGGAATGTCGATCGCCAGCTATCGGCCCCCTAGCGGCGTTCTTTAGCTAATGTGCCTGTTCAGGAGTATCCAGATTATGTGATGGATTCAGCCGCACGGCAGCCTGAATGGGTTTCGTGGTGAATGATCGTGTGCGTGTGCCGCGCCCACCTGTGGCGGGGCCGCGGGAAGAGTCGTCTCTCGACGCGGACTTCCTAACGCGCCGCTGACGTGACCGATATCCAAACCCGTCCGCGGACCGGCTGGTTCGATTCGGGGCGCTGCATGTGCGCTGCGGCAGGGCCATGCGCGGCAGTCCGCCCAGGCGGCGCACCGTGCTCCATGTGTTCCCGTGGGCGGTCGAGGCGGTCGGACAGTACCTGGATTCTGTCCGTCCCCCGGCCTTTCACGTGTGCTCTACGATACCTGGCATGCCCACAGTGGAAGGTGGTCCAGGCGACGCAGGACGGGTAAAAAGCAGGGGCGTCATCGGCGAACGGTCGGTGGCGTTCTGGACCGTCGTCTCCGGAGTCTGCGCGGTACTCACGATGGTCGTCGGTGGCGCAGCCTGGGGATGGACCCAGCTGCGTGGACCCGATCGTCACGCTGCGGCACCGTCGCCGTCCACACTCGCCTCCGCACACACGCCGGGCGTCGCCACCGGCCCGTCGTCGCCGGAACCGTCATCCACAATTGAGCCTCCCAGGATCTCTACACAGTCACCGTTCGCAGCGCAAGAGGTGAAGTACCTGGCAAACCTTAAGCCAGTCAATGAGTATGCGTGGTTCGGCACGTGGGCGGACACAACCGCGACGGTCAACAACACCACGTACACCAAGGCCATCACGACCTCCACGTGCGGGTATGACCTGTACCGCGAATACCTCGTCAAACGTCAGTATCGATTTTTCAAAGCCGACGTCGGGATCGCTGACAACACCGAAGACGCTGTAGCCGCAGAAGTGCAGGTACTTGACGAAAAGGGGGAGGTCCTGCAGCGGGCAACGGTCCAGCCTGGCGAAGCGACCCCTTTCGAGGTGCCCATTGACGATGTGCTGCGGCTGCGGCTCGTGGTCAAAGAATGGGGCTGTGGGAGCCGCATCGTGGTGTGGGGCGACCCGCGCATAGAGCGATAGGCCACCGTGGATCAGTGTCCGGGTCGAGGGCGCTGTGATCCAGTTCCTGGCCGCACGGATCGAAAGCTGTGCTGGACCCTGCTGGAGCGACACGCACGCAGCACGCCGTCCCTTGTAGCTCGGGCGAACCTCGCCGGTCGAGGACAACAGTCTCCCCATCAGCCTGTGGGCCTTGGAAGTGCGCGACAGTCGGGAATTCATTGGCTTCGCCGGCCTGTGGGAGCAGACATTCGACGCCACTTCGGCTGGCGGTTGGCTCGCGCGGCCTGGGCCAGAGGTACGCCACCGAGGCGGCCCGCGCGGTTCTCGAATACGGATCCGGCCCGCTCGGCTTCGTCGAGAACTTATCCATGACGGCGACGACTAACGTACGTTCGATCGCCGTGATGCGGCGCCTCGGCATGATCACCGACCCCGCCGAGGACTTCGACCATCAGAGGGTGCCGCAGGGCAATCCCCAGTGCCGCCATGTGCTCTATCGCCTCACCCGCGTCTGAGCGCAACACGAAACGGGCGTGATCCGTGCGGATTGACGCTGAGGCCGAATCAGTTACGACGGGACGGGACCAGACCCGCTGGAACGACGACATTCGCAGCTGGC
Source organism: Hamadaea sp. NPDC050747 (assembly GCF_040654195.1). Taxonomy (NCBI): domain Bacteria; kingdom Bacillati; phylum Actinomycetota; class Actinomycetes; order Micromonosporales; family Micromonosporaceae; genus Hamadaea; species Hamadaea sp. NPDC050747. The sequence goes on from NZ_JBFAHM010000005.1 coordinate 312,371, forward strand.
CTGCTGCAGCCGGTGGCGATGCCTGTCAGCCTGACAGCGCTGCGGCGTCAGACTGACAGTGCATTCGCCGCCGATGACAGGTGTGCCTTTAGGGAGTGCGCGAACATCACGGACCGGCACCGGGTCGGCGTTCGCGTCCGTGGCGGCGGGCAGAGCGTCACCGGCCCCGGCAGAGCTGGAGCTTGTGGGATGCGCTGACACCTCATCCGTATTTCGTGCAGCGAAGGAGAGCGCCCTCACCGGCGCCGGCGTTGCTGAGCCTGCCGCCACGGCCGTGACTCAATCGCCCCGATCGGGGGTGGAAGGAGCCCGGCCGTGCACACGATCCATTTCTTGCTGTCCGCCGCGGACCCCGATGCGGGGACCAAGGCGCTGACGGCCATCATCGAAAACGCCCGAGGTTGGGTAGTTGGCATCCTCGCCGCCGTCGCGACCCTGTTCCTCGTCGTCGCGGGTCTGCGGCATGTCACCGCCGGCGGTGACCCGGCCGAGGTGGAGAAGGCAAAGGACGCGTTCAAGAACGCGCTCAAGGGCTACGCCCTGGCCGCTCTCGCTCCGATCGTGATGCAGATCCTCATCGGACTGCTGCCGTAGGGCGGACTGTCATGGGTGGTCTGGTCACCTCGATGCTCGACGGCGTAGCCGGATGGCTGGCCTCGGCCGCGATGCACACCCTGCTGTGGATCAGCGGCGTCCTGGACAAGTACGGGTTCTCGGTGCCCGACGTCACCGGGCTGCAGCCGACGCAGGCTCTCGCCGGGCGGGCCCGCACGATCACCGACATCGTCTTCCCGATCGTCATCGTCGCCGCCGGGGCGATCGGCATGACCTACAGCTCGGTCCAGATCCAATACCAGGTCAAAGACCTGCTGCCCCGGCTGTTCGTGGGCTGGGTCGGCGCGCACTGGTCGCTGCCGATGTGCGGGCTGATCCTGCGGTTCGCCGACGCGTTCATCCATGCGCTGACGACGCCGATGCCGGACGAGACGACCTCGTTCCACCGGCTGAATTCGCTGATCGCGCTCAGCCTCGGCATCGACCCGGCAGGTGACTTCGACGACCCGATCAAGGTCGGGCTGCTCGGCACGATCATCACCGTCCTGGTGGTGATCCTCGCCGCATGGCTGGTGCTGACCTGGATCATCCGCTACGCGCTGCTGATCATCCTCGTCGGACTGTCACCTCTGGCCATGGCCAGCTACAGCCTTCCGCAGCTAGAAGGCGCGGCCCGGCTGTGGTGGCGGACGCTGATCGGCTGCCTGGCGATCCCCGCCGCGCAGGCAACCACGTTTTCGGCCGGCATGTGGATCCTGCTCGACCCCGCCGCCGGCCTGCCCGCCGGGGTGAAACCCGACGACGCGGACAGCCGGCCGATCACCTTGTTCGCGGTCCTGGCCATTCTGCTGTTCACCGCGAAGATCCCTAGCCTGGTGTCGCGGTATCTGACCTCCAGCGGCACCCCGAAAGGCAGCTTCTTCAGCCAGGTCGCCCGGGTCATGGTCGTGCACCGGATGACCAAGGCGTTCACCCGCCGCATGGGCGGCACCAGCCGCCGCGCCGGCAGGGTCGCCGACGCCACCGCCGACGGCGCGATCGCCGACGGCGTCCCCGGCATAGGCCGCGGCACACCCGCCGCGGCCCGGCGTCCGCCGATCAGCGAAGGAAACGGCCGCGCCCGGGTGACCGCCCGGCAGAAGGCGGCGCTGCCACCACCTCCCCGAGACCTGTGAACGAACGGAGCAATCGTGATGCGTGCCGAAGAACCTGTTGACCTGTCCACGCCGATGCCCGCCGATCTGGACACCCCGGACAAGGTCGCCTGGGGTTTGACATTCCGGCAGGTGGCCATCCTCGCCGCCGGTGCCGCCGCAGCGTGGCTGGCCTACCGGACCGTCGCCGGCGCGCTGCCACCGCCGGTGTGGCTGGTGCTCGCCGTCCCATACGCGGCGCTGTTGTTCGCTGTCGCGGTCGGTCGCCGCGACGGGCTGAGCCTGGACCGGTGGCTGGGCCACGCGATCACCTACCTACGGGCGGGCAAGCTGCTGGCACCCGGCATGCCGGGCCAGCGGGTGCCGGTCGATGTCGACGGCCGGACGCCGAAGCTCGGCCCGCTGCGGCTGCCCGCCGACGCGATCAGCCCAGCGGGGCTGATCCGCCACGGCGGCCAGGTCGTCGGGGTGGTCGCCGCTAGCACCATCAACCTCGAGCTGCGCGCACCGGCCGAACAGGCGGCGCTGCTGGCCGGGCTCGGCCGCTGGCTCAACACGCTGAGCACACCGACGCAGATCGTGGTGTCCACCCGCCGCTGGGACCTGTCCCCGGCAGCGGACGCCCTCGTCGACCGGGCCGAAACGATGCCCGACGGGCCGCTGCGCGACACCGCTCTCGACCACGCTGCGTTCCTGTACGACATCGCCGAACAGGCCGATCCGCTGCGCCGGCAGATCCTGATCGTGCACACCGGCCGTGATCCAGCAGCCGTGTCCCGGATGCTCGCCGGCACGGCCGCGACGCTACGCGGACTCGGCGCGACGACCCGCGTCCTGGACGGGCCAACGGTCACCGGCGTCCTCGCGGCCGCCTGTGACCCGTACCGGCCCCCTGCGGAGGCGAAGCGGGCCGTCCCCGGTCAGCCGGTCGGCACCTGCGCACCGTCGGGCCGAAACACGCCGGACACCCTCGACACCGATATCGACGTGACCGTCGCGTGTGGACCGTCCGTAGTCAAGGTCACCTCGTCAGCGATCGTCGTCGGTGACGACCACGCCGCCACGTTCGCCATCACCGGCTACCCGCCCGAGGTCGGCCCAGGCTGGCTGGCCGCGTTGTTCACCCTGCCGCTGTGGATGGATGCCGCGGTGCACATCGAACCGATCCCCGCCCCGGTCGCGGCGGACTTCCTGCGCCGGCAACGCGCCCGCCTGGAATCGTCGCGACGCCTCGACGCCGGCAGCGGCAAACTCGCCGACCCCACCGTCGACGCGGTCGCCGCCGACGCGGCCGGACTGGCCGACCGGGTCGCCCGCGGCGCCGGCCACCTGTCCCGGACCGGGATTTACCTCACCGTCCACGCCCGCACCGGCACCCAGCTGGCCGAGGCCACCACCCAGCTGCAGGCCGCCGCCTCCGGGATGCTCCTCGACCTGCGGCCGGTCACCTGGCGGCAGCTGCAAGGCTGGACCGCCACCCTGCCACTCGGCGTGGACCCGATCGGGATGCGCAGGATGTTCGACACCGACAGCCTCGCCGCCGCGTTCCCCTTCGCGGCATCGGACCTGCCCGCACCGCTGCCCGGCGACCCGCCGGCCACCGGCGGCCAGCTTTACGGGCTCACCGCCGGCGGCACGGGGGTCACCTGGTGGGACCGCTGGTCAGCCGCCAACCACAACCAGGTCGTCCTCGCCCGCTCCGGCGCCGGCAAGTCATACCTGACCAAGCTGGAGATCCTGCGCGCCCTGCCCCACGGCATCGGGGTATCCGTGGTTGACCCCGACGACGAATACGCGGCCCTCGCCGCCCAGGTCGGCGGCGTCACGATCGCCCTGGGCGCGCCCGGTGTCAGGTTCAACCCGCTCGACCTGCCGACCGGGATCCGCCGCCCCGACGAACTCGACCGGCGCATCGGATTCCTGCACACCCTGCTCGATGTGATGCTCGCCGGCCGCACCGGCGATGGGCTGACCGCAGACGAGCACACCATCGTCGACAAGGCCGCCATCGCCTGCTATCGCACCGCCGGGATCACCGCCGACCCCGACACCTGGGGCCAGCCGGCACCCCTGCTGGCCGACCTGGCCGACACGCTGCGCGCCAACGGTGATCCCGCCTGGACCCGGCTGGCTGACCGGCTCACCCCGTGGACACATGGCAGCCACAGCGCTCTGTTCGCCGGGCAGACCACCACCCGGCCCGGTGGGCAGTTGACCGTCTGGTCGCTGCGGCAGCTGGCCGACGAGATCCGCCCGATCGGGATGCTGCTCGCCCTCGACGCGATCGACACCCTCATCGACACCCCCGGCAGCGACGGTACATTGCAGCGACGGCTGGTGGTCGTGGACGAGGCGTGGCTGCTCATGCGCGACGGGGAAGGCGCCAAGTTCCTGCTGAAGATGGCCAAGTCCGCCCGCAAACGCGGCGCCGGACTCACCGTGGTCACCCAGGACACCGCCGACCTGCTTTCTTCTGACCTGGGCATGGCGGTGGTGAACAACAGCGCCACCCAGATCCTGCTGCAGCAATCCGCCCAAGCCATCGACATCGTCGCCGACCGGTTCGCGCTGACCGCCGGCGAAGCACGAGCCCTTCTGACCGCGGAAAAGGGAACAGCGCTTTTAGTGTGCGGCGCCAGCCGCACCCTCTTTCAAGTCGTCGCCTCGAGAACCGAAGATTCGGTCGCCCGCACCGGTCTGAGTGCCGTCTCCCGCTGAGCCTCTGTCCGGCCGCGAACCCTCGCGGTACGTGCCTTCTCCTTTCACCCGCCGCAGGCCACCCATGAGGTGGCCTGCGGCGGGTGTTTCGCAGGAAGGCGTCAGCCATGTCTGCCAACCCCTTTCCCCTGCAAACGGTGAGTGGCATCTGGGACCAGATCGTCGCCTACCGGTTCCTGGCCGCCGCGGTCGCCGCGACAGCGGTCTGCGGCTGGATCGCCGGCTCCAACCTGATCGCCCGATGGAGGCACCAGCACCATGCGGCCGGTGCCCGCACGATCGTCATCGCACCACCACCGCAGGTCGACCCGGCCGGGGCCGCTGACCTGTGGCGGGCCTTGACCGGGCTGCTGATCCCCGCCACCTGGCGACGCCGCCTGTGGGGCACCGCCCATATCGGCCTGGAGTACATCTGGCACGGCCGTCAGCTGACCATCGCCCTGTGGGTGCCAGGCACGGTTCCGCCCGGCGCGGCCGAAGCAGTCGTGCGCGCCGCGTGGCCCAGCGCCACCGTCACCACCGAGACGGCCACCGATCCGATCCCCGCCGGCGCTCACGTCGCCGGTGGGCAGCTGACACCCCGCTACCCGGACGCGTTGCCGCTGCGCTTCGACTACGACACCGACCCGCTGCGGCCGCTGCTGTCCGCCGGCGCGCAGACCCGTACCGGCGAGTCGACGATCGTGCAGATCCTCGCCCGGCCCGCCACCGCTCGCCGGGCCCGCCGCCTCCGCGCGGTGCCCCGCGCCATGCGCGGAGCGGCCAGCCCCGCCCTCGCTGACCGGATCCTGCGAGCGGCGGTGACCGTGGCGCTGCTGCCCATCACCCTGCTGCTCGAACTGTTCACCCCCGCCCGCGCCAGCACACCATCAGGGGTGCGCCGGCCGCCGGTGCGTGACCCTTTGATTGACCGCGACATCCGCGCGGTCACCGACAAGGCCGCCACCGATCCGCTGTTCGAGGTCGCGATCCGCTACGTGGTCACCGCCACCACCCGGCCAAGGGACAACCCGGCCGCGGCCGTGCCGCGGCTTCGGGGACGAGGGCATCAGATCGCGGCCGCGTTCGCCGCGCACACCGGCCGCAACAGCCTGCACCGCCGCCGCCTGCACCACCCAGCCGCAGTCCTCGGGGCACGGCGGCTGCGGCGGGGGTTCGTCGCCGCCCTGCCGGAACTGTCCGCGTTGGCGAAGCTGCCCGACGACCTGGCGGTGCCCGGCCTGGACCGGGCCCGAGCCAAAGCCGTCCCCGTCCCGGTCGCCGTCCCCACCGGCGGCCGCGGCACCCGCGTGCTCGGCGTCGCCCAGATCGGCGGCCACAAGGTCGCGCTACCGGTCGACGACGCCCGCCAGCACCTGCACATCGCCGGCAAGACCGGCGCCGGGAAATCCACCCTGCTGGCGAACATGGTGTTGGCCGACGTCCACGCCCGCCGGGGTGCGGTGGTCATCGACCCACGCGGCGACCTGATCCTCGACATCCTCGACCGGCTACCTGCCTCGGCGGCCGACCGGGTCGTCATCATCGACCCCGACCAGCCCGGCCACGTCGCCTGGAACCCCCTCGAAGGCGACGACGAGCACCTGGCCGTCGACAACATCACCAGCGTGTTCGCCCGGATCTTCTCCAAGTTTTGGGGACCCAGGATCGACGACACGCTGCGGGTGTCGCTGCTGACCCTGCGCGGGCACGCCAACGCCACCCTGTCCGAAGTCCCGCCGCTGCTCAACAGCGACGCGTTTAGGGCCCGGTTCACCGCCGAACTCGACGACCCGGCCGGGCTGCACGGCTTCTGGGCCTGGTACGACGGCATGAATCCCGCGGCCCGCGCCCAGGTCATCGGACCCGTCTTGTCGCGGTTGCGGCAGTTCCTGCTGCGGCCGTTCGTGATGCAGACCATCGGCAGCCCCAAGTCCACCTTCGACATGGGCCAGATCCTCGACGGCGGGCTGCTGCTGTGCCGGCTACCCAAAGGCCAGCTCGGGGAGGACACCACCCGCGTGCTGGGCAGCCTCCTCGTGGGCCGGGTGTGGCAGGCCGCCACCGCCCGCGCCGCCCACCCGGAGCACACCCGCCGCGACGCCACCCTCTACCTCGACGAAGCCCACAACTTCCTGAACCTCAACAACTCCGTCGCCGACATGCTCGCCGAAGCCCGCGGCTACCGGCTGTCGATGGTCCTCGCCCACCAGCACCTCGACCAGCTGCCGCCCGACGTGCTGTCAGCGATCGCCGCCAACGCCCGCAGCAAGTTGTTCTTCACCGTCTCACCACGCGACGCGAAGATCCTGGCCGAGCACACCGAACCCGAACTCGACGCCCACGACCTGTCACATCTGGACGCGCGGCACGTCGCCGCGAGGCTGCTGGTCGGCGGGCAGGAAACCCGCGCGTTCACCATGACCACCCTGCCGATGCCACCAGCGGTGGGGGAGACCACCGCGATCCGGCAGCACGTCGCGGCCGCGCACCCGCCGCAGCCGGACTCGGCGCTGCGCAAGAGCGCCAAACGGGCGATGAAAGCCGACCAGGCCAAACGAGCCGCCCGCGACGCCCGCCAGCAACCAGCCCCGCCCCCACAGCCGTAGAGCACTCGCCGAAGTTCCTGATGCGGCAAGGGTTTCGGACACCCTTTCGCACAGGGCTGCGACAAGGGCCGTCAGCAACGCGAAACCCACAACGAACCCTGATAGCGGCTCCCACCTGCGGGAATCGGATCACCGCCGATGCGAACTCCCTAACGGGACTCCTCTCATGGGGCCGGCGCCCCGTTCTCACCTCACTTCTGCCGCCCCCACCCTGCTCCATCCGAACCGGCCTGCCCAACTCCCACCTGTCTGCGGCTTCGGCCGTGCAACCGCTCATGTCAGGAGACACCATGCCCTCCGCACCCGTACGTGACCTTCTCAGCGTCATCCACCGGCTCACACCCCGCGACGAGCAGCTGCTGATGTGGCTGCACCATCACCAGCTGCTGACCGGCAACCAGATCCTGCGGGCGCTGTTCGGGTCCCAGCGAGCCGCGCAGCTGCGCCTGGCGACCCTGCGGAATCTGGGGTTCGTGACCAGGGTCGCCCGCTACCTCGGCGGCCCGGCCGCCCGGGTCGGCTGGACCCTGGGACTCAATGGCGCCCGCTACACCCACGCGGTGCTCGGGCTCGCACCACCGCGACCGGCCGTGCTGGCGCACCGCAACGCCGCCATCGCCGCCAGCCCCCGCCTTTCCCACCAGATCGGGGTCAACGAGTTCTTCATCCGCCTGCACACCTACGCCCGCCACCACGCCGGGCACGAGCTGAACCAGTGGTGGTCGGAGCAGCAGGCCGCCGCCGGGTTTCCCGACGTGCATCCCGACGCCTACGGCCAATGGACCGCAGACGAGCACAGGGTCGGGTTCTTCCTCGAGTTCGAGACCGGCAGCCAGCATCCGCCGGCGCTGATCGCCCGCCTCGACGACTACCGCTCGGCCGCCGAGGCCGGCACCCGCCGGCCGATCCTGATCTGGGTGCCCACCGCCGGCCACGAACAGGCGGTGCACCAGACCCTGGCGCCGCACGTCGGTGACCTGCTCGTGGCGACCGGACTGCACACCGACGAACCCGCCGAAGCCCGGCTGCTGCCGATCGGATCACCACCGGGCCGGCGGCTGCGGCTGGCCGATCTGCCGCCGCTGTCAGCGGCCGAGCCCCACTGACACGCTGACAGCCGCCATACCGGGAGCGTCGTGTCGCTGACAGTGCAGGTCAGGGCATGTCTCACCGGTCGGGGTCTGTCAGCGGCGCTGGCTACGGTCCACCACGTTCGTATCGGCGAACGTCATGGCACCACCCCGTCCCCGGATGTTCGGAGACACGCGGCGCCCACCGGCCCACCCGCCCCACAAGGGGCCGGTCGACCGGCGACCAGCGCCCGTGACAACTCCATTCATCCCCGCGGCCGGGAACCCACCCCGACACCACGCCCACAGAGGCGAGACAGGAGCAGCGCTATGTTCCAGGAGACGACCCCCGACGGGTCCACCATCACCCGCACGCTGGTCGTGTGCCTTCCCGCAGACAGCGACAGCTGGCTGCCGGCCGCCGTCGAAGGCCTGATCGGGCACACGACGCCGACACCGGTGACCCGGTTCGCCGTCACCCGCAAAGGCATGCTCGGCTGGATCCGCAGCTGGTCTGACCGGGGGCTGACCGGCGTACGCAAGCAGCACGGCCGCATCGCGGCCGCCGCCGGTGGCAGTCTGGGGCGTCTCGACCTGACGCTGACCAAGCACCACGCCTGGTATGACGCGATGCTGCGCCATCAGACATGGCAAGAAGCGGTCGAAGGCACCGGGCCAGCCCGGGAGTGGACCACCTATCTGGCGCGGCATCTGGCCAAGCCGGAGAAGTACAGCCGCAACCAGGCGTGGCTCGACTTCCGCAATCAGCCCCGCATCACGGCGATGCTCGTGCACAACGCGTGCGGTGGAAGCGTCGACCTCGACCCCATGGAAGTCGGCCTATTCCAAGCCGGAGCCGTGGCCTACGGCCGATTCTGCGCCATGCGTGAAGTATGCGGCGACGCCCTGGTTACCGAGTCCGGCAGCATTCTGCGTCCAGCCGACACCAGCACCGAAGCCCGCCTGCAGTATTTGAAGACGGCCTGGCAGACCCTGTCCACCCTGCCCACCCGGCAGCGGCTGGTCGCCCTGCGTCTTCCCTAAGACCCCAACCCTCCTCCCGTTGGGGTGTGTGCGCCGCCGGGAGCATGGCGCCCGGCGGCGCACTACATCCTCCCCGACCCTGAGGCTCGGGGGCCTGGCCGGCGCACGGAGCGCCGGCGACCACCACGCTGCCGCGCAGAAAGCGCGGCCCTTTTCCTCTTCCCCTCGTATCGCATTGCGGCCGCACCGGACCTTGCCGGGCGGCCCTTTTCGCATGCCCACAATCCGGAAGGCCACCCATGTTCTCGATCTTCAACCATGACGAGGTCCCGGCGAAGGTCCTCGTGTGCCTGCGCGGCGGGCACGAGTCCCGGCCGGAGCTGCGGCATCGCATCGCCGCAGCGCTGTCGCCCTACGCTGTCCGCGGCATCGTCGCCCACCAGCCGATGATCGCCCGCCCGGCCGCCGACTGCGACCCGTTCGCCACCACAGCCGACGCGCACGGCCCCCGCGGGCTACACGCCCGCACCACCGCCGGCGGTGCGGCCGCGGACCTGGCCATCGCCCTGCACCACAACTGGATTCACGCCGTTTTGAACACCGGGATCGCCTCACCACTGCGGTCATATGTGGACGACGCCGCAGCAGGTGACACGCTGCGAGACCGGGTCGCCGCCTTCGAACGGCAACCCCGCGTCAAAGCCATGCTTCGCGCTGAACGGAACGGCACGCGATTCCCGCGCGCGGACTACGGGCCCGGCCTGTCGGCCCACCAAGCCGGCCTGAACCGCTACGTGCCGTACTTCTTCGACAGCGCCCTGTTCGGCGACGCGCTGATCACCGTCGACGGGGACCTGATCGCCCCCACCGGCGACGGCGGGCCCCACGACGTGCCGATCCTGCCCCGCTCCTGGCACACGTACCTCGAACGCATCCGCTACCACCAAGCCGCCCGCGAGACGCTGTGCGAGTACGGCCACGACGCGGTGGTCGTCGCCGTCGACGTGACGCTGCGATCGCGGCCGGTGCGCCGCCAACGCGTGCAGATCGACCACCCGTTCCTCGGCACGGTCACCCTCACCACCGTCGACGTGCCAGAAGCCCACGATCCCACCGACCTGATCGTCTGCCCGCTGCTCACCGCGGGACTGCTCGGCCGGCCCGCCCTCGCCGGCACCATCCTCGGCCAGGTCCGCGTCCACGGCCCCCGCGCCGACGCGATCGCCCTGCGCGACCCCGCCGACCAGCGCCGCGGCCGGCGAACACACCTGGGCAACCACCGCAACCAAGGTCAGGCCGCCGCCGCACTGCTCGACCACTACCTGGACCAGCAACGATGACCACACCAGCCGCACTCCAACCGAACCCACAGCCGCCGATCGGCGACGAGCAGCCACATCCGGCGCTGCTGCTGGTGGCCGGCCACGCCAGGTTGCTCGGCTACACCACCTATCCGGAACGACTCGGGCATGCCATGACCACCGCACCCGCCGATGTCGCCGCCTGGATCACCGCCGGGCTACGCCACGCCACCGCCGCCGCTCTCATCGACCTCGGCAACACCTGCGCAGGCGCACCCGATCTGCTCTACACCGCTGGGCTCATCAGCATCCCGGGCGCAGCCGACCGCTACATCGCCGGCACCGCCGTCCGGTTCGCCACCACCTGCGACACCCTCGCCTCCACGGGGCTCGTCCGCTACCAGCCCGCCACCGAACACCCTCACCTACCAGCGGCTGGCACCCGCCGCGCAACCCGTAGGAGACAACGATGAGCAAAGCCAACCCCGTCCCCGAGCACCGGGGGCACGATTGCCTGCAGGCGGGCCAGCTGACCTGTCGCGGGTTCTACGGGGCGCCCGGCGTCGGTCAATCCTTCGGTGCGACCTCTGCGACCGCGGCTGGGCAAGGTCAACGGGACGTTCTATCCCGCCGAGTGGGGTGTGCACATCCTCAGCCCTGAAGAGTGCGTATAGCGGCTACCGCCGCGGATCGTAGAAACCGGTCCCGAGTTGGCGCTGTCGTGATACGGCACCAGGTCCAAACGGCGGGCATCGGCGGCTGGACCGATGCCCGCCGATCTGGGTGCTGAATGGGTGGCCCGGTTCGGCACCACGGGGAAATGTCGAGCCGGGCCGCTGCCCTCGAGCGTACGCCGCAGCGCCGTACTCAGGCCATAACCCCGACGCTTCATCGCGTCCACTCAAGACACACCGTAGGCCGGGAGCACCTAGTCCCCCATCGCGTCGCCGCCGCGTTACCCGGACGGGCACGACGCGGTCACGGGGCTACCGGCCCGCCTCGCGTATCGCCGAGCCGGAGACAACCGGCCGCCACATCCGCCTGGAGGTAAACAGTCATGCTCGGAATCGGCAAGCTCCTCGCCAGCCTGCTGGCGGGTATCCTCACCCTCATCCTGCTTGGCGGCTTCGTCGTCACCGGCGGACTCGGCTCCGCCGCTGCCGGCTGCGCCCCGATCACCACCACCTCAAGCCCCAATCTGATCCCCGTACAGCAACAGCACGCGGCCGCGATCGTGACCGCCAGCCACGACAGCGGCGCCGGCTCGTACGGGGCGACGATCGCGATCGCCGTCGCGTTACAGGAATCAGGGATCCTCAACCTCGCCAACCCGGCGGTGCCCGCGTCACTGTCGATGCCCCACGACGGCGTCGGCACTGACCACGACAGCCTCGGACTGTTCCAGCAACGCCCGTCAACCGGCTGGGGAACCCCCGCCGAGCTGATGACGCCGGCGACCGCAGCCCAACGGTTCTACAGAAGCCTGCTCAAAGTCCCCGGGTGGCGCACCATGCCACTGACGCAGGCCGCCCAAGCAGTGCAACGCTCGGCTTACCCGGACGCGTATGCCAAACACACTGCCGCGGCGCAGACGATCGTCGCAAACACCTCGCTGCGGCTCGGGATCATCGTCGACGTCTGCGACACCATGGCGGGCGACGGCTGGACCGCTCCCGTGCACGCCCCGATCGTCTCCGGGTTCCGCACGCCCAGCCGACCGACTCACAATGGCGTCGACCTCGGCGCCGCCCGCAACACTCAGATCCACGCCGCCGCCGATGGCACCGTCATCGTCGCCAAGTGCGATGTCGGCGATTGCGACCACGACGGTTCACCCAGCACACCGGGCTGCGGCTGGTTCGTCGATATCCGGCACGAGGGGCAGATCATCACCAGGTATTGCCACATGGTCCAGCGGCCCTTCGTGGCGGTCGGCGACCACATACAAGCCGGGCAAGTGATCGGCCTCGTGGGGACGTCCGGGCACTCGTCCGGACCGCACCTGCATTTCGAAACGCACCTCAACGGCGACCGGTCGTTCGCCGGAGGAGTGGACCCGGTCGCGTTCATGGCGAGCCACGGCGTGACGATCGGGCAATCCGGATAGACAACGCCGCTCGTTCGGCGTCGAACCCCGACGGCACGCCGCTCGACGCGGACGCGTTCTGGCAGCCCGCACTGAACGTCCGCAACAGGTCGTCAGCCCGCTTCGTACCGGGTCTGCGCCTGGGCCTCGATTTGCTCGCGAGTCACGATGCTTTCGGCCAGCTGAAGCGGGACAAGTGTGCGGGAAGTCGGAACCATCCAGGTGTCACCGTTGTCCGCGGTGCAGTGGAGCCACAACCGGATCGGATAGGTGTATCTCTGCCATTCCTCGTCGGACGCGGCCCTCATGTAGAGGGTTTGATCGCCACCGGCGTACAGCCGGAATGTCTCGGTGTCGATGGGGTCGCTGTAGTGCTCGCTGGTGTCATCCCAAATGAACGGCCCGAAGTCTTCCTCGGTATCGGTACGGCCAAAGACGCGCGGCCGGACTGACGCGACGACATCGACCCAGGGCAGCGATTTGGAGTCGGTCAGTGTGATGCTGCACGCGGCCAGCCGGTTGTCCATGACCAGGCCCTCGAACTCGAGCTGAAACTGCGGCCGGTTCTCGGCGTGCCACCGTGCTTTCTCGATCTCCGTCAGCACCGCGGTCGCGTTCGCGGCATGCTGCGAAGTCCGCCAAGAGTAGTAGGCCACGATTGCGGCGATGACGGCCACGGCGACGCTGGCTAGCGACCCAATAGCGCTGATGAGTTCGGCGTCCACAAGCTACCCTAACCCTCACGTCACTGCGGCGTGACCAGGCCAGATGCGCTTATGGGGTGCCGGTTCGGTTCCAGAACCAGTCCGGCATGCCGGGCGCGTGAAGGCCCAGTTCGGCCAGCGCAGCCCACAGCACACTGTCCCAGTCGATACGGTGATCGAACAGGCCGGGCCCGTAGTCATGGCCGCCGTCGACATCGTGGCGGTCACCGGCGTCGTACGTGACCTCCTCGGCGGAGTCCAGGATGAACAGCACGAACCGTGACGGGGCCGGCTCGTCGAGGGCATAGACCCCGGAGCTGGGCGGGAGGGACTGAGCAGGTGCCGGCGGTGCGCTGGCCTCACGGGTCCAGCCGGGCGGTGACAGTTCGACGGCCGTGTCCAGCACGAAAGGCAAGACGGCGTCCCGTCGCATCCCCGGCGGCAGGCTGCCCGCGGTGCCGCAGATCTCGGCGCGACCCCAGCAGCGACAGCGCCGATCGGCCGACGCTACGGCTCGCCAGATCCACCGGCCCCGACCCGCGCATTTGCCTCGAGCGTCTGCCGACGCCATCGCAGAACGCCGTCAGAGCGATGCGTTCATCGCACGCGCTGGTCGCGACACGCGCGGGTCGACCAGACGCGAAATGTCCACAGCCCGCGGGCCTCATCATCCCCGCCGACCGGCGGAACGCACGCAGCCCTCCGCCGCGGGCGTCGCCCGAACCATGGAACCCAGCTAGGAGAGGATGTAGCGCGATGCCCCCAGAACCCACGATCGATCTTGCCGTGATTCGGCCGCTGCTGGTCAGCCTCGGCCTTGCCGACCGCAGCCAGCCAACGCTGCTGTACGCGCGTGACCAGGCGACCAGCTGGCGAGTGTCGCCCGCCGACATGGACTGGGACCGAGGTGTTGCCGTCTGCCTCATGGTCCTGTCGTACCTGCGGACATGGCTGGACGACCTCACCGACGCGATCGGAATATGGCTCCCCGTCTACCGTGCGGTCATGCTGGTCGACACGGAGATGCGCTGTCACGTTCTTGGCCTGGACGGCATCACCCCGCACGTTCCGGCGACCCAGCGGGCTCTGATCGCCGGTGAACTGCGTGGGCTCATGGGAAACGCGTTGGGACGCCCCGGCCGAGGCAACCGGCTGAACCCGCCGATCCTGGTCACCTGCGACCTGGCAGGCGCCGAGGCGCTGATGCACCCTCATCTGGGCGGAGTGCGGCTCGGCATTGTGCCACCCGTGCAGGCGAAACCGTTGTGGGCCACGTCGGTGAAGGTCTTCGTCCACCACGATGCCCTGGACCAGGTGTGCGCGTTCGAAGCCGATCCGCGCGCCGACGTCACGATCCTCGCCGAAACGATCACCCCGCAGGTGCGGGTGGCGGCCGGCCGGCTGCGCACTGACGCGATACTGCGCTGGCCGGCGGCCGCCGGCGAGCTCGCCGATATGCTGCGCCGCCATCAGCAGATGCAGACGCTGACCTGGTAGCAGCCACACCGGGCCGTAGGCCGGGTGATGGACGCCGACCGGTGCTGGGGCACCGTTCCCGCGCAAGGGCTCGACGGCGCCGGTGAGCGAAGTGAGGTGTCACCCAGCCGGGTTCGGCGTCCATCACCCGGCGGTCATGGCGGCGCGATTCCGCCGAACGCGGCCCGCTCGTCGTACAGCTCGCCGGTAGCCAGGCAGTGGTGCAGGCCGGCCAGCAGCCGCCCGGCGACGTGCCGCAGCGCGCCTGGGAAGGTGTCGCCGTGGGCGCGGCGGGTGTCGTAGACCGCTCGGCAGCCGGGGGAGCGGGTCAACGCGGAGAACGCCCACTGGTGGCAGGCGGTCTTGAGACGGCGGTTGCAGACCCGCCTATGCAAGATCACTTTGCTGGAGCCGCTGGCCCAGGTCACGGGTGACAACCCGGCGTAGCCGCGAAGTCCTTTCGCGGTGGCGAACCGGGTTGGGTCGTCGCCGATTTCACCGAGCAGCCGTGCCGCGAGCAGTGTTCCGCAGCCGGGAAACGATAGGTAGATGGCCGCCTGCGGATGCAGGGCAAGCTGCGCGGCGATCTGCTGCCGTAGGTGCTGTTCGGTGTGGCATGCGGCGTCGAACAGGCCGAGAACGGCGCTGATCTGCGCGGCCATCGCCGTCTCCACCGCGGGGTCGAGGCGCAGGACCGGCAGGGTGAACAGGTCTCGCAGCCGGTAGGCCTCTGCGTCCACCAGCCGTCTGCGGCCTGCCGCCGCGAGGATCTTCGTCAGCCGGTACTGGGTCAGCTTGGCCGCGGTGGCCGCGTTGGGTGCTGCGGCGAGTACCGCGCGGGCTTCGGGTCGGGCCAAGCCGTGATCGAGGTGGGTCCAGGCGGTCACCGCGTGCGGATGTCCTTGGCGCAGGAGCGACCGTAGCTGGGCTTGCAGCCGCAGCCGGGTCCGCTGGGTGCGGTCGTGCGCGGCGATCAGGACCCCGATCGCCGTGGCTTGCGGGCTGTCGACGGGTTGTGGGCGCAGCCGGCCCCAGCCGTCGCGCACGGCCAGGGCGATGATCTCGGCGTCGGTGCGGTCGGATTTGCGGGGTACCGGCGACAGGCTTTTGCGCATCGCGGCGATCCGATGCGGCGGGATGTGGATCACCGGCTGGCGGCGGGCGCGCAGGGTGGCCGCCAGGAGACCGTCGGCGGTCTCGATGCCGATCGGCACGTGCCGGCGGCCGTGTGTGTGGGAGTTGCGTAAACCGTCCAGCAGCCGGAACAGGTCCGTGACGCCCTGCGGGGATTCCTCGATCCGGGCCCGGGTTACCACCGCACCGTCGCGGCTGATCACGGCGACGTCGTTGAGTCCTTCGGACCAGTCGATGCCGCAGATGAACGCGGGCAGTCGTGACATGCGGGTTTCCCCCTCGCCGGTGGCGTACAGACGGATCCACCGGTCGCACGACAGGGCACGCCTCGCAGGCCCCTGCGCTTGGGCCTATGTGCGCGAGGTGGGCCGATGGTGGCGCACCGGTGGTGGGGAAGCCCCCGCGTGGGCGGGGAACATGCCGGCGGTTGCGTTCACGAAGGGCCCCACAGTGGTTCGTGACCAGGCGACGCCCAGCACCATAAAGGACACGCCTATCGGGTGGCAAACTGCGACTGGTGACGGCTGGGGGAGTGTTCGCCACCAGCAAACATCGAATGATGTCACTTGATGTGTGGCGGTGTTGGCGGTGCGGTCGTGGTCGACCGACCACCGTCAGGAGGCATCTGTGCAACCGTCACCGTTCACCATCCTCGACCCGCGCGGCTTCGCCGACGCTGTGCCGGAACTCGCCCGCTATCCCCTGGAGACCATCCGCGGCTGCCTGGACGCGGCGATCGACGAAATGACCGTCACTCCGATCCTTTCCTGCGCCGACGCCAGCTACCTCGTGACCCCCGCCTTCGCCCTGGCGGTCACGGATCCGGCTGCCACCGATGAACACGGCACCGTCCTGTTCCGGTCGGTCGGCGTCCACCAGGTTCAAGCGATGCTCGGGCTGCGATTCCTCACCCCCCGCGCTGCTTTGACATGGCTGTCCGACGATGAGCCAGCCGTGGCCCACCACGCTGTGCACAGGGCGGTGAAGGCCGCACACGCCGTCGGCATCGCCTTGCTGGCAGGAGGTGAATCGGACCTGCGGCTGCTGCTGCCCGGACTGTCCGAACTGGTCACCGCAGCCGCGGACAGCCTGGCCGTACTCGGCCCGTACTGCGGCGATCACGTCCCGCTCGCCGAACAAGGTGCTGACTCCATCGGCAACCTGCTGCGTGTCGCGGGACAGCAACTGCTGGACCTGCGCGACCTGTGCGTCGCACACCCCGTCGACGGCCATGCCCTTCCCCAACTGACCAGCGTCACGGTGACCGAAGGCGCATCAGGCGTCATCGCCGTCGGCGAATTCCGCACTGGCAACCCCGGAAGCGAACCGGATGGGCTTTTGACCACCGGCGGGCATCCGAGCATCACCGAAGCCGTCAAGGACCTCGCCGCCACGGCAGCCCGCTGCAACCTCATCCTCGACGACGCCGAACTATCGGTCCCCGACCGCACCCCCGACCACGAAACCGAACTGGCAGCAGCCGCCGCCGCACATCGGCTGCGCTGGAAGCCCTGACACCCCACCAACACGACCGGCGGACGCCCACAAGGCGTCCGCCGGTTTCGCATGCCCGCCACTCATCGGCGGCACGCGCACGCTACCGCCGATCGGCGGTACACACGCCCCGCATTCCTCGATGACGAAGGACAACAGTCATGCACGTGCCTGACGGCACCGAACTACTGCTGTGCATCCCCGGTGGCAGCAGCCTGCCCCTCGAAGACCAGATCACCGCCCACCTCGATGGACTGATCACCGCCAGCCAGTTCACCCCGATCCCGCACTTGCACACCACCCGCCAGAACCATGCCGTCACCTTCGGCGCCCGCCCGCTGCCGGACCCGATGCTGGCCGCCTGCGCCCTGCCGGCCCGCCACTGGCAGCCCGGCCCGCTGATCCGCGCCCTGGCCGAGGTCGCCACCAACGACTACCTCCAGTGGCACACCCGCTACGGCGATCTTCCGCCCGCCGCTCCGGCCCGCTGCTTCCTGCCGTTCACCGACCGCGGGTTCAGCCCCGCCGACCATCGGCACGGCGCCCAACAGTGGGCCACCCAACCACTGATCGCCGCCCTGCGCCAGGAGGACCCACAGCACGTGGCCCGCTACAGCGGCACGCGGCTGGAAGCTCTCGGTGCCGGCCTGCCGACCTACATCGACTACATCATCGGCACCCATCTGCTGCCCGACGCGCTGATCACCACCAGCCGGCAGGTCATCGCGACTGCCCCCGACCGGCCGCACCGACTTGTCACCCTGCGCGAGGTGATGGCCCACCGCGACCGGGTCTGCGACCACCTGTCCACTCTCGACGGCGATGAGCTGCTCGTGACCGTCGCCGCCGGCCACCACGACCCAACGCAGGGCTGCACATGCCAGGCATGACACCCGCGACCCGCCCACCGGCATCAGCACGGCGACCAATTACGCCGCCGCCGTATCCCGACCGCGCATGGGCAGCCAACGGACCGCGACCGCACGATCGGGGAGAAACGGAACAGCGATGACACCACCGCTATCGGACCGGCCGTCCGCGACCGTCGCCGACCTACGCGCGTTCCTCGACGAACTACCAGAGCTGGAGGTCATGCCCGCGCCGCAGGCCCGCCAGTTCGCCGGCAACGTGCGCCGCTACCTCAACGACGTCGGCGTCCTCAACAGCGACACCCTGACGAGCCTGTCGCTACCGGACCTGGCCGGCCTGCAACAGCACGCCCGGCCCCGCCTGTCGGCCACCACCCGCGCCACCTACAACAACCAGCTGCGACAGGCGATCGCCATGGTCATCGCCCGGGCCGCGGACGACCCGCTCTGGGCGCTCGGCACCCGGCGACGCCCACCACGGCCACCGGCCACCGGCGCACGACGTCCAGCCGGCGCCCGCAGATCACCCAGCCGCCAGCACCACACGGCATCCGCCCGCCCGCCAGCGTCCACCGACCCACCAGCCGGCACCCAGCCTCAACGACCCGAACCTGTGCAGCCACCGGCCTCACCGCCGATGATCACCTACCCGTTTCCGCTGCGCGATGGGCAGCGCGCCGAACTGACGCTACCGGCGGTCCTAGACACGGCCGACGCCACGCGGCTGGCCGCGTTCATCACCGCGCTGGCGATCGACCGCAGTCAGACGGTCATCTGACCCAGGTCAAAACCGTGGGGGACAGGCGGTCCCCGGCCAGTGCCCGACCGCTCTGACACGGGCTGGCACGAGTCACCGAACCACATCCTGCACGTCCACAACCGGGCGCCGCAGCGGGACACCTTGTCTTGCCGCCCCGGGCCGGGACGGCGGTGTGCCCGCCGCGGCGGCCGGACCATCTCCTCTGGAGGAACCATGTTCGAGCCATCCGCGTTGATCGACTCCATGCTGGACGCGGTCGCCCGCCGCCGCGGAGAGTCGGCACGCATGCGCGCGGTCACCTCCCGCGTGGCCGAGTTCGCCAGCCCCACGCAGGCCCGGCTGGCCGCCCTCGCCCAGGACCCCGACGCCCGCACCATCGCCGACCAGTTCATCGACTCCTGGTGGTCCGACGCACAACGCCAGCAGCGCACCCTGGACCGTGCCGACATCGGCGAGGTCATCATCGGCGCAGGTTTCCACGCCGCTGTCTACGCCGCCGTGCGCGTGCGCGCCGGGAACCCCAAGCCGCTGGTACTGGAAGCCAGCGGACGCACCGGCGGCACCTTCGCCATGACCGAGCGGCCGGTCTTTCACCTCAACTCCCACACCCGGCCGGGCCTGGCCGGACCCGCCGGCGACGCCGACGCGAACCTCAACTATCTACCCGGCGCGCCGATCCAAACCGACCACCTGCCCAGCGCGGGTGAATACCAGACCAACACCGACATGGCGCTGGTGATCCGCCTCGCCCTGGCGCAGTACGCCGACGTCGTGACCAACGCCAGCGTCAGTTCGGTAGGCGGTGACGACGACGGAGTCCTGGTCGAGACCGAAGACGGCCCTGCAGTGTTGGCACAGCGGGTCATCGACGCCCGCGGCATCGGCGACCCCGTCAGCGCCAAGCTCACCAACGGCACCACCATCACCACCTTCGGCCAGTTCATGGCCCGCATGGCCACGATCTGGCCGCTGCGCGGCATCCGCCGGGCGGCGGTGATCGGCGGCGGCGACTCCGGCAAATGCGCCGTCGAGGCACTGCTCGAGCTGGGACCGCAGCCATTCGTGTCCGCCGCCGGGCTCGATCACGTGAACCGCATCGACTGGTACGCCGCCGACCTGCCCGCCACGTGTGAGCAGTGGCAGATCCAGATGCGCGGCCGCTACCAGGCCATCGGACACTTCCTGCGACTGGGCAGCCGCGGCGGGCAGCGGCTGACTGTCATTGCCCGCCGGGCGAACCCGGTCGCGGTCCCCGACGGCGCCCTGGTCGACGGGCGCATGTACGACCTCGTCGTCCTGTGCGTCGGCAACACAGAAACCACTATCGACGGCCTCGAATTCGACGCGTTCGGCGAATACACCATCAACGACGGCACCAGCATCGCCCGCAAACACGTCGACCAGCCCGTGTTCCGCGTCGGCCCGCATGCCCGGTTGCCGTTCAACTATCAGGAACGCCAAGACGGGGTGGCCGACCTTCCCGGCAACGCGGTGTCGATGTTTCGCACTAGCGGCAAAACCGCGGCCCTCGCCGCGACACTGCCGTCCCTGACCCGCAACTAGGCCGCCGGTGGTCTGCCGAGGCGAGAAGACAGCCTCGCCTCGGCAGACGGCCCACCGCCCACGGCCGTGTGACTTGATCTTTCGCCCAACCCGCCGCTGGATCGACATGATCCGATGGAAAGGGGTTTCGATGACCACGCTCACCGGCAGCCGTGTGGATGTGCTGCTGCTCAACGACGCCCGGCAGGTCCTGGCCACCCACCGCCCCGGCCCGACCGGCCGCTGCGACCAGCTGCACTGCCACGGCCAGCTGTGGCCCTGCATCCCAGCCGCGACCGCCCGCCGTGCGGCAGCCCTCGCCCGAGGGCGACAGCCCGCCGCACCCGGCAACCGCTGGGCCATCACCCTGCCAGGACACCAGACGCCGCCCACCGCCCAGATGCCCGCCCGGCTCGCCGACGTGCTGGACACCCTCTACTGGTTCCCGACCGCCACCGTCACCGCGATCGCCCGCCGCTGCCGCACCAGCACCGCCGCCCTGCGCCGCACCCTGGCCGAACTGCGCCATCACGGCCTCATCCACGCCGTCACCAGTTAACCCGACACATCCGCGACGCCCCGCCCGGCCCCTGCCTCTAGCAGCCGACGGCGGGGCGTCGTGACCTTCCCGGACAACGGCCGCCGCTCCGGCACCCACCACACCTGGAGGAAACATGATCACCCTCAAGTTCGCGCTCACCGACGTGCTCACGCTGGCCGAACACGCTGCCGCCGCACCCGAGCACGCGGCCACGCTCGACCCCGACCTCGCCGCACAGCCGTCACGGCCCCGGCTGATGTGGTTCAAAGACGACGGCACCTACCTCATGAGCAGCGGCATCCCGGGGCTGCTGACCGACCCCGGCGATCCCGAGTCGAATGTCGTCGTCTACGCCCACGGCTACGGACCCGGCAGCCGCCAAGACCTCGGCCACATCGAAGAGATCGGCGGCAACGACTTCATCGAAGACTTCCCCCTCGACGCGCCGTTCGGCACACACCCGACGTTCCTGGACGCCCTACGGAAGGCAGGCGCCCTGGGCTACCAGTGGCTGACCCTCGACCTGCCGGACTCCCGCCAGGTTGCGATCGGCATGGCCTCCGACCGCTGACCGCACCCCATCCCTCATCCGCCCTCAGCGACGCCGATCTGACGTGGCGATGACTTGATCTTCCGCGCCACCGCGGCGTGGATGTTTCCCAGGGGCCGTGCCTCACCCGCCGTCTCTGCCCTGAGCGGCACCGGAGAGCCATGGCCTCGGCCTATGTCCGCATAGCCCGGGGACGGCGCAGCTTGGAACCCTCGCCGCCCCCGGTGCTCCTACTAGTCAGGAGCACTGTCCATTGTTCACGCGAACCACTCTGGTGACCATCGGCGTCGGCGTGGCCGCCGCCACCATCGCGAGCCTGGCCCGGCAACGGCAAATCACCGACCTACGCGCACAACTGTGCCGAGCCCGTCACGCCGCCGCCCACGACCCGCTCACCGGCCTGCTCAACCGCGAAGGCCTCCTCGCACAGCTACAGCAACTGCTGGCAGCCGACCGGCCGGTGTGGGTGTGGCTGGCCGACCTCGACCAGTTCAAACAGGTCAACGACACCCACGGCCACGATGCCGGCGACCAGGTGATCATCGAAGTCGCACGGCGGATGCGCACCATCACCCGCCACGGCTGGCAGATCGGCCACCTGCACGGCGACGAGTTCGCAGGATGCGGCCCCGGCGACCTCGACACCGGCATCAGCGCCGCCATCGCGATCCGCAACGCCATCGGCCAGCGGCCCTTCCAGCTCCCTGGCTGCCCACCGCTGGAGATCAAAGTGTCGATCGGCGTCGCCGCCTATCGGGTCGGGCTGACCGCACCCCTGCTGTTCAAACACGCCGACCTGGCCATGTACCAGGCCAAAGACGACACCACCAAAGTCGTCGCCCACCGGCCCAGCGGCAACGACATCGACCACATCCCGGTCCGGCCAGCCGTACGCGACCGCGACCGGCCCCGCCACCGATAAACCCCCATCCCGCCTGGCCAGGCACACCCACCGGCCCGGCGCGGGCCACCGGTGCGCCTGGCCCCACCTTCAGCGTGAGGCACCTGCATGAACCTTCGTAACTACACCCTCGTCCTGACCACCGACGGTCCCATCCCTGAGACGGTCGGCCGCCTGCTGTCCGACATCCGCACCGACCTGCTCACGTTCACCTACCCACCAGGCGGCGACGGGCCGATCGAAGCGCAGCTGCGTGGATCCGCCGACCCAGCTGTGGTCGCCGCTGTCGTCCGGCACACCCTGGCCTCCCTCGGGCGCGGCGTCCTCGCCGGTCGGCTGATGTACGACACTGATACCGGCGACGCGCCGTACGCCGGCGTGGACCTGTTCTGCCCGCGCCGGGTCGCCGGCTGCCCGCTGCCACCGCACCTCGGTCCCTGCCCTACGCCGCCTATCGCCCGCCACACCCTGGTCGACGTGACCCTGACCGGAGGGATGGGACCGTACCGGGCGACGATCATCGGCTACCACGAGCCCGGCACCACATCACCGGCCGCGATCAGCCGCAGCGGGCTGCTGCGCATCGGCGACGACCTGCACACCGCAGGCCGAGGTGAACTGCTTCTGTCCGACGACGGCACCGCGATCGTCATCACCACCAGCGACGACGGCACTGCGAGCAAGCTGCTGCTCGACCGGGACGACGACGGCCTCGACCGGCTGCCGCACGGCTGGGCCCAAACGGTCCGCCCGATACGCACCCGGCTGAACTATCGCGGGCTGACCTTCCGCCGGGCACATGTACGGCGGCCCGACCTCGCCGACGGATACCCGGCGTTGCTGATCCAACCCGAGTACCGCGGCGTGGTGCCCTGGCTGTCCCGCGACACCCTGCAGCAGCTGGCAGACGACCTGCACGACACCAACAAACAGTATGACGGCGGGGGAGGGGACCAGATCGTGGTCACCGATCCCGACGCCGTGCTGTTCCGCGTCGACCACGGCACACGAGACGCCTTTCCAGTCACGATCCTGCGTCCCAACCGATTTGGCCTGTATCCGACCGGCCGCACCCGAATCGGGTGGACCGCCCAGCCGACCGCCGAACCACCGCTGACCATAGCCACCGTCACCCTGAACGGCACCAGTATCGAAGTCGACGCGTTCGTGCCCCGTGACACCCCCATCGGCCTGCCCGTCAGCCCACTGTTGACCATCTCCGGCGTCACACAGCTCGCCGCCGCCCTCGACACCGCCGGCGAACAGCAGACCCGCGCTCGGCTCACCGTCGAAGACCACGTCGTGCACCTGCACACCACCGGGACCGGATCCACCGACCCGGAAGTCCTGCGGCCAGACGGTTTCGGGCTGCGCACGGTGCCCGTCGACGGCTGGCGCTGGCACCGGACGGCATAAGCCAGGCGCGGCGAGAAGCGCGTCCGTATCGGTGCATCAATGACCTCCACATGCTGCGCCCCACCTGAACGCCCAGGACCGTAGCCGCACTCGGGCTCATTTGACGCGCGTCCCATCGGCCCAGCCCAGCGGCCGGCGACGACATCCATCTGTCGCGACTTGAACGCCACCCGCCAGGGAGCGTTCATCAGCATCCACACCTTGACCGACAGGCCGAACCGTCAGCTCCCGCGCAGGGCATCCGTATCGGGCGCCGTCGCGCGGGACAGCAACAGGGCGCCGACCACATCCGCCCATACATCTGAATCAATCATCCGAGGAGCCGCGATGACTTCCGCACAGCAAGCGATCCTGACGGATCTGAAGACGCACGGTCCGGCAACCGCCGCCGTGATCGCCGAACGCACCGGGCTTGGCTACTCCACCGTCACCGCCAGCCTGCGCAAAATCGCCGGCGCAGGACAGGTGCACCGCGACGACACCAGCACCTGGACCGTCGCCGAACCCGCTGGGCCGACCGAGACGACCACGCCAGCAGCCACCGACCCCGCCTTCGCTGCTGCCGACCCCGCCGAGCACGGCGGAAGCGCCGACCCCACCACGCCTGCCACCCGGCAGCCTGACGACCACGCCGAACCGCAGCCCGAGCGGGCAGAACTCGCCGCAGCCGATCACGACCCGGACGAGCCCGCCGCAGCGGCGCAATCGCAGCCCGAGCAGGCCGAGGAGCCCGAGCCGGCTGACGACAACGAGACGACAGGGCCGAACGGTCCCGATGAGGACCACCCCATCAGCAGCCCCGCCACCACTTCCGCCATAGCTGACAGTGGACAGCCAGCCGCCGTGCCAGAGGACACGCCGCGCCGGCGGTACACCCGCTCAGGCAAGCCGGTGCGCAAGAAGCACCAGCTGCAAACCGAAGTACTGGCCTACCTGACCGCCCACCCCGGGCAGCAGCTCACCCCACACACCATCGGCAAGGCCATCGACGCCGCCGACGGGGCAGTCATCAACGCCTGCAACAAACTCGCCCACGACGCCAAGATTCAACGCGTCGAAACCACCAAGGCCATGTTCATCTACGCCCCCGACGACACCACCGACGTGAGCTGACCGAACACCCGCCCGGCGGTGGACAGGGGCGCCACACGACCGTGGCATCTCTGCCCACCACATCGGGCTCGTCCGGTCGGCCCGCAAATGTCGCAACGGCCAAGCCGGCCCACGGCAAGCCCGACCACCCGAAATCCAACTACCGCAAGGAGGCCCTATGTCCCCGCCCTTGGCCGCCGTCGCGCACACCCTGCCCGCCGACGTCGCCGCCGAGGTCGCCACATGGCACGCCCGATACGCCGTGGCCATCGCCGACAACAACGCCCGCGACCTGGAAGAGGCGGAGATCGAGGCGAAGGCGATCCTCACCGACGTCGCGCACGCGCTCAGCTGTCAACCGGCTGGGCTGACACTGCCCCGCGTGAGCCTGGAACGGGTGACCGGCCGGCAGCTCGACGACGCCGACCTGCATCGCATGGCGGCCGCCGTCGAGCACTCCACCATCCCAGAGGCATTGGCCACCATCGCCGACCACCTGTAGCCCCAACCCACCGAACGACAGGAAGGCGCTGGTAACCAGACCAGCGCCTTCCTCGTGACCCCACCGGCAAAGCGTCGGCGTGGTTCGGCTCGCGAATCTGCCGGCCACCCGGCCAGCCCAGCCGGACACGCGATGCCAAGGTCTGCGGAAGGAAACCCCGATGTTGCAACCTGAATCCATGCCGTGCCCACACTGCCCATGGCGGCGCGACATTCGCCCAACTCTGACCGGCCAGCAGATCCTTGCCCTTCGCGACAGCTGCGGGGCCAGAGGCGACGAAGCCGGCCTCACCGCGCCGATGATCGCCTGCGTCCTCGGCGACCAGCAACGACCCTGCGTGGCGTGGCTGGCCGCCCACGGAGCCGAGCACCTCGGTGTCCGGTTCCTCGTCGCCACTGGCCAGCTACCCAGCGGCGCGCTCAAGCCCCAACCCGGCTGGCCCGCCTGCTACGCGAACCTGCAGGAACTCGCCGAGGCCCACACTGCGACGAGCCTGGCCGACCTGGCTGGCGGCGAGGTGGAACCCGAACCTGACCTCGACGTGCATGACCCAGCCACCGGCCGGGCGCGGCTCATGAAAGAGCTGTGCAGCACCTGCATTCTCAAGCCCGGCGATCTCATGCACCTCGGCCCGGACTACCTGCGCCAGTTCCTGGCACACGCTCGCGCCCGTGGCTCGTTTGTCATCTGCCACCAAACCCTGCCCGGCATGAGCGAGCCGCCACTACCGCCGGCGATCTGCCGCGGCTTCGCCAACAGCTACGACACACCAGCCCTGCAGATCGCCGCCAGCCGCGGCTTCGACGAGATACCCGCGCCTGCGACACCCACCACCGGCCAGCCGCGCACCCGCCAGGACGCGGCGTAGCGGCAGCCGCCAGCGGATCATGCGCGCTTGCCACGCGTCAGTCGCTCGCCGCCGCCAAAAATCGTGCATTGCGCATGCGTGCTGCCAGGCAGAGCCGGATCGGGGCCCGCCGCAGCACCACCACTTCCGACAGCCACATCCGCCGTCGTACCGCGCCGGCGCCGTCACCACGCCCATCACGGAGAGGAACACCATCATGAGCAGCCCAACATCGGCCACTCGCGTTCGCCGCTCCCGCAGGAGCCACAACCCGGCCACCACCAACCCTGACAGGGCAGCCAAAGCCGTCGCGACCGCCCAGGTGATCGGCCAGCGCGTCGAGGTCCTCATCGGCCACCTGGCAAGCCTGGACCCGCAGCAACTCGCCGAGGTCGCCGAACCCGTGCTGGAACGGCTGCAGGCCGTCGTGTCCAACATTCACCAACTGCACACCGTGTTCGAAGGCTGGGCCGCCGACCACGCCGAACCCATCAACCACCGCGACGCCACCGGACAGGCGGCCGGCAATCAGTCCACGCCCTCGCTCGCTGGCAGTGAACCGCCCGCCGTCGTCGTCGAGACTCCGGCTCCCGCCAATTCCACGCCCCACCAACACATGCACACCACCTCACCCAGCGGGCAAGACAGCGACGAGCCGGCAAACACCTGCGACCATCCAGACGCCACATCGCAGCCCCATGGCGCGCTCAAGCCCACCACCCGTGCGACAGCCACGGATCCCGCCACCGCCGCCCACCCCGATAACGCTGACGCACCCGCCGCCGCCCCGAACTCTGGCGGGCCGGCTCGGCAATCAACACCGCTGCTCACCGTCGCAGACCTGCGCCATGCGCTCGACGCCATAACCGATGACACCCCCATCCGCATCCTGCACGGCGGCAGGACCTACGCGCTGGGCATGCCCACCGCCGACGGTCACCTTGTCGTGATCGACCTTGCCACTCACGACACCCCGGACGTCACACCGCTCGGCTGAGCCCATTGCACGAGACCACCGCCTGCTCCGCAGCTGTGCTCTCTGCCAGCTGCACCTGAACCTCAACCCTGCCCCGGACACCACCTTCTGCCTCGCACGACGACAACTGACCAGACATCAAAGTGTCTGCCGCACGTGTGAGCGCACCGTGCGAGCGCCGCACAGCTGCCCGGCTCCGGCCCCAGGCAGCGACCCCCAGTTCCACCCACCCAAGGGGTCGCGCCAGGGCAACGGCCCCGGCGCGACCCCTTCCCCAACCCTTTGGGAGGGAACGCTGTGCGACACCGACCACACCACCCACACGATGGGGCGAGGCGATGACGACGCCAACCCCACCGAAGCTCAACCGTTCCGGCACAGTCAAGCTAGGCCCGAACGAGCTGCGCAACGACATCCTGGCGCTGCTCGCCCGCCATCCCGACAAAGCCTTCACGATCGCCGAGATCTGCGCCGGGATCCAGCGCACCAGCGGCGCGGTGCCCCTGGCCGCCAAGCGGCTGGTCGAGCTCGGGCACGCCGTCAACGTCGGCAACACGTTCCAGTTCGCCGCCGGCACCGCCACACTCCCAGCACCCGCCGCCACAGCCACGGCGGCGGGCAAGCCCGTGCCGATCCTGCGCCCGAACGGACAGCAGTACTACCCCCGGCGGCTGGCCGGCGGGACGGACGTCGAAATCCTGCGCCGTCTGCGGACAGCGGGCATCCCGGCGCTGCTCTACGGGCCGCCCGGCACCGGCAAGACCTCACTGCTGGAGGCAGCGTTCCCCGACCTGATCACCCTCGCCGGTGACGAGGACACCACCGTCGGGGATCTGGTCGGGGACTACGTGCCCGACGGGGCCGGCGGTTACCGGTGGGTCGACGGGCCGCTGACCGTCGCGATGAGCACCGGCGCGGTACTGCTCGCCGACGACGCCACCCTGATCAGCCCCAAAGTGCTCGCCGCGCTGTATCCGGCGATGGACGGCCGCGGCGAGATCACGGTGAAAGCCCACGGCGCCCGCACCGTCCAAGCCGCCGCCGGGTTCTACGTCGTGGCCGGCCACAACCCAGGCGCACACGGGGCAATCCTCACCGAAGCCCTCGCGTCGCGGTTCACCGCGCAGATCGAAGTGTCGACCGACTACGACCTGGCGCAACATCTGGGCGTCGACAAACGGCTCGTCGCCGCAGCCCGCGTGCTGTCGGGCAAAACCAAGACAGGGGAAGCCGGCTGGGCGCCGCAGATGCGAGAACTGCTCGGCGCCCACCGCCTCGCCGGCCAGATAGGCCTCGACCACGCCGTGGCCAACCTGATCGGCGCCGCGCCACCCGAAGACCGCGACGAGGTCATCGCCGCGCTCACCAAGGCATTCCGCAAACCGCCGCTGCCGCCGCTGTCCATCGGCAACCAGATCTAGCGCCCCCTCACCAAGACAGGAGACCCTCGTTGGCCTCACACGTCACAACTGCGGGCACGGCGATCACACATCCGCCGATCGCCGCCGACTGGAAACCCTGGTCGGACACCTGGACCAAGCTCGTTGGGAGGGTGAGCCCTCGCCGGGACCTGACCGTCATCGTCACCCCCGGCGCCGGCCAAGGCTCACCGGCGTGCATGACAGTCCCCGACGCCACCATCGAAGTCAACGCCGACCACGTCACCGTCGACCCCACCGCCGTCGATCCCACCGACCTGACGATGCGGCCCCTCTACGCCACCGGCTGGGGTCTGCTGATCCACGAAGCCGCACACGCCGACCACACCCACTGGCCCGAAGCCGCCGCCGGCAACCGCGACCCCCGAGTCGTCGACGCGGCGATGCTGCTCGAGGAAGCCCGCTGCGAACATCGCCACCTCGCCCGGCGGCCCCGCGACCGGCAATGGCTGACCGCGGCCACCACCGAACTCCTCCTGGACATCCCGCCCCTGCTCAGCCGGGCCGACGCCGCCACCGCCGCCGCCCTGCTGCTCGCCCGCGTCGACGCCGGCATCCTGACCGCAGACGCGGCCGCCGACGCACGGCGAGCCATCCGCGCCATCCTGGGCGGCAAACTTCTCACCAAACTCCAGAAGATCTGGCGCCGGGCCCTACGGACCCGCGACGACGACCACCACGCCATGATCGAATGGGGCGACCAGTGGATTCGCGCCCTGGGCCATGTCGCCCACCAGCTGACACCAGGCGCCGCCGACAGCCTCCGGGAAGCGATCGAGGCAATCGTCGCGGTCATCGCCGCCCAGTTGCACGCCGACGCGGTCGACGCGCGCAACGAACTGGCCCGCCGCCAGCGCGCCGGCCACAACGCCACCGAACAAGCCATCCGCGCCGCGGCGAAAAGAGCCGCCGAGCAACTTTTCGGCCGGCCGCCCGCCACCCTTGTGACCCGGCCACCGGCCGAGGCTGAACGCGCCGCCGGCACGAAACTGACCCGCGCCCTGCGTGACGCGGCCCTACGCGAACCCACGGTGACCGTCGGCACCGCACCGATCCCACCCGGCCGGCTACGCGTGCGGGCCGCGATGAGCAACCAGATCCAAGCCCGCATGGGCCAGACCCCGACAAGCGAGCCGTGGCGGCGCAAAACCCGCCAACCCAACCCGCGTCCGCCGCTGCGTATCGGCATCGCCGTCGACGTCTCCGGCAGCATGGCCCGCTTCCTCGACCCGGCCGCCGTCACCACCTGGCTGCTCGCGAACGCCACCAGCCGGCTCCCCGGATCGGCCACCGCAACGGTGATCTTCGGCGACCAGACACGAGCCATCACCCGCCCCGGTCAATCCCTGGCCGGGGTGCCGATCCTGCCCCAAGACGGCGCCACCGAAGGGCTGCTCACCGCCATCGACGCACTCGACCACCAACTGGGCCTATCGGCGGCCGGGCACAGCGCCCGCATGCTCGTCATCGTCAGCGACGGAGGACTCGGCCTCCACGAACTCGCGTTGTGCCAAGGCCGCCTCGACCGGCTCGCCCGCGAAGGCTGCGGCCTGCTGTGGATCGGACCGCAAAACAGCCGCCCCCTGCACGGTGGGCGCATCGTCCTGGCCGACAACACCACCTCCATCGCCGACCTGATCACCAGCGCCGCCGTCGACGCCCTACGCGACCGCTGACCACCAGCCCAGGCCCGCCGACACCGGCCTCCCATCCAGCTGGGCTGTCGATGACTTGATCAGGCGGCCGATTCGCGGCCCCATACAGAAACCAGCGGGACGGCCGGTCACCACCGGCCGTCCCGCGCACAGCACCACGACAAGGAGCAACCCACCATGAGCACACCATCAGCGGTCCCTACACCGCGCCAGCAAGACTCCGCCAGCCACAGCCGCGAGGCGGACCGATGACCCGCGTGCGTACGGTCCGCGCCCTGACCTGCCATGCGAACCTGACCTGCGGCCACAACCTCCACATAGGCGTCCACGGCTTCTACCCCGTCGCGGCGCTCTGCCCGGCCTGCCCGCCGCAATCCGCGTCCTGGATCACCAGCCAGGCCATCCTCACCGACGACCGAGCCCTGGTCAGTAAGACCGACCCGCTGCCCGAACCGTGGACCGTCACCGTCGACCAGCCACCCGCCGTCCAGCCACCGGCTTGGCAGACCTACACCATCGCCATCCACACCGCCCGCCGTCACAACGATTACGACAGTCCCGACGAGTACGTCCTGAACGCACCGAGCGTCACCGACGCGATGGTGCTCGCCGCGCGCGCCGCCACCGCCGGTGAACAGTGCGGCATCGAGGCCCTCATCGCGATCGACGACGACGGGCTCCCCACCATCCATGTCGTGTGCGCCCGCACCGGCATGCCCACCCATCCGGCCGACACACCGGGTCTGGCATGGACCGACCTGCGAACTGACACCCCAACCCCGCAATCAGCCACCAGCCACGACCCAGCCCTCGACACGGCATCGAGCGGATCCCGCCGTGCCCACACTTGCACGACGGGCGGCCTGAGCGGGCCTGCATTCCCCGATCACGCCGAACAAGTGCAGCGGGCCCTCAGCGGCCTCGCCGATGCCATCACCCGAATCCAAGGCCGACAAGACCAACGCGACAAACAAGCGCTCGACCTGGTACGGCTCGCCGGCCTCGACGTGCAGGACATCATCGACACAATCGGAGGGGGCCGCATCGATGTGGTCGAGGAACTGACCAAAATCTCCACCTGGCTCGCCGGCAACGTCAACGGCCAGTCCCGCCTTGTAGGCGAACTGACCCGCGCCATCGCAGCCGCGATCAACGAACTGACCGCCTCGTGAACCACGCCACCCCAAGACGGGATCGGCTATCCGCCAGACGCCCACCGCCTCTTCACGATCTCGCGGCGACCCAGCAATCTCAGCAGCCGCAGGGCAACGACAACGGCAGGGCCCACACCAACGTCGACGACATCCTCCGGCTCGTCGACGGCGATTTGATATGCGTACGCATTCGCCAGGGGCACGACGATCCCTCAGCGTGGCTGCGTTCACCAGCTCGGTGGCACCCGGCGACAAGCCGAATGTTCACCCACCTGTGACAGCGCGTTCGCGGCAGGCCCGATTTACGTCGACCGTCGTGCCTGGACACTTCCCTCAGACCGCTCACACAATTGGCGTGGGTCAATCCGTCACGCCGACTCGGAGGAGTGTCTTGTCGATGAAATCCAAGTTCCGCGCGCTCACAGGGGTGGCCTTGGCCGCCGCCATGACGCTGGCAGCGCTCGCCACCATCTCGGCAGCGCCGGCCGCCGCCGCTGTTCCATCGCAAGGATCGTCGACGCAGCTCGACGTCGGCAACTGGAACGTCGAGTGGTTCGGCTCGCCGGACTTCGGCCCGACCGACGAGGCGCTTCAGCAGCAGAACGTCCGCACCGTCATGGCGGGCGCCGACATGGACGTGTGGGGCCTGTCCGAGGTGGTCAGCACCTCGGCGTTCAACACGCTGGTGGCCGGCATGCCCGGGTACACCGGAGTCGTGGCCAACGACCCGATCGTGACGAACGGTGCCCAGTACTACTCGGACTTCGGCAACACCGAGCAGAAGGTCGCCCTCGTCTGGCGCTCCAGTGTAGCCACCCTGGTGAGCGCGAAGGTCATCCTGACGAACCAGAACAGCAACTTCGCCGGCCGCCCACCGGTTGAGTTCACGTTGCGTGGCACGTTCGACGGTGTCACGCGTGACCTCGTCTTCATCGTCCTGCACGCGAAGTCCGGATCCACCCAGGACGCGTGGAACCTGCGCAACCCCGCATCGCAGGCCCTCAAGTCCTACCTCGACACGACCTACCCCACCCAGAACGTCTTCGTCATCGGCGACTGGAACGACGACGTCGACACCTCCATCACATCCGGGAATGCTTCGCCCTACATCAACTTCGTGAACGACCCGGCGCGCTACACGTTCCCGACGCGTGCCTTGTCGCTGGCGGGTGTCCCGTCGACGGCCGGCTACCCGGACTTCATCGACCACCAGCTCATCACCAACGAGGTCCAGGCGAAGTACGTAGCCGGTTCGGCAACCGCCTTCCAGCCTCAGTCCTACATCCCGAACTACGCGACGACCACCAGCGACCATTATCCGGTGT
The DNA here is from genome assembly GCF_040654195.1 of Hamadaea sp. NPDC050747. Taxonomy (NCBI): domain Bacteria; kingdom Bacillati; phylum Actinomycetota; class Actinomycetes; order Micromonosporales; family Micromonosporaceae; genus Hamadaea; species Hamadaea sp. NPDC050747. The sequence continues at coordinate 345,204 of NZ_JBFAHM010000005.1, forward strand.
TCGCCCGCTACAACTTCGTCATCGGCGGCGGCAGCGGCGGAACCGCCAACGTCATCATCAACGAAGTACTGGCCAACGAACCGGGCAGCAGCACCGCCGGCGAGGCGATCGAGATCGTGAACATCGGCGGCACGTCGATCAGCATCGCCGGATGGACCCTCCGCGACGGAACTGCGGTGCGACACACGTTCGCGTCCGGCACGACACTGCAGCCAGGCAAGGCGATCACCGTGTTCGGCGCGGCCTCCGCAATCCCCAGCGGCATCGTGGCCGTGGCCGCAAACACCGGCGGCCTCAACCTGTCCAACAGCGGCGACCAGGTGATCCTGCAGGATTCGGCCGGAGCGACGGTCCAGTCGATGAGCTACACCTCGAGCCAGGCGAACACCGACGGGGTGTCCATCAACCGAAGCCCCGACGGCTCGGCGACCGGAGTCTGGGTCAAGCACAACACCATCAGCTCGCTGCCCTCCTCACCCGGCCAGCGCGCCGACGGCACTGTCTACTAAGCCCGACGCACCGCTCGGGCCGACCCGTCGAGGCCGGCCCGAGCAGCCCGGCCTGGGTCGGTGTGCTGTCCTCGGCGGGAGAAGCAGTAGCTCCGTTCACGGGCCGGTGACCCGAGCTTCGGGGGACATCCATACACGTGGAGACGGCCGCTCGACCTCGGGCTTGTAATCGACGAGGCCGACGGCGTAGGGCAGGATACGCAGCTCGTACCGGCGGCCGTCGTGCGTTTCCACCGCGGCCATATCGTCGAGTACCCCGATCAGTCGCCGACGCTGAGGCTCCGGCAGTTCGTCCATGTAACCGGCACAGCTTTCCTGAAGCTTCACCGCGACGTCGAGGTCAACGTCGGCCTCGTCGCAGGTGTCCAGCCACCACAACACATCGGCGAACAGACTCGCGGCGATCGTCAAGTCCGCCGGGCCCGGCTCGCCCGACGCGAGCCGGTTTCGCTGTTCAGGGGAAAGGCCCGCAAGCACCCACTCGACGCTCTGCCGGATCGACGCCACAGCCTCCGGGTCGACCTGATCGGCCGGGTAGTCGTCCAGCCACGTGAGCAGGTCTACGACCGATCCCTGAAGCACCCGCGCGAGCGCGGCGTCATCGTCGGGGCTCATGGTCGGCGACCCTACCCGGCAAACCCGACGGCGTGTGCGCCATCGGGCGGCTGCGCGAGGAGCTGGGACATGATGGGGACATCGCGGACGAGTCCGAGGCGCTGCACGCGGGTACGCGCCCCGGAGATGGCCGCCGCCGAGCTAGCCCCTGAACGCTCGGACGATCCCAACGATGAGGAAGGCGGTACCGATGAGCACGGCAAGGTACCTCATTCGGTAGAAGCGCCGGTCCGCGCCAGTCCGTACGGCCCATATGCCGAACGCGCCGATACCGATGGACAGCAAGCCGAAGACGACCAGCTGCCACGGCGCAGACGGATATGCCCGGGAGGATGCGAGCGCGAGTCTGACGGACACGCACGCACCCTAATCTGCTCGTCCACGGCCTGGGCCACGCAATCGACCGCCCGGCCCCGCAAATTCACAGTCATCAGACCGGTACGCCTTCGGTACTAACCGCCAGTCCGGCTGGAGGAAGTCGGCCGGGTTGATCAAGCCCTTGGCCTGCGCTCAGTCGGTGAGCAGCTGGCGGATCTTCTTTTGCTCGTTGTAGACGTGGGTCGTCACGATGCCGGGGAGGTTGCCGCCACCGCTGCGGCGGCAGTTATTCACCGCGACAACGAACTGCTCGCCGTCGGCCACCGGGTATCGGGGCCCGCATGCGCCCGGCGCTGGCCCCACATCGACGGCGCGGAGAGCAGCACCCGCTCGCGGGTGATGTCGTTGGTGACGAAGCGCTGGACGACCGCGTTGTGCGCGTGGCCGAACAGGATCGCGTCGATGTCCGGTACCTGCTGCGCGATGAGCGCGGCTGGGTTCTCGTTCGGCAGCTCCGGGCCGTAGCTGGGCTTCCCGCTTTCGCCGCCGTGGGCGCAGATCAGCGCGATGTCCGCGCCCCGCGTCGCATGATCGGGACCCACTTCAGGGTCGTGGCGGCCATGTCGCGACGTTTCAGCTTGCCCTCGACGTTGCCTCGGTCCTAGATCGCGACACCTGTTTTCGCCGTGCTGGCCCACGTCTCCGCCGCCCCCTCGCCGGCAACGCGCCTGATCTGCCCGCCAGCAGCCCGCACGCTTCCTGGCAGTCACCCTCGGCAGGCCGTCCGCCGTGCATGGCGAGCGCCCGGAACGGGCCGGGCATCGCCCAGCGGGGCCGGCTTCAGCACGCCACCCTCACGAAAGGCCGCTTCGATGACTACGCCGCCCACTCCACCCGCACCGTCACCGGCTGCCCTGGACCTGCCGATGGCCCCAGCCGAAACCACTGCCGCCATCCACGCCGCCCGCCTCCAATTTGCTTTGCTGACCCACCGCGCCCGCGCTGCCACCATCGCCGCTGTCCGGGCCGGCTGGTGGCTGCCCGGCCACGCCCACCAGGCACTCACCAGCGCCGGACTGCCAGGGCTGCCGATGATCTGGCCCGTACAGGCCCTCCTGCGGCTGGACTGGCAGGTCCTGGCCCGAGCCGCCGACACGGCTCTGTCGCAGGCACAACGCGACATACCGGCAACCCTCACTCGAATGCTCGACGGCAAAGGCGCCGTCCACGAGCTGACCGTCATCGCGGTCAACCCCGAGCGAGAAGACGAGGAAACAACGAGTACATCGTGTCCGTCACCGTCACGATGCAGGTGGACTCGAAGCCTGCAGCCCGGACGACGCGACCGTCGCCGCACGCCGGCGTGTGCGCAACGCGCTGGCAGGTGACGACACACTGACCGTTGCCGGTGGCGAAAGCTACGTGCTTCCTGTGGACCTCGACGTCTGGGACCTCGACACCCCCAGCCTCGATCAACCTGATGAAGACCTCATCATGCCGCCGGCGCCCGACGGCCCGGCCCATCCGATGGCTCTCACGCAGGTCACCTCGGCGCTGAACACGCTGACACGGGCGCTGCGCAGACATGTCATCGACGACATCGGCAACGGCCTCGGTATCACCGGCGACGAGGGATATGACTACGCCGACCAGATCCTGACCGCCATGGGACTGCAACCCCTGCCACGCTCCTGGCAGTACGAGGTCACCGCGACGATCCCGGTGACCGTGCAGGCGGCCAGCGCCGCCGACGCCGCGCGGGCCGCCAGTCACGCGATCGCCGACATCTGGCCGACCCGGCCCCAGCACATGCTGCCTATCACCTACAGCCCCGCACCGGTCACCCACCAGGAGCCGATCGAAACCGCACCAGGTCAATGGTCGGTCTCGCAAGCCATCACTTACCTGGTGTGCCTGCGAGGCGTCCGCAGCCAGGTCCTCGCCGAAGCCGCCGTCCGCCAGCAACTGGCCGCATACGACCCCCAACTGGTGACAGGACCAGTACTGAAGACCGTGCCCGTGGGGCACCGTGTCGACCGAGTCCTCGACGCCGACTTCGACTGACCCCCGCAGCCCACAACACCACGCCCCGCGCGTCGCCCAAACACCGGCGGCCGCGGCGAGTGACGGCACCCCGGAATCGACATCGCACCGTGGCAGCCGCTCCCGCCACCCTGCGCATCGCGCGGGAAAGGCCAGCCACCTTGCGGGCATTCGCCCACGCGACTTGACCGATCGCCCCAATCACGGGTCGATGCGATGCCAGCCCAACCGCCCCCGCCGCCTGGTGGGCGGACCATCCCCTGAGAGGTGTACGACGTGAGCTCACCCTTCAACCCCGACAATCGGGCCTACCGCCGATTCCTCACCGTCATCGGCGAGCACTTCGACGTCGCGCAATGGCTGCGCGACAGCGACCAGCAACCGGTCATGGTGACGATGACGGACCTGGATAGCGGCGACATGTTCACCGTCGGCCTGATGGACAGCGTCCAGGCCACCGCACCGCACATTCTCGCGGCGATCGACATTAGCGGCGGCATCACCGCGTACGGGCCGTTCACGGGCGACACGGCCGCCAACAGCCACGCGGGCACCGTGGCCTTGTCCCGGGGCGACGTGGCCGCGACCCGGGCGCTGCCGCTACACCGGCCCGACCATGTCCCGCCGACCGAAGCATGGGCAAGCACACCCGCCGACCTCGCAGAGATCATTCATGCCGCAGACGCCGACGGACCCGCAGCAATTGTGGTCCTGCTCCATCGGCAACAGCCCTCGATCTGCGCCGTCGGCCCGTTTCCCGACCACTACACCGCAGCAACCTGGCCACTCCCCGACGACCTTGCCCCCATGGTGCGGCGCCTGACCACCGCCTTGTATCAACCGTCAGCCGACGCTTAACACCGGCACACCACCGACCGCTCCGACGGCACCTAAGGAACGCAGGCGTCCCGATCCTCGGCCCATGCGGCGGACAGCGGGTGGTCTACATCGCTGATGCCGCCCGTCTCGTCGCGCTCACGCCACCTGAGAGACGACCAGAGGAACCATCGGACGCCGACCGGAAACCTAGATATGGGGCCGCAGCCCCGCGTGGGCCCGCGCTGGTATCCCCAGCGCGGGCCCATCACCCGCTATTGTTGATCTCACCGACGGCGGTAGATCCCACCCCTACTTCGCGCCTCGGCTTCCCGACACCCATTCAGGGTGGTTCGGCGCTGCACATGCGCTTCTCCGTAACCGCGCCGCCCGCACGGCGGCACCACAGCGGAAGGACCTCACCATGGGATACGTGCAGACATACGGCTATCAACCCGGCAGCGACGCGTACGCGGCCGCCTGGCCCATCATCGTCAGCGACGCCCAGACGATCATCACGGCAGTCACTGACCTCGGCATCGCGGTGCGTGGCCCGATGGGCACCGGAGACCCGATCGCCGACCTGTCGGGCGGCATCCGTCTCAACGGCGACGATGCGGCCGGACTCAGCTTCGACGGCTTCGACCTGCCTGCCCCCTACCGCACACCGGAGGCACCGGCGGACTGCCGGGTCTGGCGGTTCGTCAAAACACAGCGACGGCCGTACGACCTCGCGGTGACCTCCATCCTGCTGCGGGCACATGTACTGGCCCCGGACGTGTTCGCCATCGGCAGCGACGGCCATTGGGCCGACGAATGGACCACCCCTGCGGGCGCCAACCCGCGCGATCTGGTGGCCCGCTTGTTCGGCGTTCACGTCGTGGACGATCCGCTGACCGACCCGTCCGAAGGGATGGCCATCGGCACGGCTGGATGGATCGATCCGCGTCTGGTCGATAACCCGGTGATCCCATGAGCCACAACCGACCCGAATCCGCCCCGCTGACACCAGGCCAGCAACAGTGGCTCCAGCACACCATCGAAACCGCGGGTTGGGCGATCATCTTCTCCGCGATGGATGCCGTCACCGTCGATGTTCCCTTCGCCTACACCGTCGGACTAACCGAGCACGACCTGCCAGAAATGCTCATCACCGGAGTACAAGAGGCTATCGCCGGCAAACTGCTCAACGACCTGGCCCGCCGGGCCACCGGCGGCAACCGGTTTCACCATGAGCAGCGCATCAGCGACCTGATCAGCAACTTCGACGCCATCATCGTCGACGGACCAGCCGACGGCCTGCTCAGACCCACAGCGGCCATCTACCTGTACGGCCCAGCCGCGGTGCGGCTACAACAATGCGTGTGGCCCGACCCCAGCGGACGCTTCCCCTGGGAATCGGCATACACGATGGATCCCGCCGCGCAGCCGATCATCGGCCGAGTGGCACAGCCATGACCGACGGTGGCCCGATGGAGCTGGTAGCACAACGCAAGGCCCGATATCGGCGAGGCACGCGGGTACGTCTGGTCCGCTTCACCGCGGACGAACCCATCGACGACAATCAGGTCGTGCCGCAGGGTACTTGCGGCACCGTCATCTCCGTCGACGATCTCGGAACGGTGCACACGTTATGGGACAACGGATCCACCCTCGGACTGGCTGTGGGTGACCAGTTCGACCTTCTCTGACAGCAGCCGACAGATCTGCTGAAGGCCGTCACTGCTCACACGTCACCGGTTTCCCCGACCGTCGCAGTTGCCGTGACGCTGCCTGCGCCCGGGTGCGAACCCGGGCGCAGGCGGGAATGCCAGGTGCGCACCGGCTGTGGCGAGGGGTCGAACACGGCAGGGCCACGAGTGCGGGTTCACGGCCGTGATGGACTGGCTCCGGGTGCGACCCAGTGCTCGGTGACCGGTTCCCACTGCGCTTGCAGGTAGAGCCGGTTCAGATCTGGTTCGGCGTCAGGTTCGTCCGGTCCGCAGGCGACCCAGCCGCGACCCGGAACCAGGTGGGTGTACCAGCCGAGGCGTTCGCAGTCTTCCTCGCCGGGCCATCGGCCAGTCCACACCGTAGGCTCATGCGCGACGGGTGCGGGCGTCGTGTGATCACAGCTGTGCCACTGGATGCCAGTCGCCCGGCAGCGGGCGACGTCGCAGACACGGTCGTGACGCTCACCGACGCCTGCACCACATCCCTGGCACCGCTGCATTCCTGCTCCGTTCCGCCGTCACCTGCTTGATTCCTGGAGCGGAATGTCCGATCCGCTGTCCGATTTTACCATCGGCCGGATAGAACCTGGCGCGTGTCGCCAGGTGGCATACGTGATGCCCTGATAGGTGAGGCGGGGAGAAACCGCTTCAGGGCCTAGCTGGTGTGCACGCTCTTCGTGGCCGCCTGCCGGCCAACCGTGGGAGTGACTGGCCCTTTTCGTATTGGGGGACCAGTCCGCTCTACCCGTTGAGCATGCTCAGCGACGTCCCCATGGCTGCCGAGGAGAGTCACCGCGAGCTGTTGAGTCTCGGGTGCGGGCCTGGTATCGAGGTCGGCCAGGACCTGGGTGAGTTCGCGCATAGTGGCGCGGACTCCATCAGGCTGGCCGAGTTGAGCCAGCAGCCGCATCCGCTGCCGGTAGAGGGCTTCGTTGCCTGGGTCGGCGGAGATGGCCGCGGCGAGCAGCGTCGCGGCGCGGTGGGGGTCTACGGGTGTGAGCAGGTCGGCGAGGGCAGTGTGGGCTTCGACCGTGGCGATTGTGGTGGTGACGCGGTAGGCGTCGATCCAGTCGTTGTCCAGTTCCGGGGCCAGTGGCTCGATCCCGAGGCGGGTGGCGCGTTCGAGGAGGTCTTGCCGAGTCTGCGGGTCGGTGGCAGCGGACGCGGTGGTGGTGAGGTGGTGCAGTTGCCACAGGTCGACGGTGACCAGGTCGGGGTTGAGCCGGTAGCGGTCGCCGGACAGCAGGATCGGGTTGCCGCGCAGGGTGGTGTGATGAGTGAGGACTTTGCGGAGGCTGGTGACCGCTTGCTGGACGCTGGCCAGGGATTTGCTGACGGTGGAGTCGGGGTAGAGGATTTCGCAGATGATGTCGACGTCGCCGCCGTGGGGCCGGCAGGCGAGGTAGACGGCGAGTTCTTTGGCTTTGCCGCGCAGGTGTGGGCGGGTGCCGGGACGCTCGGGTCCGAAGTGGATGGCTCCGAGGACCCCCAGGTGAGCCTTCTCGCTCTCCGTGCTGTCGGCGGCGGTAGTTCGCGCGGCGGTGGGCTCGGCGTTGGCGGACGACGGTTCGATGTCGGTGGCTGGTTCGGGTGGTGGGATTGGCGGTGGTGCGGCGGCCGGGCCGGTGGTGGCTTCGCCGATGAGGTTGAGCGCGTCGATGGTGTCAGCCGCAGTGAGGATCGGCTGTCGTGGCCCGGCAGCGGTGGTTCCGTCGGCCGCGATGGTCAGGGTGTGTGGCCAGTCGCCGAGGATGTGTGCGGTGACCTGCGCGCCGGAGGTTTCGAGGAGTGCCTGCAGGCGAGCGGAATGTTCGCCGGCTGGTGGTGGGGCGACCAGGAGGATCCGCGCTCTGCCGGAGTCGGTTGCTGTGGGCTCGTGGCTGCGTCGGGTGTGCAGTATCTGGGCGTGCAGTTGGTCGAGGGCGTCGGTGACGGTTTCGGCGACGTGCAGCCGCGTCCAGGCGATGTCGGCGGAGTGACCTTCGAGCAGTGTCTCTAGGGCGCCTCGGGTGGTGATGACGTGACCGGGCAGGTTGTCGCCGTAGGGGGACAGGGTGGCGATGATGGCGGCGCGTGCGGCTGCCAGCGCGCCGGGACCTTGCAGTCCGATCGCGGTGGGCTCAGCCGGCGTGTGCGGCTGGGCAAAGTCGTGCCCCGCGTCGTCGTACCCAGTGTCGTCGTCGGGCTGCGGCGGGATGCCGGGCTGAGGCTGGGTGTTTCGACGGTGGACCAGATGCCGGGCGAGGCTGGCGATGTAGGGCAGAGGCCGCTGCGGCAGACCACGACGAGCACGGTCGCGGCCGCGGCGGGCGAGCAGGCGGCGTCGCGCGACCAGGACGGCGACGGCTAGCACTGCGGTCGCCAGGGCGTAGGTCAGCCAGCTGTCGGCGCCGCGGTGTTCGGCCCTCGAAGCCGAAGCGGGTGTGCCGGTGATGGTCGGCGTCGGGTCGCTGGTGGGGCTGCTGGCGGCGGGTGGCGGGGTATCGAGGTTGATCACACTGTCGGGGTCGGTGGCGGCCGATGTGGTAGGTGACGGGGTCGGTGTCGCGGGTGGGGCTGGTTGCCGGGGCGGTAGTTCTGGGTCGGTGACCGGTGGTCTGGCGGCGGGGGGTTTCGGTGTGGTGATGCGGGCGGGTGTGGCGCCGGGTGGTGGGATCGCGTCGGCGGGGAGTTTGAGGTCCCAGCGGGGGTAGATGAGGTCGCAGTCGCGCAGGGTGCCGCCGGTGGCGAAGTGCCGATGGCGGTTGAGCCGGCAAATCTCGGGCCACCGGTCTGGGTCTCCGAGCCACTGGCGGGCGATCTTGGACATCGTGTCGCCGCGGTGGACGATGACGTGATACCGGTGGCCGCGGAGCACGAAGGTGACCGTGCCGGACCGGGCGGCGGTCGCGGTTGTCGCGACGGCTGGGTGGACAGTCGCGGGTGCTGCAAGAGCTGTGGCGGCGGGCGGTTGCTGTGCCGGTCCGCTGGTGGCGGGTTTGGCGTGGGCGGGTCCGGTGATCAGGCCGATGATGCTGGCGCCGACGATGCCGGCGGCCAGGGCGCGTAGCGGTGCGGGAAGGCGTAGCCGCAGGCGGGGGAAGCGGTGGCGGGTGAGCCGGGCGAGGATCTCGACCGCGACGGCTGCGACGACGAATAGCAGCAGGAGCCATCCGGTGCAGGCGCCGAGGTCGCGCAGGAAGCTGCCGTGTAGCGGGTCGGCCAGGAAGGTGTTCCATTCGGCGTGGCTGGGCCAATGGTCGGGCAGTGGCCAGCCCGACAGGCGGATCAGGAACCAGCCGAACCCGCCCATCACGGCGAGGCTGCAGATCGTGCTGACCGTGGCGCGTATGCCGGCGGCGAGCCGGGTCCACGGCGAGCGGCTGACGGTCACGGGTGTTCACCTCCGAAAGGGTGGTCGGCGGCCGTGCCGGGGGTCGGGTCGCCGGGCATCCATAGCCGGTTATCCACAGGGCTGTGGATAACCGGCGGGACGGGGTTGCCTATCCCGGCGAGGCCGGTGATGCGGCCGAATTGGACGGTTCGGCGCGATCCGGCCGACGGCGGCGAGTCAGGGGACAGATGACTGCTGCTGGCTGGCCGTGTCTGGTTCGGTGATCGGCGGCGTCGCCGGCTTGTCTGTGATGTCGCGGTCGGCGACGGTGGGGGGCCGGCTGTCGCCGCCCGGTTGTGCCGGCGTGAGTTCGAGGGAACGGGTGATGGTCTGCCATACCCGTCGCAACCCGTTGGGGTGGAGGTCCAGGGCGATTTTCACGGCGTGGCGGATCCACCAGAGGGCGACGACGGCCAGGTATGCCTTGGTGAGCTGGTCGCCTGCGGCCCAGACGGTGTAGTAGTCGCCGGTGGCCAGGAACGCGCCGGTGGCGAGGACGAACGCCAGGACGGTGCGGGCGGCGATGTGGTTGACCAGGGTGATCGCGATCGCGATGCCGACGAGGACGGCTTTGATGCGCTGGTCGCCGCCGGGTGCCAGCGGTAGCCAGTCGAGGATGCGTGGGGTGTCGAAGTACAGGTTGCCGGCGATGCATCCGCAGGCGGCTAGTAGCGGCCCGCTGATCGGGTGGTGGAGCCGGTCGGTCCAGCCGCGGACGCGTAGCCGTGCCGATAGCGGCGCGAGGAGCCCGACGAGCAGGACGATGGTGGCCGGGGCGACGGCTCCAGCCAATGCGATGAGCGGGAAGCGGGGCACGTCCAGGGGTGGGCCGCCGATGATGGCGTAGCCGAGCATGCCTTGCACCAGGACGATGGCCAGTCCGATCACGACCGAGTAGATCTGGATCTGCCCGCCGGTGCGGGTGTGCCGGCCGGGGGTGGCTTCATCGGTGTCGTGCTGGTGGAGCAGGTGGACGAGCAGGGTGCCGGCGGCGATCGCGGACAGCATGAGGCACCAGCCGGCGACGGCGAACGACGGCCGGTCGAACAGGACCTGGATCTTCTGATAGTCGTAGATGTCGCGGTAGGAGCGCAGCCTGTCGGTGTAGGTGAAGGTTTCGTCGATCTCCTGGGTGGCCAGATGTGCGCCGAGGATCGCCGGCACGACGATCGCGGCGAGGTGGCCGGGTTTGAGCCACCGGCGTGGCTTCGCCGCTATCGCGGGTGCGGCGGCTACGGGTGTGGGTGCGAGGGTGAGGGCGCCGTGGCACAGCAGGTGCGGGTCGATCGGTTCGACCGGTGTGACGTCGAACGCGGCACGGAGTTCGCCACCCGGGATGATCGTGGCCGCGGCGCCGCCGCGTACGACGATCCCGGCGAGAGATCCGGGTGTGAGTTCGGCGGCGGCGAGAACGTCGCGGGCTGCGGCGACGATCTGCGCGCAGGCGTCGGTGGTGAGCTGTGTCAGGTCGTCGAAGTGGTAGATGGCGGCCAAATCCTGGTCGGGGATGCGGATCGCGGTGGCGCCGGCGTCGTCGACCGCGGCTTGGGCGTGCAGGTCCAGACGTGCGGACGCGCATCGGGCCAGCAGGGCCGGATGATCGGCGTGCTCGGGGGACAGGGCGTGGGCCATCGCCTGGTCGAGTCCGTGTCCGGCGTAGGTGTCGGAGGTGGTGGTGGCGAGCTGATTCCAGCCGCGGTCGGTGCGGCGCAGCACGGTGAGGTGTCCGCGGGTGCCGAGGTCGCAGACCAGCACGATGCCGTCTTGACCGGTGTGGGGCATGGTGGCTTCTGCGGCCGCGGCGGCTTCGCTGACGATGACCGGTGCCGGTAGGCCGGCGTCGGTGGCGGCCCGGCGGACCAGGTCGCGTCGCTGTGGTCCCCAGGTCGGTGGGACGGTGAGGACCAGTTGCTGGATCGGCACGCCCGCCGTCACGGCCTGCCGCTGCAGCAGAGTCTGGTAGACGCGCTTTGCGGGACCGTGCTGGCTGGAGTCGGTGGCCGGTTGTAGCGCGGTTTTGACGTCGACCAGCCGGTCGCCGACGTCGACGCGTGGGGTCGGCATAGCCAGGTTGCCGTCGAAGGTCAGCGGGATCCGCCTGCCGTCGATCTCGAGCAGAGCACGGGTGGAGTCGGCGCCCACGTCGATCGCGAGCCGTGCCCCGGCCCGGTGTGACGCGGTTGGCGCGTCCGCCTCCGGCGACATCGTGGAGACGTCGTCGGAGGCTTCGGCCTGATCGGACACGGCCGCCGGGCGGGGCGTTGCGATCGCTGTCGGGATCTGTGCCGCCGCGGTGTAGGGCAGGGCAAGGATGGATGTGCGGGGGTTGGGGTTCATGCTGCGGGTCCTTCGGCGAATGCGGCGTGTGATGTGCGATGACGGTGGTGCAGGGCGAGGCAGGCGGCCGCGGCGGCCAGCCCGGCCAGGCCGCCGCCGATCCACAGCAGGTCGGATCCGGCCGCCATGGTTGCCAGCAGCGGCGCGGCCACGGCGGCGGTGCCCTGAGTGGCGCCCCAGATGCCGAAGTAGCGGCCGCGCTGATGCGCGGGGGCCAGGCCGGCGATGACGGCCGGTGCGGCGGTCAGGAACGCGACCTCGCCGGCGACCCAGATCGGGATGGTGGCCGCGGCCCAGCCGACGCTGGGGCTCAGCCCGGTCAGGGCGAGGCCGGTGCCGACGATGGCGACGCCGAGCCCGCTGACCAGCAGCCCGGGGGTGCGGGTCAGCCACTGCTGCGCCGTCACCTGGACCACGGCCACGACGAGGGGATCGAGCGCCAGCAGCAGTCCGTAGACGGTGGGGGTCGCGCCCGTGTGGCCGAGTACGACCGGCAGAGCGACCATGCTCTGCATGTGCACCGTGTAGAAGACGAGGGTGATCGCGGTGAACCCGAAGAACATCCTGCTGGCGGCCACGGGTGATCCGCTGTGTGGGACGTGGGTGGGCTGCGATGCGCGCTCGGGCAGCACACGCCATGCGACTGCGGCGAGGAGCAGGTTCGCGGCCGCGTTGGCGATGAACAGCCAGCGGAATCCCGGGCCGCTGGCGAGCAGCCCGCCGAGCGTGCAGGCGACCAGGCGGGACAGGTTCATCGTCAGGTAGAGCACCGCCATCGCCTGGCTGCGGCTGGTACCGGTGGTGGTGTCGGCGACGGCGGATTGGATCGCGGGCCGGTACGCGTCGAACCCGATCCCGACCAACACGGCGGCGGCGATGGTGGCGGTCAGCCCGTGGACGCCGCCGAGGATCAGATAGCCGCCCGCGGCGCCGATGGCGGTGGTGGTGATGGTGGCGCGGCGGCCGATCCGGTCGGCGAGCCATCCGCCGAGGGGCATGGCGATCATCCAGCCGGTGCCGAACGCGGTCATCACCCAGCCGACCTGCATCGGGGTGTAGTGCTGGCTGAAGGCGAGCCAGAAGGCCAGGAACGGCACGACCACGAATCCGAGCCGGGCGGCGCCGACGCCGATCATCAGCCGCCAGAACACGCCGGGTAGCCCGCCGAACCGGCGTGCCCACCAGCCGGCGGCCTCTAGCGCACCGTCGGGTGTGGAGGTGACCTGTGCGATGACGGTGGTGATCATCGGACCAGTTCCGGGCGGTGGGTTTGGACGCGGATGGCGAACGCTTCGACGGCGTTGGGCATCAGCTGCAGGACGTGGTCGACGGTGGAGCCGTGCAGGTACGCGTAGCCGGCGGCGCCGGCCCACAGGCCGGTGCCGGTCATGCCGCCTTTGCCGCCGGTCTTGGCGGCGACGGTGGCTTCGATGACCCCGGGTTGGCGTTCGATGGCCTCGGGTGCGCCGATGGTGGTGATGGTGCCGTCGGGCACGTAGGGGCCGACCCAGCCGTAGACGCCGGGCCGCGGCCGCGGGTCGGCTTTGATCGGCTGCCCGATAGCGCTTTGCATCAGGAGGGTGGGGATGTCGAGGCCGTAGGCGTGGTGCAGCGTGCGCTGGATTCCGCCGCCGCCGGGCCTGGCGGCGACCTCACCGACGAGGAGCCGTCCGGCGTAGTCGTGGAACAGTTCGGTGTGGGTGAATCCGTCGCGGATGCGCAGGGCGCGGACGGCTTGTTCGGCGAGCCGGATGATCGGCTCGGTTTCGGGGCTGTCAGCCGGAAGCAGCACTGATCCGAGGGCGCCGCCCATGCCGACCAGCGGGGGCACGTTGTAACGGCCAGCGATCTGATACACCGGTTCGCCGTCGGTCCAGCAAGCGTCGACGTGGTACTCGCGGTGGATGTCGACGTACTGCTCGACGAGCATCCCGCCCTGGCCGGTCAGTGGCGCGAACGCGGGTTCGGTGGCGAACCAGGCGGAGGCGGCGATGGGCTGGTCCAGTATCTGCCGCATGCCGTCGAGGTCACCGGGCCCGTAGACGATGTGGGTGTTGGTCGACCCGAACCCGGCCAGGGGTTTGACCACCAGGGGCCAGCCGAGGTCGCGGGCGGCCAGGGCGATGTCAGCGACGGTCGTGGCGATCCGGTGCCGGGCCACCGGCAGGCCGGCGTCGGCCAAACGCGTCTTCATGACGGCTTTGTCGGTAGCGGCGACGCGTCTCCTGTCCGCTGGCCGGGCAGATCGAGCAGGTCGCGGATCAGCCCGGCGGCGACGATCGCGCCTTCCCAGGTGGTGGCCACGTGGTCGATGCGCCTACGCAGGCTGCGGGCCAGGTCGGCGATCTGGTCGTAGGCGGTGAACCGGGTGACCGTCTGGATCGGATACGGCGGGTCGGTCGCCGCGCGCAGGTCGGCGTTGGCGTCGGTCAGACACACCAGCACCTCCTGTCCGGCCTGGGCGAGAGCGCGTTCGAGGGTGTCGGTCTGGTTGGACAGCACGAGCACGGTCATGACGAGGGTTTCCTTCCACGGACGCCGCCCGATTCGGCGGCAAGAGACAGGTCCACGGTGGAATCGCGCACAGGTGCGGACAGCGCGCTCTGAGGAGCGTGGTTCCGGAGCGGACAACCCCGGAAGCGAAAGATTGTATTGCAATCTAGCCTAGAATGTATAGCGTTTATAGCTCACATGCGCTATACATTCTGGGTGGCGGTGGTGTCCGCCGCCTCGACCCGGGGAGCTGATCGGCGATGGGCCAGATCCGGAAGCGTTACGCGGCACGGCTGGGCTTCGGCCTGCCCGCGGCCGCGCGGATTCCGCGGCTGAACCCGCACGGTCGCCGCTCCCGCCGGCGCGCCGGAGGCGCGCGCTAGGCGCATCACCCTTTCCACCTTTGTTCCGGCCGAGCGGGCGCACGGCCGTCGATACGCCGTGCCCGCGAGGCTCCTTTGCCCACAAGGAGGCAACCCGTCATGGATCACACTGCGCGCACCGCTCAGCCCGCAGACCACGCGCAGCGCGCGACGCCGGTGTTACGGCCGGCGAGTCCGGGCAACGATGGTGACGACGGACGGCGAACACACGGACGGCGGCGCCGGCGCATCGCCGGCTTCCTGCTCGCCATCGCCACCGCCACCGGTGGCCTCGTCGCCATGGCGGCACCGGCCGATGCGTCGACTACCCCGCGCTGCTCCGCCTCGTATCTGTGGCACAAGTTCGACTACAACGGCGACGCGGCGCTGTCGGCGGCGTACCGCCCGTGGATCTACAGCTGGACCCAGTTCCACTACTGGATCACCACACCGATCGCCCGATATTCCGACGGGTCACCGCGCTGGTCGTGCTGGATGGGCCCCGGCGCCACCGGGGAACCAGTCAAAGCCCTGCAACGGGCGTTGAACGCCTGCTACAGCACCTACAGCGTCCACTGGGTCGGCGGCCACAACCTCGGCTTCGCCCAGCTCACCGTCGACGGCCAGTTCGGGTCGAAGACCAAGGCCGCCCTGATCGCGGTGCAGCGCTACCACGGCCTCACCGCCGACGGCGTCTACGGCTCCCAGACCGCCACCCATATGAAGTTCAAGGGCGAGACCGACAACGACGGCCTGTCCATCAGCAACTACTGCCACACCCTCGACGGCTGACCCCCGCCCGGACGTGTGCTGCCGGGCACCCGACCGCCCGGCAGCACACCCCGCAACGTGCTCCGCCACATCCGCGGCAAGGCCACAGACGTGCCGAACCCCCAGCTAGGAAGGAGACCGCCATGCCATCGGTCCCACCATCGGCGCCCTACGCCGACTACATGCGACTGCCAGAGCTGCTGTCACTACGACGCCCACTCGACGAACGTGTGCATCCCGACGAGGGCCTGTTCCAGACAGTGCACCAGGTTAACGAACTGCTCCTGGCCACCGCGGTCGACGACCTCCACCGGGCCGTCGCCCACATCCGCTGCGACCAGCTCACGCCCGCTGCTGCTTTGCTCGCCCGGGCGAGCGCCATCGTTGACGTGGCCACTCGCGCGTTGCGGCTGCTCGCCCGGCTCACGCTGCGCGACTATCACCTTCTGCGCCCCGCACTGGGCAACAGCACCGCGGCCGCGTCGCCGGCCTGGTCGCACACCCGCCGGGTGCTGAGCCGCCTCGACGAGGTCTTCGATGACTACCTGACCCGCGCCGACGTCGACATCGTCGACGTCTACCGGCGCGGCGAACCCGACACCGTGCACCGCCTCGCCGAAACCATGATCGACCTCGACAGTGCGCTCGCGCTGTGGCGATTCCACCACCATCTGGTCGCCGCGCGCCTCGTCGGCACCGGCGCGACCGGCACCGGCGGGATGCCCGTCGACGTCTTGGCCACCGCGATTCACAGCCGCGCCTTCAACCTCTTGTGGCAGGTCCGGCTCCTGATGACCACCGGCGGCCATAAGGATGTGGGTGTCGCGGGGGAGCGTGGTCGGCCGTGACCGAACCGGACCTGACCCTCGACCAGATGCGCCAGCTGCACCCCAACCTCGAACATCGGCTGCATCTGGCGACGTGCTCGATCGCGCCGCCGTCGACACCGATGACCGGCGCGATGCACGCCGTGCTCGCCGCCCTGCTGCGGCCGGCATGGACCGAGTTCGAGACCACCACCGAATACGTCCGCCAACACGCCGCCCAGCTGCTCGGCGCCGCTACTGAGCAGATCGCGCTGGTGCCGAGCGTGTCCGTCGGCGTCTACCAGGTCGCCTCGACACAACGCTGGCGCGGCGCCCGACGCCGCGTGCTGGTCAACGCCGGTGACTTCCCCGGCGTGGCGCACGTGTGGCTGGCACAGCAGGTACGCGGCTGCGAAGTCGTGTTCGTCGACACCCCACCCGGCACCAACCCCGCCGACGCCTACCGGGCCGTCATCGACGAACGCACCGCCATCGTCTGCGCCCCCCTCGTTACCTACCGCGACGGGTTACGGCTGCCCATCACCGACCTCGCCCACGCCACCCACCAGGTCGGAGCGAAACTGCTCGTCGACGCCAGCCAAGCCACCGGTGTCATGCCCGTCGACGTCGCCGCCCTCGACTGCGACTACCTGATCACCGCCACCTCGAAATACATGCTCGGCCAACCCGGGCTGGCGCTGCTGTATGTGCGACAGCCGGCCGCGGGCCCGAAACCCACCCTCACCGGCTGGCAGGCCCGCCAAAAACCGCACGCGTTCGACCCGCTCACCCTCGACTGGCCACCGTCGGCACGGCGGCTGGAAACCGGCACCCCCGCGATCGCGGCGATCTACGGCGCCGTCGCCGGACTGCAGATGGTCGGCCGGCTCGACCTCGCCGCCGTGCACCAGCACGTCACCAACCTCGTCGGCCACGCCGCGCAACGTCTGCGCTCCCGCGGCGAAAAGCTGACCCTGCCCAAACCCGAGCACCGCGGCGCCCACCTGGTCCTGCACGACCCGAACCCGAACGCGCTCGCGCACTGGCTCGAACGGCACAACATCCTCATCGCACCCCGCGCCGGGATCCTGCGCATCGCGTTCCACGCCTTCAACAACCACGACGACGTCGCCTTGGTGTGCGACGCGATCGAAGCCCACCGCAGCACCCGCCTCGCCACCGCCGGGAGGACCCCATGACCCGCACCGACCCCATGGCCGCCCTGCTGTCCCCGGAATCGGTCGCAGCCCTATGCCACCGCGTCGGCAAACACTTCCTGCCAGCAGGCCTGCTGAACCGCCTCGACGCCCAACGCCACGACCTACGCGCCCAGCCGACCCTCGCCGGCGACGAACGGCTGCGGGCCCGCTGGCTCGACACGGTGCTGGACAAGTTCGACGGCCGCTACGACTACAACACCTATCTCGCCCTCGACCTGCTCGACCTGCCCGACCCGACCGGTGAACCCGTCGACCCGCGAGCAGCCGCGACCCGCCGCGATCTGCTGGTGTGCTTCCTGCTCGCCGACGTCCTCGCATTCGAAGGCCGCCTCGACACCTGCCACGACGACCGGCGGCTTCCGTTGCTGCGCCCTAGCAGCGAACTGCGCGCTAAGCGCACACACCTGGCGTTGCGGGCCGGGGCCTCCGCTGCCGAACGGCTCTTCGGCAATGGCCTGGACCTCGGCGCGCATCCCGGCAGGGCAACCACGGCGTTGGTCCACGCGGTCACGGAACGGCTTTCGACTGGGCAACGACGCTGGTGGCCGCTGACCATGCTGCCCGTCTACCGTGTCCACGACGAATGGATGTTCATCCGCGTCCTGCAAGCCTTTGAAGCCACCTTCGCCCAGCTCGCAGTCTGGCTGGCCCACGCCGTCACCCTGATCGACACCGGACGCCTGGGCCGCGCCGACACCGCCATCACCGCGGCCACCACGCTGCTCGGCGAAACCCGGCCGCTGTTCTCCCTGATGGCGACTCTGCAACGCGACGCCTTCCACGCGTTCAGGGCCTACACCGACGGCGCCAGCGCCATCCAGTCGGCCAGCTTCAAACTCGTCGAAATCCTCGCCGGCGGTCCACCCCAGCCGGCCCGCCTCGCGTCGTCCGCCTACGACCACATGCGACACATCCGCGATCTGGCCACCGGCGGCGTGTGGCGGACCCTCCCACAAGCGATCGCCGGCGTCCGCACCACGGAAGAAGCACGGCTGCTGCACAGTTCACTCGCCGAGTTCGTCGCCGCGATCCATCGCTGGCGCACCACCCACCTGGCCCTCGCACGGCGCATGCTCGGCGCCGCCGTGCCCGGCACCGGAGCCACCGACGGCGTCGCCTACCTCGACGCCACCCGGCACCTGCCCACCCTCGACCGGTCACACCGCTTGGAGGCCGTGGCATGAGATCAGCCCGCAAAGCACGGCTGCGCCCCACAGCACACTCCCCGGCCCCGCAAACAGTCTCCGGGCCCACTCGACAGCCTGGCCTGCGACCAGCGTGGTACATGGCCGACTCCACCAGCACCGCACTAGAACCATCGCCGGAAGAGATGCACGAGCTGGCAGCCGTGGTGTTCGGCCCCACCGTCCCCGACGGGAACACCGCCGTCGCGGCGATCCGGCTCGCCGAAGCCTGCCTGAACCACGCCGGCGCCGTCGCCGATCGCGAGGACGGCGAGGTATCACCAGGTCAGCTCGGCGAGCTGCTCACCGGACTGAATCTCACGCAAAGCCAGATCGTGCAGTGCGCCGAACACCTGGCCCGGCAGGCCCGCCGCCGGCTCCATCCGAGACGCAGCGGAAATACGGCCGGGAAGACCGAACTGCTCGTGGACATGCTCTTGCAGGCCGGTGAGCGGGGGCAGTTGGCCGCGGCGCACCTCAACGAGGCCCGGCTGCTGCTCGACGCCGGCTGACACCCTGCGACGGCATCGGCTGGGCCGCCATAAGTGCCCAGCCGATGCCGGGCCAGCAGACACGAGCCGGTTATGTGTCCGCGCGGGCGATCGCCACGAGTTCCGCGCAGTCGGCCGGCACGTAGCCTTCCACCGGAACCACCATGAACGTGCGCAGCTGGCTGTCGCGCAACGGTTCCATCGACACGATCTCGGCGATCGTCGCCTCGGGCCGATCCACCTCGGCCGGCAGGAACAGGGTCCGCTGGTTGCCGTCCTCGTGCAGCCACACGCCCGGTTCGGAGGTCCACCAGCGGCGGGCGATCTCCGACCCCTCCAGGATCTCCTGGATGAGGGTTTGGATGCACTCGTGGTTGGGCAGCCGAGCGTGCTGGGCGGTCAGCTGCCGCAGCATCAGCCGGGCGACCTCCTGCCACTCGCCGATCTGCCATTGGGCCGCCGGATGCAGGAACATCCATCGCATGTAGTTGCCCTCGAGAGCCAAACCCTCGAACCACATCGCGGTCGCCTCATTGGCCAGCAAGATCTCCCACGACGCGTCCACCACGAACGCCGGCCAAGGCTGGCTGACCACCAGGGCACGCATACCGGCCGTCAACGGCGGCCTCGCGGGCCGCGCGATGTGGCCACCCGGGATCGGCGGCGGATCCTGCTGCTTGACCAGCCAGTACAAGGTGCGCCGCTCGCCCCTGTCCAACCGCAGCGTCAAGGCCACACCGTCGAGGAAATCGTTGCTGAAGTTGCGAGGCTTGCCGTTCTCCAGATCGCTGTAATAGCGGGCGGTCACACCCGTCAGCAGCGCGACATCCTCCTGGCTGACGTGCTCCTGCGGCCGGGCGCGGCCGATCGGCGGCAACTCCGGGAACTCCACACGCCCGAGCCTGCGCCGCCACTGCTGCAGCAGCCTGCGCAACTGCGACCGCCGATCCACTTCCGGTTCCAGCTCGCTCTGCGATGTGGGCATCGCGATCTCCTCCAACCCCCGTGCCAGCGACGGTGACGCGCCGGCGCCGCCAGTTCTTCTGAACCGCACCCTCAATCCACCAGGCGCGACACCACGGAAATCGCGAAATCGCGGATGATCGCGACGCCAGCGGAGCCGCACCGAACACATCTATCACGATGGTGACTATCGAAGGTGGACCACGTCACAATAGTGACGCCACAAGGGGAACACTATAGACTCGCACCTACGAATGCAACAACATCTGCCAAGCTCAGAGCTCGCTCGGAACGAGCAACACCCGGTCAGGAAGGTTCAGGTTCATGGATTCCCCGACCGCCGACGCGGCCCGGTTCGCGCAACGTCTGAACCGGTTGCGGCTACGGTTCCGGCCGCCTCGGCGGGAGACCGCGCTGAGCGCCCGGGAGGTATGTGACCTGGTCGCGCAGGTCACCGGTGGCCGAATATCGGAAACCCACATCAAGTACCTGATCAGCGGCGATCGGCAGCCCAGCCTGAAAGTCGCCGATCAGCTCGCCCGGGCGTTCGGCGTCACTGCGGGGTACTTCACCGAGCCCGACTCGTCGCCCATGGTCGCTGGAGTCGAAGCGGACCTGGACAAGCTCGAGTTGCTGCGCAGCATGCAGGAGGCCAACGTGACGTCTATGGCGGCGCGGATGAAAGATCTGTCCACTGCCGAGCTCGCCGCGTTCGCCGAGTTCATCACGGCGGAACTGCACCGTCGTGAAAGCCAGGCAGGTCCGGCATGACCAGCCAGCCGCACGACGCCCGGGTGCTGCTCGACACTGCCACCGTCTGCTTGCGGGCGTGGTGGCCGTGGCAAAGCCCGTGGTGGGCTTCGATCACAGGCCCTCGCCGCGGCCGAACCGGCAGCCGCAGACGGTTCCATGATCTGGTCCGCCGCTACGAGGTGCCCAAGCCGTTCGACATGGACACGTTCTGCGACAGCCTGCAGCAGCAACGCGGCCGGCGCATCATGCTCGTGCCAGTGGAGACCGAGTCACGCAGCCCATGCGGACTGTGGATCGCCACCGCCGACACCGACTACGTGTTCTATGAAAGCGGCACCTCCCGGCTGCACCGCAATCACATCGTACTGCACGAACTCGGCCACATGCTGTGCGACCACCAGGGCGTCAGCCCGTTCGGAGAGGAGTTCCTGCGCGCCGCGATGCCCAACCTCGACCCGGCGGCGATGCGGCGGGTACTGGGCCGCAGCGCGTTCTCCGCCGACCAGGAACAGGAAGCCGAGTACTTCGCGACCTTCGTCGGCAAGGTCGGCGCCGTCGCCGACTCCGCCCGCGCGTTCGAGGTGCCGCCCGACATGGCCGAATCCCTGACCCGGTTGGCCGCCGGCCTGGCCGAAGCGCGGCCCAAGCACTGGTAGGGCGATCGGGCTGCCGCTGAGGCCCACGACCGGCGTCCTCAGCGATCGGCTGCGCCCATCGCCGCGCAGTCCTCACCCTCGTGGTCTTCGTGAGTATTGCCAGCCGATCGTGGGACGAGGCGGCACAGCGTCACGATCGACCACACCAAGGCCCGGTGCACCCGGGTCGGCTGGCTGATGCCACCGGCGGTTCGCAGCCGGTCGTCGAGCAGCACGTCCACGCAGCGCGCTGCCAGCTGCCGCAGGAGCGGCGGCAGCCGATGCACGAGCAGCCCGCGGCTGGCCGACAGCAGCGGCCCGGCCGCCGGATGTTCGGCCACGTTGCGGCGGTCGTAGTCGTCGAACCATGCCTCGAGATCGCCGTAGGTGCCCGGAACGTCGTCGATGCCCATGAGGCCAGCGAGCCGGTGGTAGAACGCGTGTGTGGCGGTCTGCTCGCCGCTGGTCAGCGGCCGGCGCCCGAACTGTAGGGCGAACCGGGTCGGCACGACCACCAAGCAGCCCAGGACGTAGAGGTAGTCGTCGTTGGCGATGGGGAACCGGTCGTGAACCTTCCGCAGGCGCCGCACAGCTCTTTCGCCTTCGGGGTCGTCGAAGCCGTGCCGGTAGAGGGTGTACATCGTGTCGCGGGTTCGTACCGCGCGGCTGCGGGCGTCCGCCGAGGTTTGGCCGGTGCTGGCGAGCAGCCCGCCGATCGATGCCACGCCGAAGGTGCGGCAGAACGCCAGGAACAGGCCGATCTTCATCTCGGCCGAAAGATCCGACAGCACGAGCCGCCGGTAGATCGCCTGCGCCTGCTGCGGGCTCATCGCACGCCCGCGACCGCGTCGCCGGGCACCGGCTCACCGTCAGCTGGTTGCAGGTAGTGGCGGGCGACGGTGGCCCACCAGCGGACCTCGGCGGCCTGGCTGCCGTCCGGGTCGTCCCACGCGTCGGCCAGGCGAAGGTCGTCACGGGTCGCCGGCTGCTCCGGCAGAGTGCCCGCCGTGTGCGCGGCCAGCGCCGCCCGCAGCATCGCCGCCTCGACCGCCGCGTCGGCGTCGATCCCGGCCAGACCGGCGTCGTGGGCCGCCGACCGGGCGGCGGCGGCGACCCGCCCGTCACAGTACGGTTTGAGCTGCAGCCGGGCGTCGCTGATCTCCACGACGCGCCGGTACAGCAAGGTCGGCAACCGGCCCGGCCAGATCGCCAGGCGCGGATTGGCCGGGCCTTCCCAGCCGTGCAGCACCACGTCGGGAAACGGGGCGACGATGCTGCGCCACAGCGGTGCGATGAGCTGGTACGCCTGCCAGCGGGCCCGATAGTTCGACACGGGCGCCAGCGCGCACAGCGAGTATCCGACGATGTTGAATGCCGCCGCCGCGACCGCGGCCACCGGTGCCCACGTGTTGAGTGTGCCGACGTCGATGCCGGCCTGCCGCAACCCGAGATAGGCGATCTTCGGGATACAGTAGCCGAGCAGCAGCCACGAGCCGATCGCGATGGACGGCATGCCGCGGCGGAACCATGGCTCGGCCGTCTGCCGGCTCAGCCGCCACCAGTACGGCGCGGTCAACGCCAGACCCAGCGCGAAATACAGCTGGTAGACGATCAGCATCCAGCTCGCGAACGGTTCGGTGGCGTACATCTGGTCGAACGCGGTCGGGTCGGCCGCGTCAACGTCCACATCGGCCAGCGTGAACAGCACAGCCATGGTCACGATCGTCGACGCGTACCCGACCGCCCACATCCACGCCCGCCGGCCGAAGAAGAACCCCGGCCCGCGTACGACGATCATCAGGAACGCCGCCATCGCCGTCGGGTACGCCAAAACCCCGCCGTAGACGATCAGCACCGCGACGTTCGGGACCCCGACGAAATCGTTGAGCCGGTGGTAGACCGCTGGCGCCGCCGCCGCGAACGAACATGCTGGCAGGCCACCGGCGACGATGATGCACGCCCTCTGCGGCGTCGGGTCCTTGATCTGCGCGATCAGGATCCGCGCGACCACCAGCAACGACACCACCGCCACCGTGATGAACGCGACGTTCTCGCCGTTGTCCACCAGCAACCTCCCCGTCACCGACGTTCATGGATGCGCACGAGGGTCGCACAGCAGCTCAGCGCTTCGCCATGAACTGCCAGTTCATGGCGAACAGCGCTCCCACAGTGCAGGCTTGACCGGGTCGCCGAAGTCGCAGCACATCGCCACAGGAGGCCACCGGGGGTGCCAGCAGACACAACACAACCCAGACGCACGGCCACGGCCGCCACCCGCCGGGGCCCGGCAGTCGCCGCCCGGCCAGCGTCCGCCACTCACCGCCGCGACCCACCCGACCTCGCGCAGTTGACCGCCACCGTCTGGCCCGGCAGCCAGGAACCGCTGCTACTACTCGACGTCAGCCGATCTGTGCTACCGCGGCTTCGTCCCGGCTTCGCCCGTGATCTGACAGCAGACGTGCTCGTGATCCCGCACCACCCACATGCCCACCTGAGCATTCATGACGGTGCCGGCAGCCTGTTCCTGCACGACCGGATCCTCGCCACGGCCAGCGTGCCGGCATCCTGGCGGGCCGGCGACAACGCGATCCTCGCCATCCTGCCCAGCCCACCACCCGATCCAGCCGCGCGGGTCTGGCACGACTCCCTCCGCGACGGCGCCATCCACAGGACAGCCCGTGCCTGGCATGCGGCGCCTGCAGAAGACCGGTTCTTGACGCTGCTCACCGAAGGCGTGGCGCTTGTCGCTGAGATTGACATCCGTGCATAGGATTTGTCTTATCTCGGTCGACGCGGTCGCCGCTATGGGTGCAGGCCGACCCGTTCGGCGACGACAGTGCGCCGTTTCATTTCCTCGTACGCCTTGGCCACCTCGGCTGGATCACGCACCGGCTCAGCCAGCTTCTCCCACACCGTCAGCTCCAGCCATGCGTTGACCTTCACACCCTCGAGCTCCGCGCGCGCGGCCATCAACGCCAGCAGTGGTGCCGCGAGCCGATTGCTTACGGGCTTGGCCTTGGAGTCCCACTTCGGCATCGCGGTGGACAGCATCGTCCGCAACGCCTCGTCCAGCGTCGGCGGGAATCCCGCGTCGGCCAGCGCCTGCGGGGAAGACTCGGCATACATGCTCGCGAGTGCGATCGCCTCCCGGCGCCGCAAAGCGCCTAGCGCCTCCGCGTCGGTTACCGGGCCCGGCTCGCGGTCGGCATGCACCAGCGGGCCTGACTCGCCCGGGAGCGGCCCGCCGGGCAGCGGCGGGATCTCCACCCCGGACGCATCACCAGGTTTCACCGCGGTGAGCTTGACTTTCCGGTAGTTCGTACGCCGCTGGGATGTGTCTGCCACTGCGAATCCCCGACCTTGCCTCGGTGTTACTCAATCCGCTACTCACCAGATTGCAATACCATTTCGGGACATCGTAGATGTCGCCTAGGGGTGGCGGCCAGACATCCGGCATGACTTTCTGCCAGGACCGAAACATCCTGGTCGCGGCCTCGCGGCGCAGTTTGATGGGTAACGGTTCGCAGGTTAGAAGGTGTGTTCCTCGGCGTCGTCACCCAGGTACGGATCCGGGGGCAGCAGCCGCACATCGTCGGGAATGATGTCCGGGTCGCCCTCGACGGTATCGCTCATGGCGATGACGGGCATGCCGGGCGGTGCGCCTGCGCGCCCGCTGCTGATGCCCTCGTGACAGGTGTCGCACCAGGCGGTGTAGTAGCCGATCCGGGAGTCCGGGTCGCCGGTGAACGCGACCTTCACCGTGCCGTCGGCGTGGCTGGGGCACGTGATGGCGACGTCGGCGGGAAACGCGTTCAGGACGTCGGTGAGGGCGGCCATCCATGCCTCCCACCGCGCCTGCGACTGTGTCATCTCCATTGCCATCACCCCAGCCCGCCCAACAGATGCTTATGTGTTTCCCACCAGGCGGCCTCGAACGCCTCCGCCCGGTCTTCCCACAGGCGCACCTCGGCTTTGCTCTGCGGATAGGGCAGGCCCTGCCGGAGTTCGTCGAGGTGGAACTTCTCGTGCGCGAGGGTCTTGGCCAGCTGCTCTTCGTCGATGAACGCATCACGCGTCAAGATGATCTTACCGTCTTCCCTGGTGATGGCGTATAACGGCTTGCCGGGAGGACCGCGGCGGACCTTGTCGATGATGAAACCGACACCACGCAGATCGATGCCGTACTTGGCGGCGATGGCGCGCACGTTGTCCATCGTCATCAGCAGCCGCGTGCCGTTGCGCGCCACCCGGTCACCGCTGCGGGCGAGGACTGGACCGCGCCCGCGCAGCCGCTGCAAGATCCGGCGGAGTTCCTCGATGATCGACCCCAACCGGCGGATGACCGGTTCCAGGCGGCGCAGACTCGCCAGCAGTGCCCGCACCCAGCGGGCGATCTTGCCCGCCCAGGACGCGACCAGTGTGGTGACCTGCTCCACCACCAGGCCCGTCGCGGTGCCGAGGCTGAACAGCTCCTCGGCGGCGTAGACGACGATCCGCGACACGCAGGCAGCGATCGCGTCACGCACCAGCAGCCGGACGGCGGCGACGAGCATGCTGGCGCCTTCGGTGATCGACGCCATCGTTTCGGACGCGTCGGCCAGTGCCGCCAACGCCCCGTGCTGCTCACGCGACCACGCGCGGTAGGCGTCAGCCGCCGGGCCGTGCCAGGACGCGACATCCATCGCAGTGGCGTCACGCAGGGCCGTGGCGGTACCCGTAACGTTCTTGGCGACGTTACGCCAGGTCTGAGCATGCGCGGCGATCTGCGCCGGATCGCCGGCGAGCCAATCGAGAGCTTCGGTTAGGGGCTGGACGTGCTCGATGAGCCATGCGATTCCGTACTGCAGCAGCACCCCAGCCGGATCGGAGACCAGCGCCAGCGCGTCGAGACCGGCGCCCACCACACCGAGCGTGCCGTCTATCCAGGACTTGTCGTCGACGCCCTGTTTGATCAGCTGGATGTCCTCGGCCAGCCACACGCCCGACCAGGCATTCGCCGGTGCCTCGACGCGGGCGGCGATCAGGGGGTTGATCGTCATGGCGGGCCGCCAGTGGCCGCGACCGCCTGGCCACGCCGTTCATCGGTCTGCTGGTAGCCGGCGGCCGCTGCCCGCAAGCGCTCGGCGGTGTCACGCAGCGAGTCCGACCCGGCGGTCAGCGCGTCGACGAGCATCCGCTGCAACCCGTCGACGAGGAGGGGCACCATCACGCACAGTCGACCGTAGGCATCGGTTCCCAAGCGGACCGTGTCACCGGCTGCCTTTCCGGTCGCGATGTCGTCCGAGGCAGTGTCCAGGCGGCCCGCGTGCCGGACGAGTTCAGCGGGGACGACGGAGACCTGTGCTGGCTGACCCATCAACCCCTCCCTGGGTAACCACACAGTCACCATACGAGACTTCGATGTATGTCGTTACGTGGCTGGCTGAGGCTGAGTAGGGGATTGAGTGCGTAACATCCGCGCCTGCTGTAGCAGCCGAACCTCGCGCGAGCGGCGCAGGGTGCCACGCAGGGAGATCGTCTGCCCGGGCAGGCGGTGGAGGGGTGGAGTTGCGGTCCTGCGTCCGCCGCGCATCAGCCCATCGATGCTTCCCGAAACCCGATCCATGTCCGGCGATCTTCAGCCGGCGCAGTGGTGATCGCAGGTCACATTGGGCCGCGAGGCGATCCCAGGCGCGCACATGCGTGTGCCGTAACCGCTGCGGTGGCCAGCGGTTGCACTGGGTGTGGCACATCCTGTGATCGAGCTGCCTACGGGCCCGTTGATGTCCCGCTCACCGCTGCCGCTCGACGCTCGCCGACGGGTGTGTGGTGTCGCAATGCTGCTGTGCGGAACATTGGCACTGGCGGCGGCGCGGACTCCCGGCACGCTAGATTCCCCGGCCGGCGTCCTGGAGCGGTGGCGGTTTCCCGCCATGTTCACCGTGTGGGCCCTGGCGTTGATCGTCGCCGGACTGGCGATGGTCATCGCACCTCGATGGGTGCCCTTCGCGACGGCCGCGGCCGGTGGTCTGCTCGCCGCGTTCATCGCCGGCGAGTCGTTCGTCGGGCTGAGGGACTGGTTCAACGTCGCCGGAGCCGCTGGTATCAACCTATCGAGCCTGGCCGATGTCGTCACGCTCGCTGCCGCGTCCTGCGTCGCTGCCACGGTGGCTGTCGCCGTCGTCATGGTGGTCACCTGGCCTGAGGTGCGAGCGAGCCGGCGGCAACCGCCGTTGGTCCTGCTGGCGGCGCTTGTCGCTGCTGGCACACCGATCCTTCTGATCGGGGTCCACGGCGAGACGTTCACAGCGACGGCAATCGGCGCGAGGCTGCTGTCACCGTCGTTGCCCTGCGCTGGGGCCGTCGCGCTCGCCGGATTGTGCCGCCGCGACACGCGTTTGGCGCTGCTCGGCAGCGTCGTTGTCGCTTTGGCCGCCGACGTGGCACTGAGCCTGGTCTAGAGCTTCGGCGCCGACCCCTGATGAGATGCCCGACCCTGCCACCGGCCACGTAGTCAAATCGCGGGAGGCGGTTAACGCGGCGGCACCTGAGCATCCGGCGCCGCTCGGACGCCGAAGGAAGAGTCCGAAGAACCGTCCTCGAGCCCGAGGTTCCACGCTGCGACTCCTCCACCGATCCTCCACGCCAAGTTCGGCCAATCGGTTAACGCTTCTCCCTTTCTCAATGACAGAGCGGTGGCTTAGGGTGATGGCGCCTTAGCCATGGGGGAGGTTGGTGGACTGGTGTTCGGTGATGATCTGGGTGCAGCCGAGGAGGCCGTGGACCGCTGGGAGGCATCCCTGCAGGAGCGTGCCGACGCGGCCAGGCGAGTACGTGAACGTCTCGATGCGGTGACCGGCATCGGCTCCGACCCGGACCGGATCGTTCAGGTCACCGTCGCGCCTTCGGGTGTCCTGGCGGATATCAAGCTGCCGGACCAGATCCGCCGCCAATCGGTAGACCTGACCCGGCAACAGATCCTGCAAGCCGCGCAAGCGGCCCAGGCCGACCTCGCCCGCAAGGCCGCGCTCGTGGTCGCGGACACGATCGGCATGAACCATCCGACGGCCAACGCGATCGTCTCGTCCTATACCCGCCGCCTGACGATGGATCCCGGCGATGCAGCCAGGTGAACTGAACGCCACACCGTCGGCCATCGTCCAGCACGCCGGCGTCGTTGACGGCATTGCCGCGAGGGTGGCCACAGCCAAGCAGGCGGGCGAGACGGTGCGGGTGGACAATGCCGCCTACGGTCGGTTGTGCACACTCCTGCCACCGCTGATCAACTTTTTGCAGAACATGGTTCTCGACGCGATCACCGAGGCCGACACGTCCTTGACAGACACCGCGGCCCGGCTGCGCACCGCCGCCGGCGCGTACCTGGCCGCCGATGACTCCAGCGAACGAGACATCCGCCGGATCGGCACCACCGGATGACGATCAACCCGCTCGTCGCCGGCTCCCTCGATCAGCCAGCCAGCGCCTGGTCCGGGATCTGGATCGCCGAAGACATCGAACTCATCGCCCAAGGCATCAAAGCTGGCTCCTGGATCGACGGCACCCTCGGCGTCGTCGGCGTCGGCCTCGACGGACTGGCACTCGTGTCCGACCCGATCGGCGCGCTGCTGCAATACGGCATCTCCTGGCTCATCGAACACGTGCGTCCGCTGACCGAAGCCCTCGACTGGCTCGCCGGAGACCCTGGCCAGATCGCAGGCCACGCGCAAACCTGGCGCAACATTGCCAAAAGCCTGCACGGCGACGCCGAACAGCTGCGGGCCGAGGCCGCCACGACCGCCGCAACCTGGACCGGCACCGCAGGCGACACCTACCGCAGCTGGGCACAGCAGCAGCACGACGCGATCCTCGGCATCGCCAAGGCCGCCGGCGCGATGGCCTCGATCACCGAAGGCGCCGGAGCGCTCATCGCCGCCGTACGCATCCTGGTCCGCGACGCGATCGCCACCGCCGTGTCCCGCCTGATCGTGTACGCCGCAGAGCTTGTTGCCTCCTGGGGCACCGCCACACCGCTGGTCGTGGAGCAGGTCACCACGCTGGTCGCCTCGTGGGGAGCGAAGATCGCCCGCTGGCTACGGGCACTGATCGCCAGTCTCCGGCGGCTGGGCCCGATCGTGACCCGGCTGGGTGACCTCACCTTCGAATTGCAGAAGATCCTCCGACGTCTGCGCGGCCAAGGCCATCTGCCGCAGGGGCCGTCGCACACCAAGCCCTCGCACGCGCCGAACGCCACCGCTCGCCCCCGCGGCACGCCCGCGAAGGCCCATCCCACCAAGAATCGAGACCTCGCGAAACGCCGGGAGAACGAGGCCGCCGACGTCCTCGCCAGGGATGGATACGACGTGGAACAGAACCCGCCGCCGAGGGAAAATGGCAAAGAGCCCGATTACAAGATCGAAGGCGAATACTTCGACTGCTACAGCCCCACCACCAATGACCTGGACAATCTTCGTGACGGCATCAGCAAGAAGCTGCGAGACAAACTCGGCAAGCTCCAGGCCGACCGCATCGTGCTCAACCTCGACGACTCACCGTTCACGGCCGACCAGATCCGCGACATCCTGATCCGCAAGCCCATCGAAGGGCTGAAAGAAATTATCATTGTCCGAGGCGGCGCCTCGATGCCGTTCTTCCCGTTCATGTGAGGCAGCGTCATGTCGGTGGACATCGAGTACGAGACAGACCAAGTCCTTTCACCGGACGATCTCCGCACCACCATCGTCGCCTTGCTGGATGCGGTGATTGTTGAGCCAGCAGACGGCAGCCAGATGTTCTTACGTGCTCCCGGCGTCGACATCACATGCCTCGCCCTGCCCGAGCACGACGATGACCCCGAACAAGAAGCGATGGAACAACGTCATGCCGCCCACATGGGATTCCGGCGGCGAAGCCTGGTCGCTTTCCGGCTCCGCGGTACCGCGACAGCCGAGGAATCAGACGCGGCATGGGCCCAGATCCTCAACCTTGCCGTCGAGCTTCCCAGCCGCCACCCAGGAAACGCGGCACTCGTGCTCGACTTCGAGCGGGTACTCATGCGAGCCACACCGCAAGCTGGAATCACGTTCGACACCTGGGATGGGTTCACGGAAGATCCCGAACTCATGGCGATCGTGTCCAAGCATGGACAACTGACCCTCGACCAGCCGCTGCTATAGGACGATCACCCGCCGCCCAGCCGGCTGGCTGTCGAGACTTGCAGGTGATGTCAGGCTCCGGAGAGCGCACCACGCCGCTGACCGAAATGAAGTGACGTACGTAGTGGCGATCATCGGAATTCGGATCGCTGAGGGGCGTCCTATGAACCCTGGCGAATTCCAGGTCGACCGTGTGTTCGACGTAGTCAGCCGTGGGGGAATCCTGGTCGTCGGCACGTTCGCAGCCGAGCGGCCTGTCGGAGTGCCTGCCATGCGCGATGCGGCTACCGGCCAGCTGCTCACCATCCTGGGCATGGACTTCCCGACCGCCCGGACACTGGCTACCGGCCAGACCACGTTCGTTCTCGACCGCGCTGACCGCGACTGCGCTTCCCCCGGCCGCATCTGGACCGACGCCGCCGAAGATTCCCGCACATCGGATCGTGACCGGTCCGGACAACATCTCTCGCATCGTGGAGTGACATCACTGTGATCTCCGAACAGACCGCCGCCGTGATCGCGCAGACCCCGGACCGGTGGACCACCTATACGCAGGCATGCCAAACGCTCGGCGCACGGCTGGCCGCCTGCCGCAAGGATGCCGGGTTGACCCGCAAGCAGCTTGCGTCCGCGTTGGGACGGAGTCTGTCCACTGTCCGCCGCGCCGAAACCGGCGCCAGCCACTTCAATGCTGACTTCTGGCGGGCGGCTGACGAGACGTTGAACACCGGCGGAGTACTGGCCGCCGAGTGGGTGCGCGTCGCCAAGCATAAGCAAGCCGCCGAAGCCCAGTACGCCGACAAAGTCGCCCTTAACGAGGCTGCCGGCCGCTGTCTGAGTCCGGCAGATTGCCTGTGCCGGGTGGCGGTGGCGCACTGGACGCAGAGGGAGATCCGCGCGCTGCGCGTGGCGTTGCGGTTCGGGTTCCCGCAGTGGGCATCGGTCATGCAGACGGATCTGGAGGCCGTGTATGGGTGGGAAAGCCCACGGGGGCCGTTGCCCAGTCTGGAAGCGCAGTTACAGTTCGATCAGCTGCTAGCCCGCGTCGACATAGACGCAAGGGCACGGTTCCGGAAATTGCTGACCGCACCTTCGGCCGTCCCAACGGCATCATCATCGTCGCCGGCCGTCGCTGTCGCACCGTCTGGAGGTCAGCAATGAGCCGAGGCTTACTCCGGCCAGGCGGCGACTGGGCATAGCCGTGATCTTGATCCTGTTCACCCTGAGCACCCTGAGCAGCGCCTTCACGCTCTGGGACGTCCTCACCGGCTTGATGCCCGGCTCCAAGCCCTAACGCCGCCGGCATCCTGGGACGCGTCCCAGCCTCGACCCTTGTGCCGCTTGCCAATCCGGCGTTTCGGACACCTGACACGGGTCACTAGGCCCTGCGCGAATTCTCGCCACGCTGACGGTGTGGATGAAGACCGGGCCGGACGTGGCAAGCCTCCTGCTGTCCCCCGTGCAGCGCGCCACGTCCGGCCCACCATCGGCGTTCAATAGCGCTGGGAATCGCCGCCCACGGAGGCGAGTCGACAAGTCTCGACGGACGTCGCGACGGGCGGACCTACGTCACCCGATCCCGGGGTGGGGGTCAGAGGGTAGGGGTGAGGACGTGGCTGCGGGTGGGTAGCCAGCTCACGCCGTAGGTTGCCCATTTCTCCAGCTGCAGCCGATCGATAATGTCAATGCTCTGCTGCTTGGCAAAGGCGCTGGCCGTGTCGGACACCCGGCGATTAGTGACCATGGCAACGATGTGCGCCTTGCGAGAGCGAACCCGGTTGTCGACAACGTTTGCCGTCTCGGTCTCCACTTGATCGCGATGTGACGCGGAGCGTTGATGTCGGGGCGGTGCACCGTCGGATTGGCGGAGCCAACGGTGCACCGCTCGACGAAGGGTCCGCACTGTGTCATCCAAAATCTGCCCCAATTCGAATGCTGTGTGCCGACACCTCCACCCTCCCGACGGGCCCTGGCAGGCACTCGAGTACCTGGAGATCATCACCGATGAAGCTTCACGCCCAATCGACCTTGGCGGGCTACGCCCGTGCCGCGGTCGACCTTAAGAGCCGTATGCACGCCTATTGCCGTTCCAGCGGAGGGAGCCAGTACATTCGGACAATCGTTCAGAGCCGATTCGACGGCCCGCACGGCGAGCACGACATCGAAGAACGTGTCAGCGATTTCGTCCATCTCATGGCGACGACCTGCTGGCGTCAAGGAGAAGCGTTCGTTCTGGCTCCGGCGATGACCGCCGTCGTCGCTGCCGCCGCGAACGCGCTTGACCTCACCGGCGAGATGCTGTCGGACGAGGTTGCGCCGACCGACTGCGGAGTGCTGTTCCTGCCCGAGCCGATCTACTACCGTGATCGGCGCGGACGGCTGCGCCCCGTGTCCGCGATTACTTGGGGGCGGTTCGCGAGCGGCTCCAGTGCGGCATGGCTGTTCGGAAGCTGGTCGGACCCGGAAGACCCGCACAGCCCCCTGGCATCCAACCTGTCTCGCAAAGAGCGTCGCGCCAACACTTATCGGCGGTATGTCGGCCCCTATATGCTGTCCGACTTCGACCATGTGCCGATCACCGAACGCGTGCCCCCTCACGAGTCTGCGGTGGGCGACACCGACGACATGGACTGGCAGCCCGCACCGGATGGCCTGTTCGTCATCGATGCCGCGACGTGCCGTACGTCCGTATGCACAGCGATCCTGTACGCCTTCTGGGTCATCCAGGCCCAGCCGATCGCCACCGTCGCCGCCACTCCGATCGACCAACCTGCCGCCCGACGGGCCAACCGCGCTGGCATCGTCCACGAAACGCGGATCGTCATGCTGCGCCGCGTCAGCCCGATCGGTGACCGCGACACCGATGCCAAGTGGCACTACCGCGTCCGGTTCATCGTCCGAGGACACTGGCGTCGCCTCGTCAACCGCGACGGCGTGCCGTACCGGATCTGGATTCACGCTCACATCAAGGGCCCCGACGGAGCGCCGCTGCTGCACGGCGAGAAGGTGGCTGTACTGGGCCGTTGAGATCCTTCGGCGAACTCGACGTCTGCTCGTTCGCGGCCTCAGGAAACCTTCCATGCTTCGCGGGTGCAGCCCGATTCCTGCTCGCGGGTCACTGCGGCCAGTCCAGCTGCGGTTCCGGGACACCAACGCTTCGGGCGTACGCGACGGCCTCGTCGAAGCCAGCCTGGTCGCCTCGGGGGTAGGCGAACACACGGCCGCTGAACACCACATACTTCGTGCGGACGGATCCGAAATCGCAATACCAGCTGCCGGCGCGCATCGCGTCGGCCAACTGCTGCGCAAACAGTCCCACAGCATCATCGGGACATGAGAAGTCGATCAGGGTCCATTCGGATGGCTGACCGGGCGCGGGGCTGGTCACAGTGATCCGTTGCAGCTTGCGCAGCGTCAGCCCGCACTCGATCAGCATTCCCGGAGCCAGGCTCTCAGCAACTAGCGTGCCCGTCACCGCCATGCGCACTCCTTAAGGTCGATCAGCCATCCAAAGCGGCGGACACCGGGCTTGAGATCACCGGAGCCGACGACGTCCATGTTTAGCACACATGTTCGCAAATTTGCTGTAGTCTGCTGGGATGAATTCTCCCGATCCGCGGCTCACTCCACGGCAGGCCGACATCCTGTCGGCGATCCGGGATTGGGCCGGACGTCGCGGCTACGCGCCGACCGTTCGCGAGATAGCCGCTGAGGTGGGCCTGGTGTCGCCGTCGTCGGTCGCCCATCACCTGACCACACTCGAGCGACTCGGGCTGATCAAGCGGGAGCGGCGAGGGCCTCGCACGGTCGGCCTGCGCGGCAGCCCGCAGGCTTCGACACGGCGGGTGCCGGTGCTGGGCACGATCGCCGCGGGGCCGCCGATCCTTGCCGAGGAGAGTTACGGGGAACACCTCGTGGTCTCGGCCGATCTGGTCGGCAATGGCACTCTGTTCGCGCTGCGGGTGCGCGGCGAGTCGATGATCGACGCGGCGATCTGCGATGGCGACTTCGTGATCGTGCGGCGAGAGCAGGCCGCCGACGACGGAGATATCGTGGCCGCGCTGATCGACGATGAGGCGACGGTCAAGGTCTACCGGGTCCGCGACGGTCACGTCGACCTTGAGCCGCGCAATCCGCGCTTCGGCGTCATCAATGGTGACGACGCCCGGATCCTCGGCAAGGTCGTCACCGTCATCCGAAAGCTGTAGCTCGTAGGATCCCGATCCTCGGCAGCAACTCACCGCGCGTGCGGCCGTCAGCTAGGGAGCCCCTGTGGGCCGTCGGAACACATGAGGACCTCGGTCAGGCCGAGCCCGCCGGCGGGCAGCGGCGCCAGGCTGAACACCGCGCCTGCGGCGCCGGCCGTCGGCTGCACGACGACCACGTGGGACGCCGGCCCGCTGCTCACCGTCTCGCGCGGGGTCGTGAGGAGATCCGATCGCTCGTTGGGGTCCCGGTCGTTTCCAGCGAAGGACAACGATCCCGTTGGTCTTGGTGTGAGGGCTGACCGTGCCTCTGCGGTTGGCCTTACGGTGTCACCACCGTCTCGCGGGCGTCGTCGAGCACTCGATCTACATCGACCTGGCCGCTCAGGGCAAGGGCGGCGTCACGGCGCTGATGACCGCGCTCATCAAGGTGGCCGAGGCGGACCGGGACCTGGACCATCCCAATCGGGAGTGTTCCCGAAGAACGAGGCCAGCCTGCGCTTGCACGAGCGCGCTGGCCTCCGGGTGATCGGCCACCGCGAGCGCATCGGCCGCCACCGTGGGGTGTGGCGCGACACCGTCCTCGTCGAACGCCGCAGCCCGACGATCACATAGGAACGCATCAGATGGGGACTCAGCGTAGTTCTGCCGCCAGCAGGTCCATCAGCAGTCCGTCCTGCCACACGCCCTGCGGATCGCGCCAGTATTCCCGCATCACTCCCACGGGCTTGAACCCGGCCTTCGTGTAGCAGGCGATCGCTGCGGCGTTGGCCGCCGCCGGGTCGATGACGAGCCGGTGGAAGCCGAGCGTCGTCACGAGGTGACGGGCCATGGTACGGACAGTATCGGTGCCCAGGCCCTGCCCGTGGACGGCCGGGTCGAGGAAGATGTCCATGCCTGCGTGGTGGAAGTCGGGGTCGTCGTGCTCGTACCACTGCACGGCGCCGACGATCCGCTCCCCGAACCGGACGGTCCACCATTCGACGTCAGTGTCGGCGAGGTCCTCGGCGAAGTTCGTCGGACCCCACTGTTCGAGAACCTCGGGCGTGTCACGGATGCGTACAAGCTCGGCCGCATCCTGCGCGGAGGACTGTCGCAAGACGACCTTGTCTCCCCGGAGTTCCACACGGCGACTTTACCTGGCGACGATCAGCCCGGAATCCAGCGTGGAACTCGTCGAGTTCCAGCAGGTGGCCGTGGCCCCTGTGCCTGCGTCGTTCACGCAGCACACAACCACTACAGCCTCCATCGGTGTTGAGACGAGCCCGAAGAACGACACGGCAGGTCGGCGGGGTCGAGCCTTTCGGGATCCTTGCGTCGCCCGAATGGGACATAGTCAGCTACTCCGGATAGGCGGTGTTTACCAGGTTTTCGTCGTGCCGGTGCCGCCGGCGATCGTTGCTTCGTTCACCGAACGGTCCCTTTGTCAGCGACCGGATGGAGAGGAACATCGACGGTGTCCTTGGGGAGGAACGAAGGAATGGGTTCGACCTGGGTCGCGTCCGTCAGTCACCTGGGCGGCCAATACCGCATGCTGCTGTGCGCGCAGGGCAGCACCTACTTGCATGTCGCGCTTGAAGGGCCGTCGCTGACGGCCGGTAGGGTCGCCGCATCCGACAGATCGCGCCTTCCCGAGGTAGGCGTCCGCGGTGCAAACTGGTCGCCGCAGAGCCGGTTCAGCCTCGGCTACGGCAGTCTCGCGGGGCGAAGCTCCGACCCGACTCTGATCAGCGGTGTCCTGCCTCTGCCACCAGAAGACGTCGGAAAGTTGTCGATCACCGTCACCGATCCCGACGCTGTCGACCTTGGCTCGGGCGCCGACGGCGACGAGAGACTGGTGTTCGCGACCGAGTTCGGACGTCACGACGGGCCGCTGCCCGGCAGTGACGTGTGGCGGCCCCGTATTGCCACCCCGGCGGGCGGCATTCGGCTGCTGGGCGCCGCGGAGGGCCGCGACCTGTTCTACATCTTCTGCGAGACGCCCATGCCTGAGTCCGCCGACGCTCGCCGTATCGGTGACCCTGGTGAGGGATTGACCTACACCTTGTTCTTCGACGATGACGAGCAGCAGCCGCCGCCGGAGGTGGTATATCCGGCACGGCTGGGCGGCCCGGGGGAGCACTCTGTCGGGCTGCTGCTGATCATGGTCGCCCGCCGTGCACGTACGCCGCGAGAGTTCGGCCTGCACCTCGTCGACCGGGCGACCCGGACCAGAGTCTTCGACATTGAAGCGCGACGACATTGACCGACACCGGCACGTTCACTGCTGGGCCGGATCGGCTGGCTCCGTGCCCAGGTAGCCGCTAGCCTGCATGATCCACAAGGTTCGGTAGGTGTCGTCGGGGTGCCGCATGAGCTGGTCGTGGGTGCCGGCCGCGACGAGGTGGCCTTTGACCATCACCAGGATGAGGTCGGCGGTCTTGACGTTGGCCAGCCGGTGGGTCACGAGCACGACGATGCGCCCGGGTCGTGCGGTGAGTTGCTGGAACAGGGCGTGTTCGGCGCGGGGGTCCATGGACGCGGACGGTTCGTCGCAGATGAGCAAGGGCGCGTCGCGGTAGAACAGGCGGGCGGCGATCAGCCGTTGCCATTGTCCGGAGGACAGTTCCTGGCCGCCTTGGTATTCGCGGTCGAGCAGGGTGTCGTAGCCATCCGGCAGTTCGGTGATCATGTCGTGTGCGACGGCTGCCACCGCGGCGGCTTCGACCTGCCGTTGGTCGTGGCTGTCTTGCCGGCGGCCGATGGTGATGTTGGCGCCGGCGGTGAACGGGAAGCGCCACCAGTCCTGGCTCATTACCGCGATGTGCCCCGACCTTGCGGCTGGATCGAGCAGGGTGGTGTCGACGCCGTTCCACAGGATCCGGCCGCTGGTCGGCTGGTAGAGCCCGGCGAGGAGTTTGGAGACGGTGCTCTTGCCGGAGCCGTTTTCGCCGACCAGTGCGATCACCTGACCGCTTTCGATGGTGAAGCTGACCGTTTCGACCGCTGGCCGGTCGGTGTCGGGGTAGGACAGCGACACCGTGTCGAAGAGGATCCGCTCCGGCGGCCCAGCCACGATCGTGTCCTTCGCTGAGGTGGGGGTGATGTCGTGGCAGCGTGAGACGAAGTCACGCATGTCGCCGACGTAGAGGGTGCGTTCGTAGACCTGGTTGAGGGCGAACACGGCTGTGTTGAGGCTGGTCCGGGCCTGCACGACCGCGAGGTAGGTCGCGGCCGCCGCGGCCAGGGGGATGTCGCCGCTGGTCAGCATCCAGGCCAGGACCACGTAGAGGCCGAACATCGCGCCGCCGCCGGTGATCATGCCCGTCAGCCGTGACAGGGTTTGCTGGCGGGCCAGCCGCATGTGTGCGGTGGTCTCGTCGGTCATGGACTGCTCGTACTGTTCCAGCAGCGGTTCGCGCATCTGGTAGGTGCGAAGTTCGGCCGCGGTGTGTTTGGAGGCCATCAGGAATCCCAGGGTCCACATGCGTCGCCGTCGGGTGATGCGGGCCAGCATCGCGGCGTACTCGCGGCGGGCCATGCGCATCGCCGTGATCGCGGTGGGCAGCGAGGACAGCAGAAGGCAGGGCAGCAGCAGCGGTTCGATGATCGCCACCGCGGCCGCGGTCGCGACCACGCCGACGACACCGGTGACCAGGTTGACGGTGGAGTCGACGAGGCCGGCTGCTTCGAAGGTGCCGCGGTCACGAGCCCGGTGCATGTCCTCGGCGAACCCGGCCTGGTCGAACGCCGACAGCGGCACGGCGGTGGTGGCCTGGAACAGGTCAAGCTCCACCCGGTAGTTGATCAGCGGGGTGAGGCGGGCCTGGGCGTACCCGGCCGCGACGGTCAGGCCACCGCGAACCATGACCGCTGCCGCACCCAGGATCAGCGACGGGCCGGCCGCCCGTACGGCCTCGGTGCTGAACCCGGCGCTGAACAAGGTTCGCAGGGCGGCGGTCCCGGCGAGCAGACCGAGGGTGGTCATCAACCCCGCGGCCAGGGTCAACGCCACCGCGGTAGCAGTGCCACGAGGTGACGCCTTCCAACCCAGCCGCAGCGCATAGCCGACCAGGGCTGGGATGCGGCGCGCTATGGTCCAGAACCCGGTCTTGGCCAGATCTTCGAGGTGCTGGTGCCATGGGCTCGGGGCGAGTTCTGGCGCGGGTTTGCGAGCCTGCGCGGGGATCTCTGCGGCTTTGCTCTCGGACGTGGAGCCGGCCCCAGGCCGGGTGGGAGCGGTCGTCACCGGTCCACCCGCCGAGTCCCTGGCTGCGGCATTCCTCGTTCCGGTGCGCAGTGATCGCCGCCGGTGCCGTTGTACCGCGGCGTGGATGACGCCATCGGTCGGGCGGGCCGCCGAGCGCGAAGCCTCGCGTCCCGGCCTCGCTTCTGCTTGTTCAATCCAGCCTCCCCATTGCTTTCAGCAAGTCGACGTTGATGCGGTCACGAGTGTGGGCGGCGGACGGTCTGCGTGTGCGGTCAGACCATCGGGTTGCCCGCGTGCAGGTAGGCGGTGACGCCGTCCCGGCGGGCACGGCGGGCTGCCGCCGCCCGGCGGACGAGCAACGGTGACAAGCGGACGGCTTCCTCGGCGGGTGTGCTCCACGCCCAGGAACGCAGTTCGTCCGGTGGCAGTGTGATGGCGCCGATCTGGTCGCCGGTCAGCCGCCCTCCGTCGAAGACGATCATGAGCCGGTCGCTCCGAGTGTCCGGTGGGACCCAATCGATGACCAGGATCCGCCCGGGTGCGACGGTCAGCCCGAGTTCTTCGGCTACCTCGCGGACGGCGGCGTCGTAAGGCGACTCGCCCTTTTCGACCGCGCCGCCGGGCAGTTCCCACGCTTGTGGGGACTTGTAGGTGGTTTCGACGAGCAGGTGCCGGTCGTTGTCGTCGGTGAACAGCACGGCGGCGGCCATCGGCTTGGCGGGAAGCGTCGCCAGGTACTGCTCGCGGGAGACGGTCCGGGCCTTCATGCGTTGCCTGCGGCGGCTTTGATGGCCAGAAAGCGCGGCCGGCCGGCTTTCCAGCCGGCGAAGGTCGTGACACGGGTCAGGCCGGCCGCGGTCAACGCCTGCTGGTACTGCTCGCCGGTGTATAGGCCCATCACGTGGGTGTCATGGAAGTGGCGGATCGGGGTGTGCTGGTCTGCGACCAGGTAGTGCATGTCCATTCGGGAGACGGCAGCGCCGTCGCGGGTGGAGCGGGTCATCCGGATCACCGTGCGGCTACCGGTCGCGGCGACGGTGTGCGTGACGTGGCCGTCAATCCACTGCCCAGGGCTGAACCAGGGTTCGACGATCACCACCCCGCCGGGTTCGGTGTGCGCGGCCAGGCAGGCGACGGTAGCGCACATGCGGTCCTCGGTCGTGGCGTAGCCGATCGTGGAGAACAGGAACAGCACGGCGGAGAAAGTCCTGCCGAGGTCGAATGCCTCCATGGTCCGGTCGTGGATGGCCACGCCGGGCAGCCGGCGGGTCGCGATGGCACGCATGGCCGGCGCCGGTTCGACACCTTCGACGTGCGCAAAGTGGTGCCGGAGTCCTTCGAGGTGGCCGCCGGTGCCACAGCCGACGTCGAGCACGCTGCTCGCATGCGGGTGATGGGCATTCACGAGCGCGGCGAGTTCGCCGGCTTCAGCGATGTAGTCCTTGCCCATGCG
Source organism: Hamadaea sp. NPDC050747 (assembly GCF_040654195.1). Classification (NCBI taxonomy): domain Bacteria; kingdom Bacillati; phylum Actinomycetota; class Actinomycetes; order Micromonosporales; family Micromonosporaceae; genus Hamadaea; species Hamadaea sp. NPDC050747. The sequence continues at coordinate 385,583 of NZ_JBFAHM010000005.1, forward strand.
GTCCTGGTAGAGGTCGTCGTAGATGGCGGCGAGGTCGGTGTCGTACATCCTGGTCTCCGATCCAGACGATGGGTGCTGGCGACAAAGTCGAGGTGGCGGGCAGTGGTCGTCGTGTCGCTGGCCGGTTCACGGGCCGGGCCTGGCGGCGGCGGTGCGGGCGGGTCTGTCACGGTGCGCGGTGCGATGGCGGGCCGCCGTCATCGACGGCCTGGTGGGCGTCGAGGTGTGGGGCCAACTGGCGGGTGATGGCGAGCCGGTCTGGCAGCGACAGGGCATGGGAACGGGCGGTGGCGAAACCGTCGTCGGGGTGCCGTGGAATCAGGTGGGTGTGCAGGTGGGCGACGTCTTGGCCAGGTGGGCCCAGGTTCATCCGGACAGTGGTGCCGGTGGCGTGGAACGTGTCGCGGACAGCGGCGCTGAGAATGGTCACCGCAGTAAGCCATGAGGTGACGTGGGCAGCCGGGAGTTGTTCGAGCGTCGTGTAGTGGCCGGTGGGGACCAGCAGCATGTGCCCACGGTTGCCGGGTCGTTGATGCTTGGCGGGGAAGGCGACGAAACCGTCGCTGACCGGAAGACACACTCCGAGGTCGGCCTGCCCGGCAATGATCTCGCAGAACACGCAGGTCTGATGTTGCGGCCGCTGGGCGGCGAGGCCGTCGCCCGGAAGATCGCGGCCGTGGCTAGCGCTGTTCATCGCTGCCGCCGATCACGGTGATGACGGTGTCGGCGACCTGCGCCAGGCTGGGCGTGGCATCGATGACGATGTCGGCAAGCGCGTGGAGGCGGGCGCGTTCGGTGTCGAACGTGTCGGCGAGCCAGGTAGCACTGTCACCGATGCGGCCGAAGTCGTTGCCGCGGCTGCTGTCGGTCAGCCGCCGTGCCTGCGTGGCCGGGTCGATGTCGAGCAGCACTATCCGACCGAACCGGTCGCGTAGCTCGGCGAGGTTCGCCGCGACCCCACACAAGATCAGCGTATGCCGGGTGGGCCGGGCGCGTTCGATGGCGATCAGCTGGTCCAATACCAGCGGATCGAAGATCCACCGATGGGTCCGCAGCCAGGTGATGTCCGGGGATGGCGGCCGGAAAGCAGGCACGCCGTTGGCGTCTGTCCAATAGGCGAGGCCGGGGTAGGCGTCGAGACTGACCGCACGCCCGCCACGGCCGGACAACGCTCGAGTCAACGCGGACTTGCCGCTACCCGACACTCCCGTGATCAAGATGGGCTGGCTCATCGGCTCACCCGCCACGCATGTGCCGTCATGACGACACCGGTGTCGCAACCAATCGCATTGGATCGGCGGACGTGGCGGACCGGCCACGTCGGGCATGGCCGGGAGCATCCACCAGCCAGCGGTGGCGCGCTGTCTGCCCCAGGCGCGTCGCCGGTCGCGGGTACGCGCCGGCAACTGCTCGCGACGATTGATGAAGACCATGCGATTCCTTTCCGCGGCCAGCCAATCGCCGCTGTTCGGCCGCAGGAAACTCCCGTCACGGCTGTGGCGTGGTTTCGTCGATCCAGTGCCAGCCCCGCCCGTTGAGCCAGGACCACAGGCCGGGCCGCAGCCAGGCCTGCTCGTACCACAACAGGACTGCCGCGGCTGCGGCTGCGATGACGGCCCGGTCCCAAACGTGCTGGATACCGCGCAGGACCGCGATGACGATCGCGAGTATCAGAAGCACGGGGTCGGCGACCTGCCGCCAGCGATGATTCACGAGAGCTCCCATGATGTTGAGGAACGGTGTCGTCGTCGGCGCGCGGACCCGCGTGCGGGTGTTGCGCTGCCAGGGTTTCGCGGACTGCTCCGACACCGGCTGGCAGGAGCCGGGTCGCCGCCCGGTCGCTGGCATGGCCGGTCTGCCGGCGGGAACCTGCTGGTCTTGCGGTGTGAGCGCGGACCGGCCGGTGGCTTGGCGGCGTCGAGCGGGCTCATCGTGCGCCCGCCGGAAGGGTCGCGCTGGTGAGATCCCGCAGCTGGTTTTCCAGGTCGGGCAGGGCGTCGAGCATCCGTTCGACGCTGGTGCAGCGCTGCTGCCAGTAGCGGCGATGCTGCTCGTGGACCCGCGCGGGCAGCTCGTGATAGATCATGTCGCCGAGCGGGTAGGTGCTGGCCAGCGAATGCAGCAGCGCAAGCCTCGCGCAGGACAGGATTTCAGCGGGTGCGAGCGGCCCGCCGGCCTCGATGTAGGCCGCCACAGTTGCCAGGCCGATGTGTTGCCACTGGGCGCTTTCGGCGACAGAGCCGGGATCGAACGCGATCCGGCCGAGTTCGCGGGCCCGGTCGGCGACCTGGATCTGCGGGTCGATGACCGCGGTGAGTTTGGTGCCCGTCCACAGCAGGTTGGGTGCGGTCAGGTCGCCGTGGACGCGATCGAGTCGTAGCCGGGACAGCCCGGCACGCAGGTGTGGCACCTGTTCGAGCAGGCGGATCCGGTGGCGCAGCTGCGCACGCAGGGCGGTGCCGTCCGGGCGGACCTGGCTGGCCAGAAACTGGTCGAGGGTTTCGAAGCGGCTGACGAGGCTGGGCCGGGCGGCGTTGCGTGCGGGTTCCGGGTTGAACGGCAGCCCGGCGATCGGCATCCGGTCCAGGCAGCGGTGCAGGCGGGCCAGCGTCTGCCCGACGGCGGGGGCGTGGGCGTGGCTGAGTGGGCGGACCGGTTCGGCGTCGCTCCATTCCCAGACCGACATGACCAGGCCCGGCCGCCGGTACAGCAGTGTGCCGTCCGGGGACGCGATCGGTGCGATGGTGGGGATGCCCGCCGCACGCCACTGGCGCTGGACGCTGATGTTGAGCAGCGCGTACTGGTCGTCTCCGCGCAGCGGGTACGTTTTGACGAACAGCGGCCCGGTGGTTGTGTCGGCGCGGGCGTGCACGCCGGTGGTGCCTGACCAGACCCGTTCGACGGTCAGCACGTCGAACTGGTAGCGGGCCTCGAGGCTGTGACGGATGTCGGGCAGGATCGATCTCATCCTCGCCGGCTCCCCACCGTGCGGCGCTGGCCGTACCAGCGGGCGAACTGGGCGAAGACGCTGCGCTGCGACCAGGTCTGGTGGAACGCCTGCTGTTGCTGTTCGGGCAGGACAGCGAGGGGCTGATCGGCGCCGGGCGGGATGTAGACCGTCCACAACGGCAGCCGGTCAGACTCGCCGACCGGCGCCGCGGCGACGTGCCCGGTGCGGCGGTGGCTGAACGTGACCACGCCATGCAGGTCGGCGTAGGCCAGGGCGGCGGTGGAGGTGCACGCCCGCGTGGTGGTGAGGTCGGCCAGATGCGCGACCGCTGCCGCGCCTGCGGCGGTGATGAGGTGCTTGACCAGGGCGCCGGGATAGCCGCCGAGGTCGTCGAGGCCGAACCCGGAGTCTTCGACGACCACCGGCCGGCCGAGGTGCGCGAAGGCATGTTTGGCTTTCGCCGCGGCGATCTGTTCGACGCTGGTGGTCTGCGGTTCGGGTAGGCACAGGTCGACGTGGACGAGGTCGATGCCGTGCGGGCGGACGTGCTCGGCGGCGATCGCGTATTTGGCCGGGCTGCTGGTGACCATCGAGATCGGCCCGTCCCATGGGGCCGGGGTGCGGGTCGAGCACCAGCGGATCTCGTCGGCGTCGCGCAGGTCGGCAAGGGTGAACAGGTCACCTCCGGAGCGCAGGTGTTCGGCGATGCGCCGCAGCGCGGGCACCGGCCACACCGTGCCGTCGCCGAGCCGGTCGGGATCCAGCGGAAGTTCCTCGAGGTCGAAACCATCAGAGGCGAGTTCTGGTCCGCTGCGCAGCTGCGGGTTCCAGTTCGTGATGCGGCTGAGGAAGATCGCGTGGGTTCGCCCGGCGACGGTACACACGTCGATGAGCCGGTGCAGGTCGGCGTCGCCGCCGGTCTCCTCCCGGATCTCCCGCAACAGGGCGTCTTCCAGGCTGCCGTCGGCGGGTTCGATGCCGCCCCCGGGCAGCATCCAGAACGGCTCCTGGCCAGGTTTGGTCCGGCGCACCGTCAGCAGCGTGCCGTTCGGGGTGATGAGCGCGGCGCGGACGCGTTGCGCGGGCGGCCGAATCCCCGGCACAGGTATGCCGTCGGCCATGAGGCTCAACACGGCGGCCTTGGACACCGTGTAGGTTTCCCGGTCACCCGGGTGGGCCGCCGCGAGGCGTTGTTTGAGCTGGGCGTAGTAGGACGCCTCGGCGGGATCGGTGCGCAGCCGGTCACGTACGCGCAGGTAGCGGTCCCATTGCGGGTCTTCGTACAGCAGGACGTGGGCGTGCGCGATCCGGACGTTGGGGCTGGATTCGGCGACGAACAGCAGACCGCCCTGATCCTGCTTGTCACCGCGGTACAGGTAGCCTTCGGCGCACATCGTGGTGATCACCGTGGCGATGTCGGCGTCCGGCCGCAGGCGTACCGCGACATCGACGATCGGTTTGGCGGGCAGGTCCTGCACGGCGGTGGATCCGATGTGCTCGACCGCGGCCGCGTGCGCGCCCAGCGTGGCGCGGACGGTGGCGACATGCGTGGCGGCGACGGTGAACCATCGCGGGTCATGGGCGACGATCTCGACGGTGCCGCAAGCCAAACCCGCCGGCGCCTCACCGTCCGGCCACCCGAACTCGCCGTACGGCAGACCGGCCAGGCCGGCGCGGATGCCCTGCGCTGGGTAGGCGATCACATCCGGTGGCAGGTCGGCTGGGTCGGCCCAGATCAGCTCGCTGCACCGGTCGGGTTCGGCGTTGACGACGGCTCCGGTCCACCGGTTCGCGAGGTAGAACAGGCCGACGCGGTCGCTGCCGCCGTCACCGGCGCGGTGCAGCACGTGCAGCAGCCGCAATTCGGCGGGGTCGACGGCGACCGCGACCTCCTCACGGGTTTCCCGCAGCACGGCTTGGGCGGCGGTCTCACCTGGTTCGAGGTGTCCACTGGGCAAGGCGAGCATCCCGTCGCCGTAGCCGGTCTGATACCTGCGTGACAGAAGGATCTTGCCGTCGTCGTGGCGCAGGATCATGTGCACGTCGACGATGCTTCGATGCCGTGTCATCCGGCCACCTCGGTGCCGGCGGCGACGAGATCGTGTCCGTAGGCCGCGGCTGGTTCGCCGTTGCGATAGCACCACAGCTGCCTGGTTCGCCCGGACAGATGGGCCAGGACGGGTTCGGTTTCCGCGCGGCCGGCGCTCGATGACGACAGCAACGCGATCGCTTCGGCGTGGGTGGCCAGGCGGGCTTCGGCGATGTCACCGTCTGGATCATGCCGGCAGTTCAGCGGCCCGGGGCGGGCGTGGCAGTCGAAGAACAACGCCAAACTTGACCCGTGGCCGCCGACGGTCGTGATCGTGTTCACGGTGCACGCGAGCTGCGGCGGCCCGGACAGTCGCAGCCCGGTCTCCTCGCGGATCTCCCGGGCCAGCGCGTCGATGACCATTTCGCCGGTCAGCACGCCGCCGCCGGGCAGTGTCCAGGCTCCGGGACAGTCGCGGTGCTCTCGGACGAGGACGAGCCGGTCGTCGACGTACAGAACGCCGACCGCGACCTGCGTGAACGAGCCGAGACGTTCGCGTCGCCCGGTGGTGCTGTCTAGGCCATGGCCGGTAGGGAAGGTTGCGGTCACGGTCGTGGTCCTCTGCGTTGGGTCCTGGGCGGGCAAAGCACCGCCTGCCGTTGTGGTGTGACGTGGTGCCAATGACCGTCCTGGCGTGCCAGGTGACGGCCGGACCGTGCGACGTGGGCGCCACCGGTGTCGTCGCTGGTTCATGCGCCCTGTCCCAGGTCGGCGGAGTGATCCGAGGCGAATCTTGTGGTGGTTGTGGTGGGGAGGTTCCTGCGGGCGGCCAGCCATCGCCAGGTCAGCGTTCCGTGATGCAGCTGGAAGGCGCGAAGCTGCGGCGCGTCGGGTCGCGGCGGGCCGGCGGCATAGGTCAGCCACGCCCCGGCCATCCACGCCAGCGCTTGATCGACCTCAGTGGTGTCCGCGCCGGTGCCGAACGCGTCGAAGAAGGCATCCGGGTCGGCTCCGTCGCTGCTCGCGGCGACCGCGAGGATGAGGACGTCGATCCAGGTCGGCGCCGGCTGCAGGGTCGCCCAGTCGACGATCCACACCCGGTCGTCGCCGAGAATGATGTTGTCGGGTCGCAGGTCGAAATGCGCCAGCCGGTCGGCCCGATCGCATCCGGTGAGGAACCCTGCCTCGAGTGCGCTCATCTGCGGTGCGAGTTCGGTGAGGTGGCCGGCTTCGGCCGGTAGGCTTCGCCGCCCGGCGGCGACATCGGCCCATCCGGCCGGCAGCGGCTGGGGCCGTCGCGCCGCCGACCGCAGCGCCGGGCTCGCGGCCGTCAACGCGGCCGTGGTCGCTCGCCACGCGGAAACGAGGGTGTCCCGGTAGCTGGTGGACCAGCCCGAATCGGGTAGGTCACCGTCCGCCGCGTCGAACGCCAAGATGATCCAGCCGTCAGCTTCGGTGTGCCAGCGCAGCCGGGCCGACGGCACCGTCAGCGGAAGCCGAGAGGCGATCAGGGCCTCCCGCCGGTATCCGCGAGCGGCGGCGGTCGTGGCCGGCGCGGCTTTGACGAACAATCGGGTGCCGTCAGCGTGCAGGAGGGTGCCGGCGAACACCGACGACAGCCCACCCGGTGCGCCGATCACCGCGGCAAGCGGCTGATGCGACCTGGTTGTGATCATCGAGCGAACGGACGCCGGAAGCGACGACCACGTGACGCGTGACGCCGCGCGCGATGTCCTGGCCAGAACGGGTGCCGTGGCGGGCCGTGCCGCAGGCTGGTCGCTGCGTTCCGACGGCGGCCGCCGCGTCATTCTTGACGCTGTCGCTGTCACGGTGTGCTCCGGCTGAGCACGACGTGGTATCCGGATCCTTCGCCGGCCGGCTCGACAGTGGTGAGCGTCCACCCGGTTCCCGAGACCACCGCGGGCAGATCCTCGGCTGGGGGGAACCACAGGTCCAGCCAGGCTGTGGCCAGACCGCGGTAGCGGACGCGCACCGTGACCTGACCGCGATGGCGCCCTGATTCGAGGTTCCCGGTCTGGTACGTGATATGGGCGGGGTCGCTGGTAGCGGTGGCGTCGAAGCCTTCGGCGATCAGCCGCGCGCTGGGGTTGGCCAGTTGTGCGAGGCCGATGAGCAGGGCGCGTGCGTCGCCTGGTGTGCCGAGCAGTCCCAGGTTGCCGCCGAGCAGCAGCAGGGTGTCGAACGTGCCAAGCGCGGGTGGCCGGCGGATGTCGCCGCAGATGGCGTCGGCTCCACGATGGCCGCAGACCTGCACCGCGCCCGGCGAAGTATCGATGCCGAGCGCGGCGACGCCGCGGTGTTTGAGGTGCAGCAGATGCCGTCCGGCGCCGCACCCGATGTCGAGCACTCTGCCGCTCACGTCCGCGAGCAGCCGGCCGTGGGGGTCGTCGGGCAGCACCGGCGTGAAGTAGTAGCAGGCGTCCCGCACGGTCAGCAGGCCGTCGTCGCGTTCGGTGGTCTCGTAGGCAATGTCGGGCAGCCCGTCATGGGCGCTCGCGGACAGAAGAAGCTGTCCGAACGCGTCGCCGATCATCGGGCCTGACGGCGCGGTGGCGTTCATACTCATGACTCGAGGTGTCCTTCGCGGGGGTTGCTCCTGGCGATGGCCGCGGCTGTGGCCCGGGCGTACGCAAGATTTCCGGCCAGCACACCTGCGCGGTCCTGGTCATCAGCGGGCGCGAAGACGGTCCGGTGAAGGTAGATCTCGTGGGCGGAGTAGAGCAGCAACGCGGAGGCGTAGCCTGGCCCGCAGCCTTCTGAGGTCGCGTTGGCGGCGAGACGTTCGCGCAGCCCCGGGTTGCCCGGTGACCACAGCAGGTCCAGCAGCGCCCAGTCGGTGCCGGCCGGCTGCCAGCCGGTGTGCTCGAAGTCGATCAGCGCCAACGTGTGCTCGCCGCACAACATGTTGCTGGCCAACGGGTCGCCGTGCTCGATCCGCGTCCACACCCGCCGGTGCAGACAACCCAGCAGGTCGCGATCGGCCGCCGTCAGGATGGTGCCCGCGTTCGGCGCGGCGTGCAGGCCGTGGACGCGACCGTAGGGCCACGACGGCACCGCGTTGGTCGGAGGCTGCCATTGGTGCAAGGCGGTCAACGCGCGCAGCACCTGCCCGATGCGATGCTCGCTGATCGTCCGCGGGTAGCGGCCGTCGCCGATCGGCGCGCCCGGAAGGTACTGCACCCGCAAGGTCGACTCGCCGGCGTCGAGCAGCGTGGGCGTGTTCCATCCGACGGGCAGCACGGTACGTAACGCACGATAGACACAGACCTCGGTTTCGTGCCGCCTACGCGCGTGCTCGTCGCTGCCCGAACGAACCTTGAGGACACTCATGGTGCCGTCGCGGTCTTGCACCGCGAGGGTCCGGCCGCTGGTTGTGTCGCGGAGCACCCGAACCAAGGTCCAGCCGTGCGCCGACAGCAGCTGATCGACATCCCAGGGCCCCGTCACGGCCAGACTCCGAACAGGCAGCGGCCGGCGAGTGCGGCGTTGCCGACGGCTGGCTGACCGGCAGCACCCGCAGGCGCAGGTGCCGCGGCGTGTGAACCGGACTGGGCAACGGCTCGTGGCCACGCAATGACGGGCACGGCAGCTCCCTCCCGGCGTTCTCCGCGTTCCGCTCGCCGTCGGGCGGAACCCAGAATCGTGTCGCGACGAGAATCGTCGATATGTTGATGGTGGCTCGCCGGGTCGCGTGCGGCGACCCATCGAGCCGAATGCGGCGACATCTCACGATGACGGACAGTCCGGGCGCGCTGGAACGCCGATTTGACGGGAGACTTAGCGGTCCCGGTCAGCGCCGGCACCACTATCGGCCGAGCAGGTTGCGATCAAGCACGACGCCGGTGCGGCTATGCCGTCGTCAGCGCAGCGTCGGGCTCACCGCGGCGGCGATCCACGCCAGCAGGATCCCCGCGAGATCGCCCGGCGACTCCAGATGAGCGACATGCCCGCAGTCCAGTTCCGCGTAGCTCCACAGCGGGAAACGGCGGGCGGCAGCGCGGGCGGCTGCGATCGGCACGAGCTGATCGTGGATGGCGTGGACGAGCAGCACCGGCACGGTGATCGTGGACAGCCGTGCCCAGTAGGCGCGCCAGCAGGCCACGGTCATGGCGATCGATCGTGCGGCCCGGAGGTACTGCGACGCCGGCCGCACGCTCGCCTGTTCCTCGGTGCGGATGAGCGCGGCGAGTGTCGCCGGGCTGATCCGGGCGGGATCGTGGCAGCTGCGCCGCAGCATCTGTGTGACCCGCTCGCGTGCGGAGACCGTCGCCTGGCGCCGCCGCAGCAGGTATTCGCCGATGCCCGGGATGGCCCCGGCCAACGCCGCCCTGCGCACATCGCCGTGACTGCCCAGCGCGGATCCGGGCATCGGTGTACTCACCAGCGCGATCCCGAGGATCAACTCAGGCGCTCGTGCCGCGACCGAGGCGGCGATCAGGGCTCCCATCGACGTGCCGACAAGCACAACGGGTTCGCGTACGACAGCGTGCAGCCAGCGAGCCGTGGCGTCGGCGTTGGAAGTCACACTGGTGGATCGACCTCCGGTGGGCGTCGCGCCGAAGCCGGGCAGGTCGACGGCGAGCCCACGCACGTGTGGCCGCATGATCGTCGCGAGATCCGTCCAGTCGAGGCGACTACCACCCAAGCCGTGGAGGTACACCACGCGCGGGCCTTCGCCTGGGCCGCCGTGGTCGGCATGCCGCATGAGCCCAACGGCAGCGCCGGAGTCCTCGTTCAACATTGATCGCGCGGCGAGACATCGCCCGGGCCCTGGCCCGGTGGCGACGGGGTGTGACCGTCCGGCGCCGAGGAGAACGTTGCGGCCGAGGGGAAGGTGTACTCGGGACGAGTCCACCGCAGCCGCAGCCGCAGGAACAACGCCGCCGCGCCGCTGACGCCGAAGCCGCGGAACACCCACGGGAACCAGCCAACGAGAACGACACGTCCAACGCGATGGTCAAGCAGCCACAAGACCACGCCGGTAACGGCGGTGACAGCGAGCAGAAGTCCGAGGAGGGCGGTGGTGGCCCGGGCCCACCGCAGGGCTCGCGGCAGATCATGGCGTGCGTAGACCAGGACGAAGTCCGGGCCGGCGTCCCGCACATCATCGTCCCGCAGTGCGGCTTCAGGGATGCGTGCGCGGCAGGTGACCACGCCGGTCAGGCAGCGGCCACACCACATCTCGGCATGCCCGATCAGGTTGATTCCACCGCTGTAGGCGACCCGCAGCTGGCCTGCGACACCGCAGGTCGGGCATCGCGAGGACGGCGGTATCGACGTGATCTTGCACGCTTTGCGGTAGGCGGCGTGCCACCGCTGGGACAAAGCGTCGTCCCAGATCAGGTAGTGCCGCTGGACCCGTTCGACGTGGGCCAGCCGCAGGCGCAGGCGGCGGATCGGACCGCGGGCGGGGGCGGCCAACGCGACATTGGCGTTACGGGACCATCTGGGTGCGCGATTCATGAGTGCCTTCGTCGCCAACGTTTCGGCGGATCATCCGATGACAGGGAATATGCCGTCGGGGCTGGTCGCGCACTCGGACGCCACAATGACGCTGATCGTGTCGGGATCGGCGCTGCGGTAGGCGGCCGTGTAACCGCCGGTGTGGATCACGATCCACACGCCGCCTTCTGACCGGGGCGTGAGAGTGTCAACGATAAGGCCGTAGCGGGGTAGCTGCTGACGGATCTGCGCGGCGACGGCCAGCTGCCGGCCCGGTTCCAGACGGATGCCGTCGATGGCCGACATGCGGTACGCGGGGCCGTCGCCGCACGGTACCGATCCGACCCACGCACGATGCCGGTCGTGCGGGTGGTCGTCGGCCGCCGCGACCAGCACCGCGACGAGGGTGCTGAGCTGGCTGGCGATGGCGAGACGAGCGTCGTTGACGTCACGTACGGGCATCGTCGGCCGGATCGCGCCGGTGATCGCCGGCCGCCGCTTGGGTGCGGTCAGCAGCCCCGCGACGGGGGCGACCGCGGCGGCCAGCACGGTGGCGCAGCCGCAAGCTGCGGTCGCGACCAAGAAGGGCGTGCGACCTTGTGCGGTCACCATGTCACCTCGATAGTCCGGAAACTGTTTCGCGGAAACGTCACACTCGTCGGTCATGCGGCGGCCAATGTGCGCCGCCGATCGCCCCAGGTGAAGACGTCCCACAGTGCCGGATCGTTGAGAGGCACCGGAACGGCGACTTGCAGGGTGACTTGTTGGGAGACTTACCGATCGCCGTTGCCACAGCAGTTCGATTAATGCAATTGTCTCGCTTCATCGTCTACTGCTGGGCAGATTGGAGCGATCATGAAAATGCGATGGTTGTGGGCAAAGCTTGCCGCCGGGCTGCTGGTAGTCGCCTCCCCGGCGTACGCCGGCGACGACCACGATCCGTTCACGAACGCATCCGTCCGGGATGGAGGCTCTGCCGCGCTGCGGCCGTGCATCGAAACGGCCATCGCGATGCGGCCGAACGCGTGGGTATGCACCGGCTACGGTCTCACGATCGTCGACGAGGGCGGTACGGCCACCTTCACCTCTATCAGCCCGGCGGTTCCCGAGACGACTGAGGATCTGCGGGGCGCGTCCATCCTGTCCGACGACTACGACACGTGGTGCGAGACGGGTTCGATCTGCCATCGGAAGATCAACAGCTACGCGGAGGAGACGAAGGGAAACGCCGCCTACGGAGATTCCAGCGGCCTCATCGGAACCTATGACGCGATCATCAGGACCAATCTCAACGGCCGCCAAGGGCAGTGGAAGGTCACCCTGATCTGGGACGGCGGCCCCGCGCTGAACTTCTATGACGTCTACATTCACTGCAAGGAAGAGATCAGCAACTTCCCGGACTCGAACTGCGGCGACCACTACGCCGGTGCACCCCGGATCGGCAGCTTCCTGTGGCGCTGGGACTCCGGAACGCTGTATGGCAACCGGCTGGCCAACTCCAACGAGTATTACGCCAATCTCAACCTGATCTTCGACCCGGACGGGCCGTATACCGCCCATTCGGCCGGCACACTGTCGACCTCGCAATTCAACTGCTACGGAACCAGCAACTGCGTATTCCCGTAGTGGGCCGGCCGCTACAATCGGACAGATCGGGCACCGGAGCGGCGGATACGCCCGCCACTCCGGTCTCGTGGGAGCAGCATGATGCCGACATCTACACCCTCGCCACATTGGGAACAGATCGGCCGATGTGGCGCTGACCCAACCGGCCAGCCGAACATCGTCGAACTTCCAGAGTCCGGCTGGGGAGCATTGGTCGCATGGCTGTCGCCACCGGCCTGGATCTCGTGCCTTCCCGACGAACAGCAGCACTACACCGAGGTACGCATCGTCGCCCAGGCCCATGAAACGCACCACCATGAGCCGCGAAGCGTAGCGGAGCAAGACGCCCTCGACGACGACATCGACACCTACCTTCGCGATGCCGGGGCCGACCCCAGGCCACGCGGGTATCGCTGGTTCCTGAAGCTTCCACCCGGCCTCGACGCTGATGCCTTCTGGGCTCGGATCAACTCCGCGTTGAGCCAGACGGATCCGATGCCAACTCATCCTCGTGAGGTTGGCCGGGTCGTGCAGAAGGCACTCGATGCGATCTATGCCGTCAGCTGACTGCCGGACCTGTCGGCGAACGTCGCCACGGCGGCGCCGCTGTCGGCGGATCGCCTGTCGCTTCGTTGATGGCTGACCGGCCAGACGCTGAGCACCGCAAACCCATGCGCCTGGAAGGTCACCGGCGATGGCGTGACAACGAGATTACGGAAGTCAGCTTCAACAATGGGCTGGCCGTCCACTCGCAGATTCACCTTAATGTTCGGGCACGGCCACCTACCCCGCGGATGTTTGAGCGGCTATGCGGAAGCATGACGCGGCCGCCGCGCCGCCAGGTTGCCGGTCAGTACCGCGCCGAGCGAAGCCGGGAGGCCCGGCGCGCTGCGTGGTCCGCAGCTGCCGTTGCCTGCCGCCGGGAGTGTACGGCCGATCGCAGGAAACGGAGGCGGCCGGCATGACGGTGCCGCATACAGATGGATGGTCCTCGCGGCGGCGACGGCGGCGGGCGTACAGGTGGGGCTTTGAGGTTGTCGTCACGGGTGCTCAGCGATGCAGGCGTGTTGGTCGCAGGTCATCGCGGCGGTGCCGGGAATGACAGAGGTCATGTCCGACTCGAGGAAGATCGTGGTTTCCACGACGGTCATCGGGTCCAGCTCGCTGCCGGGTGCGGGGGTGAGCAGCACCTTGTCGTAGCCGAGCAGCGTGCCATCGCCGGGGTCGATGATTAGCAGGTCAGTGATGGTTGACCCGTCGGACAGGACGCTGTCGAGGCTGAACGCTTCGCCGGCCCGGCCTGCGCGGTCGGTTGTGGTGCCGCGGTATTTGATGGCGGGCATGTCGGCGAGGATGGCGAGCAGCGCGGCGCGTTGCCGCGGGTTGAGGTGGTGTTCGCGCAGCATGTCCACGGCGGCGGCGATCAGCGCGTGGTCACTGCTGCTGTCGGCGAACACGGTCAGCCAGGTGCGCAGCGTGGCCACGTTGGTGGGCAGCGGATGCGGCATCCGTGGCCGGTAGTGGCCCCAGGTCAGGTGCGAGGTGTCCGGGCAGGGACCTTGGATGTTTCGCGGGTTGCTGATGCGCGTGCTCTTGGGGTCTTCGACGACGTCGCAGCGCTGGATTAGTGCGGTGCCGTCGGCCGCCCACCACAGCTGGACGTCGGACATGACCAGACCGTGGCGTGGCTGGCCGGGGTCGAGCTTCCAGTGCCGATAGTGCAGATGGGTCACGGTTGGCCGGGGGAACCGGATCTGCGCGGCGGCGGGGATGAAGACTTGCGGTTGCCTTTCGGTCGTGGCGGCCGTGCTGCCAGCCAGGCTTGCCAGCAACACCAGCACGGATGTGGTGGCAATGCCGCGACGTACCCACGTATGGCCGGTGTGGTCGCTGGCCGGTGGGGGTGCGGCGGTTGTTGCCCGTGGGGTGCGTTTCCGGGCGGGTGTGAGTGTCATGCGTGGCACCTGGCGTCGGCAGCTGGCGTGGATCCGCACGATGCGGCGAGGTCGACGAGTTTGCCGGCTGCCATTACGGCAGGGGCGAGGTCAGGTTCGGTGACCGCACCGAGGAGTGCGTGGAGACGGGCGGGTATCAGCCTGATGGGCAGACCGGCGGCTTGGGGCAGCTTGGCTCTGGCGCGGGCGTGATCGCCGCGTGCGAGGTATTTGGCGGCCACGCAGACTCGCAGCAGCGTGGTGGCGCCGCTGTCGGGATGTTTCGGTCTGGTGGGGTCGGTGTGAGTGGTGAGAAGGTCCGCGAATGGCTGCGGACTCGAGGCGAGTCCGATGTGGTCGAACACGACCTTGCCGTCTTCGGGGACGCACGCGGTGTGCCGTGGCCATATGTACAGGTCAATCCACACGATGCCATCGGTGGTTTTGAGGCAGACGGCCTGGTAGTCGCCGCCGGTCGGCGCGTTGCGGGGCACGGTGATGGTGGCGACGATCTGGTCGCCGAACGCTGCCGCGCAGATGTCATCCACGGTGTAGGAGTCGATGGGCACGGCGATCAGGTCGAGGTCGGACCAGCTGTCGCCCTGGCCGCGGCCGAGCGAGCCGACCTGGACCAGCGTGGCGATGCCGTGGTCGCATGCGGCTGCGATCAGGCGTGCCAGCGCGATATCACGTTCGGCGGCAAGCCGCGCCAAACGGCTGGCCAGGACCGTGGCGAAGTTGGTGGCTGGGCGGGTCATGTGGGTTCTCCGGCGCAGTCTGAAGCGGTTGCGATCATGCGGGTTCCTTGGTTCCAGGTCGCGACGGCGCAGACTCGCCCGGACCCGATGCCGATGACGAGCTGCCGGTCTGCGGCTGTGGGCAGGGTGATGGTGCGGCGGATGGTGCCGCCGACGGTGACGACCACGGTCACGGCCGCGGGTGAGGCCGGCGGGGAGAGGCTGATGGTCGCGGTGCGGTCGTCGACGGTCACGTGCACAGCGGCGGCTTGTGCCGGTGTCGGGCTGTGGGTCCAGGTGGCGGGCTGTGGTGGCAGGGCGACCGCCGTGATAGTGCCGAGGACGGTGATGGCCGACAGGACACCGATTACCGCGATGGCTCTGCGGGGCCCGCAGCGCCGCTTCTCCACGGCTGGCGCCGGTGGGGGCGGCTGTGATGCAGACGGCGGCGACCAGGCGCGGGTGGCTTGCGCCAGGTGTAGGGCGAGTGGGTGATCGTGGCCGTGCTGGGTCAGAACCTCGGCATGGACGTCACCGAGCAGGTGCAGGGCGTCGGTCAGCCGCCCGGTGGTGAGGTGAAGCTGTGCCAGTTCAATGGTCAGGCGGATGGTGTGCGGGTCGCGTGGGCCGAGCACGATGCGGCATTCGTTGACGTGCTGCTGCAGCTGGCTGGGCTCGGCGGCGCCGCGGCGGATGGCGATCAGTGTTCGATAGGCGACGGCGATGATCGCCTCGCGTGCGAGCGGTCCGATCATGCGCACGGTCGGTTCGGACAGCACCCGTTGGAGGGCCCGGTCGGCTTGTTCGTCTTCGCCGAGCTGGTATTGCAACGCGGCCACACTGACCGCGGCCCGGACGGTGGCCGGGTGGCTGGTGCCGTATCGGCGTTGGCATTCCTGCAGCAGGGGTCCGGCGAGCAGGATGGCGAGTTTGAGGTCGCCGAGTTCGCGGCTGGTGTCGGCCAGCAGCCGCACGATCGTCGTGCGGTGCAGCGGCCGCAGCTGGGGGCCGCGTTCGGCGATGATCGCGGCGAGCAGCACATGGGCCTCGCCGATGCGCCATTGACGGATCAGGGCGACGGCGTCGCGGATCGTCTGCCCGTCGGCCGCCGCGGACCCCGGGACTGTGGTCATCGGCAGGCCCGCACCGCTGCCGGTCTGTGGACGGTGACGGCCGTGTCTTCCGCCGTGAGGAGGAAGTCTGGCCGGCCAAGCGTGCCGGTGGAGTCGACCGCCACGATGGTCGTGCCGCGTTGTTTGAGCTCGTGAAGGTAGTCGGCCAGAGCTCGTCCGGTCGCCGGTGGCAGCCCGTGGCAGGGTTCGTCGAGCAACAGCAGCGGTTTATTGCGTAGCAGGGTGACGGCCAGACCCAGCATGCGCGCATCGCGTTCGTCGAGGACCTCGGCCGGTTGCCGCAGCTGATCTGACAATGTGGGGAACAGGTCGAGGACCTGGTCGCGGGTGGTGCGGCGGGCGCGGCGCATGGGCCATGCCAGCTGCAGCTGGTCGGCGACCGTCATGGTCGGCCACACCCGCGGCCGCGCTGGTGCGTACGCGAGATACCGGCTACGGCGCACCACGGGCCAGTCGGTGATGTCGTGTCCGGCGACCGTGATCCTGCCTTGCTCGGTGCGGGCGTGGCCGGCGATCGCGGCGAGGAGCAGGGACCGTCCGGTCCCGGCGGGTTCGTGCAGCAGCGCGATGGAGTGCTCGGCGATGGTGAAGCAGACGCTTTCCAGCCGGATGCTGGCTCGGCCGCAGGTTAGGTGATCGACGGTCAGCATGTGAGGGTTCCCGGCGTGTGTGGATCCTTCTGGTGTGCCTGTACGCGCGGGTGCATTACCTGGGTTTGGGCGCGGGCGGGGCGATGCCCGGTTAGCTGGTGGCGGGTGGTCATGTGTTCGTCCTGGGTTCGGCAAACAGCCCCATGGCATGGGCGTGGGCTTGGGTGATGGGTGTGGCGGGGGACAGCGTCCGGCCAGTGATCGTGCGGATGGTGTTGGCGGCCAGCGGTCCGAGCAGCAGGTGTGGTTCGGCGATGAGGGTGGCGAGTCCGTTGTCGACGCGGTCGGCGAGCAGGTGCCCGAGCCGGCCGACGATGATCGGGGCGAGGCCTTCACCGGGTTCGTCGAGCAGCAGCAGGCGGGGGTTGGCCAGCAGCGCGCGGGCGAGGGCGAGCATTTGCTGCTCGCCGCCGGAGAGCCGGTCGGCGCGGTGGCGCATCCGGGCGGATAGTTCCGGCATGACGTCGAGGATGGTGGTGGGGCTGCCGCGGGTGGGGCTGTAGGCGCGGGCGACCGCAAGATGTTCGGCGACCGTCAGCCGGCTCCAAAGCCGGCGCCCTTGTGGGACCAGTGCGATGCCAGCGCGTAGGGCATGCGCCGGATGGCGGACGGTGTGTGGTCTGCCGTCGATCTGCCGCTGAGCGTTGGGCGCCGGATGCAGTCCGGCGAGCGCGTGCAGAAGCGTGGTCTTGCCTGATCCGTTCGGGCCGAGGATCACTTGGCCGGTGCCAACGCGGACTGTCAGGTCGACGTTGGTCAGGATCGGTGCCGCGGTGCCGTAGGCCAGGCGCGGCAGGCGGGCCGACAGCAGGACAGGCGTGTCGGCGGCAGAGTTCGTGTTTCTGGTGGCGGCCGGTGGCGTGCCCAGGTATGCCTGGCGCACCTGCGGATCGGCGCGGATTTCGGCGATGGTTCCGGTGCGGATGTGGCGGCCATGGTGCAGGACGGTGATCTGGTCGGCGACCTTGGCGACGAGGTCGAGGTTGTGGTCGACGAGGAGAAGGGTCGCGTCGGCGGGTAGCGCGAACAGCACCTTCGTCAGACGGTGCAGGTCGTGGTCGGATAGCCCCGAGGACGGTTCGTCGAGCAGCAGCAGCCGGGGCCGGGCGGCGACTGCGACCGCGAGCTCGAGGAGCCGTTGCTGCCCGTAGGACAGCTTGCCGGCGGGGATGCTGGTGTGCCGGTCGAGGCCGACCATCTCCAGCACCACATGTGTGTGGTTGTCATCGGGCTGGGTCCGCCTCGGCGTGGCGAGTGCCATGTGCTCTTTGACGGTCCGGTTCGCATAGACGGCGGGATGCTGGTGGGTGCGGCTGATCCCGGCCCGGACGCGTCGGGGAACGGTCAGAGGGGTGATGTCGATGCCGTCGAGAAGCAGCCGTCCGCGGCTGGGGCGCAGGCTGCCGGCGATCAGATGCAGCAGGGTGGTCTTGCCGGCACCGTTGGGGCCGATGATCGCGTGCCGGACGCCGTCGCCGATGGTCAACGTCAACGGTGCCAAGGCTTGCAGGCCGCCGTAGTGGCGTGCGAGTCCGTCGATTCGCAAGGTCATCGGGTCCTCCACTGCAGGATTCGCTGCCGGGGCAGGGCTGCGGCGATGATGAGCAGGCCGCCGAGGATCGCGATGCCGTGGCCGGTGTAGCCACCGACCCAGTCCCGGGCGGCGACGAGAATCAAGGCGGCGAGGAACGCGCCGGGCATGGTGCCGATGCCGAGAACGGCCGCGGACAGGGCGACGACGGACACGGCGAACCCGAGGTCGGCGGGGCTGATGTGGTGGGTGGCGGTGACCAGCAGCGCCCCGGCGATGCCGGCGATCGCCCCGGCCAGGGTGTAGGCGGTCCACAGGTAGCGGCCGGTCGGGTGGCCGCTTGCGCGCATGCGCGGCTCGTGGTCGGCCATGGCCCGCAGGCGCAGGTCCCACCGGCTGCGCCGCAACGCCCAGACGGCGGAACACACGACGGTGGTGGTGGTCAGGACGTACAGGTAGATCCACCCGTCGGCCGCCAGGTCGCTGGTCCCGGGTAGTGGGGGACGGGTGGGGACGAGGATGCCTTCGCTGCCGCCAGTGATCGATGTCGCGGCCAGGGCGGTGACGTGGAGGAGGTCTCCGCACGCGAACGTGATCATCAGGAAGGTGACGCCGCGTGCCCGGACAGCGACCAGCCCGGTCACTCCGGCGGCCGCGGCTCCGGCGATCGCCGCGGCGGCGACCTGCACGAGACCGTATCCGGCCGTGGTGCTGGCGAGAAGCGCGGCGGTGTAGGCGCCGACGCCGAGGTAGCCGGCTTGGCCCAGCGGGGCCTGGCCGGTGGTGTGCACGAGCTGGGCGCTGATCGCCAGCAGCGCCGTGACGAGGCCGATGGTGGCGATGGACACGAGGTAGGCGTTGGCGATCCACGGCAGCGGCACTGCGGCGAGCAGCCCGAACGCCGGGATGCTGGTGCGCAGGCGGCGTGTCATGCCGGCCTGCCCTGCAAGGCCGGGCGGGCGATGAGCACGGCGAGCATGGCGGCGGTGAGCAGGAACGGCACCAGCGCGGCCGGGGCGACCAGGACGCCTACGGTTTGCAGCTGTCCGACGCCGACCGCGGCGACGAGGGTGCCGCGGATCGAGCCGAGACCGCCGACGACGACGATGATCAGCGACAGGGTGAGCACGGTGGTGTCGACGCCGGGCGCGGGCCCGAGCACGGGTGCGCCGAGCACACCGACAGCGACGGCCAGGGCGCACCCGGCAGCCAACACCATGGCCTGGATCCAGCGGGTACGGATACCGGTCGCGGCAGCCATAGACTGGTCGTCGACCACCGCCCGGATGACGGCGCCGGCGACCGACCGTTCAATGATCAGGATCATGGCCGCGGCGATCAGGGCCGCGACGGCGATGAACACCAGCCGCCACGTCGGATACAGCTGGCCGAGTACCGTAACCGATCCGGGCAGTGGTGCTTCGGCGCGTAGCGGCTGTCCACCGGTGACGGTGGTGAGCAGGTCGGCGGCGACAAACGCGCCGCCGAGGGTCGCCAGGCCTTGGTCGAGAGGCCGGCCCGACAGGGGCCGCAGCGTGATCGCCAGAAGGCCGCCGCCGGCGGCACCGGCGAGGGCGCCGACGGCGGTCGCGGCGAACAGGCCGCCCCAGCCGCCGTCGGCCAGCCACCAGCCCAGGTAGGCGCCGGCGAGGTAGAGCGTGCCGTGGCCCAGCTGAAGCACATTGGCCACACCCCAGATGAGGGTGAGGCCGGACGCCACGGTGAACAGCAGCAGCCCGTACGCCAGCCCGTCGAGGCCGGTGATGGCGTAGGCCGCCAGATTCCAGTCCACGGCACGGCTCCGACTAGTTGGCGGCCGCGCGGCGGCCGATGGTGGTATGCATGAGGTAGCTCGACAGGATCAATCGGGGGTCCTGCAGGGCTTCCCGCCACTGCGTGAGTTGCCCGTGGGTCATGCCTGCGGCGAGAAGCTCGGGTTCGAGCTGGTGGCTGTTGCTGTGGTGCAGCAGGCAGATACCAGTGCCTCCGTGGTAGAACCGGGAGTCCGAAACGGTGGTGACGTCGGCCAGCGCGCAGTGCAGCATCGCCGTGTGCGCTTCGACGGCCCAGGTGGCGCTCATCCCGCGCTTGGTCAGGATGTCGACCATCGTGGTCTGGAACGTCTCGTGCAATTGCTGGACGGTGTAGGTGGGGCTGTGTCGCACCAGATCCATGTAGGTGCAGTCCCACTCGGACAACACGATGGCCCCGCCGGGACGCAGCCACGACGTGAGCTTGGCCAGCACCTGCTGGCGTTCCGGTAGATGCATGAGAACCAGCCGGGCGTGGATCAGGTCGAGCGACTCGGGTTCGAACGTCGCCTGGCGAATGTCTTGCTTCAGCACCTCGATGTTGGGACCCCCGGCCAGGACCGGGTTGATGTCGACGGCGGTGACGTGCCCATCCGTGCCGACCTGGTCGGCGAGCCAGTGGGTGATCGTGCCCGCGCCGGGTCCGATGTCCAGGCAATGCATGCCGGGCTCGACCCCGGTGGTGGAAAGCACGTCGATGCTGTGCGGGTCGAGGACCTCCGCGAGGTGCTGCAACTGGTGGCTGCCCTCGGCGCTGGTGTTGTCGAACCCGTACCGTTGCTCGACCTTTTGTGTGGTCATTGGTGTGTCGCTCCCTTATGAGCCGAGGGTCGCCAGTTCGGCGATCTTGACGTTGGCCAGGACGCCGCCGTCGGCGGTGACGCGGCGCAGGTACCACTTCTGCACGGGGGTGTGGTTGACCGGACCGAACTGCCAGCCGCCACGCGGGGAGTTCACTTCGCCCAGGTGCGGTAGTGCGGCCATGATCGCCGCGGTGGTGGGGCTTTGGCTCGGCGGCGGGGTGGGCGCCGCCTTGGTGGTCGTACCGGTCGCGGTGGGGCTGCCGGACGTCGGCGCTGAGGTGGCCGTGGTGGCTGCCCCGGCCTGGGTGAGGGCCATGTCGAGGACCATTGCGGCGTCCCAGCCGCACACGTGGTAGATGTTCGGAGTCGCACCAGAGTGCTGGGCGGTGAACGCCGCGACGAACCGTCGGTTGGCGTCGGTGTCGATGTTGGCGGCATAGTTCAGGACCGTGGAGATTCCCTCGGCGGCCGGGCCTTCAGCGGCGAGGACAGCACCGTCGGTGAGAAAGCCAGCCGCATACAGGGGCAGGTCGACGCCGAACTGCTTGTACTGCTTGACGAACTCCACCGCGGAGCTGCCGGCGTAGAACGTGTAGACGGCCTTCGCGCCGGAGGACTTGATCTTGGCCAGGTAGGGCTGGAAGTTGGTCGTCGGTGTGGGCGCCCAGGGGGTCCACTCCGGTTCGCCACCGGGGTTGGCGAGCTTGCCGCCCTTGGCCGTGAACGCCTTGGTGAACCCGGTGATCTGGTCGTGCCCGCCGACATAGTCGGGGCCGATCGCGAACACCGGCCCGTCAACGGTCGTGCGCAGGTAGTCGGCGATCGCGGCACCAGTTTCCTGGCTCAGCCAGGACGTGTGCCAGATGTAGGTCGGGTCGGTGATCGTGGACGGCCGCCCACCGGTGCCGATCATCGGCACGCCGTGCTGGCGCAGCATCGGATCGAGTGACAGCACGGTTTCGGCGGAGGCGTTGCCGACCAGGACGTCCACCTTGTCCTGCTCGAGCAGCTTCTTGCCAGCGACCCGGACGGCGTCCTTACCGTCGCCTTCATCGGCCTCGACGACTTCGACCTTGTGGCCGCCGAGTTTTCCGCCGTGCTGGTCGAGATACAGCTGCCAACCGTCGTGGATGTCATCCCCGGCGGTCTTGTATGGGCCGGACTTGGGCAGGATCAGCCCGATGCGCACGGTGTCACTGGTGGTCTGATCTTTGCCCGGGTTGAGCGCGGAGCCGGTGCATCCGGAGATGGCCACGGCGACCGCGGCCGTGAGCGCCCATGGGACGCGTCTGCGAAACATCGGATTCCTTTCGAATGGGTGAGGGGTGTACCGGACGTGACGGGCACGGTCAGGCAAGGTCGGCTATCGAATGGCTGTGCGCAGGCCGGGCGACAGTTGCTGGCCGATGCGTTGTGCGAGATCCGCCAGGTGGAAGGCGAGCTGCCCGGCGTCGGCGGCTTGTGGAGCGAGGGCGGCCAGGGTACTGCCGTCCGGGGTCGGCTGGACGACCAGGACCCCGTCACGCATGACGACCATTGAGTACTGGTGGTCGCCGGCTTGCAGAAAGTCGGCGGTGGACCTGGCGAGTGCAACTTCTCCGGCGACGGAGGCGCACAGCTTTTCGGCTTGATCCCGGCTCAGCCGGGGAGTGCTGGCCAGTAGCAGACCGTCGGCGGACATGGCGACCGCGTGAGAAATGGTCGGCACTTGGCTGGCCAGCTGAGTCAGGATGTCGCTGAACATGGCCTGTCGGCCGGGATCGAGCGGGCTCACCGGATATCTCCTCGTGTCGGGCGGTGGTGGTTGACCGCAGCCAGCGCGCGGGCGACAGCGGCGACTTGCTGGCTTTGGCGTTGCGGGTCGATGCGCAGCGCCCGCGGATTGGTCGGCGCCGCCGGTGGCGGTACACGCCCTGAAACCTCAGCCGGATTGCGACGTGGCAGACCTGACCTGGTGGTCCCCGCCACGACAGGTGCCTGCGCGGCCGCCCGCCACGGTTCCTCCGGTTCGATGACCGGCTCGGCCAGGTCGGGATTCATCCAGCTCGACGGCACTTGGTGCGGCGCGGGCGTGGGCCAGGCCGGTGGCCCGACCGTCGGCAGCGTCGCCGTATGGTCGGCAGCACGTGCGAGTGCTGCGCGTGGCCCACCGGAAAGCGCGGGCCGTCGATCGGCGGCCATCCGCAGGACGTAGCTGTTGGGCACCAGCACGCTGGCAGAGATGCCGGGCTGCGCGGCTTCCAGCCAGACCGGCAGCCCGTATTGGGCAGCGACGATCCCGGACACGGTCAGCCCGAGATGGCCTGGCTGCTCCGGGTAGGCAACCCGGCCGGCGAGCAGCAGGTTGAAATGGGCCAGCGTCTCCGACGCGATGCCCATGCCGGTGTCGCGGACCGTGACATGCAGTCCGCCGTCGGCCCATCGGGCGGACACCTCGATCGGGCTGTCACCAGGGCTGTAGCGGATCGCGTTGTCCAGCAGTTCCCGCAACACGACAACGGTGGCCGGGACCGCCGCCGCCCGGATCTGGCTCTGTGCGATCGCGCCGAATCGGATCCGTTCGTACTCTTCCACTTCCTGACCGGCCGCCGTCAGAACATCGTGGGTGTCCTCGTCCTCGGAATGGATCTTGCTCAGGCCGTGTTCGGCGAGGACCTGCAGGTTGTCCTGGAACCGGCGCATCTGGGTGATGCCCTGATCGACGTCGAACAGTTTGGCCAGCAGCTCGCTGTCGGCATCGCGTTCGACCTCGTCGAGACGGTGAATGATGTCTTCGACCAGCCCGGCACCCCGACGGGCGATGGTGGCCGTCGCCTCACCCGCGGTCGCCCGGTTGCCGGCTTCACCGGCCAGCGCTGTCTCGGCGGCGCCGAGCAGCCCACCTAGGGCCGCCGCGAGCCGGCCGATCTCGTCCCGGCCGGTCACGGTGATTGCGCGGCTCCCGGCGAAGCGTTGCATTGTCTTGCGGGCGTCTTCGCGGGTTGTGACTGTGCCCAGGGCGTCTTTGAGTTCTGGCAGCCTCGCCGTGCCGATCAGCCCGGCCTCGGTCTCCAGGCGCCGCAGCCGGCGGGTCGTGTGCCGGGCCACCACGATGCCGATCAACAGTGCGGCTAGCACGGCGGCGACGGTCAGCGATGCCTGCAGGACGGCGATGCGGATCTGTGCGTCACGCGCCACGGCGACCGCTGTCGTGATGTCTCGGTGAACAGCGATCTCGACCTGGCGCAGGCGGGCCGCGCGCGCACCCATCGCCGCCGTCCACGCCTTCGCCGTCGTCTCGACGCGCTGGTAGACCGGGGTCCGGCTGACCACACCCTCCAGCCGCACCGCGTCCAGGACGGCGGCGCCGGTCATCTGGCGGCCGAGTTCTACCCGCCACCCGACCACGCCGAGGGTGGTGAACGTCTTGATGCCTTCGTCGTAGGCCGAGCGGGCGGCGGCGATGTCCTGCGACAGCGACGGGGTCAACTGCCCCAGGGCGAGCGCTTGCAGCACCGAAACCTGCTGCTGACCGACGGCCTCAGTCGCGCGGGCCAACGCTGCGGCGGCACGGATCTGATCGGCCAGGACCGGGTCGACGCCAGCTTGAGCGGCCGCGTCCTGGTAGGCCAGCAGGTCCGCGACAATGATCCGGTAGGCGAACATCGCGCCTGAAAGGGCGGCCGGTTTGCCGTCGGCCAGCCGTGACCGTTGCGCGTCAAGGTCCGCCAGGCCGTCGCCGACCCGGCCGACGATCGCTGTGATCGCCACTGGGGGATCGCTTACCCTTACGGCCTGCGACCGCCATGCCTCGGTGCGCTGCCGAGTGCGTTCCACCTGCTGGCCATAGGCCGCGGCGACCTGCTGCCCGGCGTCAGGTAGCAGCAATGCCGCCAGCGCCGCCCGCTCGGTCTGCAGCTCGTGTGCCAGGTCCGCCGACGCGCCCGCCAGCCGGACGAGGGCTTGGGTGCGTTGGGCGGCCTGCGCTGATTGCACCGCCGTGTTCAGCGACCAGCCACCGGTGGTCATCGCCGCGGCCGCCATCGGCAGCAGAATGAACGCGGTCTTGACGCGAATCGGCAGGTCTCGCATTCGCAGGCTCCACCCGGACATACGTCGCTCCACAGTCATAGCCCCCGCCCGGCCAGAGCGGCCACGGTTACCGAAGCGACGGCAGTACGGCGGCGGGTCAGGCTGTGCTCAACCACTGACACCAGCACTTGTATGACCTGATCTCGTTCCCTCGCGTCGCAGGTCAGCACCGGCACATCGGAAGCCACGCTCAACGCGTCGACGATCTCGTCAACGGCGAACGACAGCTCCCCGTCGAACTTGTTGATCACGACCGCGTAGGGGGTGTCACGGGCTTCGAAGAAGTCGATCGCGCCGAAAGCATCGGCTAGGCGACGGGCGTCGGCGAGGATGATCGCGCCGAACGCGCCACGGACCAGGTCGTCCCACATGAACCAGAACCGCTCCTGGCCGGGGGTGCCGAACAGGTACAGCGTCAGGTCCGGTTGCAGCGTCAACCTGCCGAAGTCCATCGCCACCGTGGTGAGGGTCTTGTCCGGGACGAGTGACGTGTCGTCGGTGTACTGCGACGGAGCGGTCATTCTGGCGTCGGTGCCGACGACTTGGATCTCAGAAACCGCGCGGACAAATGTCGTCTTGCCCGCGCCGAAGCCGCCGGCGACGACGAGCTTCGCGCGCTCCGGTGAGGCAGCCGCGAAGTGAACTGACGTGTTGGACATCGACAAGGGTTCTCTCTTGGTCGGTGACGGTTCGCTATCCGGGCAGTTGCGTCGCCGGGTGCGCGTGATACCGCCGGACTGCAGGCGGCATTGCTCGGCTGGCAGGTCGGTCTTCGTCGCGCACCGGCACGGCGGCACGCTGAGGTTTGCGGGATGGCCCTGCCGCCCAATGTCGTGGCGGCGAGCCTGTCCGGCCGCAGATCGGCTGGTTTGCCACTCGCGCCGTAGTTTTCTGCCCGGCAGCCCGGCGGCTGGATGTCGCACTGACAGCCTTGGGGCTAACCTGACGGTGAGTGGGTCTTGTTGGCTCCGGCGTTGGCGGCGCGACGTACCGGCCGGCCGTTAACTGGCGCATCCGCGGCCCCCTCGCCTTGCACCTCGTCGATCCACAACGACTAGGCATGACACGATGTGCGTTCGCGGCTGCCATCTGCGCACTGGTTGACCGCCGCGTTGTCGGTGTCCAGCGTCGCGGACAGTCCTATTTCGGCGGAACGCCGACATGCTGGGAGGATTGGCGAGCGATTAGCAGGTCGATAAGGCGTTGACCAGCGGGCGAGCAGATTCGTGTCCTGTTTTGAAAGTCGTTCGTGATCGTTCGCGACGAACGGTCGTGTCGTGCGTGGACTGACTGGCCGCGGACTGATCGTGAACCTCGTTGTGCGCCCCACTCGTGGGGGACTTGATGGGACGTTTCCGCGTGGTAGAAAAGTCCCTATGGATGGTGGCAGGTGGAGACGTGGCTAACGAGCGGCTCCGAAATGCCCTACGCCAGGCCGGGCTGACCCCCACCCGATGTGCTGAGCTGATCGGGGTGGATCCCAAGACCGTCGAACGATGGATCAGCCTTGATCGGCTGCCGCATCGGACACACCGGGCCGCCACCGCCGAACTCCTGCGCGTTGATGAGACAGACTTGTGGCCGGCCATTGGGCTGGATCCACGGACGGTTTCCGCGGGGAGAGCTGAGCTCGCCGATTTCTATCCAACGCGCGCGGCGGTGCCGCCGGACCTGTGGCGGTCCGTGATCGACGAAGCCAAGGACAGTCTTGACATCCTGGTGTATGCCGGGCTGTTCCTTCCAGAGGTGCATGACGTTGCCCGTATTGGCCGGCGGGCGCGTGCTGGTTGCCGGGTCAGGATTCTGCTGGGCGACCCGTCCGGCACGGCGGTGCGCCGGCGAGGCGAGGAGGAAGGGTTCGGAATAGGACTGGCTCACCGAGTTGCCCTCAGCCTGCGCTACTTCCAGCCGATCGTCGCGACGTCAAACATTGAGATCAGACTGCACAACACGACGTTGTACGCGTCGATCGTGCGGGGCGACGACACGCTGCTGGCCAACATCCACATGTACGGCTACACCGCGGGACAGAATCCAGTGCTGCACCTGCAGCGCGTCCCGGATGGGCGGGTATTCGAGCAGTATCTCGGCAGCTTCGACAAAGTTTGGTCCGTTGCGCCCGGGCCGGCGTCGACCGCGGACCTCGACGAGGCTATCGCGCAGGTTGTAAAAGGAGGCTGAAGTGCCACGGCGAGACTTCTTCAACGACCCTGCAGCCCCACCTGCCAACAGCGTCGTGCCGTCGGTGGTGGCCGCCGTCCGCAACGAACATGGGCAACTGCTGATGATTCAGAAGACCGACAACAACCTGTGGGCCTTGCCCGGCGGCGGCCACGACATCGGCGAATCGGTCACCGAAACTGTCGTGCGGGAGGTCCGCGAGGAGACAGGCATCGACGTCGAAGTCACCGGCCTGGTCGGGATCTACACCAACCCACGGCACGTCATGGCCTATGACGATGGCGAGGTCCGCCAGCAGTTCAGTATCGCCTTCACCGCCCGGCCGACCGGCGGCCGGCTGCAGACCTCGGACGAATCACGCCAGGTCGAATGGGTCGACCCAAGCCGACTGGACGACTTGGAAATCCATCCCTCGATGCGGCTGCGCATTGATCACGCGCTGGCAGCCAGGCCTCAGCCGTACATCGGGTGACCCCGCGACTCTCATCGCGCACCCCCGAGAGCGAAACAATGGAACAGGACGTCCCCAGACGTCCAGTCTGAAACCGTAGCTATAGGCCGGACCGGAACCTATCGTTCGCCGTATGCAGGACCTCGTCGAGTGGTCGATTCATATCGCCACCCAATGCCTCGGCGGTGCCGGGCTTGAACGGCGCTGGCGGCATGTCCAAGCCGTCGGCGCCCGCGCCCACCAGCTGTGCTTCGCCGTCGCCGACGACGAACAGGACGTGCTGATCGCAGCGGCGTGGCTGCACGACGTGGGCTACGCGCCCACAATCGCCCACACCGGTCTGCATTCCCTCGACGGTGCCCGCTATCTGGACCGTGTGGGGCTGCCGCGCCGCGTCACTGCCCTGGTCGCCCACCACACCGGCGCACGCTTCGAAGCAGCTCGCCGGGGTCTGGCGGCCGAGCTTGACGCGTACGAGCGAGAAGACGGCCCCCTGGCGGACGCGCTGACCACCGCCGACCTCACCATCGGGCCGTCTGGGCAACCCGTCAGCGCGCAGGAACGCATCGCCGAGATCCTCACCCGGTACGCGCCCGACAGCCCGGTCCATCAGGCTATCGCCGAAGGGCGGCAGCTGCTTCTGGCCGCCGTCGAGAGGGTCGACGCCCGCGTTCGCCACCCGGAGACCGGCGCGTCCGTCAGCGCCGGACGAGGACCGGCTGCAGTCGGGGCAGACCCCGGAGGAGTCGGATCCGTGGGCAGCGCAGGTCGAAAGCGCACTTGATATGAACGCACCTAACGACAGGCTGAAAGCGGCTCGGCTGAGCCGGCTGTCCCCGACAGGATCGGGTCGAACACTGTCGCGCCAGGAACTGGCCGACGCGGTCAACGCCGAACTGGTGCGACGCGGCGTTCGCCACGCCGCGATCGACGCCGGGCACATCGGCAAGTTCGAGCGCGGCGTCTACCGCTGGCCTCAGCAGGTCTACCGCGAAGCACTGCGCTGCGTGTTCGGCGTCGACAACGACGCCGACCTTGGCTTCTTCATCGTCCGCGGCCGCGGCAACCCAGCAGACACGCCCCTGACCATGCTGTCAGCATTCCCGTCGGCCACAGCTGCCGCCGTGCCCGACGGCAGCCATCTCGACATCATGATCACAGCCGGGTCCACCCTCGGTTCGGCCGAGATACGCATCGACCTGCAACCGCAGCAGCGACCGTCGCGACTGGCAATGCATGTGTTCAGCACTGCCACGTCGCCCCTAACGGGCAAGACCCTGATCGCCGAGCGGCGCGACGACCAACACCTACCTGGAGCAATACAGATCCCGGATGCTTACGCAATCGATGACCTGACGACAGCGCTAATCTGGCTATACGCACGGCTAGATCAGGACCTCCTGCCGGACGACCGCGCCCTGGACGAGTCATGGAACGCCATCGACGCCTCCCTCGATCAAGGCGCACACGCCGTCGCGGCCGCCGCCATGCCGAGCCTGTCCTCGGTGAGCAAAATGTGGCTCGGGTCCCGCGTCTGCGCGGCCTTCATCGAAACCAGCCTGCGCCGCGGAATCACAGACAGGCCGATGTTCTGGACCCGTGAACAGCGCGGCGAGGAAGCCGCGACGTGGCTCAGCTTCACCCACAAGCAGCAATACCTGCACCGTACAGCTCGCACGGGCGTAACCAGGACCTTCTGCCTGCCCGCACAGCAGATCTCCGAGTCACCCCTGACCGATCGCATCCTGCTATTGCTGACCATCGCCTATATGGAGGCATCAGGCGTGCGATGCCGCATCCTGGCCGACGCCACCTACAGCGACGTCGACGGGTTCGTTCTGGCCGGCAACCGGGCGATCAAGGCGAACTGGATCCGTACCGACGCGCTGTGGCAAGTCGCCGACCACACCGGCGCCCGATCCACCGCTCCCTACGCTCAGGTCATCGCCGCAGCGGACCACGACACCTTTGTCGGACACCCGGCACCAGCCCAACGACTGCGCGCACTGGCCGATTACCTCGATCTGGACTGGCGGTGGCTGCAGCATCGCTGCCGAGAACTCGCCGCCGCCGGACTGCACGGGCTCATCCGCCCGCACAGCCGCCACCTGTCGCTGCACGGCACCCAAACGGCGATCAACTTCATTGCTACCCTCACGCAAGACCGCGACTAACACGCCGACGCGCACTGCGCCTGCATGATTCTCGGAGACGTCCATGGCCGGCACGAACCCCCGCGTCACCGTCATCACGCTCGGGGGAACCATCTCGATGAGCGGCAGCACCGGCCTCGTCGCACCCACACTGTCGGCGGCCGACCTCGTCGCCGCCATCCCGGGACTCGACGGCACCGACATCGACGTACACGTCCGTGACTTGATGCGCATACCCGGCGGCTCGCTGACCTTCACCGACATTCTCACAGTCCATGACGCGATCCGCGAGGAACTCGAACAGGGCAGCACCGGCACAGTCGTCGTCCAAGGCACCGACACCATCGAGGAAAGCGCCTACCTGCTTCAGTTGCTCCACGACGCGGCAGGACCGATCGTGGTTACCGGAGCCATGCGCAACCCGACCCAACCGAGCCCCGACGGCCCCGCGAACCTCCTCGCGGCGATCCGCGTCGCCGCCGACGAGCGCAGCCGTGGCCGAGGTTGTCTGGTCGTCCTCAACGATCAAGTCCACGCAGCACGTCATGTCGCCAAAACCCACACGATCGCCACCAACGCGTTCGCCTCCGGCGCGAGCGGACCTCTCGGCTGGGTCGTGGAAGGTGAGGTCCGCTACGGGCATCCTCCAGTCCCGCGCGCAACCAAGCCCCGGCGACCGTTGCGACCAACATCGCCGGCGACCGTCGGAATGATCACCGCCACCCTGGGCGACGACGGATCGTGGATCAGCGACTTCGCACAGCGCTTCGACGGCCTGGTCGTCGCCGGCTTCGGCGCCGGCCACGTCCCCATGACCTGGGCCGACCATCTCGAGAAGGCCTGCGCGCAGCAACCCGTCGTGCTCGCCAGCCGCATCACCACCGGACCGTCATTGACCAACACCTACGGGTTCACCGGCTCCGAATCCGACCTCATTAGCCGCGGTCTGATCCCGTCCGGCGACCTCGGCCCGTACAAGGCCCGAGTTCTGCTCTGGGCACTCCTAGCGGACTCCACCAGCCCAGCCGGCATCCGCGCAGCCTTCACGGAGCACAACCATGCCTAGCAGCCAGCAGCTCACCCTCGGCCGCAGCTTCGCCCTGGTCTTCGACCACGGCGAAGACTTCTTCCCCACGCTGACCGACTTCTGCGCCACGCACAACATCCGGCAGGGCTACATCCCCATGTTCATCGCCGGATTCGCCACGGTGGACATCGTCGGAACCTGCGACAAGCTCGACAACCCCCAAGCGCCAGTGTGGACGAAAGTCCACCTGACCAACGTCGAAGCCGTCGGCGCCGGCACCATCGCATGGAACCCGGCCACAGATTCCATCAGCCCACACATCCACGTAGCCGTCGGGCTCAAAGAACTATCCGCGCAGGGCTACACCAGCCACCTGCTCGACGCGCGGGTGCAGTTCCTCGTCGAGATGATCATCACCGAGGTCGCCGAGCCATCCATGCACCGGCTGCCCAACCCTGCGCTGTACGACGCTCCCCAGCTTCGCCTCGGACCGCCGACACCCGAGGCATGACCGGACCGTCTGAGCGCGCGTAACCCGCTAGCGTCACAACATGAGCACCAAGCGGGTAGCGGTCGTCGGTGCGGGCGTCATCGGTCTGACCTCCGCCATCGTCCTCGCCGAGGACGGGTTCGACGTCACGGTCTACGCCGAGCAGATCCCTGGCGCGACCTCGCTAGCCGCAGGTGCGTCGTGGGGACCGTATCTCGTACAGCCATACGACCGAGTACAGACCTGGGCCGCGCACACGCTGGCGGTACTCACCGAACATGCGGACCAGCCCCAGTATGGGGTGTCGATGCTGTCCGGGATCGAGGCTTCCCGCAATGCGACGGTGCTTCCCGCGTGGGCGGCCGCGCTGCCAGGGGTACGGTCATGCGAGCCTGGGGAGTTGTCTGCGGGTTTCACCTGCGGCTGGCGATACAAGATTCCGGTGGTCGACATGCCGGTCTACCTGAATGCGCTCATAGCCCGCCTTCTCGCGGCGGGCGGCAGCTTCGTCCAACGACGCTTGGATCATCTCGACGAACTGGGTAGACAATTCGACGCCGTCGTCAACGCCTCAGGATTGGGAGCTGCGGTATTGGCCGACGACGCCACCCTCTACCCAGTACGAGGTCAACTCGTCGTCGTCACCAATCCAGGCATAACCGAGTTCTTCTCCGAAGACACCGGCGACTCGGCGGACCTGACCCATTTTCTTCCCCACCGTGACCATGTCGTCCTCGGCGGAACCGCGTCCACGATAAACGCGGACAGCGAGATCGATCTCGACGTATCGGCGGCTATCATGGGGCGCTGCGCCGCAATCGAACCACGTCTGGCCAGCGCGACCGTCATCGAGCATCGGGTGGGACTCCGGCCGACCCGTCCGGAGATCCGCGTCGAAATCGACCGCAGCCATCAAGGTCTCGTCGTGCACAACTACGGTCATGGGGGAGCAGGACTGTCTCTGTCATGGGGCTGCGCGCAGACCACACGATTGATGGTCATCGAAGGATAACGGCCGTGCCGCCGATCGGTGGCACAAGGAGGCCACCGAGCCTCGCCGAGCCAACCGAAATATGGACAAACGCCAGGCATTGAGAGTTGATCCTGTCGTGAACCGGTGGATCTTCGCTCCACCAATGCCAGCACGGACAGTCCAACCCGTCGAAACGCAGCCTTGGTGGGAGCCTTGCTGGGAGGCTTACCGGTCGAGAAGCCTCTGACGTGCTGTCATGTGATCGGATGACGGTCGGCAGGCATCGCCAAGCGTCGAAAGCAACGCTACCTTCTCCAATCACCGGCGGATGCCGGTGACAGTCCGCAGCGAACTGCCAGAGGTAGCTAGCGATGATCAGCCCGCATGTCCGTCGGCAGCGCCTTGCCCACGAACTCAACAGCCTGCGGCGCGCCCGCGGATATTCGACGGCGCGCATGGCCTCCGTCATCGGGTCCACCCGCCAGCACGTTTCTCGGCTGCTCAACGGTCATCTAGCGCCTGATCCCGACGAGATCGCCGCGCTGCTGAGACACTTCGACGTGCCAGCCGATCAACTGGAAGATCTGCTGACGATCGCCCGGCAGGCTGCCACCATCGGCTGGTGGGAGCCGCTCGCCGAGACGATGGGACCCCGGCAGGCGATGTACGCAGGCCTGGAAGCGGGCGCACGGCGAATCGACGAGTATCAGATGACGCTGATCCCGGGTCTGCTGCAGATTCCGTCGTTCACGGAGGCGCGCTGCCGAGCAGAACGCCTGGCGCACCGTCTGCCCTTTGACTGTCTTTCCGCGGTCGAGGCCCGGCTCCTTCGCCAACGGGCGGTGCACCGCGACGCAGGCCCGACCTACGAGGTGGTCCTGGACGAATTTGCCATCCGCCGACCCGCTGCTCCGAGCGACGTCGTGGTGTCTCAACTCGACCACCTCGTCGACGTAGGGCACAGCAGTCGGGCGACACGGATCCGCGTCCTGCGGCTGGCCGCCGGCATTGAGGGCGACACCATTCCGATGTCATCATTCTCGATCTATCGATATCCGGATCCCGACGACCCAGTCGTCGTTGCCATCGAAGCCGAGACCAGCGACCAGGTGCTGGCGGACACTCCCGCGACGGCCGTCTACATCGAGCTTCATCGGCGACTTGCAGAGGCTGCGATGCCAGCTTCAGACAGCCTCGACTTCCTCGCCACGGTGGCGGAGGAAATGCGTAACGGAAGGTGACGCCATGGATCAACCACGCACTTCGTTCGACCACTGGCGTAAGTCGACTCGTTCTGGCGGTAGCGCCAACTGTGTCGAGTTCGCACACCAAGGCGCCACCGTCGGCATCCGCGACTCCAAGAATCCAGACGCTGCGGTGCTCGAGTTCCCGGCCGACGTCTGGAACGCGTTCGTCGCCGGCATCAAGGCCGGCGAGTTCGACATGCCGGGCAAACCGTAGTTGAAGTGCCCAGCACGCCAGTTCAACCAACAGGGGAGGAAAGCAATGAGCAATGCCATGAAACGCAGCGCGATCATCGCGGTAGCTCTGGCTCTGGTCGCAATTAGCACCCCCGCCAGCGCGGCCTCGGCCCCGGCCGACCCAGCGGCACCGTTGCAGTACGGGACGACCTCCGCCAACAGCGGCGCGTCTACCGAAAGCCTCTGGTGCGAGGGCGAGGCAGCTCCGGACCCGCTGTACTCGGCGAGCAACAACACGGTCCAGTATGGTGCCAAGACGATCTGCAACCATGTCGACACACTGTCGATCAGGATTGAGATCTGGACCATCGTCGGCGTAGGCGACCACCAGACCGAGGAATACCAGGGCCAGGCGTACAACTCCGGTGTGGCCACGAACCTCGTCGCCTCTGGGAGCGGAAAGTGCCTGGTAAGGACCACCGGCCGGTGGTACGTGAAGGTCTGGGCGACGGCGGTCCAACTGGGCGGCGAGCTGCCTCCCTACCCCGCGTACGGACCAGTCAAGACGCTCGCCTGTTCCGATATGGTTTGACCCATGATGTGGATTGCCGAGGCGGATACGTCCGACCGGTACAAGCTGCTTGTGTGCGTTCCGCGCGCAGCCAGGCTCTACGTCCTCATTGCGGGCCCTGGCGGCCTGGCCGAAGCCTCATCTGGACCGTGGTCGATGACCGTCACCCCCGCCACGGGACAGCCACTGGTGTTCCATAGCGGCTCCCGGTCCGGCGGAAAATCCGACAGCATCTATGTGGGCCAGTTCGAGGACCCGCCGGAATCGCCGGATGCACTCACCATCCGCATCGAGGTAGACGACGCCGAGATCTTCTCCACGGTAGCAATGCCGGTTCGGACAGTACCGGTCTGAACCGCAAGAGGCCCGGCTCTCACTGGCGGAGCCGGGCTCTTAGCATCGGCTACCCCGCACCCCAGGCGGCTCGTCGGCCAGACCGACGACATCGGCTGCTAGTTGCGACTTCGCCAACGCAGTCGGAGAGCGGCCGCTGGCAGGGGTTGACCGTCCTGTTTAGGAAGGTGTAGTAAATGGAGTCCTTCGAACTGGCCAGGCTGGACCGATACTTCCGACACATCACAGACGCGTTCGGCCCGCCGGGCCCGGCCGTCGCCCGATCGCTGCTGGTGACCCACCTGCTCGCGGAGCGGCCCTCGTTCGTAGCCGCCGTCGACCGTGTGGCCGGGCTCGCGGCAGTGCTGCCCAAGCCCAAGAGCATCGACCGGGCGGCCCTGGCACAGATCACCACGGCGTACCACGTCGACGAGCTCACGCGAGAGTTGTTCACCGATGACGAGCGGGCCTTGGCGTACCTGGAGGAGCGGGCGGCCGGGCAGCCCGTCATTCTGCTCGATATCGGCGGCTACTTCGCTCCGGTCCTGTCCGAGCTGTGCGAGCGATTCTCCGGCCGGATCCTCGGCGTCGTCGAGGACACCGAGAACGGTCACCGCCGCTACCTTGACCTGGGCAAGGCGCCATGCCCGGTGTACTCGGTCGCCCGCAGCCCACTCAAGCAGCCCGAAGACCACCTGGTCGGGCAGTCCATTGTGTTCTCCACGGAGGCGCTGATGCGCACCAGGGGCGACATCCTGCCCGGCCGAGCTGCGACCGTGATCGGGTTCGGGAAGATCGGCTCGTCGATCGCCCGCAGTCTGCACGCCAAAGGAGTACGTGTCACCGTCTACGACGACGACCCGATCCGTGCCGCCCAAGCGCTGTCCCAGGGCTTCGGAGTCGCGCCGAACCGGTACGCCGCGATCGCCCGCGCTGGGATGGTCATGTGCGCCACCGGCCACCTGGCGCTGCGCCGCGACGACTTCGCACGGCTACCCAACGGCGCATACGTCGCGTCCGTGACCTCCAGCGAAGACGAACTCGAACTCGACGCGCTCGACGGCGTGTACCAGCAAGCGATCGTGGCCGACAACGTCACCCGCTACGAGATCACCGGCCACTACTTCTACATCCTTGCGCAGGGTAACGCGGTCAACTTCCTACACGGCGCCAGCGTGGGCGCGTTCATCTTCCTCGTGCAGGCCGAGATCCTCGCCGCCGCCGCGCGGCTGGCCGCCGGTGACGTCGAGCCCGGCTACCATGAGGTGCCCGACGGCGACCGGCGGCTGATTGCCGAGACGTGGCTCTCCCACTTCAACCACACCGCGACAGGGGCCTACCTGTGATCGACGCAGACCAGATCGGCAAGACCGTCACCGCGTACCTCGAACGTCACCCCGACGAGACCCGCCGCCTCGCGCCGATCACCGCCGCCCTGGCAGCGCCGCCCGGCGACCTCACCTCACGCAAGACGCTGCCCGGCCACGTCACCTGCTCGGCGATCGTGGTCAACCCAGCCGGGCATGTGCTGCACATCCGCCACAACGCCCTGAACAAGTGGCTCAGGCCGGGCGGCCACCTAGAGTCTCAGGATCTCAGCCTCGCCGGCGCCGCCAGCCGCGAGGTCGCGGAGGAGACTGGAATCCCCGCCCAGGCGCTGACGCTCGTTGACGACGTCCCCGCCGACATCGACGTACACCCGATCCCCGAAAACCCCGCCAAGGACGAAGGCGACCACCTCCACTACGACATGCGTTTCGTGTTCACCGTCGCCGCCGACACGGACGTACAGCTTCAGGCCGAAGAGGTCAACGACTCCGCCTGGCTGCCAATCGTCGACCTGAAACCAGCGCAGCTCGCTGGTCGAGTCGCCGACCTAGTCGGCGCAAACGCCTGACTCCGCAGGACTACCACGTGGCCCGCACGCGGAAGGCGCGGGCCGCCCTGGGTCGACCTGCGGGTTCAGTGATGCGCTCGCGGGGCTTCGGCCGCGCCAGCGCGGTCATGATCCAGGCCGGGTGGCGGTGGATCTGGCAGTGATGTTGGCCGACGATGGTGAAGCGATCGCCGATCCGGCCGCGCTGCGGAATCAGGCGCAGTTGTTCGGACCGGTCGCGTCGGACCCGACCGCGTGGCGCAGCCCGCCGAGACATGTGATGGCCTGCCGACCGCCAGGGCCGCCGGGGTGGTCGTGCCCGGCATCGTCATTGACCTCGACGCGTCCATCGCGGAATGCCACTCGGAGAAGCAGAACGCGTCGGCGACCTGGAAACGCAGCTTCGGGTTTCATCCGCTGTTCGCGTTCTGCGACGACACGGCCGAGCCCTGGCCGGGCTGCTGCGCATCGGCAGCGCCGGATCGAACGCCACCGCCGACCACATCACCTTCTTCGACCACGCTCTGGCGCAGATCCGCGACGTCCATCGGTACCGCACCGACATCCTTATCCGCAGCGACTCGGCCGACTGCACCCACGGGTTGCTGGCCCACATCCGCAGCCTGTGGGAACAGGATGTCAGCGCCCGCTTCTCGGTCGGGTGGCCACCACGCAGCCGGTCCGGGCCGCGATCGAGGTGGCTGCCGGGTGGATCGACGCCCTGGGCACCCACGGCGAACCGCGCGATGGGGCCAAGATCTGCGAGATCACTGGCCTGCTGCCCGCTACGCAGTGATGACCTGCCATCAGGTGGGGTCATGGTTCTACACGTTCGTCGCCATGCCAGCAGAGCCAGACGGCATCTCCAATGGCCATATTGAGACCCTCCTGGCGGCCGGCGAAGCCTGCCCTGGCGGGTGTGCTCCCGCATCGGTGCAGACGACGGCGAGATCGCTTACACCCGCGGCAAACCCCTCCGGAGGACGTACGCGAGGTTACCGTGCAGGTCTTTGAGGGCGACCGGCTCGTACTGAGCGAAACGACGCTGCTAGGCCAGGTGAGACACCCTTTGCTGGCAACAACACTGCAGCACGTCCATGGGAGACTCAAACCGTCAATACCCGGACGATCTCGTCTGCGAGCTCTACGGAGCCTGCTGCCACGAACTTCTGCCGAGGTTCCATGGCTTCCGCGATCCGCGCATCCGAACTCAGGTCGTAATCGAGGGGTATCGGTACCCCATCGAGGTCGACCACCGCCCCACCGGCGGCAGCGAGAATGTAGTGGCCTGGTGCGAGGTCCCAGATGGCGAAGCCCTTTGCGAACTCGACGACCGCGTCGGTGAAACCGCTGGCGACGTGACAAAGTCCAACCGAGCCGAAGTCCACACCAATCCGGCCGCGCCGCTTTCCGTCGGGCGACGCAGCGTCAAGTGCGCCGATGAGGTCGGTTTGCTGGCTCAACGGAACGAAACGCTCGCCAGGCCGCATGAAGTAGTTCGTAATGATCGACTCCGAGAGCCGCTTCGGTCCAGGCGTTACCAGCTGTCGCCGGGTGCCATCGGCGGTGACCGCGTATGCCCGGTCCTGGCCGTCAGGCTCGAGCGCCGCGACGTACAGCTGCACGTGGTGGAAAATGTCACCCACGACCGCCGCTATCGGCCGTGCCCGGGATCGGGAGTAGGCCAGCACGTGGGTGTAGCCGTTGAGGCCCCGGACGGCGAGCTCGCTCGTATCGAGTGGGTCCACGAGTATGCACAGGTCAGGGTCGGTCTCTTTGCCGATCAGTTCAGGTTCGGCTTCTTCGGACGCGTATATGAAGGAGTGAAGCTGGTCTGCCAGCAGTGCGCGGTATCTGCTGTGTATCCACAGGTCGTGTTTGGAAAGGAAGTTGTCGGCGTGACGCTTGTTCTCGCCTTCGCCGTGCTCGCCTGAGAATGCGGCGGCGATCAGCTTGGGCCGCACCTCGGCCATCACGGTTTGCACGACTGAGACCAGGACATCGCGCAGGCCTGATAGCCCTGTGGTCGGTGTTATCATCGCGCCTCAGAGTCATCCACTCCCTGCCGGCTAGCCTTGGTCCTCGGGGCGCAAGGTGAGGATCATGGCGTCGTAAACCGGAGCGTCGTCGAACGGTTTGATGCCCCCGACGCGATGCCAACCCCAAGACCGATAGGCCGCCTGGGCTGGCAAGTTATCCGGCAGGACGAGTAGGGTTGCACGTCGCTCTGAACGCCCTTCAAGGATTGCGTCGTGAAGTGCCTTCGCATATCCCCGACGACGCCAAGGCTCCCGAACCATGATCTCCGTGATCGCGAAGGTACGGCTGCCGTCTTCCGCGACTAGCGTCGGGTCGACGTCCTCCAAAAGCCCACGCCACCAGCCCGATCCCTGGGGGAGCGTGAAGCCAAGCGCGTAGCCGATGACCTCGCCGTCGAGATTGCCGATGGCCAGCCCGAAACCAGACCGCGCCGCGTATGCCTCAAGCCGTTCCTGGTAACGCGGAACGCCGAAGAATGGGTCGGCAAGTTTGTCGGCGTAGATCTCGGCGTAGACGTCGAGCAGCGTCGACAGGTGATCGTGGAATTCTCCAACACTGTGACTGGTGGTCTGCAGCGCCGAGGGGGATGCGGTCATACGTTGCCTTCCGTGCTGGCGGGATCCGTGTGCCCTCCCGTGTATCGGGAGACAAAATTCGCGACTGCCTGATCTCGGACATGGGGGGTAAGCCGTCTCGCGACGTCGTCCAGTTCGCTGCTGACACGCCAACTCACTACGCTGCCCTGCAGGTCATCTAGGGCTGCGAGGGCAGACGCGGCAGCCTCACCCGGCTCCGATGCGTCGAGGAGAGCACGGGCCAGGCGAACTCGGTACAGGGCGCGATTGCGTGCGTAGGGATCGCCATGGGCAGCTACGGCATCGCTGAGAAGGCGAATGGCGCGGTCGGACTGGCGTAATTCGAGCGCGCAGGTCCCGTCTAGACCATCCAGCTCCGCGGGCGTGAGAAAGGTGCACCACTCTTGCGTGGGCTTATCGCCGTCGCGGTCCAGGACACGGCGAGCACGGGTGAGAGCGCGACCAGACGCTGAGGCGTCTCCCGTCAGCGCGGCGGCGAGGGCGAGGCGCAGCTGCGGGATGATCGGCAGGCGTGGAAAACCCTCGCTGAGCGCGGCCGCACGATCTGCTGCTTCTGCCAGCCGTGACCCCTGGCGAGGGTTCCCCAGGACGTTCGCCTGGAAGGCCAGATTTGCTAGCGCGTGAGTCTCGACCTCGCTGTCGCCGGCCTGCTTCGCAAGCGCTAGCGCCTCCGTGTAGCAAGATCGAGCAACGTCGTGCCGACCTGAATCGAAGGCGAGCCAACCTGCGCACATCTGCACTTGAGCGGTTGCTTTGAGCAGGCGAGCCTCAACAGTCGGACCGTAGAGCCCATGCTCCAGCATCGAGTAACCCTCGGCGACGTGGCTGAGGGCAGCCTGCCAAAGGGTCTCGCCCCCGTGCTGATAGTCGAGGGCATACAAACGGACTGCACTGGTTTGAAGGCGCCCGGCGTCCGAACTACCGACGCGCCCTGGCGATGCGCCAGCCATCGGCGGCGGGACAAGACCAGCAAAGGCCGTCGCCACAGCCCCGGTCATCAGCGTCCGACGCCTCATAGGGTCTGACGCTACCGCTTTACGTGGGCGCTGCGCCGCCTCGAGCCGCTGAATGTTGATCAGCTCGCCATCGGCGCCAAGCGCCCTGTCAACGGCCCTCGCCACTGATTCCGATGCGGACTGCCGGCCATTCTCAATTCGACTCAAGAGGGCTACATCGACCGGAGCGGCCTTCGCGAGCTGCCGCAACGAGCGCCCCTTCGCGCCACGGATGCGGCGGAGCGCTTGCCCGAATGGCTCTCTGATCATCGCGGCCCAATCGATCAACAATAACTGTTGACCCTTTCCTGTGGGTCAACAGTCAACACCTACAGAGGATGTAGCTGAGACGACACGCTTGATGCATAGGCGCGGGTAGGAGGTGGGTGGACCCCCTCCTACTCGCTGCCGATTGCCAGCGTAGGTGCAACGGGGGAGGGGATCAACGATGAGCGATCACGCAAGCGGTATAGCCGTCGCAATGTCGCTCAGCAAAGTGGATGCGCAGCGGGCCGAGCGCCCCAACTCCGGTAGTGCCCGACGTCCCCGGACGCTCGGCGTCTGCGTTAGTGACTTGCTTGATCACATCGACTACATTCTGGAGGCATCTAGCAGCGGGGAGGTTGGCGCGGTGTCGACGCCCACCGGGGCGCGAGCAGCCGGTCCGAACCTTCCTCGCAACGACCTCCTCCGAGGCGCCCGTTTGCGGCGTCTTTCTCCATCAGGTTCAGGCAGACCCATGAGCCGGCAAGACCTCGCTGAGCTTGTCAACGAGTACCTTTCAAAGCAGGACGTCCGGCACGCTCCGCTCGACGGCGGCTACGTTGGCAAGTTGGAGCGGGGTGTCCACCGCTGGCCTCGGCGGGCCTATCGGGATGCCTTCCGTGCTGTTCTTGATACGGCGACGGACACCGAGCTGGGCTTCTATGTTCGACGCCGGTGATCGGTCCGATGGCCTGCCCCGGAGTTGTGGCTCGTCGCGGCATTCAACCCTGGCATCCCGATGATCGTTTCGGGGCGAGAGCGGCGGTGATGTGTGGTACGAAACTGTGTGGCGGACGGGGGCGGCATGTCGATCCGGGTGGTTGTTCTGGATGTCGACGACACAATCGTCTTGAACGAGGGTGTGAGCTTCAAGATCGAGAACGACGCACTGCAGCTGATGGGTCGACCTCCGATGAGCCGGAACGCGCACATGATGACGTGGGGCATGCCGCTTGTGGACGCAATGGAGCACAGGTCGCCGGGGATTGATCTTGAGCAGTTCGGTGCGGTGTTCCGAGAAGTGTTCTTTCGCTACCACGCCGCCGGGCTCGTCGACATGCTGTCGCAGCCAAATCTGGCAGCGATCGACACAATGCGCGGCGAAGGCCGTCAGGTGATGATCCTGACCTCACGCAGCGCGATCGAGGTGGAACACCTGATGGTTGAGACGGCGCCGCTCGCCTCGCGGGTCAGCGCTACCTACCATCTGGACCGGACTCGGTACGCCAAACCTGATCCTCGGGTGTTCGATGAGCTGTTGGCTGAGAGCGGCCTTCGTCCCGCCGAGTGTGTGTATGTGGGTGACACACCGGGTGATGCGGCCGCTGCCAATGGTGCCGGGATTCCCTTCGTGGCGTGCCTTGAGTCCGAGCTGCGTAGCCGCGACCAGTTCGCAGGTTATCGGGTTGCAGGATTCATCGAGACGTTCGCGGATATCGTCGCCGAAGTGAGTCGCCTAGAGGGCCAGCTTTCGGCGACCGTCACCCATAGCGACCAGATCGCGTAAAAGATGACGGTCAGCGCCAGCCGCGTCGCATGCTCAGCCAGGCCAGTGCGACATCGGCTTGAGAACGCTGGCAGTGTCGGCAGCAGCAGCGATGGTGGCTGGACTCGGACAACAGTGACGCGCTAGAGGTCCTGGTCAAAGGGGCAGCGACCGTTGCTTCGTCTGGGTGGGACGGCCATCGTTTAACCTGCTGATGAACCCGGTTGGTCGATGCCAGTTGGAGGACCATGCGTGTTCCTTGACGCCTTGGACGAAGCGTTTAAGGTGTTCAAGTTCGTCTTCTTCGCGGTCGACATTTCCGCCTATCAGGTGCAGGACGCGCTCGTCGGTGCTGTGGTCGTCACAGAACATCATTTCGTGTGCCGCCTTGTAGACGCCGTAACCAGAACAGTCGAGCGACATTCTCGCGGCGCGGCCGAACGCCAGTGCAGGTGCGATGTCTTCGAAAAAGTACCACTGTCCGCCGGGTCCGAAGCCGACGCCGTATCCCTGCCGGATGACGTGGTCCTCATTGCGCAGCGGCCGAGGAAGTGCCCCCTGGTCGCGGAAGGCGGCGGCGAGGTACCGTCCAGCCGTCAAGCCGTTGCCGAAGGCGGAGTCGCCGGCCTGGAACAGCTTGCAGAGGCTCGTGCGACGGTTCGCCATTGCTACTCCTGGATCTGACCGCTTCGCCCGGCTGCCGGCTGACGACGGTCGAGCTGCCGCGATCTCGTTCGGCGCGATGTCGACGGTCATCTTACGGAAGCAGATTTCTTGTTGAGCAGTTGTTGCCTGCCGATCGGCTCGAATGTGCAAGACCAGTGGCACGCTCCACACGCGCTTCGTATTCTTGACGCGGGATTCACAATCTTCTAGGCCTCTGGCGTCGGTCAAATCACTTCGCGCTCTACCACTGATCGCGATGACGCAACTTCCGGCCCAGATGGATGAAGGCCGGGGACTACCGTAACCTCTGCATCCGCCCGAGCGGGGCGGCCGGGTATCCCTGAGCTCCTGAGCTCTGTCGACGATGCCTGATCGTGAGGGCTTTCGCTCTCCGACGTCTCGGGTGAGGCCAGGGATATAGTGCTCGTCACCTCGCGCCTTACG
Organism: Hamadaea sp. NPDC050747; assembly: GCF_040654195.1. NCBI lineage: Bacteria > Bacillati > Actinomycetota > Actinomycetes > Micromonosporales > Micromonosporaceae > Hamadaea > Hamadaea sp. NPDC050747. The sequence continues at coordinate 428,267 of NZ_JBFAHM010000005.1, forward strand.
CGTCATGTCGTTCCGGGCCCCGCAGGAAAGAACTCGATGTGTCGCCGGTCACACTTTCGGCATCGGCCCTGGGAAAATGCCTGGTGGTTGCGTTTGTCGGTGAACCACATCGGCATCCGAGCACACGCGGAGCACATCAATCGCCAATCGTCGATTTTGTTGATCGCAAAAAATCCCATCTGACCAGGTCAGATGGGATTTGATCTTGTGCGCCGCCAGGGACTCGAACCCCGAACCCGCGGATTAAGAGTCCGCTGCTCTGCCAGTTGAGCTAGCGGCGCTCGTTGGCAACGGGGGAAACCTTAGCATGCAGTTCGGTGGGATCTCCAATCGGTATCGCGGCGGCGCGCAAATGTGAGCCACGCTATCGTCCAGACGGACAAAGTCCCCCAAAACACCTTGCTCAGTGTTCTCCGAACTGCCCTCGATGCAGGACGTCCGTGGCAGCGCGGCGGCGTACGGCGAGTTGCGGGTTCTGGGGCGGAAGATCGGGGGCTCGGTACCCGATCGCTACCGCGCCGATCGGGTCGTATTCGGCGGGTACGCCGAACTCCGTCCGGAACGCGTCGAGGTGAGCGGCGACGGCTCCCTCGTCGTCCAGGATCTCCGACGGGGGCATGAGCCAGAACAGGAAGCCGCCCAGGCCCTCGTCGACCGCGCTCAGCAGCATGAGCATGGTCGCCATTCCGGCGTCGATGTACCAGTACGGCGCCGGCCACTTCTGCTCGGCGTTCTCCAGGCTCCAGCCCTTGTCCGGTTCGGCGTACCGCTCGAGGTAGCGCGCTTTGTGGGCGAGGGGCACGACGACGAGTGGGGCGTTCATGGTGGCCGGGGTGTAGCGGACCTGGTTCTGGACGAACGGCCAGAAGCGGGTGCGGTCCTCGGCCGAGGTCAGCACGAGGAATTCCCAGCCCTGGGCGAAGCCGGCCGACGGGGCGCGTAGCGCGGTGGCGAGGATGCGTTCGATGACCTCGGGCGCGAGTGGGCGATCTTCGAACTGGCGGACCATGCGCCGCCGCCGGACCACGTCTGCGAATTCCATGATCGTGGATTCTCGCAGAATCTATGTCGGCCCGGGGGACCCGTTGATCATGGAGTTCTCACCCTCGACACGCCGTCGACACCACAGTTAACTCCATGATCAACGCGGAGAGGGCGGGGGGGACGCGGAGAGAGCGGGGGGACGCGGAGCGGCCGAGCGGCCGAGGGGAGGGAGGACGTGCGCTAGCGGGGGAGGGGGAGCGCGAAGAAGCGTTGCCCGTGCACGTCGTCTCCGTACGCCGGGATCTCGGCGTATCCGAGGGCCTGGTAGAGCGCGATCGCTTCGGGCAGGGCTTCGTGGGTGCTCAGCCGGAGTTCGGTGAATCCGAGTGTCACGGCGTGCGATTCGAGGGCGGCCAGCAGGCGCCGGCCGACGCCGAGTCGCCGGGCGGAGGGGCTGACCCACATGTGCTTGATCTCGCCGACGACGGAGTCCGGCGCGTCGCCGGGGGATAGAGCGCGGATTCCCACGCAGCCGACCGGCGAGACCCCGTCCGACGCCACGAGGAAGAGTGCGAAGGCGGACGCGGGCAGCAGGTCGTCCGGCCCGTATCCCTCTGGGAATCGACGGGACAGCTCTTCGGCGTACTCGTGGAGGCAGGAGCGGGCGACGGCGGACCCGGCGGGGATCGGCTGGACCTGGACGGCCGCGATCCGCAGGAGGCGCTGGACCTCGTCCATCGCGTCGGCGAGGCGTTGGCGCTGGTCGGGGGTGAGCGGGTCGATGAGCGTGGTCACCGATTCGTCGGAGCGGGTGTCGAGATCCGACACTGCCGCGCGGCCGGCGTCGGTCAGGACGGCGACGCGGGCGCGGCCGTCGTCCGGATGGCGGTCGAGTTTTACCAGGTCCTGGCGTTCCAGAGCGCGCAGGAGGCGGCTCAGGTAGCCGGAGTCGAGGCCGAGCCGAACCCGGACGGAACGGACATCCGGGTCGCGGGACAGCTCGTAGAGCAGGCGGGCCTCGCCGAGCGATCGCTGGCCCAGGTAGTGGTCGGTCAGCACGCCTATCCGCTGCGTGTAGTACCGATTGAACTCCCGGATGCGACCGGTGACCTGCTCCATGCGAAAAGTATCTGACTAAAGTCAGGTATTCTCAAGGGCAACGCGGCGGGCGGAGTACGCGTCCATCGATTGTGCTGAAGCGAATCTTCACGGCGCTGGCCGTGCTCGCGGTCACGGCCGCGTGTTCCAACAGTGGTGAGCAGACGGAGACGCCTGGCCTCACTCCGCGCGGGACCGTCGTGACGACCGCGAAACCGACGCGGCAGGACCTGACGAACAAGGTCAGCCTCACCGGCAAGGTCACGGTGAACCCGGTGTTCGGGCTGGTCGCGCCGGTGACCGGGCAGGTCCGGTACGTGACGGTCTCGACGCCGTCGAGCACCCCGAGAAAGCCGACCAAGGTGGCCACAGTGGTGGCGAAAGGCAAGTCGCACGTCGTGAACGTGCCGGCCGGCGCGATCTTCACCGGGCGGCTCGCGGACGATCGCTCCACGGTGCAGGCCGGGATGCCGATCGCGTCTGCCAAGCACGTCGGCTACGGCATCGTCGCCGACATCGACGGCGCACAGGCCTACAAGATCTCCGGCGCGCTGTCGACGGTCCGCGCCCAGATCACCAACGGTCCCGGCCCGTTCACCTGCACGGTGCTCGGCACGATCGCCGCGCTGCCCGCCGGGGTCATCCCCGACCCGCCGGCCCAGCAGCCCGACCCGTCGGCGTCGCCGTCGGCACCCCCGGTGGTCAAGGAGCCGCAACAGAACACCACGCCGTCCGAACCGACCGGCATGCGCGTGGTCTGCATCGCGCCGACCTCGGTCAAGCTCATCAACGGCGCCACCGCCACCATCGAGGTGGTCACCGAGAGCGCGACCAACGCGCTGGTCCTGCCGGTGGAGGCGGTCGCGGGTGGTCAGGGCAAAGGTCAAGTCGAAGTGGTACGCCCAGACGGCACCCACGAGACCCGGGAAGTGGTGCTGGGTCTCACGGACGGGAAGGTCATCCAGATCAAGTCGGGGCTGACCGAGGCCGACACCGTGATGGTCCCCGGACCGGACCTCCCGCCCGGGCAGGCCACCGGTGATCAGGGCGGACCCGGTGCCGTGGTGACCAAGTGACCGCGCTGATCGAGCTCACCGGCATCACCAAGACGCTCAAGGGGCAGCAGGAACCGCGCACGATCCTGTCCGGTGTGGATCTGAGCGTCCACGCCGGCGAGAGCGTGGCGATCCTGGGCCGTTCCGGTTCCGGCAAGAGCACCCTGCTCAGCCTCATCGGCCTGTTCGACCGGCCGGACGGCGGACAGTACCTGCTCAACGGCAGGGACATCACACGGCTGCGGGAACGTAAGGCGGCCGCACTGCGCAGCGCCGAGTTCGGCTTCGTGTTCCAGCGGTTCTTCCTGCTCAAGCACCTGACCGCGGCGCAGAACGTGGCGATGGCCCTCGTGAACGGGCAGGGCTGGCTGCCACGGCGGCACCGCAAGGCGAAGGTGATGGCGGCGCTGGAACAGGTCGGCATCGCCCACCTGGCCAAACATCGGCCGGCCCGGCTGTCCGGCGGCGAGCAGCAGCGGGTCGCGGTCGCCCGCGCATTGGTCCGGCAGCCGAAGGTCCTGCTCGCCGACGAGCCGACGGGCGCCCTCGACACCGAGACCGGCAACCTCGTGATCGACGTCCTGCACGCGACCACGGAGTTGGGCTGCGGCCTGGTGCTCGTGACGCACGACTGGGATCACGCCCGCCGGATGGGCCGCGTCGTACGCCTCACGGACGGCGTGCTGCATACGGAGGATGTGGGGGTCCTGGCGTGAGGCGGTTCTCCGGGCGGCTGCGGTCCGCCCTCATCATCGGCGTCCAGGGCATTCGCGCCCGCAAGACGCGTACGCTGCTGTCGATCGTCAGCCTGTTCCTCGGTGTGCTCGCCGTCGTGGTGGTGCAAGCGGGAGCCGAGACGGCAAACAAGGCGGCGCTGGCCAACATCGAACTGATGATGGGCAAGGACGGCACGGTCCAGATGTGGGTGCCGGACGACAAGCACTCCATCGCCCTGACCCTCGACACCTTGAAGGGGCGTACGGACGCCGTCGGCACTCTGGGCACCAGCGCCATCATCGGCGAACCCGGGGTCAACCCGATCAACCCCGGCGGCGGCCCGCTCAACCAGCCCATGGACTACGGCCCGATGGGCGGCGGCGGCCAGGTCTATTGCGACGCGCGTGGCTACTGCAAGGAACTCCCACCGCAGCAGCAGGCGGAGCAGCCGCCCACGGGCGCGGCGATCGAACTGGGGCTCACCGGGCTCACCGGCGACGTTCGGCCGTTCCGCCCGTACCAGCTCGTCTCGGGCCAGTGGCTCGACTTCACCGGTCCGCCGTCGCTGGCCCCGCGCATCGTCGTCAACCGGGCCGCCGCGGCCGGCTTCGCCAAGTATCAGATCCCGGCCGAGATGCGTCTCCGGGGCGCCATCGCGAACCCCACCCCACGGATCGTCGGGGTCGTCGACGACGGCCAGGACCGGCCGCTGGCGTACGTGCGGGCGGACGAACTGACCAACTGGGTCCCGACGTCCACCCCGGGTCTGTACGGCGGCATGGAGGTCCTGCGTACGCAGGACGCGTACGACGTCGAGCAGGTCCTCAAGCGGCGGCTGCTGGCCGACGGGCTGACCAGCGACCAGTTCAGCTCGATGCTGATCCAGTCCAAGAAGGAGATCGAGGGTCAGCTGAAGATGTTCCGGCTGATCTTCCTGGGCATCGCCGGGCTGGTCCTGCTCATCGGCGTCGCGGGCATCCTCAACGTCGGGCTGGCCACCGTCGGCGAACGCGTCGAGGAGTTCGCGCTCCGCCGCGCGGTGGGTACGCCCAGATCCCTGCTGGCCGGCATCGTGCTCGCCGAGACGCTGTTGACCGGCCTGTTCACGGCGACCGCAGCGATCGGCGTCGCCTCGGTATGCCTGAAAATCGTCGGCCGCATCCTCGGCGGCCGGGAACCCATCCTGGCCAACATGGAGTTCCCATGGCAGGCGGGGCTGGCCGGCATCGTCGCCGGGCTGGTGGCAGGGCTGCTCGGCGGGCTGATACCCGCGATCCGGGCCGCTCGCATCCCCATCGCGACCGTCATGCGCGCCTAGCCTTTAGCGCCAGATCAGGGTTGTGGCGGCATCCGAAGCCTTCGGAAGCAGGCACAGCCCTGATCCGCATGAATGGCATACTCGGCTCGTGAGGTCGCCGACCGAGACATTTGGCGGCTTGCTCGACCGCTCCATTGAGGAGATCGCCGCGCTTACTCGGGACGCGCGCTCCTTCGACGACGCGCGCATCGGCGAGATCGCCGACATCTGGGACAACAACACATATCCGCTCGCAAGTGCGGCATCCGCTCCCTGGCCGCTGCGTCAGAGGTGGGCCCGTGCTGGTCTGCTGTGGATGGCTGACCTGGGTCCAGCTCGCCGGCGGCTGCTGGTCGACCTCGACTCGTCGCTGGACGAATGGCTTCCGACACCGGCTCCGGAACTGTTCGTCTTCCGTGACTATCTGGGACGCGTCGTTCCGTTGAACATCCCGCTCACGGCCGACACGATCGCCGGGCTCGATGCTGACTACGACCTCGCCGGAGCGGCGGTCCGCGCGTTCACGGTGCGACCGGACGGAACGGAGCTCCGCGCTTTCGTGACGGTGACAGCCACCCGACGGTTCACGCCCAGCCGCGGGGAGGTGGCGCCGGACGGTTCACTCCGCCCCACGTCCGCCGCCCGCCTGCGCTTCACGTTCACCGGCGTCAGCGAGGTGAGGTTCGACGCGGAGGACCGGATCGGCCTGGCCATCACCCCCGCGAACCCGGGACTCGCAGTGATTGTGGGGCGTACCGGGGCACTGCGAGCCGGCGCGGCCTCGCTCTGGCCGGATGACCCGGCGTGGCACGAGTCCCGGGCCGGACGTGCTGCCGATTCAGGGACCCTGCTTGGGGCGCCTTCGGGCGGACCGAAGCGCCGGAAGGAACCGCCCCAGATACTGAAGTGGCGACCGGAGGGCGCCATCTCCGCGCTCCACCGCCTGATGGTGCGAATACGGCTCGTGCACTACTACCCGAAATTGGCCGCGACCATTCCGGTTCACGACTTGTGCCGGATCGCTGAAGGAGCCGGCACCGCGATCCTCGCCGCCGGCGCGAAGCGTGGCTCCGCGCGCGAGAAGGCGATCCAAGAGCTCGGCCGACGCTGGGGGCAAGCCCCGTCGGACCTCGTCGCGCCCTCGATTCCGTCCGGCCCCGCCATGATGCGGTACGCGCAATATCACGAGCCGCATGAGGAGTACTTCCAAGATCGTCCCGTGGCATCCGTTCTGCTCCTGGCGGTACCGGATCGAGACCCGGCGGCTCCTTGGCGGCTCGTCGGAGGGGAGTTCGCGGAACCCGAACGGTTCCGCATTGACGTCACCTCGTTCGCGGGCGTCCTTCGGCTTCGCCGAGACTCCGGCGCACTCTCGCTGGGAGAGGCCCTGACGGTGTCGCCGGTATCCGATTGACGGCCCCGCAGCCCACGTTGGTCATCGGTGCCTGAACTTCGGCGGCTGGGCCGCGCAGTGCCCGTGGTGTCGGGAATCTGCCTTGAGCAGCGGCTTTCGGGGCGACGCGCACTGTGACCGTGCCTCTACCATCGGGATTCTCTGAGGAGAAAGGACAGTGGTGACAGACCTCGCACCGGTCATGCCGGAACCAGAACCACCTCGCGTCGCCCCCGTCTCCGTGCGGCGCAGCCGCGGTCCCATGCTGCTCGTCGGCAGCCTCGTGCTCGCCCTCCTGCTCGGCATCGGCGGCTGGGCCGGATTCTCGCTGCTGGCCGCGGCCGGTCCACAGGCCGCGGAGATCACGCCGGGCGACGCGGTCGCGTTCGCCGCGGTCGACCTTGCTCCCGGTCTCGGTCAGCAACGGAGGCTTTCCGCTCTGCTGGCGAAGTTTCCCAAGGCGTTCAGCCCCGACGGCGACGTCCGCGTGGACGACAAAGACCTCACCGCCGACATCACTCCGTGGCTCGGCGGCCGGTTCGGCGTGGCGCTGTGGATGCACGACAAAGAGGCGTACACGCTGCTCATGGCGGCCAGCCGCGACGATCGCAAGGCCCGCGAAGGCCTGGAGCGCATGCGGGGCCGCGAAGGCGCGAGCAAGTTCGGGTTCGTTGTCGGCGACGGCTACGTCGTGGCGGCAAGGGGTACGCACAACGCCCAAGCCGCGGCGGAAGCCGCGAACGCAGCCGCCCGAGCCACTCCGCTCGCCGGTGTCACGGCGTACGCCGACGCGGTGAAATGGTTGCCCGAAGAGCACTTCGCCCACGCGTACGCCGATCTCAGCGGAGTGGGCAAGGCGATGACCACCATGATGATGTCGGAGATGGCCGACCTCGGCGTTCCGGACGAGGAGATCCCCGAGGACCTCCTTTCGGAGGGGTTCACGTCGTCGGACATGTTCTTCGGCGTACCAGGGTTGGCCGGTAAGCAACAGGGGACCCTCGTCGTCGGCGCGACCGCGACCGACGACGGCGTCGAGGTCCGGTACCGCACTTTCGGCGCGGCCGGGACGAGCGCCGCCCCGGCCGAGGATCTGATCACCGCGGTCGGTGACCTCTCCGCCGACGCCGTGATCGCGGGTTCGGCCGCCATCGGCAAGGCGCCGGAGGGGCTCGACGGCATCTTCGGCCCCCCGACGCTCGACCCGGAGGACCTGGAAGGGCTGGACCCCGAAGACATCGCGGCGATCCAAGCCGAGTTGGCGAAGGGGCCGGATTTCGGCAAGGCCATCAAGGCCCTCGGCTCCTCGTTCCTGACCTTCGCCCTGACCGGCCTGCGGGGTGACGTGCCCCTCCTGTCGGCCACCCTGAAGACCAAGGACGCGACCGGCGCGGCGGATGTGGCGGCGGCGCTCAAAGCTATGCAGCTACCGCTGAAGGTGACCGTCACTGGCAACACGGTCCAGGCCGTCTCCGACGGCTACTCGGCGACGGGGAAGCTCTCCGGATCGCCCCTGTTCCAGCGAGCGATCGAAGGACTGCCGAGTCACCCGGACACCCTGATCTACGTCGACGTGCCCAAGTACCTTTCGCAGACCGACGTCGACGTGCGTACGCGGGAGCTCGCGGCGCCCGTCAAGGCGATCGCCGCCGCCTCCACGCCGCTCGGCGGCGACAGCGAGGGCATGGTGCGCCTGATCATCGAGTGACGCCCGGGCGGTGGGCGGTCGGCCGCTCCGCCCACCGCACCCAGAACGGCGGCGAACGAATGATCACCGCCGTAAAGGGCTCAAGCCGAGCGCGTACGCCGTCCCACGATCTCCTCGTCGTCGGCGACCGGGAAGTGACAGGCCGCGGCGTGCCCGTCCGGGTCGCCGAGCCGGGGGATGAGCGGCGGTTCCTCGATCGCGCAGATCTCCTGGGCTTTCCAGCAGCGCGTACGGAATCGGCAGCCGGACGGCGGGTCGATCGGGCTCGGCACGTCGCCGGTGAGCAGGATGCGCTCGCGTTGGGCGGCGGAGCGGCGGGCGGGGTCGGGCACCGGCACGGCGGAGATGAGCGCCGTCGTGTACGGGTGGCGCGGGTGTTCGTAGAGCTGGTCGCGGTCGCCGATTTCGACGATCTTGCCGAGGTACATGACGGCGACCCGGTCGGAGATGTGCCGGATCACCGACAGGTCGTGGGCGATCACGACGTAGGTCAGGCCGAGTTCGTCCTGCAGGTCGTCGAGCAGATTCACGACCTGCGCCTGAATCGAGACGTCCAATGCGGACACCGGCTCATCCGCGATGATCAGGCGGGGCTTCAGCGCGAGCGTACGCGCGATGCCGATCCGCTGCCGCTGGCCGCCGGAGAACTCGTGCGGATAGCGGTTGTAGTGCTCGGGGTTGAGCCCGACCAGCTTCAGCAGGTCCTGGACGGCCCGTTTGACGCCCTGCGGCGGTTTGACGTCCTGGATGTGGAACGGCGCGCCGACGATGGCCCCCACCGTGTGCCGTGGGTTCAGCGACGAGTACGGGTCCTGGAAGATCATCTGAATGTGGCGGCGTAGCGGGCGCAGGTCGCCCTGCGACAGGTGGCTGAGGTCCTGGCCTTCGAAGACGATTTGACCACCGGTCGGCTCGATCAGGCGGGTGACGAGCCGGCCGGTGGTGGTCTTGCCGCAGCCCGACTCGCCCACCAGCCCCAGCGTCTCGCCGGGCGCGACGTCGAAACTGATCCCGTCGACCGCCCGGACGTCGGCGATCTTCCGGCGCAGCAGTCCTTTGGTGATCGGGAAGTACTTCTCCAGCCCGGTCACCGACAGCATCGCGTCCGTGCTGGTCATGCGATCACCGACCTGCGGTCGGCGCTCGCATGAGCGACACTGTGCCGGCTGATGACCGGCTGAAGGCCGGTCATGACTCCTCCAGCCGGGGCTTGATCTCGGTCTCCCAGAGGCGCCGGCGTTCGGCGACGGTCAGGTGGCAGCGGACCAGGTGCCCCTCACCGGCGGACCCGGCCGGGACCAGGTCTGGCATCACTGTCCGGCCCAGTCCGTCGGTGAGCGGTTCGAAGGGGCACCTGGGGTGGAACGAGCAGCCGGTCGGCAGGGTGATCAGCGACGGCGGCGTGCCCTTGATCGGGATGAGACGGCGGGCGGTCATCCGGTCCAGCCGCGGCATGGAACCCAGCAGGCCCCACGTGTAGGGGTGCTGCGGTTGTTCGAAGACCTCGATCGCGCTGCCGAACTCGACGCAGCGGCCCGCGTACATGACGAGGATGTCGTCGGCCAGTTCGGCGACGACTCCGAGATCGTGCGTGATGATGATCAGCGCCGAGTTGAACTCGGCCTGCAGATCCCGCATCAGGTCCAGGATCTGCGCCTGCACGGTGACGTCCAGCGCGGTCGTCGGCTCGTCGGCGATCAGCAGCTCCGGATCGTTCGACAGGGCCATGGCGATCATCGCCCGCTGCCGCATCCCGCCGGAGAACTGATGCGGATAGTCGTCGACCCGGCGGTCCGGCTGCGGGATGCCGACCCGGCCCAGCAGGTCGACGGCATGCTTGCGGGCGACCGCCTTGGTCACGTCGTTGTGGATGCGGTAGGCCTCGATGATCTGCGTGCCCACGGTGTAGTAGGGGTGCATCGCCGACAGCGGATCCTGGAAGATCATCGCCATCTTCTTGCCGCGCAGGCGGCGTACGTCTTCGGGGGCCGAGCCGACCAGCTCCTCGCCGTCGAGCCAGATCTCGCCGGAGACGTCGGCGTTGCGGCGGTTGTGCAGCCCGAGAATGCCCAGGCTGGTCACGGACTTGCCGGAGCCGGACTCGCCGACGATGCCGAGCGTCCGGCCCCGGTCCACGCTGAACGACAGCCCGTCGACCGACTTGACCACCCCGTCGTCGGTCGGGAAGAAGATCTTCAGATCCCGCACGTCGAGGAAGGTGATGCCCGGCAGGCTCATGACAACCTCACCCGCGGGTCGACGACGGCGTACAGGATGTCCACGACCAGGTTGAAGATCACCACGAACAGCGCCGCCACCAAGGTCACCCCCATCACCTTGGGGAAGTCGCCGGCGAAGATGCCGTCGATCGCGTACTTGCCCAGACCGGGCAGCGAGAACGTGCTCTCGGTCAGGACCGCGCCGCCCAGCAGCAGGCCCAGGTCCAGGCCGAAGATCGTCACGATCGGGGTCAGGGCCGCGCGCAGTCCGTGCCGCGTCACCACCCTCCGCTCGGGGACACCCTTGGCCCGCGCGGTCCGCACATAGTCCTCGCTCATCGTCTCCAACATGCCCGCGCGGGTCAGCCGGGCATAGGCCGCGGAGAACAGGAAGGCCAGCGTGATCCAGGGCAGGATCAAGTTGTACGCCCAATCGGCCGGATTCTGGGTGATCGGCGTGAAGTGGCCGCCCGGCGCGGTCCAGCCCAGCTTGTAGCTGAAGATGGCCAGCGCCATGAGACCGGTGAAGAAGATCGGCAGCGATACGCCGGCCAGGGCGATGCCCATCGAGGCCCGGTCGAAGATCGTGCCGCGCTTCAACGCCGACAGGACGCCGACCGACACCCCGACGACGAGCCACAGGATGGACGCCCCGATCGCCAGCGACAGCGTCACCGGCATCCGGTCGACCAGATCCGGCCAGACCGGCGTACGGCTGATGAAGGAGTAGCCGAAGCACGGGGCCGGGCAGTGTTCCACGCCCGGCCCATAGTTGTAGTCCGCTCCGACGAAGATGCCCTTGATCCAGCGCCCGTACTGCTCCCAGAGCGGGTCGTTGAAGCCGAGCTTCTCGGCCGCCACGCGTACCTGCTCCTCATTGGCGGTGCGCCCGACGTAGCGCGAGGCCAGGCTCTCCGCGGAACCACCCGCCCACCTCGGGATCAGGAAGAAGATCCCGAAGGTGATGACGCTGACCACGAAGAGCGTGATGATCGCGCCCAGCACCCGGCGGAGGATGTATGCGATCACTGCAGACCCATCGTCGTGAAGTCGTACATGCCGAACGCCTCGTTGACGAACACGTTGCTGACGCCGACGCCGCGCAGGGTGACCTGCTTGGCCCAGACGCCGGGCAGGATGACCGCCTCCTCCATGACCCGCTTGTCGACCTGGGCCCAGATGGCTTCGCGCTTGGCCTTGTCGGTCTCGGCGATGGCCTGGTCGATCAGCTTGTCCACCTCGGGGATCATGACGCTGAGGTTGGACGAGCCGCCGGTGTCGCGGATGACCCGGCTGTCGGTGATCTGCTGCAGGAAGCCGAAGCCGTCGTTCCAGTCCGCGCCCCAGCTGTTGGTCATCAGGCCGAGGTTGTTGCTGTTGCGGAAGCTCGGCTTGCCCGCGTAGAGGGCGAAGTAGTCACCCGTCGGGTACGCCTTCAGCGTCAGCTTGATGCCGACCCGCGCCAGCGACTGCTGGAGTCCTTCGGCGACCGCCTTCTCCTTGGGCCGTTCCGCCCGGTACGCCATGTTGGTGGCGAACCCGTCCGGGTGCCCGCATGCGGCCAGGGAGGCCTTCGCCTTGTCCAGGTCGCCCTTGTTGTCGGCGCCGGCCGGGTAGATGTCGAGCTTCTGGAAGCCCGGGATCACCGGTGGCAGCAGCCCGGTGGCGATGTCCCCACCGGCCAGCGGCCCGCCGTAGGCCTGCTGGTACAGGGTGCGGTCGGCGGCGTACAGGACGGCCTTGCGGCACTCGATGTTGTCCAGCGGCGCCACCTTCGGGTTGATCGACGTGTAGTTGAGCCGGGCCGAACTCGGGTTGTCCGCCCGTGCCTTGAGCGTCGGATCGCCCAGGACGCGGCTCAGCGCGGCCGGCTGCACGCCGGTGCCTGCGATGTCGACGTGCAGGTCGCCGGAGATGATCCGGTTGTCGATGTCGTCGGCGTTGGCCCCGATGGTGATCTCGTACCGGTCCGGCAGCGCCTTGCGGTTGGGATCGGTGCTGGGGTCCCACTGATCGTTACGCACCAGCGTGAAGCTCTTGTCCTGCTGGTAGGACTCGAACTTGTAGGGGCCGGACGAGACCGGGTGCTCCTTGTACTTCACGCCGGTGTCCTTCGCCTGCGGCACCGGAGCGGTCGACGGCAGCATCGCGAAGTAGTCGAACCCGCCGAATGCCTGCTTGAGGTGGAAGACGATCGTCTGGTCGTCCGGCGTGTCGATCGCCGGGTTGTCCTCGCCCTTGCTCGTGTAGGGACCCTGGTAGCCCTTCAGGTCCAGGAAGTCGTTGAAGTAGGTCGGGCCGTTGACCAGCGTGCCCTTCTCCAGCGACCGCGACACCGCGTACTCGACGTCCTTGGACGTGATCGGCGTGCCGTCCTCGAACTTCAGTCCGGGCCGCAGCTTGTAGGTCCACGTCTTGCCGCCGTCGTTGGTCTGGCCCACGTCCTGAGCCAGGTCGCCGACCAGCGTCTGGCTGCCCGAGCCGGGCTCGATCTTGAACATCGTCAAGGCACGCGTGTAGGTCCGGATCAGGTTCCACGACAGGCCGTAGTAGGTGTCGCCGGGGTCGGTGGAGTCCCAGTTGGACGAGATCGCGTACTTGAGCGTCCCGCCCTTCTTGTCGGATTGGTTGAACACCTGGCCGACGGCGGCGTTGAACTGGGCTGTCGCGCCGTTGTTGGTCGTGCTGCCGCCCCCGCCGCCGCACGCGGAGAGGACGAGGGCGAGGGCGCTGCCGCTCGCGACGACCTGGACCACTCTCTTCCTCATCGGTTCCCCCTATTCATCGAGTACGCGGATCGAGCGCGTCGCGCAGCCCGTCGCCGAAGAGGTTGAACGCCAGCACGGTGATGAAGATCGCCATGCCGGGCCAGAACATGAAGTGGGGGAGCGTGTAGTAGTGCACGGCCTCGGAGAGCATGCCGCCCCAGGTGACCATCGGCTCGCCGCTCGGCTGCCGCTGTACGCCGACGCCGAGGAACGACAACGCGGCCTCGAACAGGATGTTCGTGGGGATGAGCAGGGTGGCGTAGATGAGGATCGGGGCGACCAGGTTCGGCAGCATCTCCCGGAACAGGATGTAGGGGCCGCGCGCGCCGAGGCTGCGGGCGGCGTCCACGAACTCCCGTTCGCGCAGGGACAGGGTCTGCCCGCGGATGACCCGGGCGATGTAGCCCCAGTTGAAGAAGCCGATGATGAAGATCAGCATCACGACGCGCAGGGTGCCGCCGCTGAGCCCGAACGCGCTGTCCGGCACGACCCCGGCCAGCGCGATCGCGAAGACCAGGATGGGGAAGGCGAGGAAGACGTCCATCGTGCGGCTCACCACGGTGTCGACCCAGCCGCCGAAGTACCCGGCGATCAGCCCGAGCGTCGAGCCGATGACCACCGACAGCAAGGTCGCGAAGAACGCCACGAGCAGTGAGATCCGCGCGCCGTAGACGACCTCGCTGAACAGGTCGTGCCCCAGCGGGGCGTCGGTGCCGAACAGGTACTGCGAGCTGAACTTGCCGAACGGGAACTGGTAGATCGGGGCCTGCGTCACCGGATCGATCGTCTCCGGGTGCACCGAGTTCGGGGGATAGCCCCAGAGTTTGATGATCAGCGGCGCGAACAACGCCATCAGGACGAGCAGGATGATGACGACGGCGCCGGCCATCGCGCCCTTGTCCTTCTTCAACCGCCGCCAGGCGATCTGGCGCAGTGAGCGGCCTTGAATCTCCTCGCCCGCACCGGTGGTGAGTTCCTCGCCGGTAAGAGGTTCGGCCGTCCGCGCCTCGGCGGCGGCCTGCGTCATGTCCGTGGGACCGCCCATAAGCTGGACGATCGTCTCAGCGTTTGGGCAGGTCAACCGATTCGTCCGGAATGACGGCCAAGGCTTGCCGTAACCGTGACCTTTTCGTTACTTGTCGGTATTTGTCAGAAAATGCCGGGACGCCTACAGGGGTCTGCGGGCGTCCCGGCGACTGTGCGGGAGGCTCGGATCACGCAGCCTCCGCCAGCTCCCGCCGTTGGCCGACGTTGTGCGCGACGGCGAGCACCACCGCGACCGCCACCCCGAACGCGATGGTCAGCACCGCCGAGATCAGCAGCGTCTGGCGGCCGCCGACCGCGCTCACCAGCGGCCCGCCCAGCATGACGCCGAGCGCCGTGGCCGGAATGGTCAACGCGCTGCGCGCGGCCAGTACGCGACTCAACGCCGACGGCGGGCTCAGGCGCTGGAACAACGCGGTGCAGATCGCCGTGAACGGGCCGTAGATCAGCCCGCCGATCGCCATGCCGACCAGGCCGGGCGCGACGCTGTCGGTCAGGCCCAACGGCAGCAGGGCCGCACCCCAGCCGACGATGATGCTGATCACGACGAGCCACAGGGGTTGGTGGCGCAGGAATCCGGCGGCCAGCCCGCCGACCGTGCAGCCGACGCCGAACACCGTCCAGTACAGGCCCAGCAGGCTCGCCGACGCGTGGGCCTCGGTCGCGACGTGGATCGGCAGCGCCACCTCGACCGGCCCGTAGAGGAAGAAGAACACGCAGGTCACCGCGAGCAGGCCGAGCAGCTTCGGCTGGCTGCGCAGCGTACGCCACCCGCCGGCCGGCTCCTCGGTGACGTCGTCCGGCGAGGCGGTGGCGTCGTCCGGCGAGGCGGTGGCCGTGTAGCCGGGCGCGGTCGCCCAGCAGATCGCGGCCAGCACGGCGAAGCTGGCGGCATCGGCGGCGATCACCCAACCAGGGCTGACCGCCGCCAGCAGCAGCCCGCCGAGCGCCGGGCCGACCAGCACCGCCGCCTGTGTGAACGTCGAGACGAGGGCGTTGCCGGTGACCCGGTCCTCCTCCGGCAGCACCTCGGCCACCACCGTGTACGCCCCCGCGTTCCCCCAGGCGTGCAGCAGCGACGACAACGCGAGCAGCCCGACGTAGAGCGCCGGTCCCAGCGCACCGGCGACGGCCAGCGCCGCGATGCCGCCGAGGACGACGGCGCGTAACGACGCGTCGACCGCGACCAGGCGTACGCCGCTGAACCGGCGCACGAACCGGGCGAGCAGGGCGGCGCCCAGGGTCGCCGGCAGGGCGTACGCCGCGACGGCGAGCCCGGTCCAGACGCCGGCCTGGTCGGCCGGAGCGATCTGCACCGCGAGCCACGCCACCGCGACCATGCTCATCCCGTCGCCGAGCGCCGAGACCAGCATGCCCGGAAGAATCCGGCGCAACGCCGGCTGCCGGAGTACCCGGCCGTACGACCCGGCCATGTCAGCGGTCCTGCAACAGGCCGAGGACGTTGCCGTCGGGGTCGGTGACGGTCGCGACGACCCGGCCGCCGCCGACCTCGCGTACGGGGTCGTTGACGGCGCCGCCGGCCGCCACCACCTCGGCGACCTTCGCCTCGATGTCGGCCACCTCCCAGTAGGTCACCGGTGACGTCATACCCTGCGGACCGCCGCCGAGGACCAGCCCGACGTGCTGCCCACCGATGTCGAATCCGACGTAGTAGGAGGAATCGGTCTGCGGCTGGATGCCGAGCAGGGCGGCGTACATCTCCTTCGCCTTGCCGAGGTCGGAGACCGGGTGAAGCACGGTCTTGATCCCCTTGGTGGTCATGATCACTCCTGAACGGTAGTCGTTGCCCTGCAAGAAGCCTCGGCCACGCGGGCGCCGACCACATCCGTGGTCACCACGGGGAGCACCACGTACTCGGCCGCCGATGGGGCACAATGGCCGCGTGACGGCGGTCCAGGCGGGCATTTCCACGCGCGAGGCCGAGGTGCTGGCCCTGCTGGGGGAGCACCTCAGCAACGCGGAGATCGCCGCGCGGTTGTTCATCTCGGTCCGCACCGTCGAGACCCACGTCTCGTCCATGTTGCGCAAGCTCGACGCGCCGGACCGGCGGGCGCTCGCCCAGCTCGCGGCCGAGTGGAGCCGCGCGGCCCGCGGCGGCGACGCCACCCTCGGCCTGCCCGCCCCGGTGACCTCCTTCGTCGGCCGGGCGCAGGAGCGCGCCGCCCTGGCCGCGGCGGTAACGGCCCACCGGCAGGTCAGCGCGGTCGGTCCAGGTGGGGTCGGCAAGACCCGCCTCGCCCTGGCGGTCGCGGCCGACGCCGCCCCGGACTTCCCCGACGGCGTCTGGTTCGTCGACCTCGTCCCCATCACGGACGCCACGATGGTCGGCGCGACCGTCGCCGCGGCGGTCGGCGTGGGCGAGCAGCAGGGCCGCAGCATCGACGACTCCGTGATCTCCGCGCTCGCCGACCGCCGCGCGCTGCTCGTTCTCGACAATTGCGAGCAGGTACGCGACGGAGTGGCGCCCTTCCTCGAACGGTTGCTCGCCGCCTGCCCGAAAGTGACCGTCCTGGCGACCAGTCGCGCCCGGCTGATGGTGCCCTTCGAACGGGTCCACCCCGTTCCGCCGATGTCGCTGACCGGCGACGGCGACTCCGACGCGGTCGCTCTGTTCCTCGATCGCGCCGCCGCCGTCGGCTGGCCGGTCGCCCCGGAGCAGCACGAACAGGTCGCCGAGATCTGCCAAGGGCTGGACGGGGTGGCCCTGGCGATCGAGCTCGCCGCCGCGCGGCTGCCGATGCTCGGCCTCGACGGGCTCACCGACGTGCTCTCCGACCAGCTGCGCCTGCTCACCGGCGGCGCCCGCGCCGACGACCGGCACCGCTCGGTACGCGCGATGCTGGACTGGAGCGTCGCCCTGCTCGACCCGGCCGACCGGACGCTGCTGCACCGGATCGCCGTCTTCGTCGCACCGTTCACTGTGGACGCAGCCGCTCGGGTCGCCGGAGCGACGATGGACGGACTGGCCCGGCTGACCGAGCAGAGTCTGCTGTCGGCGACCCCCGCCCCCGGCGGCATGCGCTACCGAACGCTCGAGACCATCCGCCAGTACGGCACGGAACAGCTGGCCGCGACCGGTGAACTCGACGGCGTACGCGCCGAGCACCTGCGCTGGTGCCTGGCGACCGCGACCGAGCTGGCCCAGGATCCCCAGCCGGGGGCCGGACCGTGGCGGGCACGGTTCGACTACGCCGCCGACGATCTGCGGGCCGCGCTCGGCTGGGCGGCGACGTCGGCGGACCACCGGGCAGAGGCGTACGCCCTCGCCCTCGCCTTGGCGCAGCTGGCGTTCACGCGGACCCTGATCGGTGAGGCGCAGCAGCGCTACGAGCAAGCCGCCGCGCTCGCCGACGACCCGTACGCCGCCGAGGCCGCCCTCCGCCAAGCTGCGGCCGTCGCGGGCTGCCGGATGCGCGGCGACGACATGTATCGGCTCCACCAAGCGGCCGCCGACACCGCCCGAACCGCCGGGGACACCGCTGGAACCGCACGGGACCTGGCGACCGCGGCCGCCACGGTCTACCGGTTCTCCGGCACGTTCGCCGAGCCGCCGCCACCGGGTGCGGCGGCCGCGTTGCTCGCCGAGGCCCGTGACCTGGCCGGCGACGATCCGGCGGCGCTGGCCGCCGTAGCCCTCGCCGAATGCGGCGTCCTCAGCGACACCGGCGACCCCGATCTGCCGGAGGCGCTCAAACGCGCCGAACGCGCCGTCGACCTGGCCCGAGCCGGCGGAGATCCCCTCGCCCACAGCGCGGCTCTCGACGCGCTGGCCGCCGTCCAGTGCTGGGCGGGCGACACCTTCGCCGCCGCCGACTCCGCCCGTCACCGCGTCGGTCTGCTCGCGAAGCTTCCGGCGTCCCCGGCCGTCGCCCTCGAACGCACGAACGCCTTGTCCGAGGCGGCCGAATCCTCCGTCGGCGTCGGCGACCTGGCCGCCGCCCGCAGGTGGGGTGAGCAACTCCGAGATCTGCCGCTGCTTGCCGAACGCGGCGACTTCGCGACCTCGCGACTGCTCGTCGCCGACGCCCTCGCCGGGAACGCGGAAGGCGTACTCGCCGCCTGCGGCCGATTCCTCGACGCCTGGGGACGGTCGGGCGGCCTGCACACGCCGACCCTCGCCACCGCAGCCGCCGCTGTCGCGATGATCCACGGCCTGCGCGGCGACGACACCGCCCGGGCCGAGTGGCTCGGCATTGTGACCGAACTCGACGTCGCCCCGGAGCTGAAAGCCGGCTACAGCGCCGTCTTCGACGCGATCGTGCTGCTCCACGAAGGCCGCGCCGGCGAAGCATTCGCGCTGCTGGCGAGCGAGCCCGAGGAGATGGGCGAGTGGGCCATCTGGGTGTGGCGGCACTGGTATCTCGCCGTACGCGCCGAGGCCGCCGCCCTGTCCGGTCAGCCCGACGCCCGCGACCGGATCGCCGCCGCTCGACCTCTCGTGGCCGGCAACCCGATCGCCGCCGCTCAGCTCGACCGCGCGGAAGCGTTGCTGGACAACGATTCCACCCGTACGCTCGCCGCCGCGGCCGCCTTCGAGACCGCGGGCAGCCGTTACCAGTGGGCGCGAACCCTCGTCCTCGCCGGCGGCACGTACGCCGAGCAGGGCGCGGCCGCTCTGGCCGACCTCGGCCTCACCGCTCCCGCTTAGCTTTCCTTCTGGCGCTGGCCTTCCCCGCGGACGCTGGCCTTCCCAGCGCTGGATCAGGGTTCCGGGTCGAATCTTGAAGCGAGATTCGACCCGGAACCCTGATCCAGCGGGAACCGCAGCGTGTCCCATCGACACAGGCCACTAGCCCCAATCGTCGATGTGTGGTAGGAATCCTTCAATCTTCCGGCCAAGTCTGAGAATTTCCTTCATAGGGAGACGTGTATGAGAAAGGTGATCGCCGCCGGGGCCGTCCTGGCAGCTTTGATCGCACCGTCGGCGGCCGCCCCCGCGACCGCGGCGGTGACCGTGGCGGCCGTCGCGCCACAGCCGGGCACCTACGTGGGCAAGGGTTTCGACACCTGCACCGCGCCCTCGCAGTCGGCGATGAACGCGTGGAAGACCAGCTCGCCGTACGGGGCGGTCGGCATCTACATCAGCGGTTCCAGCCGCTCCTGTTCGCAGCCCAACCTCACCGCGACGTGGGTGTCCAATCAGGTCGCCAAGGGCTGGCGGCTCATCCCCATCGAACTCGACTACCAGGCGCCCTGCGGGACGCGTACGCCGAAGATGTCCAGCGACCCGGCGACCGCCCGTTCGCAGGGCGCGAGCCGGGCGACCAGCGCGGTCAATGCCGCCAAGGCCCTGGGCATCCCGGCCGGCAGCGCCATCTACAACGACATCGAGCAGTACCCGACCAACGCCTCCTGCCGGGCGGCGGTGCTGTCGTACCTGTCCGGCTGGACTCTGCAGCTGCACGCCTTGGGCTACCTGTCCGGCATGTACTCCAGCGGCTCGTCCGGCGTCCTCGACGTCTGCAACGCCTACGACGACCCGCAGTACACCCGGCTGGACCACCTCTGGATCGCCTGGTGGAACGGCGTCGCCAACACCGCCGGCGGCCAGTACTGCCCCGACACCGCGTACCCGAACCACCAGCGCCTGCACCAGTACTCCGGCGACGTCACCGAGACCTGGGGCGGCGTCACGATCAAGATCGACCGCAACTACCTCGACGTCTCCACCGTCGTAACCCAGCCCCCGACCCAGTGGAGCACGATCGTCGACAACACCGACTCCGGCCGGTTCACCGCGAGCTCGAACTGGGGCACGTCGAGCTACTCGACGCAGCGCTACGGCACGGACTACCGGTTCGCCGACCCGGTCGCCGCCAGCGACCCGGCCTGGTACAAGGTGAACATCCCGGAGACCGCCACCTATGAAGTGTCGGTCTGGTACCCGGCCAACTCCGGCTACAACAACGCGACGCCGTACGTCGTGGTCACCACCACCGGCAACCAGTCCGTCGTGGTGAACCAGCAGAGCAGCGGCGGCCAGTGGGTGTCGCTGGGCGTCTTCACCCTCGCCGCCGGCGACGCGGACAAGGTCGGGGTGAGCCGATGGACCACCGGAACCGGCTACGTCATCGCCGACGCGATCCGGGTGACCCGGGTCTGAGCCCGACCGGCCCACGTGGGCGCGGCCACCGAGCCGCGCCCACGTGGCTGTTTTCGGTGCAGGTTAAGGACGTTGCCGCAGGTGAGCCCGGCAACGGAGGCTACGCGTCATGCGTACTCTTCAACGGATGGCGCTCGCCGTCGCGATCGCGGTTCTCGGGACCACCCTGGTGAACGCCTCGCCGGCGGCGGCGCTCCCCATCTGCAACACCTTCAAGGACGTCACCTCGACCGACGGTTCCGGCAAGAAGGTGTGGGTGCCCGCCACCTGGGGCGGAGACGTCAGCTGCACGCTGCACGAGGGCATCCTCGACAACCAGGCCGTCTCCGTCCTGCAGGGCACCCTCAACTACTGCTACGGCATGAACCTCACCGTCGACGGCGACTTCGGCCCGAAGACGGAGTCGGCACTCATGGAGGTCCAGCGCCTGTACGGCCTCGACGACGACGGCTGGTACGGCGTCTACACCCGTGACAAGATCAGCCACGAGCCGTACGACTACCAGGCGATCTGCCGCAAGTACAACGGGCCGGGCGGCTACTGATACCCCGGGGCCGGCCTCGGCGCCGGGGTCGGCCCCTCCAGCAGCGCCAGCCCGGCCGGAGTCTGCGTGTGAATCACGCTGTTGCGGTGCCGGACGCTGGCGACCAGGCCCGCACCCCGCAGAATCGTCAGATGCCGGCTCGCGGCGGGCACCGAGATCCCGAGTCGTCCGGCGATCTCGGAGGTCGTCAGGTTGGCCGCCGACGCCAGGACCCAGGCCCGGGTGGAGCCGAGCAACGCGGCCAGCGGCGCGTGCTGCGCCGCGGCCAGGACGCGAGCCGCGTGATTCAGCGGGTAGACCAGCACCGGCGGCAGGTCGCTGTCGGCCAGCACCATGAGCTGGGTGGCGCGCTTGAAATAGCACGGGATGATGGTGAGCCCGCGACCGTCGAGATGGATGTCCCGGTTGCCGTCCATACCCCAGGATCCGATGTGGAGGACCCCGTCCCGGAAGTACGCACTGGGGTGCAGCCCGCCGAGGAAGGCCCCGATGCCCTCGTCCGCCAGTTGCCGGGCCCGGATCGCCCGGTCCGTGTCGAACGCGGCGGTGATCTCACTCCACCGGGACTCCAGCGCGATCCGCCGGTAGAGCCGTAGCCCGTTCGCCAACCGGCGCAGCGAACCGGCCTCGCCCCGGAGCAGGCCGTCCACCGCGCACTGGTGCCGTCCGGCCACGCTGACCTGGGCGACTTCACTGCGTAGTTGCGTATGGGGAGTGGACAGGATCGCCTCAAGCCCGGCTTCGAACCCGCCGCTGGACTGCGCCGGGGTCAGGAAGTCGGGGAAGTAGCCGACCGGCGGGTTCAGGGCGAACAGCGTACTGAGGTCCTCGCGGAACGCCGGATTGTTCTGCAGGGTCTGGATGACCCCCGTACGCCACGACGCCAGCATCGGCGGCGTGCTGCGCGACTGGACCTGATGCATGCTCAGCGCCAGCTCCCAGAACGGGTCCGGTTGGGTCGCGAGCCGCATCGACGCGAGATCCATGGCGGTGAAATGGATTCGAAGCATCCGGGCATCCTCACGGGCGTCGAGCGGATGTGCAGGATGACACGGGCCGGGCCACCGGGGAACCGGCGGTCCGGCCCGGCCGGCTCGTCAGTACACGTAGCTCGTGTCGGTCCAGGTCGAGACGCCGGGCATCCGGAACCAGGTGACCCGGTCCGACCGGCGCTCGCGGATGTAGAACGTCCGGCCGCTGATGCGGCCCTGGTAGGTGTAGTAGAAGTAGGTCGAGTCCGTCGACGTCCAGTGGTAGCCCCAGACGGTGTTCAGATTCGACGCCTCCCAGGTCTCGCTGCCGACCCAGCCGTCGACGTCGATGTCGGGCGAGTTCGCGGCGTTGTAGAGCTGCTGCCAGTGGATCGTGGCGGCCTCGGTGTTGGGGCCGAACACGCCGTCCGGGTCGTCGTAGCCTTCGTCGGCCCACAGACGCCGTTGCCAGAACAGCACGACGTTGCCCTTGTTGACGCACGACGACTGCGTACACAGGGTCAGCGCGCCGAAGTAGCCGGTGGCCGCGGCGGCCGGCCGCGGCACGACCAGCGTGCCGGTCAGGACCGTGGCGAGCACGAGGGCCAGCCGGGTCACCAGGGCGGCCGCACGCGACCGTGCTGAGCTTTCGGATCGGTTCATGCACATCCCGTTCTCGAAGAGGAACGGACGCGATCCTGCTGGACCGACCGAGGGTGCGACCACGTGATTTCGCCTGGGAGCAAACTCCCAGCGCGATCTGCGTCGAGGCCTCCTGCCGAGCGGCGCTGATCGGCAAACGTTCACCCGCGCGTTCGGTGCTGATCATCAAGCCAAGCGCCGGAGTTCGCGAACCGTCGGCAGAGTGCAGCGCGATCACACCCCTGCCAGCCCGGAGCGCGACCCTTGCACCAACCCAGGCGAGCGATCGCCGCCCTGCTCGCGGCCCTCGCTGTAACCGTTTTCGCGACGCCGAGCCGAGCCGCCGCGCATCCGTTCGGTGATCCGCAGACCGTCGCGATCAGTCTCGACGCCACCCGGCCGGACACAGTCCACATTCGCTGGAAGGCCGGCGGCCTCGACGACCTCACACTGCTCGGCGTCTCGCTCGGGCTGCTGCCGCGTGACCGGGTCATGCTCGACGGCGCGGTCTTCTACCAGGCGTCGGACGCGACAGCGATCGGTCCGTCGCCGCGATTCGCCGAGTACCTGCTCCGGCAGATCAGCGTGGCCGGCGACGGCGAAACCTGCGCCGGGACCGTGCGACCGCCGACCGACCTGGCCAAGTCCGGGGTCACCCTCGACTTCGACTGTCCGGCTGCCATCGGCACGGCCACCGTCGTGGTGCGCACCCTGACCGACCTCAACTCCGCGTACCAGACGCTCGCGACCGGGCCGAACGGCGAGCGCGCCGTCTATGCCGCGGGCAAGGACACCCACGACTGGGTCCTCGGCTCGGCGTCCGCGCACGACACCCGGCGCTCGGCCGCCGCGCAGATCGGCCTGGTCGTCGGCGGCTCGCTGCTCGTCGTGGTCCTGCTTTTCCTCCTGGTACGCCGAAAGCAGCGCACGAAACGGGTCGCCCGGTGACCGCCGCCGACCAGTTGCAGGAGTTCCTGCGGTCGCCGGGAGTGCCGCCGGTGGCCTTCGCGCTCGCATTCGCCGCCGGGGCCGGGCATGCGGTCACTCCCGGGCACGGCAAGAGCCTGGCGGCGGCGTACCTCGTCGGATCGCGGGCGCGCCTGCGGGACGCCGCCTGGCTCGGTGGCTCAGTGGCCGTGATGCACACGGTATCGGTGCTGGTCATCGGACTGGCCTGGACGTTCCTGTCGCTGTCGGACGTCCTGCCGATGCGGCAGCTGACGACCTGGCTGCAGCTGCTCGCCGGAGTGCTGGTCGTCGGCACCGGCATCTGGCTGATCCGGCGGCGGCTGCACCGGCACCACCACGACCACCGGCACCCGCACCCGCACGATCATCCGCATCCACACGAGCACAGCCGGCCGGGCTTGGTCCTGTTGGGCGTGTCCGGCGGACTCACCCCGTCACCGGCCGCCTTCCTGGTGCTCGTGACCGGACTGTTCCTCGGCCGGGCCGGGTTCGCCCTGCTCCTGATCATGGCCTTCGGGCTCGGCATGGCCGTCGTCCTGTTCGGCGTCGGCGCGCTCGCCGTCGCGGGCAGCTCGATCGTGCGCCGCGGCGCGCGTACGCAGTCCCTGCTCCGCCTGGCCACCCGGGTGGCCCCCATTGTGGCCGCCGCCGGCATCACGGTGCTCGGCGTCGGCATCACCGTCCTCGCGGCGATCAATCTCACCACCGTCACCTAAGGAGACGCTTCATGTCGCACCGACTGCGTACGGCCCGGCGGGGACCTCGTGTCCTCCGGGTCGTGCTGGCGGCCGTGCTCGTCGCCGGATTCGGGGCCACCGTCCCCGTCTCCGCCGGCGCGCAGGACGTCGCGGCCGGCACCCCGCCGACCCTCAACCTGCGCGACGGGCAGACCCTGGAAGGCACCGTCAAGCTGAACGCCGGGCCGACGACCGAGAACGACTCGGTCGCCGCGCTGAAGGTCGACGGTGTCACCGTGGACACCGCGAAGACGGCCGGCACCGCGCACCTCGCCTTCGCCATGGGCGGCAACGGAACCGAGGCGCGGTACCACAACTACATCACCGTCAACGGCCGTACCGCGGAGGACGACCGGGTCTACTTCCCGGACATCCCCGGCGGGCGGAGCGCCGCGCTCGACTTTCCCGGCGACTGGCTGCGTACGGGGGTCAACACGATCACCGTCCACGCCGGAGCGAACTGGGTCGACTCCACCAACGCCGCCGCGGTCGGTTACGAAGTCCTCCCGTACGGCGAAGGCGGCCGCTGCCCGAATTACGACGACTTCCCGCTGACCAGTATCGGGCTGAGCCTGATCGGCGTGGTCGCCGACGGGGAGCAGAACGCCTTCAGCTACACCTTCGGCGACGGCACCTGCGGCAGCTCTCCGCATCTGCTCACCCAGGACCTCACCTTCGTCGTCTCCGGCGAGATCGGCAGCACGGCCGGGCTGAGCGCGGACCTCGACACCACCACCCTGGCCAACGGAGAGCACACTGTCACCGCCACGACGGTCTCCGGCGCCAGCACGTCGGTGAAGGTGGCGGTCAACAACGCTCCGGCCGGTGCGGCCGAGGTGACCCCGGCCGACGGCTCCCGCGTACGCGGGACGCAGCCGGTCATCGCCGCCCTGCCGACCGGAACCGACGGAACGGTCTCGTCACTGGAGATCGACGGTTCCGCGGCCGAGAACGCCGAGTCCCTCGCGACCGGGACGGCCGTCCTCGGCCTGACCGTCGAGGCGGGCAACTCGGTCGAGGCGAAGTACCACAACTACCTGCTGGTCAACGGCAACCGGGTCGACCTCGGCGGTGACTACGGCGTGACCGGCGATGAGTTCGTCACGCTGAAGTTCCCGCACCGGTTCCTGCACCTGGGCGACAACGTCATCCAGGTGAAGACCGGCGACTACAACGGCACCCTGAACGGCGCGACCTGCGCCAACCACGACGACTTCAAGCTGACCCGCGGCTCTGCCGCGCTCGCGCTGACCGGCGCGGGCACGGTCACCGCTGGGACGGCGTACATCGTGACGACCGCGACGAACGGCACGGTGACCAAGGCCGAGGCGACGACGGACTCGCTGGCCCTCGGCGACGGCACCTGCGGCGCGAACAAGGAGGCCGAGTTCCACTTCGGCATCACCGGCGCACCGACCACCACCGTCGTCGAGACGCTGGGCGCGGGCAGTGCCCATCTGCGGATGTTCATCGGCGGCAACGGCGCCGACAGCGGCTTCGACAACCAGGTCCTGATCAACGGCATCCCGCTGGCGATGGGCGTCTGGGAGAAGGAGACCGCCGACCTGGCCTTCCCGAACGAGTGGCTGACGCCCGGCGTCAACGTCGTCGAGTTCGTCGCGGGCAGCGACCACGGCAGCGCCAACGGCGGTTGCGACAACTTCGACGACTACACCTTGCGTGACTTCGAGCTGGCTCCGGCCGGTGCGAAGGCGTCCCCGCTGACCCGGCAGGTCGCCGGAACGACCGTGACCATCGGCTCGTCCACCTATCCCACCGGCAGCCCGGTGACCGTCTGGGTCGGCGACGGCTCCTGCCGCAGCAACAACAACTACGTCCTCGACAAGACGATCCTGTTCGAGGTCACCACCGCCACCGGCGGTACGCCCACCGCGCTGGGCCGACGGGCGGACGTCAACACCGCGTCACTCGCCGACGGCGCCCACCAGATCAAGGCAGTGGCCGCCAGCAAGACCGCGACCCGGCAGTTCACTGTGGACAACAGCGCGCCGGAGATCGAGAGCAGCACTCCGGCCGAGGGACAGCGGCTGACCGCGACCGTGGCGCTGACCGTCAAGGTCAAGGATGCCTCCGGCATCGTCGGCGCACCAGTGATCAAGCTCGACGGCGCGGTGGTGGCCGAGGGCACCCAGATCGGCCACGGCCTGCCGGCGGGAGCGCACACGATCGCCGTCACCGCGACGGACACGCTCGGCAACCGGGCCACCCGCGAGATCCACTTCAGCAGCGCCGCCATCCCCGACGTGCCCACGAATCTGACCGCGACCGTCACCGGCGGGAACACCCCGGTGGCGACGCTGACGGCGAAGACGCCGGGAGCCGACGGCACCGCCCTGACGGCCACCTTCACCAAGGCCGACGTCGTCCTGCCCACCGCGGGATACCAGGGCACCGCCTCGGCAGTGCCGACCACTCTCGACGTCGCACACGACGCCACCGTCCACGTGCAGTCGCTCAAGCCGCTCGACGGGCAGAGCATCGACACGCCGTCCGGCCGGGACGTCGTCTTCCAGCGGTACGACCTGGCCGTCGGCAGCGCCGCGGCCCCGGTCCTGCGCTGGGAGGGGACCATCGACCCGGCCCGGGTGGTGGCGCTGCGCGTATGGCAGCCGTCGGCCCAGAAGTGGGTGGTGCTCACCAGCGCCCGGGGCCAGGCCGGCCGGCCGACCGTGCTCGCCGCCCAGCTCGGAGCGGAGTTCCGCGACGGCTCGGCCGTGCACGTCCTGGTCACCGGTGAGGACCCGTTCGCCGACGACCTGTCGCCGCACGACTCGACGGCGCAGAACGACAAAGACAAGTTCGAAGACCCGAGCACGTACGACTTCGCGATCGCGCACTACACCGACACGCAGTACCTGACCGAGGGCGCAGCGGGCGCCACCTACGACGACTTCGACGGCACGACCGAGCCGACCGATCTGGAGACGGCCGAGGAACAGGCGATCTGGCAGGCGGCGTACCGGTCGGAGACGCAGTGGATCGCCGACAACGCGGCCGGCCGCAAGATCGCGTACGTCGCGCACACCGGTGACGTGATCGAGAACGACTACTACGATCCGCTGG
This sequence comes from Hamadaea sp. NPDC050747, assembly GCF_040654195.1. NCBI lineage: Bacteria > Bacillati > Actinomycetota > Actinomycetes > Micromonosporales > Micromonosporaceae > Hamadaea > Hamadaea sp. NPDC050747. The sequence goes on from NZ_JBFAHM010000005.1 coordinate 455,621, forward strand.
CCAGGAAGCCGGACGGCACGCTCCTGCGACCCGGCCTCGACGAGCAGGTCAACCGGGAACTCCAGGTCGCCTCTGGCTTCCAGGGCATCCTGGACAGTAACGGCCTGGTGAACCAGGTCATCGCCGGAAACCACGACAACCAGCTGGGCGCCGAGACCGGGCCAGACTCGCGGTTCAGCAAGACCTTCGGCGCCAACCGGTACTACCAGGTCGCCCAGGGCTGGCCGACCGGCTCCGAGTACCACGCCTGGGACGAGGTGGCCAACCCGGACGGGACGGTCACCCCCGGCCGGGACAACCAGAACAACTACATCCTCTTCTCGGCCGGCGGCCTCGACTTCGTCGCGGTCGGGCTCTCCTACGGCGTGACGCCGCAGGAGGCCAAGTGGGCCGACTCGATCTTCAAGCGGTACTCCGACCGCAACGGGATCCTGCTGTCCCACGACTACCTGCGGCCGTCGACCAACCCCGACGGCCGAGGCGCGGACTTCTCCGCACCAGACGGCTCACCGCTCTACAAGACGGTCGTCGAGGCCAACCCCAACGTCTTCCTGGTCCTCGCCGGGCACGAGCACGGCGTGGGCACGAACCTCAAGACGAAGGTCGGCGTCACCGTCACCCACGACGTCGTCGAACTGCTGGCGGACTACCAGTTCTACACCGTTTCCGCCGGTGAGCTGTGGCCGGACAAGGTCGACGCCGCCGGGAACATCGACGTCAACGGCGACGGTGCCATCGACCACAAGGCGACTGACCGCTTGCAGTTCGGCGCGAGCTTCCTGCGCCTGCTCCAGTTCGACGTCGCGCGGGCCGAGCTGCACATCGACACCTACTCGCCGTTCCTGAACAACTTCGGGGCGACCGAGTACGACATCCGCCAGGACGGCAGCCAGACCAAGCCGCGCTACAACGGCTCGGAGGACAACCTGACCCTGCCGGTCGACCTCACCACCCGCAAGACGTCGTTCTCGACCGACTCCCTGGCGGCGTACGTGCCGTCCGGGACGATCGGGACCGACCAGGTCACCGCGAACGCCACCGCGTCGGTGACGTGGACCGGGCTGGCCCCGGCCACCTCGTACGGCTGGATCGTCACCGCCGAGAGCGCCGACGGCGGTGTCGCGGTCGCTCAGCCGGCCGTGTTCCGTACGCCGAAGGGCCGGCCGACGCTGACCGCCACCACCACTGCGGTGGACTGGGGGACCGCGGCGAAGGTGACGGTCAAGCTGGCCGCCGACGGCGTACCGGTGACGGGCACGGTCGAGCTGCGGGAAGGCGACAAGGTACGCGGTTCGGCGGCGCTGACCGGCGACACCCTGACGTTCCCGCTGCCGGTCGGCCTGTCCGCCGGTACGCACGAGCTGACGGTGTCCTACTCGGGCAACGACCAGCTCGAGTCGGTGCAGACCCCGGTCACGGTGACGGTGAACCTGCCGCCGGCGTGGAACGCGACCACGCTGTACAAGGCGAACGCCAAGGTCTCTTACGACGGTAAGGCGTACCTGGCCGCGTGGAACTCGAAGAACGCCAAGCCGGGCGACCCGAACGGCGCATGGCAGGAACTGGCGATGACCGAGGACGGCGTGAAGGTCTGGACGCCGTCACGCATCTTCACCGCCGGTGACGTCGCGGTCTTCGACGGCAAGACCTACAAGGCGCTGTGGTGGACGCGCAACCAGCAGCCGGGCAGTCCGAACGGGGCGTGGGCCGAGGTGGCCCCGACCCCGCCGGACAACAGCCCGGCCGCCTGGACGCCGACCACCGTCTACACCGCCGGGGACCGGGTCACCTATGAAGGCCACGTCTACGAGGCCCAATGGTGGAACCGCAACCAGGCGCCCGGAGCCGCCAACGGCCCCTGGAAACTGATCAAGTAGGCGTCTGCCGGTTCAGCGCAGGAACCGGTCCTCGGCCTCGTCGGCGGGGACCGGTTCGGCGAACAAGTGCCCCTGCCCGTAGCCACAGCCCAGCCGAACCAGGTGGTCACGCTGCTCGGCGGTCTCCACGCCCTCGGCGATGAGCCGCAGACCGAGCTTGTGTCCCATGAGGATGATCGAATCGACCAGGTCGCCGCTCTTCGTGTCGTGACCGAGCCGGGACACGAACGACTTGTCGATCTTCAGCGCGTCGATGGGCAACCGGTGCAGCGCCTCCAGCGACGAGTAGCCCGTGCCGAAGTCGTCGATGTACAGCTCGCAGCCCAGCGCGTGGATCTCCTCCAGGAAGGTCCGGGCCTGGGCGGGATCCCGCATCACGACGCTCTCGGTCAACTCCAGCGCCAGCCAGCTCCCGTCGATGCCGGCCGCGCTCAGGCACTCGGTCAGCGTGCCGATGAGCGTCCGGGTCCACAGCTGCCGGTGCGACACGTTCACGCTGACCCGCAGATCCCGGCCCGCCACCGCCCGCCACGCGGCCAGTCGCCGGCACGAGTCGGCGAGGATCTGCTGCCCGATGCCGATGACCAGGCCGGTCTCCTCGGCGATCGGCAGGAAGTCGATCGGGTCGAGCAGACCCCGCGTCGGATGCTCCCACCGGGCCAGCGCCTCGAACCCGTCGATCCGGCCGGTCGGCAGATGCACGATCGGCTGCACGAAGGTCCGGATCTCCTGCCGGTCCAAGGCCCGGCGCAGCTCCGACTCGACCTGCAACCGGCGCACCGCCCGCGTACGCATCGAGTCGTCGAAGACCGCCTGCGAGCCCTTCATCCGGGACTTGGCCGTATACATGGCGATGTCGGCGTCGCGGACCAGGTCCTCGGCCGTCGCCGCGGACGAGTCGCCGAAGGTGACTCCGATGCTCGCGGTCACCACGACGTCGTGGCCCTGGACGTGAAACGGCTCGGCCAGGCTCGCCTGGAGCCGCTGGGCGACGTCGTTGGCGTCCGAGTTCTGCGCGATGTCGTCGAGCAGGATCAAGAACTCGTCGCCGCCGAACCGGGCCGCAGTGTCGGTCGCGCGCAGGTTCTCGTTGATCCGGGCGGCCACCTCGATCAGCAGCCCGTCCCCGGCCGCGTGCCCGAGGCTGTCGTTGACGACCTTGAACCCGTCCACGTCGAGGAACAGCACCGCGAAGCGGCGGCCGGGAATCCGGCGACGCTGCCGGACGGCCTGCCGGAGCCGGTCGAGGAACAGCGTCCGGTTCGGCAGCCCGGTCAGCCCGTCGTAGAGCGCCGCCGCCCGCAGCTGTTCCTTGCCCAGGCGCAGGTCGCGAACCATCCGGTCGTAATCCAAGGTGTGGGCGAGCAGCGCCGCCCAGTGGTTGACCGGCTCCCGTCCGGTCTCGACCGCGCGTACCGCCGTGTCGACGACGGCCAGCAGGCCCCAGTCGCTGGCGTCGACCTTCACCGGGACCACGCAGACGATGCCTTCGGCGACCTCGGCCGCCACCTCCATCAGGTACGCCGGAGGAAACGCCGTGACGGGCAGCCGAGCCGGCAGCTCCGGCGGCGTCCCGCCGTGCCGGTACGCCCCGGCGACCTCCAACGTCGTGCCGTCCCCGGTCCACAGCCCGAGGCAGCCCGCCACCGCGGGCGTACGCGCCAGCCAGCCGAGCCCACGGGGATCGTCCCGGTGGCCGCGCAGGAGTTCGGTGCTCACCTCGTACTGCTGGCTCAGCGTCTTCTGCAGGTAGACGTTGTCGTGGAACAGCGCCCGGCCGTGCGCCTGCATCATCGCCCGCATCAGCGGCCCGGCCGGAGTGTCCTGTTCGGACACCGTGGTGACCATGTCCATGAGGATCTCGGAGCGGCCGCTGGCCTGCGCCAGGCGCTGCACCGCCGCCGACAGACCCGGCACCGGTTCGTGCCCGATCGCGTCGGCGACCGTGGTCACGTCGTGGTCGACGGCCGGGGCCGGGAGTTCGGGAGCGACCGGCGCCACCGCCGCCCGCAACTGCTCGGCCGGCGTCGCCGAGGCCGGCCCCGGTACGCAGCCGCAGGACTCGCGTACCACCAGGGCCGTCGGCACGTAGTGATGGGCCATCGGCTCGCCCACACCGTGCAGGAGCCGGGCCAGTTCGGCGACGGCCGTCCGGCCGAGCAACTGCACCGGTTGCCGCACGGTGGTCAGCGGGGGATCGGCGTACGCCGCCGCACGCTGGTCGTCGAAGCCGACGATCGCCTGGTCACGTGGCAGGACCAGGCCCTGACCCTGCAGCACGGTCATGATTCCGACGGCGTTCGCGTCCGTGCCCGCGACGAGCGCCGTCGACGGGATCCCCGCCGCCACCAGCCGCCGGCCGGCCGCCTCGCCACCGCCTTCGTGGTTGTCGTCGGCGGCGAAGACCAGGTCGGGATCGGCCGCGATGCCGTGCGCGACCAGCGCCTCCCGGTACGCGTCCAGCCGCTCCTGGACGTCGGTCGCCCCCAGGTAACCGGCGAAGGCGATCCGGCGATGCCCGTGCCCGACGAGGTGCGCCACGGCGTCGCGTACGCCGGCCCGGTTGTCCGGCACGATGACCGGGCAGTCCACGTCGCTGACCTCGTGGCCGATGACGACGACCGGCCGCCCGGACTGCTGCACGCTCTTGAGGTACGCCGACCCCGCCGCCCGGAGGATCACCACCACGCCGGAGAGTTGTTCGGCGCCGACGAGGTGCCTAAGGTCGGGCGGCCGCTCGATCTCGGTCTGCTCGGTGCCCGCGTCCGTCGTCTGCATCGCGAGGACGTTGGCCCCGAGTTCCCGGCCCGCCCGGGCGATCCCCGTCATGATGCCGCCGAAGTACCACCCGCCGAGAAACGGCGAGAGCACGCCGAGCGTGAACTCCGTGGACATCAGCGACATGGTATGCCCAAATTGCCCACCACTTAACCCTGGCGCGGCTGCGACCGGCGGAAACGTCTGCCCGAAATGTCGCTCTAGGCGGGCGCTGCGCTGTGCGTACCATTTGAGGAGGCCGAGGGTCGCGCGGACCCTCGGCCCCACGGACCTACGGGTTCTGGGTGAGCAGGTGAGCCTTGAAGCCCTCGCCGAACGTCGCGGTCGCGGTGCCGCTGTAGTCGGTGATGAGCACGTTGCCCGAGCTGCAGCCCCACGGGTTCCACGTCCAGGCGAGGTAGCTGACGCCGTGCGCGTCCGCCCACGCCATCACCTGGTCGATGTAGTCGTGGGCGCACGTGTTCTGGCCGATCTCACCCGCGACCACCGGCACCTGCGCCGCGACCGCGCCGATCTGGCTGTCCCAGCAGGACGTCGTGACACAGGCGTTGAAGTTGTACGAGTGCCAGGAGGCGACGATGTTGCCGGCCGGGTCGGTCGGCTTGTACGCCAGCCACTGGGTCAGGTCGTTGGTCCAGGTCAGCCCGGCCACCATGATGACGTTGGCGGCGCCGGTGGCGCGGACCGCGTTGACCAGGCTCTGCATGCCCGCGACCTGGTAGGAGATGCCGGTGCAGGTGCCGCCGTCGCGCAGGCAGGTCCAGGCGGCGGTGGCGTTGCTCCAATTGTTCGCGGCGTCCGGGTAGGGCTCGTTGAACAGGTCGAAGACGACCGCGTTGTTGCCCTTGAACATCGTCGCCAGCTGGGTCCAGAAGGTCGGCGCGTACTGGGCGTCCGGCATCGGCTTCTGGCAGGTGGCGTTGACGTCCGAGCAGGCCGACGAGGTGCCTGTGTAGGCGCCGTGGTTCCAGTGCATCTCGACGATCGGGGTGATGCCGTTGGCCACCAGGAGATCGGCGTACGCCTTCACCGCGGCCTGATAGGTCGAGCCGCTCGGCGTGCCGAAGGTGCCCAGCCAGCAGTCCTCGTTCAGCGGAATGCGAACGGCATGGATGTTCCACGCCTTCATCGCGTCCACGCTCGCCTGGTCCGGAGTGGCGCTGTCCCACATGCCCTTGCCCTGCACGCAGGCGAACTCGGCGCTGGCCCGGTTCACCCCGAGCAGCCGGTAGGTCGCGCCGCTCGCGGTCACGATCTTGTTCCCGGAGACGTGCAGCGCCGGGGCGGCCGTGTCCGTCGTGCCGGTCACCGTGATCGAGATCGGCGTCGTGGTGGTGGTCGCCCCGAGGTTGTCCACCGCCCGGGCGCTGACCGAATAGGTCCCGGCCGCCACGTTCGTCCACGAGTACGCGTACGGGGACGTGGTGTCCGAGCCGATCACCGTGGAGCCGTTGAGGAAGTCGACCCGGACGACCGAGCCGTCCGTGTCGCTCGCCGTCGCGGCGAAGTTCACCGTCGCCGGGGCGGCGAACGTCTGACCCGCAGTCGGGCTGGTCAAGGTCGCACTCGGTCCCTGGTTTGTGCTCGGGGACGAGGACGACGGACTGGGTGACGTCGTGGCACCGGTGCAGGCGACACCGTTGAGGGCGAAGTCGGTCGGCTGCGGGAACGGACTCGGCGGCGTCGTGCCGGCGGTCGTGCGGGTCCAGTTCCCTTGCAGGCCGACGCTGGCGTTGGTCTGATTGGTGCCGATCGCCCCGTTCCACCCGATGTCGGTCGCGGTGATCGCAGTGGTGCCGGTGAAGGAGGCGTTCCAGCCACTCGTCCGCGTATGCCCGCTCGGCAGGGTGAAGGTCAGCGTCCAATGCGAGATCGGATCGCCGAGATTGGTGATGGACAGGGTGGTGGTGAACCCGCCCGAGGTCGACGACGACTGCCAGGCGTTCGTGTTGGTGTACGCGACCGTGCAACCCGCCGCCGCCTGCGCGACGCTGGGCAGCATCACGCCGGCCGCGAGGCTGGTCACCGCCGCCGCGGCAGCGGCGACGATGGTGGACCACCGTTTCATGGAGTCACCCCATATCGAAGGACGTATGTGGGAGCGCTCCCATTATTCCTACGATGACGCGCGTGTCAAGCGCTCGTTTCAGGGGCCGTGCTTGGGCGCTGCCTACCGTGCTTTGGGCGCTGCCTACCGTGCTTTGGGCGCTGGATCAGGGTTCTCGGTCGAATCTTGCGTCAAGATTCGACCTGGAACCCTGATCCAGCCGCGAAAAATCAGCTGAGGTCGAGGCGCGGAATGACGCGCTCGGCGAGCTCCTCGGTGAACTCGACCGGGTGCCGGTCAGGCATCACCTGGATCTCGGTCGCGCCGAGCCGGCCGTACTCCGCCGCTTCGGCGACGAACGCGTCCACGTCGGACAGTGCCGGCCGAGTCATCAGCACGGTCTTGGCGATCGTGTCGTAGTCACGGCCCTCGGCGTCGCAATGCCGCTTGAGCACGTCGAACTTGTGCGCGACCGTGTCGACGCCCACCCCGAAGATGTTGCAGGCGTCGGCGTACCGGGCGGCCAGGCGCAGCGTCTTCTGCTCGCCACCGCCGCCGATGAGGATCGGCGGATGCGGTTGCCGCAGCGGCGCCGGTACGCACAGCGTCTCGGCGAGCTGGTAGTGCTTGCCCTCGAAGGGGCCGTTCTCGTCGCTCCAGAACTGGAGGCAGATCCGCAGGGTCTCCTCCAGCCGCTCGAACCGCTCGGCGACCGGCACCACCGGTACGCCCAGCGCCGCCTGTTCCCGCTCGTACCACGAGGCGCCCAGCCCCAGCCGGGCGCGACCGCCGGAGAGCACGTCGAGGGTGGTCACGATCTTCGCGAGCACCCCGGGATTGCGGTACATGACGCCGGTGACCAGCAGGCCGAGGGTCATGCGCTCGGTGATCGCGGCGAGGTAGCCGAGCGTCGTGTATCCCTCGAGCATCGGCTCCTCGGCCGTGCTGGTCGGCGTCTGCATCTGGAGGTAGTGATCCATCACCGTGAACGACGAGAACCCGGTCTCCTCGGCGAGCCTGGCGGTCTGCGCCAGGGTGGGCGCGATCGCCGCCGGTTCGGCCGGCGTCGAGTAGTTCCAGTAGTGCAGACCAAGCCTCATCGTGTCACCTGCCACTTCGCTAGTACTGCATCACGCAGTACACGACGGTCGGATGGGTGAACCGGTACCACCGGTTCCACTTGTAGTTTTTCGTACAGCGGTCGCCGTTGGACGCACCCGGCACGATGTCGATCACGTGAACAGTGCCTTTCGCTTTGCACTTCGACGCCGCGACCACCCAGCCAGACCCCTTGGGGAACTTGTAGCAATAGGTCTCGACCAGGTAGAGCGCCAGGCAGAGCCGGTACCCCTCGACCGTGATGTAGGGCGACTGCGGATCGGTGCAGGTGCCTTGCGAGTAGTCGGTCGACAGCACCTTGTAGGTGCCCCGGCTGCCGTTGCAGTTGCCGATTCCGAGGAAGGTGCCCTGCTCGTCGACGGAGATGCAGTCGCCGACCTCGACCGGCGACGGCGGCGGGGCGGCCTCGGTCGTCTCGACCACCGTGGGCGGCGAGTAGGAGTCGGACGGGTACGGGTAGCTGGTCTCATACGGCGAGGTCGACGTGTGGGCCACCGGCTCGCTCTTGTCGCGCAGGAGGAACCAGCCGCCGACGCCGACGCAGCCGCCGATCAGGCAGAGCGCGAGTACGCCACCGATGATGCCCAGGACCAGGCCGGTCTTCTTCTTGGGGGGCGGTGGCGGGCCGACCGGAGCCCCCGGCGGCACCGGCGGGCCGAGCGGCGGAACGGGGGAACCCGTGCTGAGCGTGGGATATGCGGCAGTCGGTTCCGTGGCCGGACGGTTCACCGGCGAACCTGGATACGCCGACGACGGAGGCTGCGGATAGCCGGGCTGATTCCACTCCGGAGGCTGGTTCCACTCCGGATAGCCAGGCTGATTCGGCGGAGGGGGTGTGGTCACCCGCCGAGTGTCACACAGGTGATCCACAGGTCGCCAACCGCCGGAGGGCGGGGCAGCCGTCCGGCCGCCCCGCCCTCGTTCATCTATCGGTTACGCGACTGATCACGCGACACACGGGTTGCCGCTGGGGTGCAGCGCCGTGCCGTGGACGTCGGCCGTCGACTCGGCGAGCACCACGTCGGTCAGGAGCGTGTCGAGGACGACCGCCTGCTGCGTGACGCTGGTGCCGGTGGTGGTCGTGCCGTTCAGCTTCAGCGACCCGACGACGAGCGGAATCGTCAGCGGAGCGCTGCCCACCGTCACCGTGACACCGTTGATCTTCAGCGAGGAGATCGACGACGAACCCGAGTAGGTCGGCACGAGGCCGCTCGGGCCCGCGGTGCAGGTCACCGAGGCGGACGACTGGATGACGCCCAGCTCGATGGTGACCAGGCCACCCACGGTGATCTTCGTGGACTCGATCTTCGCGGTGGACGCGGCCTTGTCACCGAGCACCGGAACGATGTTCTGGTTGTCCGGCGACAGGTCCGTCGAGGCGGTGATCACCTTGGCGTCGACGTTCACGAGACCGGAGGTCAGGTTGAGGCTCGCCACCGTGTCGCTGTCGTCGACGCACGGGAGGTCGGCCGGGTTGGCCTTGCCCGCCTTGAGACCCGCCAGGTTCAGCGCTGTCGCCGAGCAGGAGAAGACGCCGTTGCGGTCCTGGTCGACGATCGTGCCGACGCCGGTCGGGTCGATCAGCGCCGCCCCGGTCGGCGCGGACAGCGTCACCGTGAAGGTCTCATTGTTCTCGTCGACGGTGTCGTTGACGATCGGGACCGTGATCTGCTTGCTGGTCTGGCCGGCGGTGAAGGAGACGACACCGCTGGTGGCGGCGTAGTCGGCCGGAGCGGTCGCGGTGCCGTTGCTGGTGGCGAAGCTCGCGCTCACGGGGAACGGAGCCGGCGCCGGCAGGGACACCGTGAAGGTGGCGTTCCCGGCGTTCTCGTTGACGGACACGTCGTTGATGCTCAAGCCGGGCACCACGACCGTCAGGTTCTGCACGTAGCCGCGGCTCGTGCCGTCGATGAGGAAGTCCACCGCGCAGTGGTGCGTGCCGGCCACGGCGTTGGCCGCGATGTTCACCGTCTCGGTGAAGTGCGCGTCGTCGCCGCTGGTCACGACCTCGCTGCCCGGTGCGAACGACAGGGCCACGGGCGGACCGCAGCCGAACGGCGTCGGCGTCACGGTGACCTTGATCGCCTGGATGCCGGCGAGGATGGCCTCCGACACCTGGTCCGACGGCACGTTGTTGAGCAGTACGCCGCCGGTCGCGTTCACGATGTCGGTGAACTGCCCGGTCGCGTCGAGGTTGCCGACGTTCACCGCGACGACCCGGATGTTGGCCGCCTGCAGCGCCGAGATCGTCTGGGCGAGGGTGTGACCGTTGCTCGGGTCCTGCGACGGCGCGTCACCGAAGATGACGATGATGCGCGTGCCGTCCGGCCGGTAGGTGACCGCTCCGGTCGACAGTTCGTACAGGGCGTTGAGGTCCGCCTCCGGGAAGTCGCAGCCGCCGCCGGCGCTCCACATGTCGATGCCGGCCTGGACGGCCGCGGCGTCCGAGGTGATCGCCTGATCCACCTTGAACGGCACGGCGTCGCAGTTGAAGTCCTTGTACTCCGCGACGCCGAACTGTGCGGTCGGCTGGGCCGAACTGATGGTCGAGAGCACGCCGGCGGCGTTGGTGCGCACGTCGCCGATGGCGGCGCCCATGCTGCCGGTGGTGTCGGCCAGGAACACGATGTCGGGCTTCGGCGGCACCGTCGGCGTGTGGACGGTCTTGGCGATGTCCGCCGTCCCGCCGGGCGGCAGGGTCAGCGTGACATTGGCCGGTTCGACTCCCGGATCGCTCGCCGCGGCCGGGGTGGCCGTGAAGCTGAGGCCGGAGGCGAAGGTCGCCAGCGCCACGAGTGCGATACCCGTACGCAGGCTTCCGGACCGCCGTCGGTCGGTCAGGAACATGGTCGCTCCTTTCGCGGGCAGCCGTCATCGGCATCGCTTTCCGAGTCGTCGAGACGATCCCGATGCGACGGCCAGTGGGGTTGGATGACCACAGTCAAGTAAATGAATTAGGTGCCATCAACTCTTGACTATCCCCCCTGGCTGTGCCGGATGATCTCCGTACGCTCACGGACCGTCCCCAGTGGAGCGGATTGGTGGGTGAAAGGGTGGCCGAACGGCCGATCCGACGGGAGTGGTCTTCGGCGGATTTCGAGTCGTCACGTGAGAATCACACGCGATTCACGTTGCTCTGTCGGTACTCCGACACAGCAACGTCCACAGTGGTGGTGACTTAATGGTCCGTGACGATTCCTTCGGCGTTTACGCCCGAATCGGCGGCCACCCGGAGCCGGTATGTGGTACCGGCGTGCAATCCGGTCCAGCACCAGACGTGCCACCCGCCGTCGCCCGGCCAGGCCGCCTCGATCGGGTCGTATCCGGCGCCCTCGACGGCGACGGTCGCCGGTCCCGACGTGCTGAGCAGCGCGCAGGCCTGGCCCGTGGCGGTCACGAAAGCGACCGCGTCGGCGGCGTACGCGACGGGCAGCGCCCGCACATCGGTGGTGGTTCCGGTGTCGATCGAACGGTTCAGCGGCTCGACGGCGGTCAGGGCGACAGCGGTGGACCGACCGGCGGCTCGCGCCGTTCGATCCGCGTCCGCGGCGGTCGCCGCCCGATTTCCGGCCTGCTCGGCGGTGGCCCGCGCGGTGACGGCGATCGTCACCACGACCGCCGCCAGCAGCGCAAGACCGATCTTCCTCGCAAACGTGTGCGTCACCGTTCCTCCCCAGGATCGCGCGCTCACGTCGATCGAACGCGCGTACTAATATCCTTTCACGACGGTGACCCCGCGTCAACGCTTCCGGCCGCTCGGCGGACCTGAGTGATTCGGCGTTCACGCTGCTCAGGGTCTACGACGCGGTAGGAGATATGCCACAGCGCGATCAGCACGAGGGTGGCCGCGACGAGCCATCCCGGCAGCCCTTCACCGAGCGCGCCGAGCACCAGGGTGAGCGCGATCGCCGGTACGCCCCAGCCGAAGACCCATCGTGCCGGTACGCCGCCGCGCGCGCCGGTGATCGTGGCAGTGAGGAAATAGACCGCCATGCCGCCGCAGAGCACCCACCGGTCGGCCGTCGGCAGATGCTCGCCGGGGTGCGCTGCGATCAGGCCGAGCCCGGCGGAGACCGCGACGATCGCCCCGGTCATGACGAAGTGGGCGGGGAGGGTGAGGCGCAGGGCGACCGTGCGGTCGCCGTAGTTCGCCAGCGAGCTGGACCCGTACTGCAGGGTCAGGTACCAGATCGCCACGAGCAGGCCGAATCCGGTGATCACCGACAGCCACAGCGCCTGGTCCCACACCGGTACGCCCGCCGCCGCCGCGACCAGTTGGGCCACCGCCTCGCCGAGCACGATGATGACGAACAGTCCCAGGCGCTCGCCGAGATGCCGGGCGTGCGGCTGGGCCGCCTTGATGTCGGGCAGCTCCGGTACGCGCATCGGCCGCATCCGGACGTTGCGCGCCATCCGGCGGAGCCAGATGTCGCGCTGCTTCAGTTGTTCGCGCTGCTCGGCGGCGATCTGCTTGTCCGGGTCGAGGGAGAGGACGAACGAGGTGACGATGTCCAGCACGATGCCGGCGAGCCACAGGTAGTACCGCGAGTCGGCCAGCCACAGCGACACGATCCACGGAATGACCCCGTTGCCCTGCCGGGCGGCGGGCCAGTCGGTCGGCACCAGGTTCGATCGCTTCCAGGTCAGCGCGGCCAGGATCCGGCACGCCACGTACGCCAGCACGAAGACCCGGTAGTCGTCGCCGTGCCCGTGGACGGCGTGCGGGATGGCCGCCGCCATGACGGCGATGCCGAACATCGCGATCAGCAACGGCACCTGGTTGACGCGGTCGCCTCGCACGTTCGCGTACAGGCTGAACGAGGTCCAGACGCTCCACATCGCGTAGTAGAGGATCGCGAAGACGGCGACCTGCTTGAGGCTGAGGTCGTCGTGCAGCAGATGGGCCAGCTGGGCGACGGCCGCCACGATGACGAGATCGAAGAACAGCTCGAGCCATGAGGCGTGACGATCCTCGGCGGCAGCGGGGTTGGACATGATCGGAACTATCTCACCAGCTCATTGTGGCGACCGGGGCGGATCATGTGAAAAGTCTTAACGGTCAATGCCATCCAGTTCGTGAATCAATTACGGTGACAGCTTCCGAGAGAAGGGAAACCGTTATGGCACAACGGATCCGGCTCGCCCTCGCGGGCGCCGCACTCGCCCTCGGGGCGGCGACGCTCACCGCCGCGCCCGCCCACGCGGCGAGCCTGGTGACCTGCGAGACCGAAGGCGGCTACTACGACTGCTACCTGCCCAGCGGTTACTACGGCCAGGTCTGGTACTACGACGGCGTACACGTCGCCGGGGCGGACAACTACAGCTCCATCGGCGGCTCCTGCGTCGTCGGCACCAAGCACAGCGTCCGCGTGACCTTCGACGGCGGCGGCCGGTCGAGCACCTCGTTCACCTGCGCCGCCTGACCCTGCCCGCCTGAACCCCTCCTCACCGGCTGGATCAGGGTTCTCGGTCGAATCATGACCCAAGATTCGACCGAGAACCCTGATCCAGCGCCGAACCACACAGCGGCGTTGACATCGAAGGAGCGGCATACGACGCTGTGGGAGCGCTTCCACTCCACGGACGCGTACGCCCACAACCAAAGGACGCCCGACGATGAGAAAGAGCCGCATCGCCCTGCTGGCCTTGACGCTGGCAGCGGCAAACCTCGCCGTCCCCAGCCAGGCTGAGGCAGCCGACACCGTGACCGTCCGGGTCAACACGAGAGCGGGCCTGGAGAGCGTGAGCGACGCCGCGTACGGCGTCAACCACGCGGTCTGGGACACCACCCTCGGCACGAACGCCGTCGCCGACCTGCTCAAGGACGCCGGTACGCAGATCATGCGCTACCCCGGCGGGTCCTATTCGGACATCTACCACTGGAAGACCAACACCGCACCCGGCGGCTACGTCGCCCCCGACACCGATTTCGACCACTTCATGGCCGGGGTCCAGCGGGCGAACGCGCAGGCGATGGTGATCGCCAACTACGGCACCGGCACTCCGGAGGAAGCCGCCGAGTGGGTGCACTACGCCAACGTCGAGAAGAACTACGGCGTGAAGTACTGGGAGATCGGCAACGAGCTGTACGGCAACGGCCACTACGGCGCGAACTGGGAGGCCGACGATCACGCCGACAAGAGCCCGGCCGGCTACGCCACCGTCGCCAAGCAGTACGCCCAGGCGATGAAGGCCGTGGACCCGACGGTCAAGATCGGCATCGTGCTGACCACGCCCGGCAACTGGCCGGACGGCATCGTGGGCGCCGGCGACGCGGGGACGTGGAACCAGGTGGTGCTGCAGATCGCCGGGCCGAGCGTCGACTTCGCCATCCTGCACTGGTACCCGGGCGGCTCGAACGGGCCCGACGCGTTGTCGAAGACGGCCCAGGTGACCGACGCGGTGTGGCTGGCCCGCCAGCAGATCACCAAGTACGCCGGGAAGGACCTGGGCATCGCGCTCACCGAGATCAACACCGGGTACGGTCAGAACACCCAACCGGGCGCGTTGTTCGCGGCGGACGCGTACGCGAGTCTCACCGCGGCCGGAGTCTTCAACGTCGACTGGTGGAACGTCCACAACGGAATCGGCACGGTGTCGACGGTCGCGGGGCACACCGACTACGGCGACTTCGGCCTGCTCTCCAGTGCCAACTGCACCGCCGACGGCACCGTCTGCCAGCCGGCCTTCAACACGCCGTTCGGCCCCTACTTCGGGCTTTCGCTCGCGTCACGGTTCGCCCCGGCCGGCGCCCAGCTCGTCCGGGCGGTCGCGAGCGATCCACTGGTCAAGACGCACGCCGCGCGTAAGCCCAACGGCGACCTGTCCGTCCTGCTGATCAACGAGGACGAGGCCAACACCAAGGCAGTCACCCTCAGCTACACCGGCTACTCGCCCGCCACGACCGCCCAGGTCGCCAGCCACGGCAACGGCGACACCGCGATCGCCACCACCACCGGCACGGCCACCTCGGTCACCCTCGCGCCGTACTCGGTCACCGTGCTCACCCTGCACCCGACCGCGGCGGTCACCGCCCCAGCGCGACCCGGCCGCCCCTCGGCCTCCGGCGTGACCGCCACCGACGCGACGCTGACCTGGCCCGCCGGGGCCGCCGGCCTCAAGTACGAGGTCCACCGCCAGAACGGCGCGATCACCGAACAATGGGGTGAGACCACCGGCACGAGCTTCACCGTCCACAACCTCACGCCCGGCACGCGCTACACGGCCAACGTGATCGCGCGCGACGGATCCGGCAAGGTCTCGTGGGCCTCGGCGCCCGTGACGTTCCAGACTGGTACGCCCGGCGCAGCGCCCTGTGCGGTGACGTTCGCGGACGTCAACGACTGGGGCAACGGCTACGTCGGCAGCGTGGACATCACCAACACCGGGACGAACCCGATCGACACCTGGAACCTCGCCTTCACCTGGCCGACCGCGTGGCAGCAGCTCAGCAGCGGCTGGAACGGCACCTGGACGTCGACCGGATCCGCCGTAAGCGTCTCGAACGCCGACTTCAACCGCACGATCGCGCCCGGCGCGACGGTCAACGTCGGCCTCGTCGGGGCGTACCAAGGACCGAACGTCCTCCCGGCGTTGTTCACGCTGAACGGCGCTCTCTGCACCACCCGCTGACCCAGCCGCGCCCTCGGCGCCGTCTGCGCCCGCGCCCCTCGGCGCTGGATCAGGGTTCTCGGTCGAATCTTGGCCCAAGATTCGACCCGGAACCCTGATCCAGCGCAAACGGGGGAGCGCAAACTGGGGAGCGCAAACGGGGGAGCGCCGAGGCGACGGCGTCAGGCGCGAGGCGGGGCGGTGCTGGACCTGACGACCAGCCGCGTCGGGACGAGGGTGGTGCCCGTCTCGTGTTCGGCGCGCTCGATCTGCCGCAGCACGCCTTGCACACACCGTCGGCCGACCTCGGCGAAGTCCTGGTGGACCGTGGTGAGCGGCGGGATGAAGGAGTTCGCCTCGGGGATGTCGTCGAAGCCGACGACGCTGACGTCCTCTGGGACCGACTTGCCCCGTTCGTGGAGCGCACGCAGGATGCCGAGGGCCATCTGGTCGTTGGCGGCGAAGATCGCGGTGCAGCCGGGTTCGTCGGCGAGGCGGAGTCCGGCCTGGTAGCCGGACTCGGCCGACCAGTCGCCGGACAGCGGCGGCGGAACGGGACGGCCGGCCGCTTCGAGCGTCTGGCGCCAGGCGAGCGCCCGGCGGTTGCTGGCGAAGGACTCCCCGGGGCCGGTGACGTGCCACACGGTTTCGTGGCCGAGGTCCAGCAGGTGCGCGACGGCTTGGCGGGTGCCGTCGGCCTGATCGGTGTCGACGACGCTGTAAAGCTCGCCCGCGTCCGAGTCGGCCACGACGACCTGCACGTTGGGTGGGAGCGTCACGGTGGCCGCGTCGAGCAGGTGAACCTCCATGATCACGATGATCCCGTCCACTGCCAGCTCGCCGAGCCGGGTGAACGCCCCGAGCACGCTGTCCTGCGTGGGCACCGCGACCGGGATCAGCGTGATCGCGTACCCCTCGTGGGCGGCGTGCGTGGCGATGGCCTCGAGCGTGCGGCTGTTGCCGGTGCTGGCCAGCGAGAAGAGGATCACGCCGATGGTCCGGAACGCGCCGCGCTTGAGCGCGCGGGCCGCGCTGTTGGGGCGGTAGCCCAGTTCCCGCATGGCCGCCAGGACCTGCTCTCGCGTGGTGTCGACGACGCCGGGGCTGCCGTTGGAGACCCGGGAGACCGTCTGCGACGACACACCGGCGACGCGCGCGACATCAGCCATCGACACCCGCCGAGCGTTTGCCATCGTCCCGCCCTCCCGTAACGAATCCGAAACCCGCGCTTGACGTGCCCGGTGGCCCGGTGACAGTATCACCGCGCCGATGTTTACGTAAACATCCAGCAAGGTCACAGGATGAAGCGCCAGGTGGCGCGCTATGTTTACGTAAACATCAGCGATCCTACCGGCGAAGTCTGAGAAGGAGGAGGACATGGCGGTCCTCGCGCCTCCCGCGATCCAACGCTCCGGTCCACCCGGCCGGTCCGGGGCGGCGAGGCGACGCCGGAGCTGGACGGGATGGGCGTTCGTCGGCCCGTTCATGGCCGTCTTCGCCTTCGTCTTCCTCGCCCCGATCGCGTACGCGATCTACCTGAGCTTCTTCCGCACGAAGCTCATCGGCGGCACGAGCTTCGTCGGGCTGGAGAACTATCAGAACGTCTTCACCGACCCGCAGTTCTGGTCCTCGTTCGGCCGGGTCGCGCTGTTCCTCTGCGTCCAGGTGCCGATCATGCTGTTCCTGGCGCTGCTGGTGGCGCTGGCGATCGACAGCGGCCGGCTCTACGGCAAGTCGTTCTTCCGCGTGACGATCTTCATGCCGTACGCGGTCCCCGCCGTCGTCGCGACGCTGATGTGGGGCTTCATGTACGGGCCGCAGTTCGGCCTCATCGGCAACATCAACGACGCGTTCGGCTGGTCGCTGCCCAACCCGCTCGGCCCCGACTGGCTGCTGGCCTCCATCGGCAACATCGTGACCTGGGAGTTCGTCGGCTACAACATGCTGATCTTCTACAGCGCCCTGCAGGTCATCCCGCGAACCCTCTACGAGGCGGCCGAGCTGGACGGGGCGAGTCAGCTCCGGGTCATCCGCTCGATCAAGCTGCCCGGCATCCGGGGCGCGCTGCTGATCGCCACGATCTTCTCGATCATCGGCACCTTCCAGCTCTTCAACGAGCCCGCGATCCTCAAGAGCCTCGCGCCGAACGTGATCACCACCTACTACACCCCCAACATGTACGCGTACTCGCTGTCCTTCGCCGGCCAGCAGTTCAACTACTCCGCCGCGGTCGCGATCGTCATGGCGCTGCTGACCGCCATCGTCGCGTACGCCGTCCAACTGCGTGGCCTGCGGAAGGAGCGTCAGTCGTGACGACGGCCCGCGCGCGCAAGCGCAGCCCCCTGCTGACCGCCCTGACCGCCGTCATGTTGCTGTACAGCCTCGTCCCCTTGGTGTGGCTGTTCATCAACTCGACCAAGTCCCAGGCGAGCCTGTTCGACTCGTTCGGGCTGTGGTTCTCCGGCGACTTCGCGTTCTTCACCAACATCCGCGACACGCTCACCTATGACGACGGCGTGTTCGTCCGCTGGCTGCTCAACACGGTGCTCTACGTGGCGCTGGGCGCGGGCGGGGCGACCGCGCTCGCCACCCTCGGCGGGTACGCCCTGGCGAAGTACGACTTCTTCGGCAAGCGGGCGGTGTTCGCCGTCGTGATCGGGGCGGTCGCGGTGCCGACGACCGCGCTGGCGGTGCCGACCTTCCTGATGTTCTCCAAGCTCGGCCTGACCAATACGCCATGGGCGGTGATCATCCCGTCGCTGATCTCGCCGTTCGGCCTCTATCTCATGTGGACTTTCGCGGCCGAGGCCATCCCGGGCGAGCTGATCGAGGCGGCCCGCGTCGACGGCGCCGGCGAACTGCGGACCTTCTGGAAGGTGTGCGTACCGCTGCTCGCGCCGGGCATCGTCACCGTGTCGCTGTTCACCATGGTCGCGACCTGGAACAACTACTTCCTGCCGCTGATCATGCTCAAGGATCCGGACTGGTATCCCCTGACGCTCGGCCTGAACTCCTGGAACGACCAGGCCGCGACCTCCGGCGGGCAGGCCGTCTTCAACCTCGTCATCACCGGATCGCTGCTCACGATCCTGCCCCTGCTCGCCGCGTTCCTGCTCCTCCAGCGCTACTGGCAGTCCGGTCTGGCCGCCGGTGGCGTCAAGGACTGACTCCGTTCACCGTTCCCTGATTTATCGCACCATCCCTTGAGAGGACCATCATGACGATCAACCGACGCGCATTCCTCCGGGGCGCCGCCGCGTTCGGCACCGCGGCCGCCGCCACCGCCGCTCTCGCGGCCTGCGGCTCCGACGACGACAAGGGCGACAGCCCCACGGTCTCGGCGAACGACGTCGACGCCGCGCTCGCCGCCGGCGGCACGCTGACGGTCTGGGCCTGGGAGACCACCCTGAAGCAGGTCGTCACCGCGTTCCAGGCGAAGTATCCGAAGGTCACGGTCAACCTGGTGAACGCAGGCACTGGTGACAAGCAGTACACCGCGCTCCAGAACGCGATCTCCGCCGGCTCCGGCGTACCGGACCTGGCCCAGATCGAGTACTACGCGCTGCCGCAGTTCGCGCTGGGCAAGTCCCTGGTCGACCTCTCCGGGTTCGGCGCGAACTCCCTCGACGGCACCTTCACCCCCGGCCCGTGGGCGTCGGTGAAGTCTGGCGGCGTCACCTACGGCCTGCCGATGGACTCCGGCCCGATGGCGCTGTTCTACAACAAGGAAGTCTTCGACAAGCACGGCATCGCCGTCCCGGCGACCTGGGACGAGTACGTCGCCGCCGCCAAGAAGCTGCACGCGGCCGACCCGAAGGCGTACATCACCAGCGACACCGGTGACGCCGGCTTCACCACCAGCATGATCTGGCAGGCCGGCGGCAAGCCGTTCCAGGTCGACGGCTCGAACGTTAAGATCAACCTGGCCGACGACGGCTCCACCAAGTTCGCCACCCTCTGGCAGCAGCTCGTCACCGACAAGCTGGTCGCGCCGATCAGCGGCTGGAGCGACGCCTGGTACAAGGGCCTGGGCGACGGCACCATCGCCACCCTCATCATCGGCGCGTGGATGCCGGCCAACCTGGAGTCGGGCGTCGCGGCGGCCAAGGGCAAGTGGCGCGTCGCGCCGATGCCGCAGTGGACCGCGGGCGGCACCGCGACCGCCGAGAACGGCGGCAGCGGCCTGGCCATCCCGAAGCTCGGCAAGAACAACGCGCTGGCCTACGGCTTCATGAAGTACGCCACCACCGGCGAGGGCGCGCAGATCCGCGTCGACAACGGCGCCTTCCCGGCGACCGTCGAGCAGGTCAACGCCGACGCGTTCAAGAACAAGGAGTTCCCGTACTTCGGCGGCCAGAAGGTCAACGAGGTCCTGGCGGCGGCCGCCTCGGGCGTCGTGACCGGCTGGTCCTACCTGCCGTTCCAGGTCTACGCCAACAGCATCTTCAACGACACCGTGGGCAAGGCGTACGTGTCCAGCACGACGCTGGCCGACGGTCTCAAGGCGTGGCAGGACGCCTCCGTCAAGTACGGCAAGGAGCAGGGCTTCACCGTCAACTGAAGCCGTCGCTGATCAGATCCACCCCTGGCCGCGGGCGGGCTGCCACCCGCCCGCGGCACTCTTGACCAATCTGCAAGGAGAGCACCACCGTGACCGCCCCACAGTGGCTGCGCCGCCCCTCCGGCGCCGCGCCGCGCATCTCGTACGGCGCCGATTACAACCCGGAGCAGTGGCCTCGTGAGGTGTGGCAGGAGGACGTACGCCTCATGCGTGAAGCCGGCGTGGACGTCGTCTCGCTCGGCATCTTCTCCTGGGCCAAGATCCAGCCCGCCGAGGACCGGTGGGACTTCGGCTGGCTGGACGAGGTCATGGAGCTGTTGCACGCCAACGGGATCGGCGTCGACCTGGCCACCGCGACCGCCTCGCCGCCGCCGTGGCTGACCGCCAAGCATCCGGAGATCCTGCCGGTGAACGCACAAGGCGAGACGGTCTGGCCGGGCGGGCGGCAGCACTGGCGGCCCACGTCACCGGTCTTCCGGCAGTACGCCCTGGCACTGGTCGAGAAGCTGGCCGAGCGCTACCGCAACCACCCGGCGCTGGTCGCCTGGCACGTGTCGAACGAGCTGGGCTGCCACAACGTCTACGACTACTCCGACGACGCCGCGCGGGCCTTCCGTGTCTGGCTGCGCGACCGGTACGCCACGATCGAGGCGCTGAACCACGCCTGGGGCACCGCCTTCTGGTCCCAGCAGTACGCGACCTGGGACGAGATCCTGCCGCCGCGGTTGGCCGCCACCCACCCGAACCCGACGCAGCAGCTGGACTTCAAGCGCTTCTCCGACCACGCGCTGCGGGCTTACCTGTGGGCGGAACGGGATCTGCTGCGCCAGTACACCCCAGACGTGCCGATCACCACGAACTTCATGGTGATGGGCGAGATGAAGACCATGAACTACGCGGCCTGGGCCGGCGACGTCGACTTCGTCTCCAACGACCACTACGTCGTGCCGGGGCCGCAGGCCCAGGACGAGCTGTCCTTCTCGGCCAACCTCACCGGCAACATCGCCGGCGGCCGGCCCTGGTTCCTCATGGAGCACTCGACCAGCGCCGTGAACTGGCAGCCCGTCAACCTGCCGAAGAAGTCGGGCGAGCTGATCCGCGACTCGCTGACGCATGTCGCGCACGGGGCGGACGCCGTCTGCTTCTTCCAGTGGCGGCAGTCCGCGGCCGGAGCCGAGAAGTACCACTCGGCCATGGTTCCGCACGCTGGAGAGGACAGCGCCGTCTTCCGTTCGGTGACTCGGCTCGGCGCGACGCTGCGCGATCTCGCGCCGGTCGCCGGGGCGGTCCGGGAGCAGGCTCCCGCCGCCATCGTCTTCGACTGGGAGTCGTGGTGGGCGGTCGAGGCCGACTCGCACCCCACCAATCGGCTGAAGTACCGGCAGGAGGCGCTCGACTGGTACACCGCGTTCCTCAACCTCGGCATCCGGGCCGACGTCGTGCCGCACGGCACGCCGCTGGGGGCGTACCGGCTGGTCGTCGCACCGATGCTGCACATGCTCAGCGAGCCGGCCGCCAAAGAGCTGACCGCCTATGCCGAATCCGGCGGTCACCTGATCACCACCTACTTCTCCGGCGTCGTCGACGAGCACGACCACATCTGGCTCGGCGGCTACCCGGGGGCGTTGCGTGACCTGCTCGGCATCCGGGTCGAGGAGTTCGCCCCGCTGCTCGACCCGGAGATCGCCCGGCTCGACAACGGGCTGACCGGCACCACCTGGTCCGAGCGCGTCGACACGGCGAAGGACGTCTCGGCGCTGGCTCGCTACACCGACGGCGAGCTGGCCGGATATCCGGCGATCACGCGTCGCGTCACCGGGTCCGGCTCCGCGGCATACGTCTCGACGCGGCTGGGGCCCGCGGGTCTCACGCGGGTGCTGGGCGACCTGGTGTTCGCGGCGGGTCTCGCCAGCGACCTGCCCGCTTCCGTCCGCGGCCAGGTGGAGCTGGTGGTACGCCGGCAGCAGGACACCCGGTACGCCTTCCTGATCAACCGGACCGCCCGGCCGGTGACCGTCGCGGGACTGGCCGGGCAACCGTTGGCGGGCAAGGTCGCCGGGGGAGCGGTCGAACTGGAGCCACGCGGCGTCGCCGTCCTCCGCCTCTCAGCGCCAACCCGCTAACGCTCGCCTCCGCCCGCCCCGCCCACCCCCCTTTCCGCGCGATCATGGACTAACGGTCGTGATCGACCGGTGTCACGTCCACAGAAGCCTGATCGTTCCCGCGTATCCCTGATCAACTGGCGGCCACCGCTGCCGGGAGGGCACCGGCGGTGGCGGTGCGGCCGGTGGTGCGCTCGTAGCGGCGTACCAGGTCACGGCTGCGGGCGCGGCGTCCCCAGCGTCGGTCGGCGCGGAGGATCAGGTTCCGGTGCGGCGGCGGGTACGCGGCCGTGAGAGCGCTGAGCAGGGCCGCCCGAGCGACGCCGAGGTCGGCGAGCAGCCAGGCGATCCCGGGGTCGACGGCGACCAGGGTCAGGGCGAGGTGTTCCGGCCGGTGGTCGCGTTCGCGCCGGGCCAGCGCCAGCCGCAGCGACGCCTCGTATGCCGCCTGCGCGTCCAATCCGAGCGGTGGATCCATTGCGGCGGACCGCCGACGGGCCTGACGCGCGCCCAATGGCAACAACGGTTCCCGTCGAGGCGGCTGGTCGAGGAGGGCAGGACCGGACAGGCCGAGGAGGGAGTCCAGGTCGACACCGAGGACGGCGAGCGCCGCCCGGTCAGCGGCCGCTCCCGCGCCACCTGGGCCGCAGCGCGCGACGACGTCGCCGACGGTGGCCGGGGCCAACCCGGCCGATGTGAGCACCGTGGACAGATGCCCGCCGGTGGAGACGAGGCTGAGCAGCAGGTGTTCGCTGCCGACTCGGCCGGACCCGGTCTCGCGGGCGAGCCGGAACGCCCGGCCGACGGCTCGGCTCAGGTCAGCATGATCGCCGCGGAACATTCAGTCCTCCCCGTGGTATTTGCGGTGCACGGTCTGCTTCGTGACGCCCAGCCGGAGCGCGATGTCGCGCCAGGACCAGCCGGCCCGGCGGGCGGCCGCGACGTGCTCGGCTTCGAGCTGCTCGACCAGGCGTCGCAGCCGCGCGACGGCTCGCAGCCCCGCGTCGGGATCGGCTCCACGGACGGCCCCGTCCAATTCCGCCAGCTCGGACATGTCGTCAGCATATGCTGACGCCGCCTCATCGTCAACATATGCTGACGATGAGGCGGCGGTCATCGAGGTGCTGTCACCACTGCGAGGGCGGTGGCGGCGTCACGACCGGCGGCCGGTCGTCACAGGTGATGGTGTTCGGCAGCTCCCACGAGGCCATCCAGGGCCCGGTGGTGCCGCCGCCGTCGTTGCCGCCGAGATCGGTCACCGAGAACTCCGACCCCGCCGGGGTGAAGTGGAACGTGCCGCAGTTGTTGATGCCGACCGCACCGACGTTGCGGGCGTCCACGTTGGAGAAGGTGGCCGACCCGGCGACCCGGGCGCTGAGCACCGAGGTTCCCGTGCCGTCCACGCGGATGTCGGCGAAGTGGACGTTCGAAACGCCGTACAGGTCCTTCACCGGCCAGTCGCTGACCAGCATGATCGCGTTGTAGGTGCTGTCCAGGTAGTGGTCGCCGGTGACCCGGATGTCGGCGTCGATGCTCTTGTCGAGCGCGTAGATCCAGATCGCGCTCAACCCGATGTTCCAGTTCAGTTCGTACGTCCCCGCGCGTACCACTGTGTTGTCGGTGATCGACAGGCGGCCAGCGAACGCGGTGGCGTTGAACCGCGAGCCCACGTGCAGACCGCTGCCCTCGCGCAGCGGGTCGGCCACGAGGTTGCCCACGACGGCGTTGTCCGTGCCGCCGTAGATCGCGATGCCGTTGGCGAGCGTCGGCGTCTGGACGGTGTTGCGGCTGAAGGTGTTGCGCGCGTTGGCCGTCGTCTCGGACCACATCGCCAGGCCGTCGTCGCCCGTGTTGCGGACGAAGTTGTTCGTCGCGACCGAGTCGGTGACGCCGACGTGGAAGTTGAGGCCGTCGGCGATCTGGTCGGCGATGACGTTGTCGCGGACCGTCACGTTGCTCATCGGCCCGTCGAACCAGAGGCCGACCTTGGTGTGGTGGATGTAGAGGCCGCTGATCGTCGAGTCGCTCATCGCGCCGCCCACGCCGTTGACCTGGTCGGTGTCGATGCGCTCGCGAACGTCGCCCTCGATGGTGAAGCCGGACAAGTGCACGTTGCGGCTGCCCCCGGCAGACGCGTCCGTGCCGTAGAAGCCGACTCCCGTGTGGACGGAGCCGTCCGGCGCGGGCTCGGACAGCGCCACCTCGTGACCCTTGACGATGGTGTACCAGCTGCCGGCGCCCTCGATGGTCACGTCGTCGACGACGATATGCCGGTTGACCTGGTACGTGCCCGGCGGGATGTAGACCTTCAGGCCTTTGCGCTTCGCGTACGCGATGGCGCGGTCGAACGCGTCGGCGGACTCCCGGCGTCCGGTCGGGTCGGCCCCGAACAGCAGAACGTTGGCCGCCTTGAGAACGATGTGCGGCAGCCCGACCAGCTCCGAGTCCAGCAGGTCGATGACGGTCCACGCGGCGTTCGTGCCGGCCGGGGCGGTGAGCCGGATCTTGCTTCCGGCCGGGTACGCCTTGCCGAGCAGCAGGCGCTGCTCGTCGTAGAAGTGCATGGGACGGAACGGAGTGGTGATGACCGGCTTCGGTTCGGTGTACGCCGGTACGCAGCCGCACTCGGTGATCCACCAGTCCTCGTGCAGCAGTCCCGCGGTGGGGTCGTTGCTGAACGGGTACTGGTTGTAGAGCCACGAGTACTGCGAGGTCAGCGTCATGGTGCGCTTGTTCTTGCCGTTCACCGTGACGTCCAGCGGAGCGGTGATCCCGCCGCCGGTCGGCGCGTCCGGGATGCTGTAGCGGACGGTGAGGGCGTTGGCCGTCGCCGGCAGCGTGAACTCGACGTACTGCCCGGGAGTCAGCTGGACCGCTGTCCGCCCGGAGGCCTCCGCTGGCAGCGTGTACGCCTGCCGGCTCGGGCCGATGACGGTGCCGGTGGTGGCGGCGTTCTCCGCTTCCTGCTCGGCGAACGGGACCGCCGCACCGCGTCCGGCGACCAGGGCCGGGTCGAGCGCGGCCCGCGTGACCACGGGACCGTTCGCCGCGGCGGCGGGGGACGCGCCGACGACCCCGCTCGCGACCAGTGCGCCGGTCGCGAGGAGGGCGAGGGCTTTCTTCCTGTGCATAGACCGCTCTCTTCCGGGGCTGGGGATAGAGACTGGCCTACGGTAAGACTCGCGTACGCGACGAGACAATAGCCGATCAGTTGATGAAACTTCCGGCGTAAGTCAGTGCAAGAAGTTGACTCACTCCCACCGCTGGGCGTTCGTGTCGTCCAGATCGTCGTCCGGTACAACGCAGAAGAGCAGGCCGGCGGGGTCCTGCATGATCCACCATGGACCGGACGGGCGTACGCGACGGGCACCCAGCGCCTCAAGCCGGGCCACCTCCGCCTCCACATCGGTCGCGTGAATGTCGAGGTGTACGCGAGCCGCCCCGTCGCCGAGTCGCTGCACGAGCAGGCCGAGCCCGTCGGGGGTCAGCTTCGTGCCGCTGAAGTCGGGAAACCGTTGGAACACCGGCAGGTCGCGGCCGATCGCGCCGGACCAGAAGGCGGTCTCGGCGTCGTGGGACTCCGGCGGGGCGTCGATGACGATCTGCGAGATGCGGCTGTAGTGCGCCACGTTTCCCCCTAGTGGACGAGGCATCGGTCGGGAGTCGAACGCTACGGCAGATCGGGGTTGACGCGCGCACTCGTGTGGCGGATAGTGAAGCTATCCGATAATGGAAAGTGCCACTATCCGGCACCTATGACCGGGAGTCGTCATGTCCCGCCTGATCCGCCTCCACCCGCCACTGATGATCACCGCCTTGCTGATGGCCGCCCTCACCGTCTGGTGCCTCGTCGGACTCGGCGTCGACGACCGCATGCTGCTGGGCGTACCGATCTGGCTGAAGCCACTGAAGTTCGCCGTCAGCGTCATGATCTATTCGGTCACCCTCGCCTGGCTGATCTCGCTGCTGGCCAAGCGCCGGCTCGCCTCGGCGATGGGCACCGTCATCGCGGTCACCGCGCTCGTCGAGATGGCCGCGATCGTCGGCCAGGCCGCACGCGGCCACCGCAGCCACTTCAACTTCGCGACCACTCTGGACGGCGCGCTGTTCATGCTGATGGCGGTCAGCATCGTCGTGCTCTGGCTCGCCACCGCGGTCGTCGCCATCCAGCTCATCCGGCAACGGATCGGCGACCGGCCGGCGGCGTACGCGATCCGCGCGGGCATCGGAGTGGCGATCGCCGGGCTGGCCGAAGGCTTCTTCATGACCCGCCCGAAGCCGGGCCAGGTCGAGGCGGCGGCCAACGGCGGCGAACGCATCTTCGGCGCGCACTCGATCGGAGTCGCCGACGGCGGGGACGGGCTGCCCTTCGTCAACTGGAGCACGGTCGGCGGCGACCTCCGCGTCGGCCACTTCATCGGCATGCACGCCCTGCAAGCGCTGCCGCTGTTCGCGTTGGCCCTGACCCTGCTCGCCCGGCGCTTCGGCCGGCTGGCCGACGACCGGACCCGGGCGCGGCTCGTGCTGACCGCCGCGACGGCGTACGCCGGGCTGACCGCACTGGTCACCTGGCAGGCCGTGCGCGGACAGTCGGTCGTCCACCCGGACGCCCTGACCTGGGCGGCCGCCGGGGTCCTGGGCGTCGTCGTCCTCGCCGGGATCGGCTGGGCCCTGCGACGCCCGGCCGAACGCGCCCTTCCGATGAACGTGGCGGCCGTCCGGTGACCTGGTTCGCGATCGCCTTCCCGCTCACCGTCCCGTTCTGGGCGCTGATGATCCTGCTGCCGAAGTGGGGCCGGACCAGCCGGATCATCGCCTCACCGCTGATCGTGCTGCCGGTCCTGGTCGCCTACTTCGGCGCCGTCGCCCCGATCCTGCCCGACTTCGCCGCCGAGATGCTGAACCCCGACCTCGACGGCGTACGCACCCTGCTCAGCAGCGACGCGGGCACCTCGGCGGTGTGGGCGCAGGTGCTCGCCTGGGACCTGTTCATCGGACGCTGGATGTATCTGGACGGCCGCGAGCGGAACATCCCGGCACTGATCATGTCGCCGCTGCTGATCCTGACGATCCTGCTCTCGCCGTTCGCCGTCGTGATCTACCTCGGCCTACGGACGTTCTACCGCAAGGCCGCGCCCGAGACCACAGGAAAGGCTAGCTGAGCTCGCCCTCCAGCAGCCCCATCGCGATCTTGTCGTACCACCGGCCGTCCCGGCGGAACGCGTCCCGGAGTCGTCCCTCCTCGACGAACCCGACCTTCGCGTACACCCGCCGGGCGGCCTCGTTCGCCTCGACGACGGTCAGCCCGATCCGGTGCAGCCGCATCGTGTCGAATCCGTAGCGGCAGATCGTCCGCATCGCGTCGGTGGCGAATCCCCGGCCCCAGTAGTCCTTCTCGCCGAGGTAGATGTCCAGCTCGGCCGAGCCCACCGCCGCGTCGGTGTCCCGCAACTGCACCAGCCCGATGAGCTTGCCGTCGGCGAGCACCTCGACCGCGTAGAGGACGTGGGCGAAGCTGTTCGCCTGGGCGTCGGCCAGGCCGCGGCGCGCCCGGTCGAGCGAGTTCACGTAGTACTGATCCATCCACCGCATGACCGCCGGATCGTGGTTCCAGCGCCACAACGCGTCGGCATCTTCCGGCTCGAAGGCGCGTAGCCGGATCAACTCCCCTGTGATCACCTAATCTTCCTAGCATGAGCTACGACGTGATCTTCGCTCGGCTGGCAGCGGGCCAGAGCTGGGCGGACTTCCTGGACGCCGAGCCCGTCGGCGACGACGCCCCGGCCGACCCGGCGACATGGCGGCGGATCGTCGGCCGCGTCCGCGAGATCCTGCCCGGCGCGACCGAGTCCGGCGACGAGCTCGATCATGAGGAGACCGCGATCCAGCTCGTCTGCCAGGCCGACACCGCGCAGCTCCACGTGCCGTACTGGTACACCGGCGAGGCCGCCCGCCGGATGGTCACGCTGCTCTACCGGGTCGCCGCGGTGGTCACGGAGGAGACGGGGATGACCGGCTTCGACCCCCAGGTCGAGGCGCCGGTCACCGACCAGCGTATCGACGACGCGGTCGCGGCCTTCGACAGCGTCGCCGCCGCCTTCGCCCGCGGCTAGGCTCCGCCGCACGCTCGGTGATCATCGCGCCGGCCACGATGTTTCAGCGGACATATCGCTGCCGGAAGCAGCATGGCTGACGCGACGATCAGGCGGAGTGGGCCAGCCGGTTCTCGTGCACGCGCAGGCTCGCGGTCGCCACATCCAGAAGCGGCGTCGATACGCCGAAAGCCCTGGCCCGAGCCGTGAGGTCGCCGAGGATCTGCTCGGCTTCGGTCGGCTGACCGGCGATGAGGTCGCGATAGAGGGAAGCCGTGTCGGCCGAGCCCGGCCGGGACACGAACGCCATCACGTTCTCCAGTGCGGGGCGTGGCATCGGGTGCCCGGCAGCCTCGGCGACCTGTGCGGCCTCGACGGCGAGCTGTGCGCCGAGCTGCGCCGCGCCGGCGTCGACCGCCTCGCCGACGGTGCCGCGTACCAGGGTGTTGAGGGCGCCGAGCGTGCTGATGAACACCCACTTGTGCCACATCGCCGTCATGATGTCGGGGGAGACGGCGAAGTCGAAGCCCGCCTCGGACAGGACTTCCTCGATCCGCCGCACCCGATCGGAGACGCCGCCCGCCGGTTCGCCGACGGTCATGTCGGCCAACGGCGCGAGCTGCATGATCTCGCCCTCCGCGCCGATGGTCGTGATGACCCGGACGACCCCGCCGAGCACCACGTCCGACCCGTACGCCTTGGTCAGCGTGTCCAGGTGGGCCAGTCCGTTGAGGAACGGCACAACCGCCGTACGCGGCCCGACCGCCGCCGCGGTGTCCTCGACGGCCTGCGGCAACGTCGTGGCCTTCACCGACATCAGCACGATGTCGTAGTGGCCGGCCAGCTCCGGCGCGGTGACGAGGTTGGGGGTCACGACCGTCTCCCGGCCGAGCCCGACGATCCGCAGACCGCGGTCGCGCAGCAGCTCGGCTCGTCGCGGCCGGACCAGGAAGGTGACGTCGCGCCCGGCCTCGTGCAGCCGCGCCCCGAAGTATCCGCCGGTCGCACCGGCTCCCACGACAAGAATCCGCATGGCGCGGACGTTACCAGTTGAACCGGTAACCGGGCTATGCTGTGTGACATGATCGCGGAGGAGGCGGCGTTCCGATTCGTCGCCGGACGGCCGTCGGTGGACTTCACCGGCACGCTCGGCAAGCGCTGGCGGGATCCGCCCGTCGAGCGGATCCCCGACGCGGCCACGCTCGGGCGATGGTTCGCCGAATCGGGTCTGACGGACGCACCCGTGGCGGTGACGACAACGGCTTTGCGTCAGGCGTACCCCTTGCGCGAAGCGCTGTATCGCCTGATGCGCGCGCCGGTGTTCGGCGAGCGACCCACCCGGGCCGACCTGGAGCTGGTGAACCACTGGGCCGCGCGGACCCCGCCGGCTCTCGCCCTGCGCGCGGACCTGAGCGCGCGGCTGGTCGAGCCGACCGCCGAGCAGCTATTCGCGTTGCTGGCCCGCGACGGCGTCGATCTCCTCGGCGGGCCGCAGGGCGAGCGGTTGCGTGAGTGCTCCAGCGAGGTCTGCACGCTGCTCTATCTGGACACGTCCCGGGCGGGCAGCCGGCGCTGGTGCTCGATGGAGCTCTGCGGCAGCCGCGACAAGATGACGCGTTACCGTCGTCGCGCCGCGGCTGCCGGGACCTAGAGCGCGGCCCTGACCGCGGTCGCCATCGCCTGCTCGCCACCGGCGTTCGGGTGGAACGGCGCGGCGGCCACCGTCGGAATGAGACCTTCGACCCAGCGCGTCCCGCTGGACTTGCAGACGTCATGGCCGATGGTCGGGGTGTAGGTGTCCACGTAAGACGCCCCGTTGGCGGCCGCGGTGGTACGCAACATCGAGTTCAGCGACTTCTCGGTGCTGCGCAGGTAAGGCACGTCGCCGAAGGCGAGCGGGACCGCCGGGAAGCAGCCGTATCCGCTGTCCGGGACGATGACCGGGTAGCCGACGACCACGACGCGGGCGTTGGGTGCGGCCTGGTGCACGGCTTGCAGGACGGCCGCAACCTTGCTCGCGGTCGCGGTGATCCGGGTCAGCAGCTGATCGGTCCCGCCCGCGGTGTACTTGTCCTTGCACGGGCTGCCGAACGGCTTGGCGTAGCTGGCACTCACGCAGTCTTCGATGATGCCCGAGAAGCCGATGTCGTTGCCGCCGATGCCCACGGTCACCAGCGCGGTGTCGGCGGTGACGGCGGCGAGCTGGGCCGGGACGGTGATGCCGAGCTGGCCGTCGCTCGGGTTCAGGATGTCGCCGGTGGTCGCACCGCCGCAGCTGACGTCGGTGAACGCGGACGAGCCGATCGCGCTCCGGACCAGATGCGGATAGTTCCGATCCGACCGTACGCAGTTCAAGTCGACCTGCGTCGGGATGAGGGGACCGGACGTGAACGAGTCGCCGAGCGCGACGTACTTGCCGGTCGGGGCGGCGGCGCTCGCCGGGGTGGCAATGGGAAGGGTGACCAGGGCGGCTACTGCGGCCGCGGCGGCCAGGAGGGATGTGCGCGGGAGACTCATGGACTCCTCCGGGGGACGGTTGTTACCGGGCGGTACGCGCGATTGTCCCCACGGCAGTTATTGATGTCAATACATCCCGACGTCGTCGGGGGAGGGATCCGGGATGACGCGCGATCCGGTGCGGCGGAAGGGGGGCGTCATCCCGGAAGTCGTGCGGGGGCGTTAGACCCGGGTGACCCGGACGGCGTCGGCGATCACATAGCCCGCGGCGCTGGTCCACCGGCTGACGCCGACAGCGTTGTAGTCGCCCGCGGCCATGGCGAACGTCCCGAGCGAACGCCACGTGCCGCCGCCCGTGGACTGGTCGACGGTGATCGTCTGATTGCCCGACGAGGTCACGACGACGTGCGGCGTGGCCGTGTTGTAGCCCGCGACACCCGGGTGCCAGACCTCCACCTTGTAGGTGCCCGCCTCCGGGATGTTCACCTTGAACCAGGCGGCGTCGCTGGCGAGCACCGGGTCGGCGTAGCGGTAGTCGGCTCCGTAGCGCTGCGTGGAGTAGGTCGAGGTGCCCCAGTTCGCGCTCGCGGTGAACCGGCCCGCGGTCGCGTTGTCCACGATGGTGCTGTAGCTGGTCGTCTTCGTCGGCAGCCCGAGGAAGGTGGCGATGCCCTTGGCGTGCCCACGCGCGTCGGCGGTCAGGAAGGCCGCGTTCTTCAACAGGTTCGCGTCGGCCACCGTGTCGATGAACAGGTTCTCCGTGAGGATCGCCGGCATCGTCGTCTCACGCAGCACGTGGAAGTTGGCGGTCTTCTGGCCGCGGTCGGTGACGGCGGCGACCGACCGCATCCCGGCCAACGCGTTCGAGTGCATCGCGTTGTGCAGAGACTGCGTCGCGGCGTCGGTGGTGAGGTAGCGGTAGCTCTCGAAGCCGGTGCCGCCGCCGGAGTTGATGTGGACACTGATGAAGATGTCCGCACCCCACGCGTTGGCGTTGTCCGTACGCTGCTGGAGGCTCACCGTCGCGTCGGTCGTGCGGGACATGCGTACGTCGACCCCGGAGTAGGTCGCCAGCAGGATGTCGCGGACCTGCAGCGCGATGTTGAGAGTCAGCGCCTTCTCCTGCAGGCCGTTGCCGACCGCCCCGGAATCGGTGCCGCCGTGGCCGGGGTCGATGTAGACCTTCTTGTTGGCGGCGAACGCCGGCACTCCCACCCACGGGGTGAGGGCGGCGCCGGCGGCCGCAGCGAGGAGCGCGCGTCGCCGGATGGGGTGACTGCTCATGGAGGACCTTTCGGCTGAGGGATACCTCGGGCATCGAAATACTCAGCCTCGTCAAACCGCTCTGTCAAGGCTTCACTTTGTTTAACCAGATACCGTTACTTCTTCACGGCCCGTTCCTTTGCGCTGGATCAGGGTTCCGGGTCGAATCTTGGCCCAAGATTCGACCCGGAACCCTGATCCGCATGGGTGGCCGGCGGCGGTCACGAGATGAGGAAGCGGGCGAGGTCGGCTTCCTCGGCGGCCAGCTCGTCCCGTCTGCTGTGGATGATGTCGTCGAACGCCTCGACCACCACCCGTCCCGCGGTGAGCTTCCACCGGCCGGCGACCCGCCCGTCCACCACCACCGTCGGATGCAGCACTCCACCACCCGCCTGGATGCGGTGGGCGTACGCGGGATCCAGCATCAGCGACCGGTCGCGATAGCCCAGCAGATACGTGTCGTACGCCCCCAGGAGTCGCAGCCCGCTTCCGCCGGGCTCGTCCAGCTGTGCTGACTCTTCCGACTGTGCGGTCTGGAACGGCTCGCGGACGGTGGTGATCGGCAGACCCGACCACGTCGCGAAGTCCTCCGCCGTCGCCGGGCCGAACGCCTGCTGATACCGCCGGGCCAGTTCCGCCAGCGGATCGTTCGGCGGCGTCGCCTTCGGCGCCCACTCGTCGAGCAGGACGTACCCCGGCTCATCCTTGGCGAGGTCCGGCCCTCGGCAGATCAGCCCCCTTCCGGCCGCGTACGCCATCAGGTGCGGAACCGCCTGACCCCGCAGATCCAGCTCGAGCTCCGCCACGATCTCCGCCCGGCTGAGCGCCCGGCCGCGCAGGATGCCGGGCAGCTTCGCCGTCGCCGTCTCGCAGATGCGATCGTCGAGACCGAGCTGCGCCCGCCGCCCCCGGCCGGCCGCGACGTTCCTGGGCCCGAAAACGCTCACCATCCAGCGCACGTCCACGGCGGGAACGAGGTGCAGCGTTCCCCGCATCAGCCAAGTCCTCGCCAGCTTCCCCGGCTTCGCGCACTCTTCGCGTACGCCGTCGGCGGTGAGCCCGCGCGTCCGAGCCCGCACCGCCAGCCGCATCGCGGCAGTGTCCTGCGCCTGCAGCCCGGCCAGCCGCCCGGCCACGTCGGCGACGGTGCTGTCAGCCCGTTCCGCCAGCCCCTGAGCGGCGTACCGGCGTCGCAGGACCTCCTCGTCGCGCATGGGCTCAGCCTAGGCGGCGAACCGTTGGGCGAAGGCGGCGTACACAGGCGTGTGGGGGAGCGGATCCAGTACGGCGAACACCACGTGGTCGAAATAGGGCACCGCCGCGAGCGCGTCGGCGAAGGCGTCGGCGACGACGGCCGGTTCGTTGCGGAACACGCCACACCCCCAGGCGCCGAGCACCAGCACGCGCTGCCCGTGCGCCGCCGCGACCTCCAGCACACGACGGGCGCGGCGGAGCACCACCGCAGGCACGTCTGCGACATCGTCAGGCTGGTTGCGCCGGATGGCGCCGAGGTTGGGCGCGGCCGCGGTCAGAAACGAAGTCTGGTACGCCGAGTCGAGCAACCTGCCCTTGTCGTCCCGGAAGACCGGGACACCGGGGCTGAAGATCACCCGGTCGCTGTAGCGCAGGTCGCGCTGAGTTCGGTGGAATTCGTAGAACTCAGCGGCCGTCAGCAGGCACGGATACAGCGCGGACGAGCGGGCGATGCTCTCTTCCTGCGCCTTCGCGCCGCCGAGGAAACCGCCGCCGGGGTTCTTCGCCGAGGCGAAGTTGAGCGCGGCGGCATGCGGGCCGACACGGCGTGCCGCGACCAAGGTCGACTCATGCGTCACCTCGATGGTCGGCTTCGCCTCCAGTCCGATCGGCGTCAGCGGCTCGTCGGGCAGGTAGAGGCGCGTACCGGCGATGGCGGCGCGAACGGCGTCGGCGATGTCCACCTCGGCGCCGGCTTCGGTGCGGTAGGAACCGGCTTCCGCGATCGCCACCGTGCGGCGGGCGATCTCCTGCAGTCGTGCGCTCATGACTGGCCAGCGTACGACTTGAGGCGTACGCCGGATGCAGTCTTCCAGCCGACGCGACCCGGCCTGACCTCGCATTAGCGTCGACGACCATGACATTGTCTGTTACCGAACTGACGAAGGTCTACGGAGCAGGAGACACCGCCGTCCGCGCGCTCGACGGCGTCAGCGTCACCTTCGCCGAGGGCCGGTTCACCGCGATCATGGGACCTTCCGGGTCGGGGAAGTCGACGCTGATGCACTGCGCGGCCGGGCTGGACACGGTGACCAGCGGTTCGGTGCGGCTGCACGATGAGGAGCTGACCAAGCTCGGCGACGCCGCGCTCACCCGGCTGCGGCGTACCCGCATCGGCTTCGTCTTCCAGTCCTTCAACCTGCTGCCGACGTTGACCGCGAAGCAGAACATCCTGCTGCCCCTGGAGTTGGCCGGGGCCAAGCCCGATCCGGCCTGGATGACGACGGTGATCGAGACGTTGGGGTTGGGCGACCGGCTCGGGCACCTGCCGAGTCAGCTTTCGGGCGGGCAGCAGCAACGGGTCGCGTGCGCGCGGGCCTTGCTGCCACGTCCGGCCGTCATCTTCGCCGACGAGCCGACCGGCAACCTCGACTCGAAGACCGGGCAGGAAGTGCTGGAGTTCCTGCGGCGCAGCGTACGCGAGCTGGGGCAGACGATCGTGATGGTGACGCACGACCCCAACGCGGCCTCCTACGCCGATCGCGTCGTGCTGCTGGCCGACGGGCGGATCGTCGACGACATCGAGGACCCGACCGCCGACGCGGTGCTGGGCCGGCTGCGGACGTTGGGAGCCTGACGATGTGGCGGGTCACCTTCGCCTCCCTGACCAAGCACGCCCGGCGGCTGGCGGCCACGACGCTGGCGGTCGTCCTCGGCGTCGGCTTCACCGCCGGGACGCTGATCTTCGGCGACACCGCTCAGGCCGGCTTCGACGAGACGTTCGCCCGGACGGCGAAGAACGTCGACGTCGTCGTGCTGGCCGGAGACAAGCCGCTCAGTGCTGACCAACTGCCGGCCGTCTCCGGTGTGACAGGCGTCGAGCACGCCGAGGGCCGGATGGCGACCTCGCTGCCGATGCTCGGCACGACCGGCAAGCCGCTGGTCAACAACGGCAGGGCCGGGTACGCCGTCTCCGTGGCCGGCGACGAGCGCCTGCGCGGATTCGATCTCGACGGGCGGGTGCCCGCCGCCGGGGAGGCTTTGCTGGACACCGAGACCGCCGCGCACGAACACCTGTCGATCGGCCAGACGCTGCAGGTGCTCGACAAGGCGGGCGCGAAGCAGGCGTACACGATCTCGGGGCTGGTCGACTTCGGCGTCTCGAAGGCCTATTCCGGGCTCAGCGTCGTCGGGCTGCCGGCGTCGGAGATCACCCGGCTCACCGGCGAGACCGGGTTCGACGAGATCGTCATCCGGGCGCGGCCCGGCGTCGACCCCGCCGACCTCGCCCAGCGTGTCCGGGCGGTGACGTCGGCGACGGTGAAGACCGGCGACGAGCGGCGAACCGACCTGGCCAACGCGGCGACGTCGGTGGCGACGCAGTTCACCTTCATCCTGCTCGTCTTCGGCGCGATCTCCCTCGTCGTCGCGGTGTTCGTCATCTACAACACGTTCGCCATCCTGCTCGCCCAACGCGTACGCGAGACGGCGCTCCTGCGATGCGTCGGTGCGACGCGACGGCAGATCTTCGGGGCGACCCTGCTCGAATCGGCTGCGATCGGGTTGGTCGGCGGGGCGTTCGGCGTCCTGGCCGGGATCGGGATCAGTTACTTGCTGCCGTTGCTGCTCAACAACGCGCTCCACGCCGGGGTGCCCGACCACGCCGTGGTGCTGCGGCCGATGCCGGTCCTCATCGGACTGACCCTCGGCGTCGTGGCGACGATGGCCGCCGCCGTGATTCCGGCGATGCGAGCCACTCGTACGCGACCGCTGGCCGCCTTGCGAGACATGCCGAGCGCCGCCACCATCAGTCTCCGCTCGAAGATCTTCCGGGCGATCGTCGCCCTCGTCATCGCCGGGATCGGTGCCTTCATCACGTGGCAGGGCGGTCAGACGGAGGACTCCGAGACGGCCACGTTCGTCGTGGTGGGCGGCGGTGTCGTGGTGTTCCTCGGCGTACTGGTGGCGTCGCCGCTGTTCATCGGCCGGCTCACCGCGCTGGTTGGACTGCCCGCCAGCCGGCTCGCCGGGCCGCCCGGCCGCGTCGCGGTCGCCAACGCCCGTCGCAATCCGGGCCGGACGGCGGTCACGACCGCCTCGCTGATGATCGGCGTCGGGCTCATGGCGATGTTCAGCATGCTGCTCGGCAGCATCAAGGAGACCGCACGGGACCAGCTCGCGAGTCACTATCCGGCCGATTACGTGATCACGGCGGTACGCGACGGGAAGACCGGTGAACCGGGCCCGATTCCGACGGCGTACAGCGATTCCCTGCGGCAGCACAGCGAGCTGGCCAAGGTGGCGGTCGTCCGGGGCGCCAAGGTACGCGTCGACGGCAAGACCTTGCACCTGGGCGCCATCGACCATCCCGAACTGCTGCCGCAGCTGCCGGCCGGACTCGCCGACGGGACGATCATCGTCGACGACAAGCAGCCCGATCCAAAGCTGACGACCTTGCGGACGGCGGCCTCCGGCGACACCACGATTCCGGGCGCGGGCCGCTTCGACGGCCTCGTGACCTGGAGTCAACTGGAGAGATTGGCCGGTCCGAGCGACGGCAGCCTCGTCCTGGTGAAGGCGGCGCCCGGGGTCGGCCCCGTCGACTCCCGGGAGATCATCGACCGCGTCAGTTCGGCGTACCCCTTGGTCGAGGTCAGCAGTGTCGCGGACCTGTCCAGCGGCCTGGAGAGCGCGGTGAACGGCCTGATCGGGCTGTTCGCGGGCCTGTTGGGCACCGCGGTCCTGATCGCGCTGTTCGGCATCGCGAACACGCTGTCGCTGTCGGTGATCGAGCGGACCCGGGAATCGGCCACGTTACGCGCGTTGGGTCTGACCCGCAGTCAACTGCGCGGCATGCTGCTCGCCGAAGCGCTGTTGATGGGGGTGGTCGGCGCGCTCGTCGGGATCGTCTTCGGCCTGGTGTACGCCCCGCTGGTCCTCGAGGCGGCCTTCCGCGACATCGAGCCGGTCATCGTGGTGCCGGTCGGCTGGCTCGTCGGCCTGGTGCTGCTGGCCGCGGTGGCGAGCTGCCTCGCCGCGGTCCTGCCCGCGCGCCGGGCCGGGCGTGGCTCGATCGTGGCCGCGATGGCCGACTGAGTTCCCGGCCGCTTCGCGCTGGATCAGGGCTCTCGGTCGAATCTTGTCCCAAGATTCGACCCGGATCCCTGATCCAGCGCCACATGGCGCCGCGACCTCAACTCGGCGGCCGGACCAGGCCCGACTCGTACGCGAACACGACGATCTGCACCCGGTCGCGCAGCCCGAGCTTGGTGAGCACCCGCCCGACATGCGTCTTCACGGTGGCCTCCGCGACCACCAGCTTTCCCGCGATCTCCGCGTTCGACAGGCCCTGCGCGACCGCCAGCACGACCTCGCGTTCGCGATCGGTCAGCGTCTCCACGCGCGGGTCGGCGGTCGACACGACGAACCGGCCGGCGAAGTGGTCGAGCAGTTTGCGGGTGACGCGCGGGGCGACGACCGCGTCGCCGGCTGCGACGGCGCGGATCGCGCCGAGCAGTTCCTCCGGTGGGGCGTTCTTGAGCAGGAAACCACTCGCACCGGCCTGAAGTGCGGCGAAGGCGTCCTCGTCGGTGTCGAACGTCGTCAGGACCAGCACCTTCGGCCCGTGGGGCTGATCAGTGAGCTGCTGGGTGGCGGTCACCCCGTCGAGCACCGGCATCCGGATGTCCATGACGACGACGTCCACCGGTTCGCCCCGGCGGGCGAATTCGCGTACCTGGGCCACGGCGGCGGCGCCGTCCCCGGCGGCTCCGGCCACCTCGATGTCCGGCTGCGACGACAGGATCATCTCCAACCCGGTACGCACCAGCGGCTGGTCGTCGACGATGAGCACCCTCATGCGCGTACCCCTTCCAGCAGCGGCAGGCATGCCCGGACCTGCCAGCCGCCGGTGGGCCGGGGTCCGGCCAGCAGCGTGCCGCCGTGGACGGAGACCCGCTCGCGCATCCCGGTCAGGCCATGCCCTTCGGTGGCGACCGCGCCGCCCTGGCCGGTGTCGGTGAGGTCGACGACGATCTCGTCACCGTCCCGTCGCAGGTCCAGGTCCACCTGGGCGTCCGGCCCGGCGTGCCGCAGGACGTTGGTCAGGCCCTCCTGCACGATCCGGTAGACCGCCAGTTCCAGCGCGGGCGCGTCGACGACGCCGACCGTGTTCGCCACGCGTACGGTCAGCCCGGCCGAGCGTGCCCCCGCGACCAGCGGATCCAGCTCGGCGAGGGTGATCCGGCGGCGGCCCGCCGGTGAGTCGCCGCTGCCCCGCAGGACGCCGACCAGCCGTCGCATGTCCTCCAGCGCGGCGCGTCCGGTCTCCGCCACGGTCGCCATCGCCTGCCGGGACTTCTCGGGATCGCCGTCCATCGCGTACCGGCCGCCGTCGGCCTGCACGACCATGACCGCGAGGCTGTGCGCGACCACGTCGTGCAGCTCACGGGCGATCGCCGCGCGCTCGTCGGCCACCGCGATGCGGGCGAGATGCTCCCGTTCGCGCTCCAGGCTCGCCGCGCGTTCCTCCAGACCGGCGACGTAGATGACCCGCTGCCGCACCGTGTACGCCATGAGCCACACCCCACCGCAGACGCCCACGTAGAACAGCGGCATCTGCCACCAGTGCTCGGCGTCGAAATGGCGGGCGACCTCGATGACGATCCCGATGACCACGACGAGTCCGGCGATCAGCCCGCCGCGCAGCGTCTTGCTGTACTTGACCGCGCTGTACATGCCGATCAGCACGGCGAGGTCGTAGGGGACCGGGTCGAACCTCGGCCCC
Source organism: Hamadaea sp. NPDC050747 (assembly GCF_040654195.1). Lineage (NCBI taxonomy): Bacteria > Bacillati > Actinomycetota > Actinomycetes > Micromonosporales > Micromonosporaceae > Hamadaea > Hamadaea sp. NPDC050747. The sequence continues at coordinate 494,507 of NZ_JBFAHM010000005.1, forward strand.
CAGAACAGCACCTGCGTCAGGGCGACGGCGGAGATGACGCCCATGCTCCAGAGCGGGCGGTTCCGCCGGACCAGCAGGGCGGCCGCCATGATCAGGCCGAGCCACATCAGCGCCCGCGGCGTCTGCCGGAGGAAGATCGGCAAGGTGGCCAGGCCGGCGATGCCCGCCGCGACGAGCACGTCGAACGCCAGGGACCTCGGGTTCCGCATGCCCGCCAGGATATCCGGCGGCTATCTCATGACCGATATATCCATTTCCGGGCGGCGTAGAAGGTGGGCACCGGCAGGCGTACGGCGTCGGACCCGGCCCGCTCCCGCAACCGGGTCAAGGTCAGATAGGACAGTCCGAGGCTCATGTCGCGAGCACCTGCGGACTGCTCTCCTTGATCCGCGTACGCAGCCACTGCCAGCGGTGCTGCGCCTCCTCCTGGATCGGGCGGATCGTCGCGATCAGGGCGGTGTCCCGGACGGCGAGCGCGCCCTGCAACAGGATCACCCAGGCCAGCTCGGCCTCGTGCGCGATCGGATAGAGCCGCCGCAGATCGTGCAGCAGGTGCTGACCGGCCGCGGGCACGATCTCGACAGCCTCGTCCAGTGCGCGAGGCGTCAAGTTCGGGGAAAGATCCTTCGGCGCGGCCGACGCTCCATAGCGCTCCGCGTACGGGGCCAGCTTGTCGAAGTGCTCGGCGCACTTCTTGGCCAGGGTGCGGCTCATCGCGTACACGTCGGGGTCGGCGGCATGCTTGTCGGCGGTCTTGAACAGCTGTCGCGCCAACTCCGCCTCGGCCTCGTGCACGTCTTCGATGGCTTGGGCCAGCTTCATGCGGTCACCTCCACCGGCGCTGACGCCGTGGTCGTCGGGGCGGGCGCCGGCACACCACCGGAATCCGCGAGCTTCGTCAGGCGTACCGCCGCGGTTTTGAACAAGGGCTGTTTCGAGACCGGATCCCAGGTCGGCTGGGTGACCGCGTTGGCCGCGTGCCCGGCGCCGGCCCGCGAGCCGTAGTGGAACGGCGCGAAGACCACCCCCTCGCGCACGCCGCTGACGCGCGCCCGCGCTTCCATCCGGCCGCGGCGCGACTCGACGCGGACCAGGTCCCCCTCGGCCACGCCGTACCGCGCGGCGTCCGCGGGCGAGACCTCCACCCAGGCCTCCGGGGCCGCGTCCTGCAGTTCCGGTGCGCGGGCGGTCTTGGTCCGCGTGTGGAAGTGGTACGCCGTCCGGCCGGTCGTGAACAGCAGCGGATAGTCCTCGTCCACCGGTTCGGCCGGCTCGACGTAGTCGGCGGCTTTGAAGATCGCCCGGCCTTCGGCACGCAGCGCGGCGAAGTCCTTGCGTTCCTGGGCGGCCCCGGTGAGCAGATCGTGCCCGTAGTCCTCGCAGTAGTCGATCGCGGACGGGAAGACCTGGTTGGTGTAGAGCCGTTCGGTGCCGTCCGGGTTCTCGTCGTTGCAGGGCCACTGAATGCCACTGCCGCCGCGCAGCTTGTCGTAACTCAACCCGGTGTAGTCGCACGGCCGGTCGTGGGTGGCCGCCTTGAACGCGTCGAACACCTCCTCCGGCGTACGCCACGGCAGCAGTGGACTGCCGTCCGAGCGTCGCAGATCCAGGCGTTCGGCGTAGTCGAGGAAGATCGCCAGGTCCGACCGCGCTTGGCCGGGCGGCTCGACCGCCTGCTCGGACAGGTGCACCGTGCGGTCATGGTTGGTGAACGTGCCCGTCTTCTCGCCCCACAAGGCAGCCGGAAGCACGACGTCGGCCAGGTCGGTGGTCTCGGTGGGGAAGGCGTCGGTGACGACGAGGAACAGCCGCTCCTGACTCAGTACGCCCCGGATGCGCTCCAGATCCGGCAACGACACCATCGGGTTGGTGCCGGTCACCCAGAGGAACTTCAGCGAGCCCTCCTCGGCGTACCGGAGGATCTGCATGATGTGCGTCGGCGGTCCCCAACTGGGAATCTGCTCCGGCGGCACCCCCCACAACTCGGCGAGCTGCCGCACGTGGGCCGGGTTCTGCCAGTTCCGCATGGCGGTCAGGTCCCCGTTCGACCCCGTCTCGCGGGTGTTCTCGGCGGTCGGCTGGCCGTTCATCTGGAACACCGTGCAGCCCGGCTTGCCGATCATGCCGCGCAGCAGCGTGATGTTGTTGACCTGGCAGGCCGCCGCGGTCGCCTGATGCGACTGGTAGACGCCTTGGAGGCAGGTGCTCACCAGGCGCTCGGCCGAACCGATCACCTCAGCCGCCCGGCGGATTTCGGCCGCTTCGACGCCGCAGACGGCCGCCGCCTTCTCCGGCGGGTACTCCGCGACCTTCTTGGCCAGCCGGTCGAACTCGACGGTGTGCTCGTCGATGAACTCGTGATCGATCCAGTCGTGCTCGATCAGCTCGTGCTGGATCGCGTTGAGCAAGGCGACGTTCGTGCCGCTGCGGATCGCCAGGTGCACCTCGGCCGCCTCGGCGACCTTCGTGCGGCGGGGATCGACGACGACCAGCCGCGGCCGATCCGGGCCGTGCAGCCGATCCAGCACCCGCATCCACAGCACGGTCTGCGTCTCGGCGATGTTGTGCCCGACGGCGAGCAGCGTGTCGCAGGCGTCGAAGTCGGTCAGCGAGCCCGGGTCGCCGTCGCAGCCGAAGGACTCCTTCAGCGCCGCGTCCGAGGTCGCGGTGCACAACCGGGTGTTGCCGTCGAGATGCGGGGTGCCGAGGCCGCCGCGGGCGAGGACCGCGAGGGCGTAGTAGTCCTCGAGGAAGAGCTGGCCGCTGGTGTAGAAGCCGAGCGCCAGCGGACCCGACTCGGCCAGGATCTGCCGCGACCGCTCGGCGATCACCGTCATGGCCTCGTCCCAGGTCGCCTCGGTCAACCGGCCGTCGCGGCGGATCTGCGGCGTGGTCAGCCGGTCCGCCGACGAGTTCGCCTGCCAGCCGTACAGCCCCTTGGGACCGAGGCGTCCCCGGTTGACCCGGTCGGCCACCCGTCCGCGTACGCCGACGATCTGCCCGTCGCGTACGCCGACGTCCATCCCGCAGCCGTTCGAGCAGAGGACGCAGGCCGACTGCACCCAGTTCACCTCGTCCTCGCCGACTCCGTCGAGGAGGTGGAGGTCGACCCGGTCCGGCCAGTCCCCGTGCTGGGCGTAGGGCGTACGAGATCCCCAAATGTCCGAAATGCGGTCCGCCATGCCGCGTCCGTACCCACTTCTCCGCCGGTTATCCGCCGCAACCGCACTCGAACCCGCCCCTCCTCCGGCAGCGGGAAGCTGCGCTCTTCGGGTGTCGCGGCCGGGCGCTCGGGACGTATGCTTCGCCTGTCACCGCACTTCCGCATCACCGAATGCCGTCCACAGTGTCGTCCACAGTGGCGTGACGGGACGGCCGCCGTCGAAGGGCGAGGGGGAATGGCGTTCCGATCCAACCGGTCGGGCGGGACCGGGCCACCGGCCCCCACCCGCCGATGACCGCGTACGCGCCGCCGCCGGCCGGGCCGCCGGAGCCCGACGGCCTCGGACGATTCGCCCGGCGCTGGGCGGAGGCGATCGGCCCCACCAGTGAGATCCCCGTGCCGGACCTGCCGGAGTTCCTCGAACGGCTGACCCGCGATCTCGCGGCCGCCCTGCGCGACGACACCGTGGAGGCCCGCGCCGACGAAGCGGCCGCCGCCCTGGTCGGCGCCGACTTCCACAGCCCCGCCGCGGTACGCCGGACCATCGAGGTGTTCTCCGACGGCTTCCTCGACGAACTCCGGGGCGAACCCGGGGCCGAGGACGAGATCAAACTGCGCGCCCGGCTCGGGCAGCTCCTCGGCGGCTTGTCCGCCGGATTCGCCCACGCCTTGCGCGTACGCACCCGGACCGAGCAGGAAGCCGTCCAGCGCGCCGCCCTCCGGGCCGTACGCCTGGCCGACCGCGACCGCCGCGTCGTGGAGGCCCGGTTTCGAGCCGTCTTCGCCGACGCCGCCGTCGGCATCGCCATGGTCGACCTGACCGGCCGCCTGATCGAGGTGAACACCGCGTTCGCCCGGATGCTCGGCTTCGTGCCCGAGGAGATCCGGGGCCGGACGGTCGGGGAGATCATCGGCGACAGCGGGCACGGCCCGACCTCCAGCCGCTACCTCGACCTGCTGTCCGGCGGCCGGGATCACTTCCGCACCGAGACGACCCGGGTACGCCCCGACGGCAGCCGGCTCGTGCTGGACCTGTCGATGTCGATGGTGCGCGACGACGACGGCGCGCCCGGCTTCCTCATCGGGGTCACCGTCGACATCACCGAGCGGCGACGGCTGCAGGACCAGCTCTGGCACGAGTCCCGGCACGACGCGCTGACCGGGCTGCCCAACCGGACGCTGTTCGCCGAGCGGCTGGCCGAACGGCTCGCCGAACCGGCCTGCGGCCGGCTGGGCCTGTCGTTCCTGGACCTGGACGGCTTCAAGGACGTCAACGACAGCCTCGGGCACGCGGTCGGCGATCACCTGCTGGTGGCGGTCGCCCGGCGGCTGGAGGAGGCCGTCGCCCACGGCGACCGGCTGGTCGCCCGGCTGGGCGGCGACGAGTTCGTGGTGCTCGACGACGACTGCGTCGGCGAGGCCGCCGTGGTCGGGCCGGCCGAGGCGATCTTGGCGGCGTTGCGTGAGCCGTTCCACGTCGGCGGCCGCGAACTCACCATCTCGGCGAGCATCGGAGTCGTGGACTCCCGGGCGGTCGGCGCCGATCCGCAGGCGCTGATGCGCGCCGCCGACATCACCTTGTACCGGGCGAAGGCCGAGGGGAAGAGCCGGCTGGCCCGGTACGACCCGCGCGACAGCGCGCGCCAGATCACCCAGCACACCCTGGCGACCGCACTGCCGGCCGCGTTGACCCGGCAAGAGTTCTTCTGCGACTACCAGCCGATCGTCGGGCTCGAAGACGGTCGGCTGCGCGGGGTGGAGGCGCTGATCCGCTGGCGGCATCCGCAACTGGGCATCGTCGGGCCGAACCAGTTCATCCCGGTCGCGGAGGAGACGGGTCACATCGCGGCGGTCGGCCGCTGGGTGCTCGCCGCCGCCTGCCGCCAAGCCGGTGAATGGGCCGCCGCCAATCCGACGCTGACCTGCTACATCAGCATCAACGTGGCGGTCGGCCAGCTACGCCGGCCCGGCCTGGTCGACGACGTCATGCAGGTGCTCACCGACGGCGGCCTCCCGCCCGAACGTCTCCAGCTCGAACTCACCGAGTCGGCCGTCCTCGGCGACGACCGCGGCCCGGTCGGCGAACTGCGACGGCTCGCCGACGCGGGAGTCCGGCTCGCCATCGACGACTTCGGCACCGGGTACGCCAACCTCGCGTACCTGACGAGGCTGCCGGTCCGGCAGGTCAAGCTGGCCGGGGAGTTCCTCAAACCGCTGCGTACCGGGACCAGCGTCGACCCGAAGCATGACCGGCTACTCACCGCCGTCATCGCCCTGGCGCACGACCTGGGGCTGAGCGTGACCGCCGAAGGCGTCGAGCACCAGGGCCAGGCGGACCGGCTGCGGACGCTCGGCTGCGACGCGGCCCAAGGCTGGTTGTTCGGCCAGCCCGGCCCGGCCGAGGAGGTGGGGCGGCTCATCGCCCGCCAGAACCGGCCCTCCTGAACGGCTTCCGCTCACGGCGCTGGATCAGGGTTCGCGGTCGAATCTTGAGGCAAGATTCGACCCGGAACCCTGATCCAGCGCCGCAGGAGAGCGGTCAGTTCTTGACGTAGGTGAGCTTGCCGTAGTTGAAGGCGATCGACTCGTACGGCGTGTCCCCGCCGTTGTCGTCACCGGTCTGGAACGACGAGACGAGCACGTCCTCCAGGGTGATCGTCAGGTACGGCATGGGCGCCCGCCGCGACTTCTCGACGGTGAGCACGGCGGTGGCGAGGTGCGTCCCGTTGGCCGCCGCGAGGAACAGCTTCGGGCTCGCCGAATCCGCTCGCTTCGTGACCATCAGGTCGCCGAACACCGCCTTACCGCTGCCGCCGCCGGCGCCACCGCCGCCGGAACCGTTGTTCGTGACGCCGAACGAGAACGATTCGAGTTCGATCTCGCCGGAGTGCTTCGGGTCGGTCGAGTCCCCGGGAATGCCCGCGATCTTGAGGAAGATCGTCGTCTTCGCCGGGGCCGCGGCCGCCGGATGGGCGGTGGCGACGACCGCGGCCACCGTGACGGCGACCGCGGCCAGGACACGCTGTAGTGATCTCATGTCCTTAAGAAACGATCAACCAACCCGCTGGTGATCAGGCGGCGATCCGGTCGCTGACCAGGGCCGCGATCTGCTCGACCGAGTGCGGCCGGCCGGAGGTTGCACCCTCAGGCGGCGGGCAGGGTCACCGTCACCACCAGCCCGCCCCCGGTACGCGCCTCGGCCCGGACCTCCCCACCGTGGGCCCGGGCGATGGCCTGGACGATGGACAGCCCCAGTCCGGCCCCGGGCGCCTGGTGAGCCGTCCGGCTGCCGCGGTGGAACGGCTCGAACAGGGCTGGGACGTCGTACTTCGGGATGACCGGCCCGCTGTTCTCCACGACCAGGACGGCCTCGTGCTGAGCGAAGCCGTCCCGCGAGGCGCCGTCCCGGGAGGAACCGCCCCTGGAGGAGCCGCCCCGGGTGAAGCAGGAGACGGCGACGAAACCGTCCGGCACGTTATAGCGGAGCGCGTTGTCGACCAGGTTCTGCACCAGCCGCTCCAGCAGCGGCGGGTTCCCCGAGACGGCGGCCTCGTCGGCGGCGAGCCGCAGGTCGAGCGGGTCGAACGAGGTGACCGAGACGACGTGGTCCACGATGTCGGCCAGATCTACGTAGGACCGATCGGCGACGCCGCCTTCGGAGCGCTCCGCGCGGGCGAGCACCAGGAGCCCGTCGAGGAGCTGTTCGTGGCGCGTGTTCACCTCCAGCAGAGTCCGGCCCAGCTGAACCAGCTCGGGCGTCGGCTCACCGCGATAGAGGGCCACCTCCAGCAGCGACCGGTTCACGGTCAACGGCGTACGCAGTTCGTGGGAGGCGTTGGCGACGAAGCGCCGCTGCCCGTCGAAGGCGTGGTCGAGTCGTTCCACCATCGTGTCGAAGGCGTCGGCGAGCCGTTTCACCTCGTCGGGCGGGCCGGTGAGACCGATGCGCTCGTGCAGGCCCCGGTCCGCGGCGGGCGCGTTGGCGATGCGTACGGCGGTGTCGGTGATCTGGTCGAGCGGGCGCAGCAGCCGTCCGGCGAGCAGCCAGCCGAACGCGGTCGCCGCCACGACCACCACCGCCAAGGCGATCCCGCCTCGGGTCAGCAGCGCGTTCAGCGCCTCGTCCCAGGCGGACTCCGACACCTGGTTCACGAGCGCGCCGGTGTCGTTCGGCCCGGCCGTCGCGTAGCCGACGTTGAAGGTGGGCACCTGCCGGTCGGCCACCAGGAAGTACGTGATGCCGAGCATCACGAGACCGGCGACCAGGAACAGGCAGCCGTAGACGAGGGTCAGCCGCGCCCGGAAGGTCAGCCGCTTCACGGGACCCGGTACCCGACACCCGGGTCGGTGAGCACGATCGGCGGCTCACCGAGCTTGCGGCGCAACTTGAGGATGATCATGCGGATCGAGTTCGTGAACGGGTCGGCGTTCTCGTCCCAGGCCTTCTCGAGGAGCTGCTCGGCGGAGACCGGCGCGCCGTCGGCCCGCAGCAACTCGGCGAGCACGGCGAACTCCTTGCGCGACAAGGGAACGTAGCGGCCGTCGCGGTAGACCTCCCGCCGGTGCGGATCGAGCCGGAGGCCGCCCCGCTGCAGGATCGGCGGCGCGGCCGGGCGGGCGCGCCGGCCCAGCGCGGTGACCCGGGCCGACAGCTCGGCGAACGCGAACGGCTTCGGCAGGTAGTCGTCGGCGCCGAGGGACAGCCCGGAGACGCGGTCGGCCACGTCGGCCGAGGCCGTCAGCATGAGGACCCGGGTCTCGCCGCCGTCGGCGGCCAGCGCGCGGCAGACGTCGTCGCCGTGCACCACGGGCAGATCCCGGTCCAGGACCACCACGTCGTAGTCGTTCACGTCGATGCGCTCAAGTGCCGCCCCGCCGTCGTGGACGACGTCGACGGCGTGCGCGTCGCCCCGCAGCCAGTGCGCGACGGCGTCGGCGACCAGGGGTTCGTCCTCGACGACCAAGATCCGCATGAATCCCATGGTGACACACGGTGATGTCACCTCGGTGTCAACGAATTCGGTGACGCCCGCGAAAACCCGTGGCCGATCTACTGACCGCCGACAGGAGCCCACTGAAGGAGACAAACCATGCGGATAAGGGCAGCGATCGCGATCGGCCTGCTCGCGACGGCGGCACTGGCCGGGTGCTCGAAGAGCGATGGTGACGGCGTCGCCAGCGCGAACGGCACGTCCAGCCCCGGTGCCACCGCGAGCGCCACCGGCGCAGTCGACGAGAAGGCGCGAGCGCTCCAGTTCGCCAAGTGCATGCGCGAGAACGGCGTACCGAACTGGCCGGACCCGAAGTTCAGCGACGGCGGCGGGGTTTCGCTCGACGCGCCCGACGGGGCGGACCCGGCGAAGGTCGACGCGGGGATGCAGGCGTGCAAGGCGTACCTGCCCAACGGCGGCGAACCGCAGAAGCTCGACCCCGCCCGCCTCGACCAGCTGCGCAAATATGCCCAGTGCATGCGTGAGCACGGTCTGAAGAACTTCCCCGACCCGACCGACTACGGCTTCCAGCTCGACGGCAACACCTCCGGGATCGACCCGGCGAGTCCGGCGTACCAGGCGGCCGACTCCGAGTGCCAGAAGTTCGCGCCGCCGCCGGCCGGGGAGTCGCCGGGCACGAACACGGGCAACGGCCGATGAGACGGCGGATTCTCACGGGCGTCGCGACGGTGGCGGTGCTCCTCGCCGTCGGCGTCGCGGTGGTCGCGGCCAAGGGCATCGGTTCCGGTCCGTCGACGCCATCGGCGGCGAACCTGCCCCCGGCCACCGCGACGGTCACCCGCCAGACGCTCGTCGACAGCCAGACCATGACCGGCGAGCTGGGCTACGGCGACCCGGTCCAGGTCAACGGCAAGCTGCCGGGCACGATCACCGCGCTGCCCGCACAAGGCGCGACGGTACGCCGAGGGCAGCCGATCTATCGCGTGGACAATCTGCCGGTCGTCCTCCTCTATGGTGCGTTGCCCGCCTATCGGGCCTTGGCGGCCGGAGTGAAGGGGCCGGACGTCCAGCAGTTCGAGCAGAACCTGTACGCCTTGGGCTATCGGGGGTTCACCGTCGACGGGACGTTCTCGGCGTCCACGACGACGGCGGTGAAGAAGTGGCAGAAGGCGCTCGGACTGCCGCAGACGGGCACGGTCGACCTCGGCCGGATCTACTACGCCGCCGGTCCCGTACGCGTGAACACCCAGCAGGCGGCGATCGGCGACTCGACCGGACCCGGCCTGGCGGTGCTCACCACGACCGGTTCGCAGAAGCTGGTCGGCGTCGAAGTCAGCGTGGCCGAACAACGGCTGGCCAAGGTCGGCAGCGCGGTCACGCTGAAGCTGCCGGACGGCAAGACCGCACCCGGCAAGATCGTGCGCGGGCGTACGGTGATCAAGCCGGCGGAGGGCAACAACCCCGCCAAGACCGTGATCAGGGTGTCGATCGCTCCCGACGACCAACAGGTGCTGGCCGCGTTCGACCAGGCGACGATCGACGTCGGCTTCACCGCCGGGAAACGGGAGAACGTCCTGACCGTGCCGGTCGCGGCGTTGCTGGCGCTGAGCGAGGGCGGCTACGGCATCCAGGTCGTCGACGGAACGACCACCCGGATCGTCGCCGTCAAGACCGGGCTGTTCGCCGACGGGCGAGTCGAGATCACCGGGGACGGCCTGGCCGAGGGAACCACCGTCGGGATGCCCTCATGACCGGCCTTGACTCGGTGGTGGAACTCGACCGCGTCAGTAAGGCGTACCCAGGTGTGCTGGCGGTGCGCGACGTGAGCCTGACGGTCGGGCGCGGCGAGCTGGTGGCGATCGCCGGCCCGTCGGGTTCCGGCAAGTCCACGATGCTGCACCTGATCGGCACGCTGGACCGGCCGTCGCGCGGAACGGTACGCATCGACGGCCTGGACGTGGCGCGGTTGTCCGACCGGCAGCTGTCGGCGGTGCGGGCGAGCCGGATCGGCTTCGTGTTCCAGCAGTTCCACCTCGCGCCGGGACAGTCCGCTGTGGACAATGTGGCCGACGGGCTGCTCTATTGCGGGATCCCGGCCCGGCAACGCCGCAAGCGAGCAGAGTACGCCCTCGACAGCGTCGGTCTCGGCCAGCGGCTGGATCATCGGCCGCATCAGTTGTCGGGCGGTGAGCGGCAGCGCGTCGCCATCGCGCGGGCCATCGTCGGCGAACCGGCCCTGCTGCTCGCCGACGAACCCACCGGCAACCTCGACTCGGCGTCCGGCGCGGGCGTCATGGGGCTGCTCCGGGCGCTGCACGAGAGCGGCACGACGGTCGTGATCATCACGCACGACCGGGAGATCGCCGACAGCCTGCCGCGCCAGATCCACATGCGAGACGGGCAGGTGATTGCATGAGCGGCCTTCGGTCGGTCATCGGCCAGCACAGTTTCCCTCATGCGAGCGCCGGCCGCAGGACGGTGATTGCATGAGTTTGCGTCCGTCGAGGTTGCGGCCCGCCGACGTGGTCCGCGTCGGTTCGGCCGGGCTGCGTACGCGGCCGCTGCGCGTGTTCCTCTCGGCGCTCGGGATCGCCATCGGCATCGCCGCGATGATCGCCGTCGTCGGGATCTCCTCGTCCAGCCGGGCGCAGTTGGACAAGCAGCTCGCGGCGCTCGGCACCAACCTGCTCACGGTGTCGCCCGGCGAGACCATGCTGGGCGGCCGGGCGGTGCTGCCGGCGTCGTCGGTGGCGATGATCGGGCGGATCGGCCCGGTCACCGGCGTCGCCGCGGTCGGGCGCGTACCGGATCTCTCGGTCTTCCGCAGCGACCGGATTCCGGTCATCCAAACCGGCGGGATGTCGGTGCTCGCGGCGCACCTCGACCTGCCGGCGACGGTCGCCGCAGAGCTTGCCGACGGGGTCTGGCTCAACGACGCGACCAGTCGCTATCCGGCGGTGGTGCTCGGCGCGTCGGCCGCCCAGCGCCTCGGCGTCTTCTCCGTTCGCGACGGCGTCCAGGTGCTGGTCGGCGGCCGGTACTTCACCGTCGTGGGCATCCTGCGACCGGTCGCCTTGGCACCCGAGCTGGATTCCGCCGCGCTGATCGGATTCCCGGCCGCGGAGTCCTATCTGGCCTTCGACGGACTGCCGACGACCGTCTACACGCGTACGCGGGACGACGCGGTCACGTCGGTCCGGGCGGTGCTGGCCGCGACGGCTAACCCGGCCGCTCCCAACGAGGTACGCGTGTCCCGGCCGTCCGACGCGTTGGCCGCCCGGCAGGCCACCGATCAGGCGTTCACCGGGCTGCTGCTCGGGCTCGGCGCGGTGGCGCTGCTGGTCGGCGGGGTCGGCGTGGCCAACACGATGGTGATCTCGGTCCTCGAACGCCGGGCCGAGATCGGCCTCCGCCGGTCGCTCGGTGCCACGCGAGGGCAGATCCTGGTGCAGTTCCTGGCCGAATCACTGCTGCTCGCCGTGCTCGGCGGGCTCGGGGGAGTCCTTGTCGGCATCCTCGTCACCAGCCTGTACGCGCGTACGCAGACCTGGCCGGCGGTGGTTCCGGCGTGGGCCACGCTGGGCGGCATGGGGGCGACCGTGGTGATCGGGGCGATCGCCGGGCTCTACCCCGCGATCCGGGCCGCCCGGCTCTCGCCGACGGAGGCCCTTGCCGCCCCGTGACCGGGCATGATCGTTGCGTCAGCCATGCTGCTTCGCGAGGCAATTCGCCCGTTTATACAGCATGGCTGACGCAACGATCACATTGCGCGGAGCCGCACGACCTACGGGTCGATCACGACGGTGCAGGTGTAGGTCCCCGGTGCGAGATTCTTGTACGCCTCGGACGTGTCGTCGAAGGCGTTCGGCGTGCCGTCGGCCGGGTCGGGCGTCAGCCCGGTGCAGCTGATGCGCGAACCGGTGCCACCCGGCACCTGCGAGGTGGAACTCACCGTGATGGTGGTGAGCGGCACGTTCACGAACGAGACCGTCTCCCCGGCGTACGGGCTGTCGGCGCAGGTCGCCCCGTTGTCCACGGTCACCGTCTTGTCGCCTTCGCCGACGTAGTTCGCCGGCACCGTCTCGTGCACGGTGTAGGAGCCGAAGAGCAGGTTGTCGAAGCAGGCCTGGCCGTTGGCGTCGGTCTGCTTGGTGACGCCGTCGACCGTGAAGGAGACCCCGGCCTGCGGCTGCGAGCCGGTCGGCGCGGCGACATGCTTCTCCGTCTTGGAGACGCGGATGGCGCCACGCTTGCGCGGGTCGGTCACCGGGTCGAGGGTCACGGTGCCCCCGGCGGTGATGGTGATGTGCTGGTCGGCCGCGCCCTCGTGGCCCGGCGGCACGACCGTCTCGACCACCCAGTAGTCCCCGGCCGGAACGTTGCTGATCGTGCAGTCACCGTTGGCGTCGGTGGTGCACTTGAACGTCGTGGCGGTGTCCTCGGCGCCGTGCGATCCGCCGACCGGCGCGTTGTCCTTGTAGAGCGTGAACTCGGCTCCGGCCAAGGGAGCACCGGTGTCGTCCACCTTGTGGATCTTCACCGTGCCGCAGTTGGTGATGTTGACGGTCTGCGGCGGGACGAAGTCCTTCAGCGCCGCGTTGAACTGGTCCGAGGACCGGCTCTTCAGGTACGCCGTGCCGAACGACTCACACGAGGTCGGGTCGAAGATCGCCGACAGAGCGATCTGCGCCTCGCCGAACGTGCGCGGGTCGAGTGCGCCCAGTCCGTCGGCTTCGGCGGCCGGAATCGCCGAGGTGTTGATGGAACCGGTCGCCTTGCCCGAGCCGGTGAGGTTGGCGGCCGGACCCCACGCCGATCCGGTCCAGGTCCGCAGCGAGAGGGTCGGGTGGGTGCCGCCTTGGGCCAGGTCGTAGGTGATGAGCAGGTCACCCGTCGTGCGTACGGGGGTCACGCCGTTGCTGGAGGCCACCTTGCTCTGGTTGAACTCGAAGTCCATATTGGTGGTTCCGGTCGGGTCCTGCACCCGGGACCAGTACAGGTTCAGGAAGCCGGTGGCGGTGCCGCCCTCCTGGTAGACGCCGAAGAACTTCAGGTCGCTCTTGTTCGGCGGGATGCCGCCGTCCACCACGGTCGGTACCGCGGTGTCCTCCTTGGCGCCCTGCCCGAACGACTCGTCGGCCGGGCCGCTGGCGGTGTCGGCCTTGCGTACCTCGGTCACGGTGGCCCAGTCGATCGACGGCGCCGGGTCGTCGGCCTTGAGGTTGGCGTCGGTGTCGATCTCGAAGTTGCTGCCCGGCAGGCTGACCTCCGGGTGGGAGGCGAACGCGCCGGTGGTGAGGCTGAGGGCGGCCAACGCCGCGGTCGCGGAGGCGACTATCAGCCGCGTACGCAATCGGCCGCCCTGCGGCCCGAGTCTGATCATGAATGGCTCCTCGAACGGGTGGGGCCATCCCCGTTGATGGCCCCCAGTGAATAACGGCGCGTATATGAGCCCATTACGCGTCGTAATTTCCCGAGGTGGAGACAGCTGAGAGGAGGGTGCCGTGTCACGGCCGCGACCGGAGGGCGGCGTCTTCGGCGAGGCGGGTCAGTCCGGGAGCATCGGCATTTCCAGGCCGGGGCTCTTGCCGACGAGCACGCCACGGGTGACCGAACCGCTGCCGAAGCGATCCCGGACGGCGTCCAGCGCCCCGTCGAGGGCCACCCGGTCGGGCGTGCCGAAGGGCAGTTCGAGCTGCACGAAGTCCTGGTTCTCCAGATTGCCGACGCTGATCCCGATGAGGGTCAGGCCGCGTACGGCGATCATCGGCCGCACCGCGGACAGCAGGGTCCGGGCGGCGGCGAGGATCTCCTCGGTCTGCACGGTCGGACGGCTGAGCGTCCGTGACCGGGTGGCCCGCGTGAAGTCGCGAAACCGCATCCGCAGCACGACGGTCCGGCCGGGCCGGTCCGCCTTGCGCATCCGGCGCGTGACCCGGTCGACCAGCCCGGCCAGCGTCGCGTCCAGCTCCTCATAGGACTGATTACCCCGGCCCAGCGCCCGCTGCGCGCCCATCGAACCGCGCCGCCGGCCGGTCTCGACCCGGCGCGCGTCCTTGTTGTGCGCCAGCGCCCACAGATGCCGTCCCGCATGCCCGCCGAGGATCGAGATGAGCGCCGCCTCGCCGATCCGGGCGACGTGCGCGACCGTCCGGATGCCGCGTTCGGCCAGCTTGGCCGCGGTCACCGGGCCGACGCCCCACAGCATCTGAACCGGCAGCGGGTGCAGGAACTCCAGCTCGCGATCCGGGGCGACGGTCAGCAGCCCGTCCGGCTTGGCGACCCGGCTGGCCACCTTGGCCAGGAACTTCGTCCGGGCGACCCCGACGGTGATGGGTAGCCCCACGCGCGACAGGACGTCGGCCCGCAGGCGGACGGCGATCTCCGTCGGCGTCCCGCTGATGCGCCGGAGACCGCCGACGTCGAGGAACGCCTCGTCGATCGAGATCGGCTCCACCAACGGGGTGGTGTCCCGGAACACCTCGAAGACGGCCTTGCTGGCCTGCGAGTACGCCGACATCCGGGGTTCGAGCACGATGGCGTCGGGGCACAACGCCCGGGCCTGACGACCGCCCATCGCTGTGCGTACCCCTCGGGCTTTGGCCTCGTAGCTGCAGGCGAGCACGACACCGTGCCCCACGATCACCGGTTTGCCGCGCAGCGCGGGCCGATCGCGCTGCTCGACCGACGCGTAGAAGGCGTCGAGGTCGGCGTGCAGGATCGAGGCGCCCTCCATCCCCAGATCATAGAACAAATGTTCTAGAAGTGGGGAGCGATAGGCTGGTGCGCATGTCTGTCTCCGACGACTTCGCCCAGGCCCAGGCCGACGTGAAGCAGCTGCCGACGCGCCCCGGCAACGAGGTCCTGCTCCAGCTCTACGCCCTGTACAAGCAGGGCAGCCAGGGCGACGCGACCGGGAAGCGGCCGGGCATGTTCGACCTGGTCGGCCGGGCGAAGTTCGACGCCTGGAGCGAGCTGGCCGGCACCGATCAGGAGACGGCCCAGACCCGCTACGTCGAACTGGTCCGCAAGCTGCAGGCTCAAGCCTGACCGATCGCGACGGTCGCGCCGAGCTCGTCGTCGACGGCGATCTCGGCGCGGAACCCGTTGTCGGCGAGTGCCGCCGAGGTCACGGCGGCCTGCTCGTCGCTCGTCTCGATCAGGATCCGGCCGCCGGGCGCGAGCCAGGCTCCCGCTCCGGCGGCTACCCGCCGGTGAATGTCCACACCGTCCGGACCGCCGTCGAGTGCGACGCGCGGCTCGTGGTCGCGCGCCTCGGGCGGCATCAGCGCGATCTGCCCGCTCGGGACGTAAGGCGCGTTGACCGCCAGGACGTCGACCCGGCCCAGCAGCTCGCGGGGCAGGGCTTCGAACAGGTCTCCCTGATACGCCTGAAGCAGCGCACCGGTCAGGTTGGCCCGGGCGCAGCGCACCGCGACGGGATCGACGTCGGCGGCGTACACCTCGACGCCGGGGACCTGGTCGGCGATCGCCCGCCCGACCGCGCCGGTGCCGCAGCAGAGGTCCACGACGATCGAGCCGCTCCGGGCGTACGCGGCGGCCCGCCGGGCGAGGAACTCGGTGCGCCGCCGGGGCACGAAGACGCCGGGCTCGACGACGATCCGCAGACCGCAGAACTCCGCCCAGCCGAGGATCTGCTCCAGCGGCTCGCCTTCTTCGCGGCGGCGGAGGAGCCGGTCCACGTCCTCCGGGGCGGATTCGGCGAGAATCAGCCCGGCCTCGTCCTCGGCGAAGACGCAGCCGGCCGACCGCAATCGGTCCACGGCTCGGGTGAAGGTGACAGTCATCGCATACGGACGATACCGGCGAGTACTAGAGTGCCCGGCATGGTCTCCGAGCGGGTGCAGAGCCAGGTCTTCGGTGAGGTCGCGACCGAGTACGACGACGTCCGGCCGGGCTACCCGGTCGAGATCGCCGATCGGGTCCTGGCGTACGCGGGAAGCCGGCCGCGGTCGATCGTCGACGTGGGCGCCGGCACCGGCAAGGGCACCGAGGTCCTGCGTACGCTCGACGCCCCGATCATCTGCGTGGAGCCGGACGCGGCGATGGCGGGCGTCCTGCGGCGGCGGTTCGCCGAGGATCAGCTCGTCGACATCGCGGTCAGCCGATTCGAGGACTGGACCCCGCCGGAGACCGGTGTCGACCTGCTGGCCAGCGCCCAGGCGTGGCACTGGGTCGGCCACCGGACGCGGACGCAGCTCGCCGCCGACGCGCTGGCGCCCGGCGGAGTCCTCGCCTTGTTCGCGCACGACTTCGGGTTCGCCGACGGCGACACCGCCACCGCGATGCAGAACGTCTACCTCAAGTACGCCCCGGAGATCGCCCACGGGGTGCCCTCGAACCTGCATCCGGACGTCTTCCATCCGGACGAGCTGCGGACCTCCCCGCTGTTCACCGACTTCGAGCAGCAGGAGGTGATCCGCGTGGTGCCCTTCCCGACGCCCCGTTACCTGCGGCTGCTGTCGACCTTCTCCAACCACCGGATGCTGCCCGACCAGCGGCGGACCCGGCTGCACCAGGCGATCGCCGAGCTCATCGACGGCCGCGGCGGGGTGCTGCATCAGCAGCTGACGACCGGTCTGATCCTCGCGCGCCGGGCAGCCTGATCGGCGTGCCGGCCGCCCGCCGCTTGCGCAGCAGGTGGGTCAGGTACAGCAGGGCGGCGGTGAGTACGCCCATGTCGTCGAGGTAGATCGGATCGGGTAGCAGGTCCACGGGCAGGATCGTGTAGATCAGCGCGCCCCAGAAGGCGACCTTTCCGCCCGTGCCGAGGTCGCCCAGCATCCGCTTGGTCACGAAAAGCTTCCGCGCCAAGCGGATCGCACCGTACAAAGTGATCAGTGCGACGACGCCGGCGACGACTCCGACGACGATCCAGGCTTCCCGGGACATGGCGTTGAGCGTACCCAGATCGGCCCGATGTCATGCCATCGCCGACGTGACGACCTCCCGTGCCGCCTGTAGCTCGGCTTCCGTCGCGGCGGGCAGGACGTCCTCCCAGACCGGGAGCGCGTAGCGGGCCGCCTCCAGCATGCCCAGCGGCCGGGGCATGAACCAGACGTGGAAGTGTGCGGCGCCGTCACCCCAGCGGTAGAGGTGCACGCGGCCGACGTCGGCCAGGCTCAGGATCGCGCGCTCGATGCGGGCCGTCACCCGGCCGAAGTCGGCGGCCAGGTCCGCCGGCAGATCGGCGAACGAGTCCACGTGCACTCGGGACGCCAGCCAGAGGGTGCCGGGCAGGCTGCCGCCGACCGGCTCGTGCAGCACCCAGTTCGCGTCGGACCAGATGCCCTCGTCCTGCTCGCAGATGCGGCATGGTTCGCCGCCGGGCTCGCCCCGGCGTGGCGGTTCGGGAATGGTACGCGGGCCGGGCGCGAGCGGGGTGAGCGGCTCGGCGAAGGGAAGTCTCATCATGGCGCCATCATGCGCCGATTACGCGGATCGATGCAATGCTTGCGTTCAGAAAATGCAACGGCTATGTTTCATCCGTGAAGGGTGATCTCCACGAGGCGACCGTCGCGGTGCTGGCCGAGGTCGGGTGGGACGGGCTGACCCTGGAACGGGTCGCCGACAAGGCCGGCAAGTCCCGGGTCACCCTGTGGCGCAACGGCGTGACCCGGGAGAGCCTGCTGGACGGGTTGCTCAAACGACTGGCCGAGGACTATCGCGACGCGATGCTGCCAGTGCTCACCGCCGGCGGTGAGCCGGCCGAGCGGCTGCGGAAGACGATGGACGCGCTCTGCGACGTGGTCGACGCGCACGCGGATGTGCTGACCCTGTCCGACGAGATGTTCCACCGGGCGGCCGCGGCCGCGGACCTCCCGATGCGCTTCCTCGACCCGTTCGTCGCGGTGCTGCGCGACGCCCGGGCGGCGGGCCGCCTCCTCGGCAAGGGCACCGACCTCGATCGGGCCGACATCCTGTTCAACGCCGTCGCCTGGACCTACCTGCACCTGCGCGCCCGGCACGCCTGGACCCCGGCGAAGGCGCGTACACACCTGCTGCCGATGCTGATCGAAGGGACCGTCCGATGAACTCGCTGCACGACGCGTACTGCTCCAGCCCCGAATGGGCCGAGATCCTGGTGGGCGAGGTGCTGCCCTGGGGGCTGGCCGGGCTGCCGCGCCCGGCGTACGCCGTCGAACTGGGCGGCGGCTTCGGCGCCAGCACGGCGTACCTGCTGGACTGGACCGATCGGCTGACCGTGATCGAGGCGGACGCCACCCTCGCCGACGGCCTGACCGCCAGGTTCCCCACCGCCGATGTACGCCACGCCGACGCGCGTCGCGTACCGCTGCCGGACGGTGTCGCCGACGCGGTCGTCTGCTTCACGATGCTGCACCACGTCACCCCGGCCGCCGCGCAGGACGAGCTGTTCTTCGAGGCGGCCCGCCTGTTGCGGCCGGGCGGCTGGTTCGCCGGGACCGACAGCCTCGGGTCGGACCGGCTACGGGAGTTCCACGAGGGCGACGTCTACGAGCCGCTCGACCCCGACACCCTCCCCGTACGCCTGACCGCGGCCGGATTCGGCGAGGTGGAAGTCGAGGTCGGCGACCGGTTGCGGTTCCGCGCCCGGCGCTGAGGTCTTGCCGCGTCCGGGCGGACGTGCATACTCAGCGGATATGGAGTCCGAACGTCCGGAACTCGGCCGGGATCTCGCGCACGCGCTGCGGACCGGACCGTTCTCGGCCGCCCTCCATCTGGCGATCGAGGATCGCGGGCTACGCCTGGAGGAGATTCAGGAGAAGCTCGCCGCCGCCGGGATCACCGTCAGCCTCACCACGTTGAGTTACTGGCGGCGGGGGCGTAGCCGTCCGGAGCGGCCGGACTCGATGAAGGCGGTACGCCTGCTGGAGGAGATCCTCGCGCTGCCGCCCGAGTCGCTGATCGCCCAGCTCGGGCCGCGCCGGCCGCGCGGGCGCTGGCTCACCCAGCCGCCGGGCACCTTGGACATCGACCGGCTGTTCGAGGACGCCACCAGCGTCTCGCGGATGATCGGCGAACTGGACCGGTGGCTCAACCACGAACTGACCCGGTTGAGCCTGCACGACCTGTACCTGGTGGGCGGGGACCGGCAGGAGATCAGCCTCACCTGCCGTCAGGTGCTGCGGTCCAACGTGGACCGGCTCAGCCGCACGGTCGGCATCTTCCGCACCGACGACCTGAAGGCGTTCACCGACATCCGGGCGCTGCGCAACTGCCGGCTCGGCCGGGTGCGTACGGACGTGGCGTCGGGACTCCTGGCCGCCGAGATCATCTTCGACCGCATGCTCGCCCGGGGCGACACCGTGGTCATCGAGTACGCCTTCCTCAGCGACTCCGCGACGCCGACCGAGACGTACTACCGCGGCTTCAACGTGCCCGTCAGCGAGTACGTCCTGGAGGTGCAGTTCGATCAGCGAGCGGCGCCGGGCCATCCACGCCCCGGATCAAGGCGTACGCGAGATCTGGATCGGGTCGACGCACGGGGCGCATCTGGTCGCTTCCGACGTCCCGCCGGGCATCGTCGGCATGCGCTGGGAATGGGAGTAGGCCCGGCACAGGCGACGGGTGGGCGGCTTCCCTCGTAAGGAAGCCGCCCACCGCGCCGGTCAGGCGACCGTCAGCGTGACGTCGTCGACGACGAAGCTGGTCTGCAACGACCAGTCCTCGATCCCGGTGAACTTGAGGGTGACCGTCTGCCCGGCGAACTGCGCCAGGTTCACGGTCTTCTCGGCGTACGCCGAATTGGCGTCGAGGTTGGAGTAGCCGGCGACCGTCGTGCTGCCCACAGTCACGGCGAGCGTGTCGTAGACGACGCTCTCCGTCTCCGCTGTGGTGATACGCAGCCAGAACTTCAGCGTGGCCGAGCAGCCGGCCGGGATGGCCACCGACTGCGAGAGCGTGTCGGTGTGCGCCGAACCGCGGCCGCCCAGCCACGCGTTACGGGTGCCGGTCCGGGCCGGGTACTCCGCCCAGGTGCCGACGACATACTGCGACGCCGTCCACGGGCTGGTCCCGCTCTCGAATCCGCCGTTGCCGAGCAGCTGTGCCGGAGTGCAGCCACCGCCGGTGCCGACCGTCCAGGTGAACTGGGCCGACCCGGTCTTGCTCGCCGAGTCCGTCACCGTGACGGTCACGTTCGACGTCCCGGCGGTGGTCGGCGTACCGGTGATCCGGCCGGTCGAGGAGCCGATGGACAACCCGGCCGGCAGCCCGCTCGCGCTCCAGGTGTAGGGGCTCGTCCCGCCACTGGCCGACAGTTGCAGGTCCACGGCCTGCCCGACCGCGGTGCTCTGGTTGCCCGGGTTGGTCACCGAGGGGCTGCCGGGGTCGCCGCCGCCGATGAATCCGGTGTACAGCAACACATTCGGCGAACCACTGCCGGGACTGGTGATCTTCCCGGTGGTGCCGTTGTTCACCAGCGCGTTGCGTACCTGTGCGGGCGTGGCCGAGGGATTCGCGCCGAGGTAGAGGGCCGCGGAACCGGTCACGTGCGGCGAGGCCATGGAGGTGCCGGTCATGGTCGCGCTGCCGGTGTTGCTGGAGTAGGACGCCGACACGATGCTGGTGCCCGGCGCGAACAGGTCCAGGCACGAGCCGTAGTTGCTGGTGCTGTTGCGGGCGTCGGCGTTGGTGCTGTTGCCGACGGTGATCGCGGCGGAGACGCCCTGCGGGCTGTAGTAGCAGGCGTCGTCGCCGGAGTTGCCGGCCGCCTCGACGAACTGCACGCCCGAGGAGATGAGGTTGTTGACCGCGCTGTCCATGGCGGCGCTGCTACACCGGCTCTGGCAGCCGATGCTGTAGTTGGCCACGGCGGGCTTCTGAGCGTTGGTGCGGACCCAGTCGATGCCCGCGATGAGGTCGTCGTTGGTGCCGCTGCCTTGGCAGTTCAGGACGCGGACGGAGACGAGCGACGCCTTCTTCGCGATGCCGTAGGTGGTGCCCACCGCCGTTCCGGCGACGTGTGTGCCGTGGCCATGGCAGTCCTGCGGCGTGCTGTCGTTGTCGACCATGTCCACGCCCTGCTTCACCCGGCCGGTGAAGTCGACGTGGCCGGCGTTGAGCCCGGTGTCCAGGATGTACACCGTGACGCCCTGGCCCGGGTTGGCCGGATAGGTGAACGTCTGGTTCAACGGCAGACTGCGCTGGTCGATCCGGTCGTCGCCCCAGTTCGGCGGGTTGTTCTGGGTGTCCAGGACGCCGATCCGCTGCACCTGCTCGACGTAGGCGACGGCGGGATCGGCCGCCAGCCTGCGAGCCTGTGCCTCGGGCAGAACCACCGAGAAGCCGTGCAGTCCGGCCGAGTAGACGTGCCGAGTCTGCCCGCCGAAGCGAGCACTGAGATCGCGGGCGGTCGCCGCGATCGCGGACGGGCTGATCGCGGTGAGCGCGCTGTCCTTCAGCGCCACGATGTAGCGGCCCGGAACAGCGTCCGGGCTGCCGGCGGCGCGGATGACACCGGTCGGCTCGGCCGACGGGGACGCCATCGCCGCCACGGGGGTGAGTGTGGTCGCGAGCGCGAGTAACAGCGTCGCGGCCACGGTGGGGGTGCGATGTGCCAAGGGTTCCTCCTCCCAATTCGCCCCCTGCAGTTGCTGGGCTGGTCCACCGTCCGCACTGGCCGATTCGAGTGGGGGACCAGCCTCGCGGCCGGGTCTTCCTGGCGCCGACCGCGAGGGGCTGAGCGGAAACGTAGGACTCGGTGAACGCGCGGCGACAGGGCACTAAACAGCAGTGGCGGGATTGGCGCGCCAAAACTGTTTATGAGATCGACATCCATTGACACTTCGATAATGGTTAGGCAAACTGTCTAACCATTCGAGCTCTGGAGGTCAGATGAAGCGATACGCAAGAGGTCTCGCCCTCACGGCGGGCCTGGCACTCGTGGCGGCCCTGTCGCCGGCATCGCCCGGCGCTGCCGCCGCCACCAGATACGAGGCCGAGAGCGCGACCGTGTCTCAGGGCGTGGTCGAGGCCAACCACCTCAACTACTCCGGCACCGGCTTCGTCAACGGGGACAACGTCGCGGGCAGCTACACCGAGTGGACGGTGAACGCCGCGAACGCCGGCCCGGCCACCCTGACGATCCGTTACTCCAACGGCACCACGACCGGGCGCCCGGCTGACATCGCGGTCAACGGGACAGTGATCGCGGCGGCCTCGGCGTTCGGGAGCACCACCAACTGGGACACGTGGGCGAACAAGACGGTCACCGCGACCCTCACCGCCGGGACCAACAAAGTACGCGTGACGGCGACGACCGCCAACGGACCGGCCAACCTGGACTACCTAGACGTCGACAGCACCGCCACGGCGACCGACTACCAGGCGGAGAACGCCGTGCTCTCGCAAGCCGCCGTCGCGACCAACCACACCGGCTACACCGGCACCGGTTTCGTCGACTACACCAACGTGTCCGGCTCGTACGTGGAGTGGACGGTGAACGCCGCCGCCGCGGGGAGCCAGACCCTCACCTTCCGGTACGCCAACGGCACCACCGTCGACCGGCCGATGGACATCGCCGTCAACGGCACGGTGGTCGCGGCCGGCGCCTCCTTCCCGGCCACCGCGAACTGGGACACCTGGACCACCAAGGCGGTCACCGCTTCGCTGGTCGCCGGAACCAACACCATCCGGGCTACGGCGACCACGGCGAACGGCGGACCCAACGTCGACCTGCTCAGCGTGACCGGCGGTGGTGGCGGGGGAGACACTCAGGCGCCGACCGTCCCGGGCAACCTGCGGTCGACCGGCGTCACCTCCTCCAGCGTGAGCCTGGCCTGGGACGCGTCGACCGACAACGTGGGAGTCACCGGCTACGACGTCTACCGGGGCGGCGCTCTCGCCACCACCGTCACGGGCACGACGGCCACCGTGGGCGGGCTGGCCGCGGCGACGGCGTACACGTTCACCGTGAAGGCACACGACGCGGCGGGCAACAGCTCGGCCGCCTCGAACTCGGTCACCGCCACCACCAGTGGCAGCACGGGCGGTCCCGCCGTGCCGTTCGGCAGCCACCTGTTCGCGTACGCCGCCGGCATGCTCAAGCCGAGCGGATCGCAGTCCACTCTGGACCAGGCGGTGGTGACCCTCTACACCAAGTGGAAGGCGAACTTCGTCAAGCAGAACTGCGGCAACGGCTGGTACGAGACCATCTCGCCGGACGCCGACCACCCGTACGTCGCCGAGGGCCAGGGCTACGGCATGGTCATCACGGCGACGATGGCAGGCGCGGACGCCAACGCCAAGACGATCTTCGACGGCATGGTCAAGTACGTGCTGGCCCATCCGTCGGTCAACAACGGCGACCTGCTCGCAGCCGAGCAGGACACCAGTTGCACGAGCGTCAACGGGTCGGACTCGGCCACCGACGGCGACATGGACGTGGCGTACGCACTCCTGCTGGCCGACAAGCAATGGGGGAGCGCGGGAACCTACAACTACAAGCAGCTCGCGATCAAACGCATCAACGCCATCAAGGCCAGCGAGATCAACCCGACGACGAACCTGCTGAAGCTGGGCGACTGGAGCAGCTGCTGCGACGCGCTGTACTACACGACCCGACCGTCCGACCACATGATCGACCACATGCGGGCGTTCCGAGTGGCGACCGGCGACTCGGCCTGGGACACCATCCGCAGCGCCCACCAGACGCTCATCACCAACCTCCAGGCCCAGTACGCGCCCAGCACCGGGCTCCTGCCGGACTTCGTCATCACCACGAACACGACGCCGAAGCCGCCGACGGGGGAGGTCCTGGAAGGCCCGAACGACGGCAAGTACTACTGGAACTCCTGCCGTACGCCGTGGCGCCTCGGTGCGGATGCCGTCACCAGCGGCAACTCCGCCTCGCTGACCTCGGCCCGCAAGCTCAACACCTGGATCAAGTCGAAGACCGGCGGCAACCCCGCGAGCATCGTGGACGGCTACTCCCTGAGCGGGGCCAACCTCGACTCCGGCAACGACGCCTGCTTCTACGCGCCGTTCGCGGTCGCGGCCATGACCGACTCCGGTAGCCAGGCCTGGCTGGACGCCCTGTGGAACCACATGGTGACGAGGTCGTTCGGCAGCACCGAGTACTACAACATGTCCGTCCAGCTGCAGGTGATGATCGTGGTCTCCGGCAACTACTGGGTCCCCTAGCGCACAGCGCCGGCCCGCTCCCTCTCCGACGGGAGGAGGGAGCGGGCGCGGGCGTACGCGTCCAGCACGCCGCGGACGGGCGTCAGCACGTGGGAGTCGGCCACCTCGGCGACGGCGGCCCTGAGCCGGGCGTGCGCCCGGCGTCCCTTGCGCCGGGCGGCGAGCCGGACGATCGGCCGGACCACCAAGGCCACGAGGAGGCCGGTGAGCAGACCGGCGCCGAGCAGGAAGGTGGGCAGCGGAACCCGCCCGACCTCCGGCATCGGGATCTCCGGCAGGGCCAGCGCGAACATGACGTACCGGACGAGCAGCCAGAGCAGTCCGGCGACGACGGCCAAGGCGGCGATCCACTGCAGGACGCCGAAGACGCGCCACCAGGCCGGATTGCGCCCCACCTTCAGATCGGTACGCGCGACGGCGAGGTCCAAGGCGTCCGCCAGGTCCGCCCGGCGCGATCGGGCCGCCGTACGCAGAGCGTCCTGCCACGGCGAAGCCAACGATGTTCCGGCGTCGTCGGCGATCCGGCGTACGGCGAGGTCGGCTTCGGCCTGAGCGGCCGGGGCGGCCGGACCGAGGGAGGTGGCCCCCACGACGGAACCGGCCGACGACGAGCCGAGCCTCAGCCGCTGCAACGGATCAGCGCGGAATCGCCGGACCCACCGAGCGAACGGCCAGCCCGTCGCCTTCCGCGCCCGATGCACGTACGCCTGCTCGGTGGCCGACGCGACCAGCGGCACCCCGGCGGCGTGGGCGAGCGCATCGACCAAGGCCTTCGCCGAGCCTCGGTCGAGGGACGGCCCGGGCGCGGCGACGAGCGGCTGCACCTGCGCCGAGACCGTGGTGACATCGGCGTCGAGCCGGCGGAGCGCTGCCTCTCGCCGACGGACCGCGGCACTCAACCGAGACACCAGGGGATCCACACCTGGCGGCCCGACGGCCGACGTGGCGACCATCGGTACACCCGCCAGCCCGTCGGCGGACAACAGATCGTCCAAGTCAGACAAACATTCCCGGAGGTCGTCCGGCGACAACAAGTCGGCCTGATGCAACGCGACGACAGTCACGTTCTTGTGTGCGGCGAACTGTTCCAGATACTGCCGGTGGACCACCTTGTCGGCGTACTTCTGGGGGTGCAGCACCCAGACGATCAGGTCCACGACCGCCAGCAGCCGGTCGACCTCCACCCGGTGGGACGCCTCCACGGAGTCGTAGTCCGGCAGGTCGAGCAGGACCAGCCCGTCCAGGTCGCCCGCGGGCACGGCGTACCGCTTGCCGACGTCCAGCCAGTCCAGCAGTTGATCCGCGCCGGAACCCCAGACACAGGCGTACGTCTCACCGGTGGTCGGGCGGCGTCGCCCGGCGGGGGAGAGGTCGACGCCGGCGAGCCGGTTGAACAGGGTGGACTTGCCGCTGCCGGTCGCACCCGCCAACGCCACGACGGTATGCGCCCTGGACAGCGCCAGCCGCTCGCCGGCCCGGTCCACGATCGACTGGGCCGATGTGAGCTCCTCGGCGGGCAGGTACGGCGACGTCGTCTCGACGAACTGCCGGAGCGCGCCGATCCGATCCACCACGGAATCCAGCTTCACCGCGCCTCCCCCAGCCGGGCCTGCGCGACGGCCGCAGCCGCCGCTCGCAGGGTCGACCCGGCCGAGCGGTCGATCCCGGAGTCGTCGAGCACCGCCCGGAACCGGTCGGCCTCCTCGTCGAGGAGGGCGTCGACGCGGTCCAGCAGATCCTTGCGGGCCTTCGCGGCGAGCTGCCGCACTGCCTGGTCGCCGAAGATCGCCTCCAGCACTTTCTGCGCGGCGATCGTCGTACCGGCGCCGACGGCGATCTCCGCGCCGGTCGGGATGAACGCCGTCGCCGCGAAGACGCTGATCATCACGACCAGACCCAGCCCGTTCACCGCGTACGCCCCGGCCCGGGCGTAGGCGATGCGATTGCCCGATTCCGCCCGCACGAGTTCCAGAACCGAGCGCTGCCAATCGCGTACCAGTCGATCCAGCCGGAGGCTGAGATCCTCCGCCGGAGCCGCCAGCTCGCCATGCGCCTTGAGCAGCGCGGACCCGGCCGGATGCGCGCGCCACGCGGCCGCCGTCTGCTCGGCGGCGTCGGCCGCCGCGCCGCGCACGAACGTGACCACACCGGATTCCAGCGCGGTCTGAAACTGGTCGGCAGGCCGAGGGCGGCCGGTGACGGCGTCGACGACCCGGTCCCGCCAGCGCGCGACGCGAGCCTGGAGCCCGCGCATGAACTCGCCCGCACCGACCAGCTCCTGCCAGCGCGCCAGCACCTCGCCCCGCAGCAGCGCGCCGTCGCGGATGCCGCGCTCGACCGACTTTCCCGCCTCCTCGTACGCCGACCGCGCCGACGTCTCCAGCGTCTCGGCCGCCTCGACCTGGGCGTCGGCGGCCGCCGCGAGGGTACCGACGGTCGGATCGAGCGCGGCGACCGCGCCGTCCACCGTCTGGCGAACCACCGCCGCGCGATCCGCCGCCGACCGGGCCAGGGAGTCGAGCCAGCCGCGCAACTCCGCGACGACCGGTTCCGGCAGCAGTCGCTGACCATCCAAGGTGGTTTCCGGAACGATGAACATCGGCGCCTCGCCGAAGCCGTTCTCGGCCAACATCTCGGTCAGATGGGGGGTCACCTCGGCGTCCGCGTCCGCAGGCAGCCGGTCGAGCACCAACGCGATCGCGGTGCCCCGCGCCCGCGCGTCCCGCAACAGCTCCCACGGCACGGCGTCGGCGTAGCGGGTCGCGGTGGTCACGAACAGCCACAGATCCGCGGCGGCGAGCAGCCGCTCGGCGAGCGCGCGGTTACTCTCCACGACCGAGTCGATGTCCGGGGCGTCCAGCAACGCCAGGCCCGCGGTCAGCCGCTCGCTCGGCACGATCCGCAGCCCGCCCTCGCCCGAGGTGGTACGCCCCAGGCCGGGCAGCAGGTGCGCCTCCGAAAACCAGGCGGCGTCGTCGGGGTGGCAGACCAGCACCGGATCGCGAGTCGTCGGCCGCCGGGCCCCGGCGGCGCTGACCGGCTCCCGCACGATGCTGTTGACCAGAGTGGACTTACCCGCGCCCGTCGAACCACCGACGACGACCAGCAACGGCGCGTCGAGCCGGGCGAGCCGGGGCAGCAGATAGTCCTCGAGCTGCGCCCGCGTGGCGGCGGCCGTTCTCGCCGCCTCGCCCGCATCGGGCAGGCTCAGCGGATATCGCGTCGCCGCGAGCACGTCGCGCAGCGTACCCAGCGCCTCGGCCAGCCTCATGGTCTCCTCTATACCCTGCCTTGTCCCGCTCTGCCCTTGTCCCGCCGATCATGAACTTGTGTTCGTGCTCGACCGGCGTGTCGCGTCCGCAGCATCCTGGTCATTTCCCCGGCAGCATGATCGACATCACTTGCCTCCCAGTCTAAGGAGATCTACAGTGTCGGAGTATCTAGACAGTGACAAGATTTCGGGCTCCATGGAGGCGCAATGAACCACCTCGTGCTCAGCGACGCCAGCCGGATCGTCGCCGGCATCCTGCTCCTCTCGATCGTGACCATCGAGTTCGGCGGCTGGTTCATGACCAAGATCGTGCGTGGTCAGGTCCCGATGACCGACTTCCAGAAGGCGTTCGCCCGAGCCGGGCACGCGCACGCGGGCGTGCTGGTGACACTGGGACTGATCGCCCAGGTGCTGGCGGACGCGACCACCTTCGACGGTGGGGTCGGCTGGCTCGTCCGGCTGCTCATCCCGGCCGCCGCCATCCTCATGTCCGGTGGCTTCTTCGCCGCCTCGGCCGGGCGTAACGTCACCCAGCCGACCAAGGCCGTCGTCATCCTGTGGCTGGGCGCGGCCTGCCTCGCCGCCGGGACGCTGACCCTCGGCATCGGACTCTTGACCGCCTGACCCGGACTTCGCGCCCGACTCCTGGCACCCTTTGGCGCGCTGGGCTTTGGCGCGCTGCGCTTGGCGCGCTGCGCTTGGCGCGCTGGGCTTGGCGCGCTGGGCTTGGCGCCGGATCACGGATATGCAGGGATCCCCGCGTGGGGAAGCATGCCTATCCGTGATCCGGCGCCTTCGGCGTTGGTTAGAGTGTCGGCTGACCCCTCGCGGAAGGATCGGCCGTGCCCCCGACGGTCAAGCGGACTCTGGCGGCGGTGCTGTCTCCCGTCGCCGCGATCGTCCTCGCTCTCGCGCCCGCCACCCCGGCCGCGGCCGAGCCAGACGAGGCGCACAATCAGCAGCTCATCCAGAACCTGGAGGCGGCCGCCCGCGGCTACCTCGAGGCGCAGGAGGCACTCGAGCACTCCAAGGCTCGCCAGGTCGTCCTACGCCGCGAGCTGGAGAAGGCCACCGCACAACTCGCGCCACTGCGGAAGCAGGTCGGCGCGATCGCGGCGGCGGCGTACACGACGGGGCGGCTCAGCGGCTTCGCGGCGATGCTCGGCGCGGGCACCTCAGAGGAGTTCTTCACCCGCGCGACGATGCTGGAGGAGATCACCCTCCGGCAGGATCAGGCGCTCAGCCGGCTGCTGCGGCTGGAGGAGAAGGCCCGGACCGACAAGGAGGCGATCGACGCCGAGGCGGCGATCCAGACCGCCCAGGTCGCCGAGATGAAGAAGCGGATGAAGGCGGCCGAGCAGACCCTCATCAAGGTCGGCGGCAAGTCCATCCACGGCTGGCTCGACCCGAACTCGCCCGCGGCGATTCCCGCGCCCCGCAATCCGGACGGCAGCTGGCCCAAGGAGAACTGCTCGGTCAAGGACCCCACGAAGACGGGCGGATGCATCACGCCTCGGCTGCTGCACGCGTACGAGCAGGCGCGGGCCAACGACTACACCCGGTACACCAAGTGCTGGCGTACGCAGTCCTGGGGCGAGCATCCGAAGGGACGCGCCTGCGACTTCTCCTCGGCTCGGGCGACCTTCTCCTCGTCGGACGCCTCAGGTGACGACAAGCGGTACGGCGATCGACTCGCCTCGTTCTTCATCAAGAACTCCCGGGCGCTCGGCGTACTGTACGTAATCTGGTACCGCAAGATCTGGTTCCCCGGACTGGGCTGGCGCAGCTACAGCGGATGCTGCGGAGCGTCGGCCGAACACACGAACCACGTGCACCTGTCCGTGTACTGATACCTCCCTGGGGTATGCTGTGTCGTCATGAGCGGCAGCGTCAACCAGATGCGAGCACAGCGGTCGGGACCGCTGCTG
This sequence comes from Hamadaea sp. NPDC050747, assembly GCF_040654195.1. NCBI lineage: Bacteria > Bacillati > Actinomycetota > Actinomycetes > Micromonosporales > Micromonosporaceae > Hamadaea > Hamadaea sp. NPDC050747. The sequence continues at coordinate 523,967 of NZ_JBFAHM010000005.1, forward strand.
CTTCTGCTGCTGCTCCTCGCGGCCGGCGTCGCCGGGATGCACACGCTCGGCCACGCCTCCCACGCCACCCCCCACGGCACCCCCCACGGCTCCGGCATGAGCGCCCACGTGAGCGCCGCCGTCAGCGCTAGATCAGGGATGTCGGCCGAATCTTGGGGTGAGATTCGACCGGGAACCGTGATCCGGTGGGAAAGCGGATCCGGGCACCACGGGCCGATGACCGATCCGACCGTGATGTGCCTGGCGGTCCTCGGCGGGGTCGCCCTGATCGCCTTCGCGCTGATCCTGCTGTTCCGGAAGGCGGCCGCCACCCGCGTACGCCCGGCGCAGTCGCCCGCGCGCGGAAACAACCTCGGTCGCGGCCCACCGCGTACGCCGGTCGGTCTTCTCCTCGCCGACCTCTCGGTGTTGCGGAACTAGGACGCCTGGCTCGTCCAGCGTCCGGAATGTCCGTCCATAGAGGAGAAAACTTCATGAACCGCATCGTCAGCCGGGTCTTCCTGCTCGGCATCGTTCCCCTGGCCGCCGTCGCGCTCGGCGCGTGCAGCGACACCGGCGACACCGGCATGCCCGGGATGAACCACGGCACGACGTCCTCCGCCTCGGCCCCGGCGTCGGGTACGGCGAACGCCGCCGACGTCGAGTTCGCGCAGATGATGATCGTCCACCACCGGCAGGCCGTCGAGATGGCCACGCTCGCCGAGACCCGGGCGAACGACGCCGAGGTGAAGACGCTGGCCGCCCAGATCAAGGGAGCACAGCAGCCGGAGATCGACAAGATGACCGGCTGGCTCACCGCCTGGGGCCGTCCGACCGCCGCGCCGATGGGCCACGACATGCAGAGCATGCCCGGCCTCATGAGCGACGACGAGATGAAGCAACTCGCCGCCGCGCGGGGCACCGCGTTCGACAAGAAGTTCGCGCAGCTGATGATCGCCCATCATCAAGGGGCGATCGAGATGGCGAACGGCGTCCTGGCCAATGGAGCCGATCCGCAGGTGAAGGCGCTCGCCCAGGCGATCGTCTCGGCCCAGACCACCGAGGTCGCCCAGCTGCAGAAGATCGTCGGCCGGCTCTGATCCTGACCGCCCGGGCAGGAGGACGAGTACGCCTGCCCGGGCGGCATCCGCGTAAGGGAACCTGACATGACCACCCAGCACCACCACGATCAGCCCCACATCGCCGAGATCGCGCTGACCGCCTGCTTCTGCGGCACCGAACTGGCGCACCTCGAACACGACCTGCGCAGCCGGCCCGGCGTCACGTCCGTCCACATCGATCGGACGCGGTCGGTGGCGCACGTCGGCCTCGATCCGGCGCGGACGGATCGCGCCGAGGTGGAGGCGTTCCTGCGCCAGGCGGGCTACGACTGCACGTGCCGCGACTGCGCCGACTCCGCCTGCCAGCACGGCCACCCAGCAGCCGGCCACGAGGACACGCACGCAGCCCACCACGCGCACGCAGCCCACGAGCACGCAGCCCACGAGCACGCAGCTCACGACGCGCACGCAGCCCACACGCATGCAGCCCACGACGCGCAGGGAGCCCCCGACGAGCACGCAGGCCACGACACGCACGCAGCCCCCGACGAGCACGCAGCCCGCGACGAGCACGCAGCCCACGACGGGCGCAAGGCCGAGGAGCACAAGGCTCACGAGGGGCACGGGAACGGCCACGACGAGCACGCCGGCCACGGCGCGGACATGGTGGCGGACATGTTCCGCCGCTTCCTGGTCAGCGCCGTCCTGACGATCCCGATCGTGCTCTACTCGCCGATCGGGGAGACGTTCGGCTTCACCGCCCACCCGCCGTTCGGTCTGTCGATGGCCTGGTTCGGGCTGATCCTGGCGACCCCGGTGGTGTGGTGGGGCGGCTGGCCTTTCATCTCCGCGGCGGCCCGGTCGCTGCGCCGCGGCGAGGTCACCATGATGACCCTCATCGCGACCGGCATTCTGGTGGCGTACCTGTATTCGATCGGGGCGACGTTCCTCGGCGAGGAGGACGTCTTCTTCGAGGCCGCCGCGATGCTGACGACGCTCAGTCTCATCGGCCACTGGCTGGAGATGCGGTCGCGGTACGCGACCGGTCGAGCGGTCGAGGCGTTGCTGAGTCTCGCGCCGCCCACGGCTCGCGTCCGCCGGCACGGCCAGGAGCAGGAGGTGCCGCTCGACCAGGTGGTGACCGGTGACGAGATCGTCGTCCGTCCCGGCGAGAAGGTCCCGGTCGACGGGGAGGTGCTCGACGGTTCCAGCTACGTCGACGAGTCCATGATCACGGGCGAGCCGGTGCCGGTCGCGAAGCAGGCCGGAGCGAAGGTGGTCGGCGGCACCATCAACACGACCGGCGCGTTCAGCTTCCGCGCGACCGCTGTCGGTGCGGACACCGCGCTGGCGCGCATCGTCCAGATGGTCCGCAACGCGCAGGCGTCCAAGGCGCCCGCTCAGCGGCTCGCCGACACCGCCGGGAAGTACCTGGTCTACGTCGCGCTCGGTGCGGGCGCGTTCACCTTCCTCGCCTGGGCGATCTTCGGCTCGCACGGCATCGGCTTCGCGGTGACGGCCGCCGTCTCGGCCATCGTCATCGCCTGCCCCGACGCCCTCGCCCTCGCCACGCCGACCGCGATCACCGTCGGGGTCGGCCAAGGGGCGCGGGGCGGCGTGCTCTTCAAGAACGCCGCCGCGCTCGAGGCCACGGCTGGTGTCACGGCCGCGGTCTTCGACAAGACGGGTACGCTCACCGCCGGAACGCCGTCGGTGACGGACGTCGTGGCGTTGGACGGCGTCGCGGAAGACGACATGCTGCGCCTGGCGGCGTCGGCGGATCAGCCGTCCCAGCATCCGCTCGCGGAGGCGATCGTGACCGCCGCCCGCGATCAGGGCTCGGCGGTGAACCCGCCGCAGGACTTCGACTCCGTACCCGGGCACGGCGTGGTGGCCACTGTGGAGGGTCGCCGGGTGTTGATCGGCAACGTCCGTCTCCTGGAACGCGAGCGCATCTCCCTCGACGGGCTGCCGGACCGGGCGGCCGCGCTGGCCGCCGACGGCAAGACCGCCATGTACGTCGCGGTCGACGGCACTCCCTGGGGGCTGATCGCGGTCGCCGACAAGGTGCGCGACTCCGCGAAGGACGCGATCGCCGCCCTGCACTCGGACGGGGTCAAGACCGTCATGCTCACCGGCGACCAGGCGCGTACGGCGGAAGCGGTGGCCCGCCAGGTCGGAGTGGACCGCGTCCTCGCGGATGTGCTGCCGGAGGACAAGGCGGCCAACATCACCCGGCTGCAGGGCGACGGCACGAAGGTGGCCATGGTGGGCGACGGCGTCAACGACGCTCCGGCGCTGGCCCAGGCCGACGTCGGCATCGCGATCGGGGCGGGCACCGACGTCGCCGTCGAGACCGCCGACGTGGTCCTCGTCCGCGACGACCCCGCCGACGTCGCGTACGCCCTCCGCGTGGCGCGCGCCGTGCGTACGAAGATCAAGCAGAACCTGTTCTGGGCGGCGATCTACAACGTGCTCGCCATCCCGATCGCGGCCGGGGTGCTCTACCCGAGCCTCGGCATCCTGCTGCGTCCAGAGTGGGCGGCCCTGCTCATGAGCGCGTCGACCATCATCGTGACGGTCAACGCGCTCCTGCTCCGGCGGCTGCGCCCACGGCGTACCAGTGCTTAATCGCTTGAGGACCGCCGGGGCGCGAGCCGCAACCGGGCCTTGGTGATGGCCCGGCCGGTGACCTCGACCACCTCGGCGGTGAAGCCGGGCGCCTTCACGACGTCGCCGGGCTGGTCCGGAATCCGGCCGAGCCGGTCGAGGATCAGCCCGGCCACGGTCGTGTAGTCCATGTCGCCGAGGCGCTCCACGTCGATGCCGAGGTCGGGCAGGTCGTGGATGGGGAACGCGCCCGGGACGAGCAGTACGCCGTCCGCCTCGGTCACGACCTCTTGGATGTCGCGGTCGGTCTCGTCGTAGATCTCGCCGACGACCTCCTCGACGAGGTCCTCCATCGTGATGATGCCGTCGATGGCGCCGCGCTCGTCGACGATGAGCGCGAACTGCTCATGCTGCTGGCGCAACTGCCGCATCGCGTCGGAGACCGACAGGGTCTCCGGCATCAGCACAGCCGCCCGTACGCGATCCGCCGCGGTCTGGCTCCGGTCGCCGCCGAGCAGATCCCGCAGGTGGACGACGCCGTAGACGTCGTCGAGGCCTTCCGGGCCGACGACCGGCGCCCGCGTGTGCCCGGACTCGGCGAGCCGGACCAGCGCCTCGTCCACCGTCATCGCGACCGGCAGCGTCGTGACGTCCCGCCGGGGTACGAGGATCTCGCGGACCATCCGTTCGGTGATCTCGAACGCGCCGGAGATGATCTCGCGTTGCTGCGGCGTGAAACCGCGCTGCGCCACCACGAGTTCACGGATCTCCTCGGCGCTGATCTCCTCGCGGGCCGCACGAGGGTCGCCGCCGGTCAGCGCCACGATGAGGTCGGTCGCCTTGCCCAGCAGCCACACCACCGGGCGGGACGCGACCGCCATCCAGTCCAGCGGACGGGCGGCGATCAGCGCCCAGCTCTCGGCGCGCTGCATGGCGATGCGCTTGGGAGCCAGCTCGCCCAGGACGAGCGTGACGAAGGTCAGCACGATCGTGACGAGCACGATCGCGGCGGGCTCCGCGGCGGTGCCGAGGAACGACAAGGGTTCCACCAACGGCTTGGCCAGCGACACGGCGGCTGCGGCCGACGCGAGGAAGCCGGCCAGCGTGATGCCGATCTGGATGGTGGCGAGGAAGCGGTTCGGGTCACGCGACAGGCGGGCCAGTACGCGCCCGCCCCGCGAGGAGCGCTCCAGCCGCTGAATCTGGCTCTCCCGCAGGGAGATGAGGGCCATCTCACTGCCCGAGAGCGCGCCGTTGACCAGTACGAGAATCAGGACAAGCACCACTTGGGTGCCGTATCCGCCCACGGTCTGAGCTCACTCCTTCACGCGTAGTGGCCACCACCGTACCTTGGTCGCTCACGTTCCGGTCGCGCCGTGAACCAGACGTCGCGTGAGAACATTCGGCCGCCCGGGCAACCACCCGGGCGGCCGAACCGTGGAAGGACCGTGACGGATCGAACCGCGACCAGCCGAGCCGACCAGGCGTACGTCGACTTCGTCGAGGCAGCCTGGCAACGGCATCTGCGGCTGGCGCTGCTGCTGACCGGCGATCGATGGCAGGCGGAGGAACTGCTCCAGGACAGTCTGGTGCGGATCTACGAGCGGTGGCGGCGGCTGTCGCGAACCGACGACCTCCACGCGTACCTCCGCAAGGTGCTGGTCAACAACCACACCTCGATCTGGCGCCGACGCCGCCGGGAGAACCTCGTCCAGGAAGTCCCCGACCGGCCCGGGCCGTCGGACGACATCTCCGCCGAAGCCCTGGCGGTACGCGACGCGCTGCGGTCGCTGCCGCCGAAGCAGCGAGCGGTAGTGGTCCTGCGGCACTACGAGGACCTGCCCGAACGGGAGATCGCCCGGGTGCTCGGCTGTTCGCCGGGCACCGTCAAGAGCCAGCACTCCAAGGCGCTGGCCAAGCTCCGTCACGTCCTGTCCGAACCGGTGAGAAGTAGGTGACTCATATGCACGAAGAGCAGCTCACGGACCGGCTGCACGAGCTGGCCGAGGTTCCGTCGTCGGCCGCGCCGACCGGGCGGCTGCTGGAGCGGGGCCGCCGCGCCCGGCACCGGCGAGCCGCGGTGACCAGCGCGTCGCTGGCGGCGGTCGTCGCCCTCGGCGTCGTCGGGGTGGTCGCGGCCACCGCCGGTACGCCCGACCGTCCGGCCGCGACGGCGAGCGCGGCCGATCCACGGCTGGAGCTGGTGGCGGCCGTGACGAAGAGCGAGAACATCAGCTATCGGATGCGGCTGACCACCGCCACTGCGTCGGGTCAGTCCCTCATGACCTACGAGGGCGCGTTCGATCCGACGACCGACACCGGCTACGTCCGGGCGCCGCAGGACGACTCGGTCATGGTCGAACTCCTGATCAACGGCACCCGGTACATCGGCGGGGAGCGGCCGGAGAGCCCGCTGCCGGCCGACAAGGGAGCCGGTGAGACGTACGGTCGCTACGGCCAGTACCCGGGCAAGTTCGACCACCTGTCCATCTACGGTGACTCGGACACCGTCGTGGGCGCGGTCGCACCCGACCCGGCCGCACTGTTCAAGGCGCTGAAGGCCCATGACGCGACGGTGACCCGGCAGCCGGACGGCTCGGTGCACTTCGCGTACGCCGAGTCGTCGGACAAGGGGCTGACCAGCACCAACACCTCCGGCGACGTCACCTTCGACGCCGACGGCCGGGTGGCGAAGGTCGTGATGACCTTCCAGTGGCAGACCACCGTCAAGGGCAAGTTCCAGAGCGGCACGGTCGTCTCGACCCTCCAGCTGTCGGACTACGGCGTCTCGGTGCAGGTCCAGCGCCCCACGGACGTAGTGCCCGCCACCTGACCCAGCGGCCCGCCGACCGGCTACGGATCACCTCGTAGCCGGTCGGCGGGCCGCTCCGTGGTGGGTTCCGTGGTCGTCACGGATGTGGGCGGGGCGCTCTGGGCGGGAAGCTGATCTCACCGAACGAGATGACAGCTGAAGGAGCGACCACCATGGCCACCACGAAGACCGCCTCGAAGACCGCCGAGATCTCGAAGACCGCGTCTTACGACGGGTTCACCGAGGCCGAGCGCAGCGCGATGAAGGAGCGGGCCAAGGAGCTGAAGGTGCGGGGCGCTAAGGGTCCGAAGGTGGATCCCGAGCTCGACGTGCTCGCGAAGATCGCCGAGATGAACGAATCCGACCGGGCGATCGCTGAGAAGATTCACGCCCTCGTCAAGGCGAACGCGCCCGTGCTGACCGCGAAGACCTGGTACGGCATGCCGGCGTACGCCCGGGACGGCAAGGTCGTGTGCCATTTCCAGCCGGCTGCGAAGTTCAACACCCGTTACGCCATGCTCGGCTTCAGCGACCAGGCCAACCTCGACGACGGCGCCATGTGGCCCGCGTACTACGCGATCACGGGAATCACCGACGCGGACGAGAAGAAGCTCGCCGCCCTCCTCCAGCAAGCCGTCGCCTGACGTGAATCGAAACGGCCGGGGCCGCACGCTGGCCCCGGCCAGATCGTCATTGCGGATCGGGCCAGGTCAGGGACATCAGCAGGTCCATGAAGGCCGCGAGCGAGCACGGGCGGGCGGTCAGGCGGTGGCGGGCGCCGTCGGCTTCCCAGACCGCGGTGAACCCGGAATCGTCCGGATGGACCCCGATTCGATGGCCGCCGAGGCTGATCGAGGCCAGCCGCCGCGCGAGGTCGCCTTCGTCGAGCCCGACCGTGGAGTGCAGGCTGACCAGCTTTCCGTCGTCGGTCGCGTAGGCGGCGTACCGCTGAGAAGGCGTGCGGATCCGGCTGCCGGCGACGGGCCGCCAACCGGGCGGGAGCGCGGGCAGACGCCACGACGGCGCCGCGCTGACGTGCGGACCGCGCAGCAGCGGAAGGTCGAGGGGGACGTCGAGCAGCAGGGGCCGGAGGGCGCGGGTGGTCGCGAGCAAGGCGGGCTCCATCTTCGTGGGACGGTCGGCCATCGGAGCCCGGCGCTGCGCTCCTCGATACCCTGCCTGATCAGACCGCTTTCTGGGAAGGAGAGCTCAGGAAGTGGGACGCTTGCGATCGATGCGGTAGTGCAGGACCAGGAACGGCAGCCCGAACACCCAGAACGCGTGCTCGGCCCGTAACTGACCGTTGTCCGAGTAGACATCGAGCTGTTCGGCGAATCCCGCGACCTCGGCCGCGGTCAGCTCGCCGGAGTCCGGATCGATGAAGGTCAGGTAGTGGCCCGGCTGGTCGAGATCGCTGCGGCTGCTCAGGACCAGGCCGCCGCCCGGCCGGGTGCGTGGGGCGAGGGTGGCGGTGAAACTGGCCTGCGGCAACGGGAAGCCGACGCTGACGTAGCCCCGGCCGTCGCGACGGTACGTCGTGTAGATGCCGACGTAGATGGGTTCGTCGGTGTCGGCGTAGGAGCGGATCCAGCCGCGGACGACCGGCTGGTCCGGGCGGGTGACGGTGTCGATCCGGCTGACCACGCCGCGCTGCGTCTCGCGCTGGTTCATCGGCACGTTGGCCTGGCCGAGCGGGCGTGCCACCAAGTAGCGGTACAACAGATAGCCGGGCCGCACCCACAGCCGCCAGCGCGGCACGATGTCCAAGGTGAACCGGGTGGTGTGCTCGTAGAACTCGCGCACCAGCGGGTCCAGGCCCGCCGGGTCGAACTCCGGCCCGGCCAGGTCGTCCAGCGACGCCACGATGCCCACGTCGGCGGCGGCCGGGGTGTAGGCCCCGCCGACCACCTCGGCCAGGTCGCGCACATAGCCCGTGCCGACATATTTGGTACGCGCGGCGAGCGGAACCACGAACGGCAGGTCTTCCGGGCGTACGCGTTCGGCGAGGAGGCTGACCTGGGGATCCCGGAAGATGAGGGCGGACAGGCAACGGAAGGCGACCACGACGACGGTGGCCACGACGGCGGGCGTCACCTCCGGCCACAGCCCGCCGAGACCCCAGCCGAGGCCGACGCCGACGACCGGCCCGAGCAGCACCTTCTGCGGGCGCAGACCCATCGCGCCGGCCAGCAGACCGGCGAGCAGCCCGATGACGATCGGCCCCCAGCCGGTGACGACGCCGAGCAGCCAGCCCAACGGGGCGGCGAGCGCGCCGCTCATCACGATGCGCGACCACAGCGCCGGAATCTCACCCGGCTGCTGACGGGACCGGGCGACCGCCTCGCAGACGGCCAGGACGACCGCCCCGGCGACCGCGCCGATCGCGACTGCGACGCCGCCCGCGCCCGCCGTCAGCGAAGCCCCCGCGATCGCGCCCAACACCGCGGTGAACGCGGGCGAGCCCTTCTGCTGTCCCTGTTGTGCCACGCGGCGAATCTATCGTGTCGCGCTTACATGATCATTGCGCCAGCCATGCTGTTTCACGGAGCGAAATGTCCGCTCAAACAGCGTGGCCGGCGCAATGATCACGCCTGGGGGAGGTCAGGCGTGGCTGGACCGGCGAGCCCGCCGCGGGTGCGTCTCCCGGTACGCGTAGAACGGCCGGGCCACGGCGGCGACGATGGCGACGCCGATCACGGCGACGGCGACCTGAATCGCCAGTTCCGCCCAGCTCCACGAGAAGTGCCAGTTCACCGAGTTCCAGTCGAGGGCCGCCCGGGCGTCGTCGGAGACGCCGAGCCGCTTGGCCGCCCACGAGCCGGCGAGGGCGCCGCCGAAGCCGATCAGCCAGGTCGCCAAGATGCCGATGCTCTGCTTGCCCGGCAGCACCAGGCGAGCCAGCGTTCCGACCACGAGGCCGATCAGGATGGCGCTGAGAACGTCGTCAATCCGCATGTCGATCGCTCCATTCGCTTCAGTCTGCCGACTGCCATTGCCGAATCGCGCGATCGTCAAACCTCGACCCATCCTGACCAGCGGTTACGGTTCTGCCGCCGGTCGGGCGTACGTGGACGGTCCATAACGGAAAGGCCGCGCGGCGAACCACGCGGCCTTTCCGGGAGCGGACGTCACGCCGGGTCGGGCGTACGCCACAGCGCGACCGCGAGCCAGACGCATCCGGCGAGCATCAGGACGCCGTGACCGATGCGGACCGCCTCGCCAGTGAAGAACTGCGGGATGAACAGCGCGAACCCGGCCCCGAACAGCAGACCCGACAGCTTGGGCAGGCTCGGATTCGGAAGTGCGCGGCGCCGCCAGACCGCGACGGCAGCCCAGACCGCGCCGACCCCGAGCAGCAGCAGGCCGACGAAGAAGGTGGCGACGGCGGCCGGGTGGAAGCGAATGCTGTCGGAGAGGTCGAGCAGGTCCAGCGACTGGCCGTCCTTCACCTTGCCCGCGAGGGTGTTGAGCGCGAAGTCCTCCGCGCCGTAGTAGGGCAGGGTCAGGCCCGCGCCGATCCACATGAGGACCGCGGCGGTCTTGTCGACCCGGAAGAGCGCCAGCGGCACCAGGATGAAGCCGATCATCGCGAACAGATGGGTCGCCACCCACCAGGGCGAACCCATCGCGTGGAGAGCGCCCGCCGCGGTCGACTCGTCGGCCCAGGGACGCAGTGCGGGATAGAGGAAGAAGAGGACGCCGGACACGGCGAGCGCGACAGCGGCGAGACGGTTGCGGGACATCAGGACTCCTGAGGGGTTTTCGCGGAAGGAAGGCTGGTCAGGAACATTCGGATGAGACGTTCGTAGGTTTCGTCGAGGTCCTGGGGCAGGCCGAAGCCGCCCGCCGACTCCAGGGAGGCGAACCCGTGGGTGATCACGCGTGCGGCGCGCATCGCGTGGACGAGGTCGGCGTCGGAGAGTTGCCACGGCCGCAATGCTGCCCCCATCACTTCGAGGAGTCGCCGACCGGCGTCGGCGAACTCCGGCTGATGCAGCGGGTCGACCGGCATCGCCGCGTAGCGGGCGGGATGGGCGACCACGTAGGACCGGTAGACCCGCATCAGCGTCGCGACCGCGTCGGCTCCGCTGCGCCCGATGAGAGCGGTCGCGAACTGGTCGGACATCTCCCGCAGGAGGCGTACGCCGACGAGCGTGCGCAGGTCGGCGAGGTTGCTCACGTGCTTGTAGAGCGACGGAGCCGCCACCCCGCACCGTTCGGCGACGGCGGCCAGGGTCAGCCCGTCCAGTCCACGCTCGTCGACCAGGGCGATCGCGGTGTCGACGACCCGGTCCGGGGTGAGCCCCACCCTAGGCATCGGGACCACCGTCCCGGCCGGCGTCGAGCGCTTGGCTATCTCTCATAGCTGTAAAGCTACGGTGCATAGCTAAGGCTGTCAAGTGACCCGTTTCGCGCGTCCCAGCCCGGGTACGCCGATCGCATCCGACGAACGTGAAGGAGTGGCAGCATGCCCGCGACACTGACCGGAAAGCGCGTAGCCTTCGTCGCCACCGACGGCGTGGAGCAGGTCGAACTCGATCAGCCGTGGGAGGCGATCCAGGCGGCCGGCGCGACACCGGAACTCGTCTCCCTCCACGACGGCGAGATCCAGGCGTTCCAGCACCACGACAAGGGCGCCACCCGCCGCGTGGACCGTACGCTCGACCAGGCCGACCCCGGCCAGTACGACGCGCTCGTGCTGCCCGGCGGCGTCATCAACGGCGACACGGTCCGCACCGATCCCAAGGCGGTGGAGTTCGTCAAGCAGTTCTTCACCGACGGCAAGCCGATCGGGGTCATCTGCCACGGCGGCTGGGTGCTCGCCGACGCCGACGTGGTCAAGGGCCGCAAGATGACGTCCTGGCCCAGCCTGCAGACCGATCTGCGGAACGCCGGCGCGAACTGGGTCGACGAGCAGGTCGTCACCGACAAGGGCCTCGTCTCCAGCCGTAAGCCCGACGACCTGCCGGCGTTCTCCGCCAAGCTGGTCGAGGAGATCGGTGAGGGAATCCACCGGAATCGCTGAGGACAGGGGTAGGTTGGCCGGGTGATCGTCGCCCGAGCCGCGTCAGGCGCGCTTCCGCACTTCCCCGACCTCGTAGCCCTCGCCGACGGGCGGCTGCTGTGCGCGTACCGGGAAAGCACCGGGCATGTGCGCGCGGACGGGCGAATCATGCTCGTGGAGTCGGCCGATCGGGGACAGACCTGGTCCGAGCCCCGCGCCGTCGCCGACGGCCCCTACGACGATCGGGATCCGAAACTCGTCCAGCTCCGCGACGGCACCGTGCTGCTGAGCTACTTCGTGCTCGACTGGCACCCGGACGGGAAATTCACCTGCCTCGGCACGTCGGTGCTCCGCAGCGAGGACGGCGGCCGGACCTGGTCGGACCCCGTCGTCGCCGGTGGGGACGACCTGCTGTGGGCGGTCTCGCACGGAGCGGCGGCCGAGCTGCCCGACGGCGACCTCCTGCTCCCGCTCTACGGAGTCGATCCACGGCAGGGCACCGGGCTCGACAGCGCGCACGCCGTACGCAGCACCGACGGTGGGCGTACGTGGGCGGCGGAGACGGCGGTGCCGCTCGGAATCAGCGCCGACTTCCACTTCCGGGAGCCGACGCTGACTGTGCTGCCGAGCGGTGAGGTCGTCGCCTTGCTGCGTACGTCGGTGGAGCACGCCTATCTGGCCCGCTCCACGGACGGCGGGCACACCTGGACCCCACCCGTGGAGACCGACCTGCCCGCGTCGTCTCACCACGTGCTGCTTCTCGCGGACGGGTCGCTGCTCGTCGCGTACGGCGACATCTCGAAGCGATTCTCCCCGCGGCGCAGCACCGTCGCGCGGATCGTGACCGACCCGGCGGGCGAGTGGACCGGCCCGGACCTGCACCTGTACGACTCCGGCCACCCGGATCAGGCGAATCCATCCAGTGTGGAGCTGGAGCCGGGCCGGTTCCTGACGGTGAGCTTCGACGTGCCGGCGGCGACGGTCGTGGCCTTCACCAGCGAGCGCGCCGCCTACGTCACGCCTTGACCGGCTCGACGCCCGACGCGGCGTCGACGATACGGCCGAGCACTTCGGGCGTGGTGGTGTTGGCACCGAGCCGGACCACCTTGTTCGCACCGTGGTAGTCGCTGGAGCCCGTCACGACCAGGCCGAGGCCGGCCGCCAGCTCGCGCACGTGGGCACGCTCGGCCGGAGTGTGATCTTCGTGGTCGGCCTCGATGCCGAACAGCCCGGCCGCCGCCAGCTCCGCGATGAGTTCCTCCGGCACGATCGGGCCGCGCCGCGCGGCCAAGGGATGGGCGAAGACAGGCACCCCGCCGGCTCCGCGGATGAGCTTCAGCGCCGTGAAGACCTCGACGTCCTCCTTGGGTACGCGATACCGCGCGCCCAGCCAGTGTGAGGCGAACGCCTCGGAGACCGTCCCCACGAGCCCGGCTCGGACGAGCGCCTGGGCGATGTGCGGGCGGCCGACGGTGCCCCCGGCGGCGAAGGCGTGGATCTCGTCCCAGTCGATGTCGACGCCGTCTTCGCGGAGCAAGGCGACCATGCGCTCGGCGCGGGACTCGCGGGCCTGCTTGACCCGGGCCAGTTCGGCGGCGAACGCCGGTTCCGCGGGATCGAACAGGTACGCCAGCATGTGCAGCCCGACCGTGCGATCCGGGCCGAACCAGCGACACGACACCTCGGCGCCCCGGATGAGGGTGAGTCCGGGCGGCAGCGCCTCCACCGCGGGCGCCCAGCCCGACGTCGTGTCGTGGTCGGTCAGCCCGACGACGTCGAGCCCGGCGGCCGCGGCCCGCTGCATCAGTTCGGCCGGAGTGTCGGTGCCGTCGCTGGCGGTCGAGTGCGTGTGAAGGTCGATCACGCCTCCATTCTGCCGCCTGAGCGCCGCCCGGCCGGGGGCTCTCCGTTCGCCACTGTCCGTTCGGGACTGGATCAGGGTTCTCGGTCGAATCTTGACCCAAGATTCGACCGAGAACCCTGATCCAGCGGTGTGGGATGCAGGGCACAATTTGGTCATGTCGTCAGAAAAGGCGCAGAGATCGTCGGGTCGCCTCCGGCAGGCGACGGCCCGGGGCATTCTCGAACGCAGTGGCCTGACCTGCCTGGGCCTGCTGCTGTTCTACTTCGCCGTGCCGATCCGGCCGCGTACCGGGGACTGGCTGATCCTCGTGCAGGTCGTGCTCACCCTCGTCGCCCTGGCCGCGCTGCTGTTCGGGCTCAAGAACCAGCTGTTGCGCCAGCTCGACCAGCCGGACGCCCCGCTCGGCGGGCTCACCGTCGGCATCCTGGGCGGACTGCTGCTCTTCGCGCTGATCGACTACGCCGTCGCCGTGTACGCCCCGGGCGAGTTCGTCGACCTGAACACCCGCATCGACGCGCTCTACTTCGCGACGGCGACGCTCCTGACGGTCGGGTTCGGCGACGTCTCCGCGCACGGGCAGTTCGCGCGCGCGCTGCTGTGCGTACAGATGTTCTTCAACGTGGCGGTGCTGGCGACCACGGCGTCGGTGCTGTCCCGGCAGCTCGCCGAGCGGGCGCGGGCCCGGCATCCGCGCTGAGCCGACCAGGCCACCGAGATCTGCGTTTACCCTGCGGGCGCATCGGGGGACAGGTGATGATCGAGGGGATGAAGGAGGACAGATGACCATGAGTTCCATCCCGACCGGTCCCGCGGGCAGTCCGGCGGTCGGACCGGCCGCCGACGCCGTCACCGCAGCCGGCCCCGGGGCGGGGCAGGCGACCGTCACCGTGGCGACCTACGGCGACTACGCCTCCGCCCAGCGCGCCGTCGACTATCTCTCCGACAACAAGTTCCCGGTCGAGCACACCTCGATCGTCGGTACGAACCTGCGCCTCGTGGAGAACGTCCTGGGCCGGATGACGGTCGGCCGGGCGGCCTTGGCCGGCGCGGCCAGCGGCGCCTGGTTCGGTCTGTTCATCGGCCTGCTCTTCGGCATCTTCGCCGTCGGCAACTGGTTCGGCGTCGTGATCGCCGGTCTGCTCATCGGCGCCGTGTGGGGCGCGATCTTCGGTGCCATCGCGCATGCCGCGACCCGGGGACAGCGGGACTTCACCTCCCGCAGTGCGCTGACCGCCGGGGAGTACGCCATCGCGGTCTCCGCCGACCACGCCGAGCAGGCTCGGCAGCTCCTGGTACGCCTGAACTGGCAAGCCAGCGGGGCGACCAGCGGCAGCTGAGGAACCCGGGCGGGGGAGCGCTCTCTGGCTAGGTTGCTATAGATTGGCGCCATGGTCGCCCCTCGCCCGCCCGGTCCCCGTTCGCCCACGCTCGAGCAGGTCGCCGAGTACGCCGGGGTGAGCCGGTCGACGGTGTCCCGGGTGATCAACCAGGTGTCCACTGTCGACCCGGAACTCCGCGAGATCGTGGAACGCGCGATCGAGGCGACCGGCTACGTCCCGAACCACGCGGCCCGGTCGCTGGTGACCCGCCGGACCGACTCGGTGGCGCTGGTCGTCTCCGAACCGGCCGACCGGGAGTTCGCCGAGCCCTTCCTGAGCCGGATCTTCACCGATCCGTACCTCGGCCGGATCACCGCCGGGGCGCTGGAGGTGCTGCGTCCCGAGGGCATCCACCTGGTGATCATGCCCGCCGACGCCCCGGCTCATCAGCAGGTTCTGCGTTATCTGCGGCAGGGACACGTCGACGGAGTGCTGATCATCTCCAGCCACGTGGCCGACCCGCTGCCGCAGCAGCTGTGCGACCTGCATGTGCCGGCGGTGCTGTCGGCCCGGCCGGGGCGGCCGCTGCCGATGAGCTACGTCGACGTGGAGCAGCAGACCGGGGCCCGGCTGGCGGCGGAACGGTTCATCGCGCTGGGCCGCAAGCATCCCGCGACGGTCTGCGGACCGCTCGACACGACCGCCGGGCAGGATCGGCTGGCCGGGTTCCGCTCCGCCCTGGCCGTGCACGGGCACGCCTGGGTGCCGGCCGAGCCCGGCGACTTCACCCGGGCCGGTGGCGAGCGCGCGGCCCGGACGCTGCTGACGGCGTACCCGGAGACCGACGCGCTGTTCGTCGCCAACGATCTGATGGCCGAAGGGGCCTTGCAGGCCTTACGAGACCTCGGTCGGCGGGTGCCGGAGGACGTCGCCGTCATCGGCTTCGACGACAGCGTCTCCGCCCTGGCCTGCCGTCCGCAGCTGACCACGATCCGGCAACCGCTGGAGGAGATGGCCGCCGAGATGGCCCGGCTCCTGCTGGCCCGCATCCGCGAGCCCGAGGGCCGGCCGCGCTCGGTGATCTTCCATCCGGAGATCGTCGAGCGCGGCTCGGCCTAGGCAGTGCGCTTACTGGTAGACGCGGACGTAGTCGACCAGCATCTGCGCGGGGAACGGAGTGGTGGCGTCCGGCGGGCCGGGCCAGTCACCGCCGACCGCGAGGTTGAGGATCACATAGAAGGGGTGGTCGTAGACCCACGGTCCGCGGGTCGCCTCCACGGTGGCCTTGCTCGCGTAGAACACCTCGGTGCTGTCCACGAAGAAGCGGATGCCCTTGCTGTCCCACTCCGCCGCGTACACGTGATAGTCCGCGGACAGGTCCGTCGACCAGATCTTCTCGAACCCATAACCGCCACCCCCGTTGTACGCGGGCGCGTGCAGCGTGGTGTAGCTCCGGGTGGTGTCCTTGCCGAGGATCTCCATGATGTCGACCTCGCCGTTGTACGGCCACGGCCGCCCGGTGAGGAAGTCGGCGCCCATCATCCAGAACGCGGGCCAGAAACCGTTGCCCTTGGGCACCTTGACCCGCGCCTCGACCCGGCCGTACTGGAAGGTGAACTTTCCGCCGGTGTTCATCCGGTGTGAGGTGTAGCTGCGTCCGCCGACGGTCTCCCGGCGCGCCTCCATCACCAGCGAGCCGGTGCCGTTCATCGAGGCGTTGGCGTTGTCGGTGTAGTACTGCAACTCGTTGTTCTGGCCGGTGCCGGTGTCGATCGTCCACTTCGCCGTGTCCGGCTTGGTGCCGGCCGCGCCGTTGAACTCGTCGCTGAAGACCAGGCGGGTCGCCGGGAAGGTCGGGTCGGCCGGTCGAGCGGGCGGGGTCGTCGGGTTGCCGCCGGTGCCGTAGACCTGGAATTCCCAGATCGAATAGCCATACGCGCTGCTCCGGGCGGTGCCGTACATCCGCACGTAGCGGCCGGTGCCGTTGACCGCCAAGGTCTCCTTGAACCCGTGCCCCGTCGCGGTGCTGTAGATCGTGGTCCAGTTCGCGGCGTCCGGCGACACCTGGATCTGGTACGCCGTCGCGTACGCCGGATCCCATTGCAGGATCACCTGGTGGATGGTGGCCGTCGCACCGAGGTCGACGTAGATCCAGCCGGGGTCCACCCAGCCGGTCGTGGAGCTGGTCGCCCACCGGGACGCGGGATCGAGGTCGAACGCCCGGGCGGGGGTGCACTCGTAGCAGTTCGCGTCGCTCTGGGAGGTCGACGCCACGCCCGGCTTGTTGTAGGAGAGCAGGACGTCGCCGCCGGTCGGGGGCGGGCTGCTGGTCGGCGGCGTGCCGCCACCGGTGCGTACGGCGATCTCCCAGAGGGAATAGCCCCACTGCGTCGCCCGGGCGGTGCCGTAGACCCGTAGGTAGCGGCCCGATCCGGCGACGGTCAGCGTCTGCGTTCCGCCGGTCGACGTCGTCGTGCTGTAGACGGTGGTCCACGTGTTCGCATCCGCCGACACCTGCACCTGGTACGCGGTCGCGTACGCCGTCTCCCAGGTGAGCGTCACCTGGCAGATCGACTGCGCCGAACCCAGGTCGACTCGAATCCACTGTGGATCTGTGGCGGCGCTGGACCAGCGGGTTCCGCCGTTGCCGTCGACCGCGGCGCTCGCCGGGGTCCCGGCGTTCTCGGTGGACGAGGCGGTCGCGGGCTTGTTCAACGCCGCGTTCGTCGTCGTGTCGCAGCCGGTCGACCCGGTCGTGCCGTAGACCTGGAACTCCCAGAGCGAATAGCCGTATGCCGTCGCGCGGGCGGTGCCGTAGACCCGCACGTAGCGGCCGGAGCCGGAGACGGCGAGTGTCTGCGTACCGCCGGTCGAGGTCGACGTGCTGTAGACAGTGGTCCACGTGTTTCCGTCGGCCGACACCTGGATCTGGTACGCCGTCGCGTACGCCGCCTCCCAGCGCAGCACGACCTGGCTGACGGTGGCGGTGGAGCCGAGGTCGACCCGCAGCCATTGCGGATCGCTGAACGCGCTGGACCAGCGAGTGCCGAGGTCGCCGTCGACCGCGGCGGTGGCGGGGGTGCCGGCGTTCTCGCTGGACGACGCGGTGACCGGTTTCCCCTGCGAGAGCAGTGGATCGGCGGCGTTGGCCGCGCCGGTCAGCGCGACTGCGAAGCCGGCGGCGAGCGCGGCGAGGGCGCAGAGCGCCGTCGTGCGTAACTTCATGACGTCTCCTCTGTGGGCGGAAGAGGGGTGCCTCTCCGGGACGGGAGAGGCGAGGGAGCGCTCTCTCAGAGCATCGTCCAGGCGTCTACCTATGTCAATCTGATGACCGTCGACCTGCGGATTCGTGGACAGCCCATGGAGACGCGAGGGAGCGCTCCCTCATCAAGACGTCCGTCGAGTTTGGCGATCCGGCCGGGTGGGGATGAGCGAGGCATGCCGTCACCCCTACGGATCGCCATGCTCGCCCCGCCTTACTACGACATCCCGCCCAGCGGCTACGGCGGCATCGAGATCGTCGTCGCGGACCTCACCGACGCGCTGGTCGCCCGCGGCCACGAGGTGACCCTGATCGGCGCGGGATCCGACGGGACCGCCGGGGAGTTCCGGCGTACCTTCGCCGAACCGCAGTCGGACCGCCTGGGTGAGCCGATGCCCGAGGTCATGCACGCGGCGATGGCCGCCCGGCTGCTGGACGACCTCGACGTGGACATCGTCCACGACCACACGCTGGCCGGGCCGTTGACGGCGGCCGGGCGGCGGGTGCCGACGGTCGCCACGATGCACGGCCCGCTGGACGGTGAGCCCGGCGAGTACTACCGCCAGTTCGGCAAGGACCTGTCCCTGGTGGCGATCTCGGAGTCGCAGCGCTCGCACGCCGCCGATCTGAACTGGGTCGCTACCGTCTACAACGGACTCCAGGTCGCCGACTACCCGTTCCGCGAGACGAAAGAGGACTGGGTCCTGTTCCTCGGCCGCTTCGCTGAGGACAAGGGGGCCGACCTGGCGATCAAGGCTGCGCGCGAAGCCGGGCGCCCGCTGGTGCTGGCCGGGAAGATGAACGAGCCCGCCGAGGAGGCGTACTTCGACGAGGTGGTACGCCCGCTGCTCGGCAGCGGCGTGACCTACGTCGGCGAGGCCGACGCCGCGCTCAAACGAGAGCTGTACGCCAAGGCGTCCTGCCTGCTCTTCCCGATCCGCTGGCCGGAGCCGTTCGGCATGGTGATGATCGAGGCGATGGCCTGCGGGACTCCGGTGGTGGCGTTGGCCGAGGGATCGGTCCCCGAAGTCGTCGACCACGGGCGTACGGGTTTCGTGTGCGCCGAGCCGGCGGAGCTGGCCGCCGCCCTCGACCGGCTGCCGGAGCTGACCGCCCGCGACTGCCGCGTCCATGTCGAGCAGCGGTTCGATGTGGCCACGATGGCCGCCGGATATGAAGAGGTCTATCGGTCGGTGCTCGGCTGACTGAACGCTCAGGCTATTCTCAGGTTTGCCATGCCACGGTCGCCCGGATGGTTAGTGATCGTCGTTTTCTGCCCGCGAAACGGCCACGGCATGGTACGAAAAGGTGACCATCAACCTCGAGGTGCGTTCGGGGGTAATCGATGAACGACCAGATCAGTACCGATCCGATGCTGGCGGACGCGGTGTGGCGGAAGAGCGCCCGCAGCAGCCCCAGTGGCGACAACTGCGTCGAAGTCGCCTTCGTCCCGGCCGGTGTGGCCGTCCGGGACTCGAAGAACCCCGGCGGGGGAGCTCTCCTGTTCACCGAACAGGAATGGGCGGCCTTCGTCGCGGGAACCAAGGACGGCGAGTTCGACCTGTAGCACCGCATACGGCAAAGGGAGGGCCCCGGCCGGCCCTCCCTTTGCCCTGCGTCCGCTGGATATGGCTAGCTCAAGTGCTCCGGGCGTACGCCGAAGCCGATCATCCGGGCCGGCAGCGCTTGGAGCCCCGGCAGGCGGCGCAGCAGGCGGATCGGCCAGGGCGCGGTGATCCGGCCCGTCGCGTGCAACAGCGGATCGACGATCCGGCGTTGGGCCAGCCGCTGGACGTTCTGGGTCAGCACGGTCGGCCGGCGGCGGCGGCGCTCCACCTCAGCCAGTTCGGCGGCGGTCGGCGTACGCCCCGCCTGCAGGATCGGGCCGAGCAGGCGAGCGGCGGCTACCGCGTCCTGCACCGCGAGGTTCACCCCGACGCCACCGATCGGCGACATCGCATGGGCCGCATCCCCGATCAGCAACGCGCCGGGCGCGTGCCACTCGTCGAGCCGGTTGACCGTGACGGTCAGCAGCTTCACGTCGTCCCATGTGGACAGCTCGCCGACCCGGTCGGCCAGCGGCGGGGCGAGGCGGGCGACGTGCGCCCGCAACGAGTCCAGCCCCTCGGCCCGGATGGCGGCGTACCCGCCCTTGGCGATCACGAACGCGCACTGGAAGTACTCGCCGCGATCGATGCACAGCATCAAGCCGCCGGCGCCGACGCGCATGTCCAGCCCCTCGGGGTCGGACGGCCGCCGCGAGATCCGGAACCACAGGACGTCCATCGGGGCGGCATAGGTCCGCGGACGCAGGCCCAGCTCATCGCGTACCAGTGAATCCCGGCCGTCACACGCGACCGTGAGCCGGGCGCGGATCTCGACCTCCCCGTCCGGGCCGTCCGCGACCACCCCCGTGACCGCGCCGTCGGGACTACGCCGCAGGCCGGTGACCTTGGTCGACCGCAGCAACCGGAAGGTCGGCAGCTGAGCGCCCTCGCGGGCGAGCAGCTCGAGGAAGTCCCATTGCGGCAGGAACATGAGGTAGGGGTGCGCCCCGGGGAGGCGTCCGAAGTCGGCGACCTGGTAGGTGCCGTCGTCGAAGGTGACCCGCAGGCCGCGCACCTTACGGCCGGGCAGCTCGTCGATCTGCTGGCCGAGGCCGACCTCGTCGAGCAGGGTCAGGGTCGACGAGTGGACGGTGTCGCCGCGGAAGTCCCGCAGGAAGTCCGCGTGCTTCTCCAGGACGGTGACGTCGACGCCCTGGCGGGCGAGCAGCAGGCCGAGCACCAGTCCGGCGGGGCCGCCGCCGACGACGCAGACCGTGGTCTCCATGAGTTCCTCCCCTAATAGCAACTCCCGTTGCATTTGAGTCTGCCACCGCTCGGACATTAAAGCAACAGTCGGTGCGATAAGCTTGGGTCATGACGGAGACAGTGCGGCGGCCGGGCGGGCGGAGCGCGCGGGTCCGTGGCGCGGTCCTGGCCGCGACCAGAGAGCTGCTGACCGAGGGGTACGCCGAGCTGACCGTCGATCGGATCGCCGCCGTCGCCGGCGTGAACAAGACCTCGATCTACCGGCGCTGGACCGATCTCGAAGGGGTGCTCGGCGACCTGCTCGCCGAGTACGCCACCGAGGCGGTGCCGATCCCGGACACCGGTGACCTCGACCGGGACCTGGTCGAGCTGGCCCTGCTGATCCGACGCGGGATGAGCGGTGAACCGGGCGACCTCATCGCCGGGCTGGCCGCCGCCGCCCCGCGGAACGAACGGGCGGCTCAGGTGGTCCGGGGCTTCTTCCTCGAGCGCTTCGGGCTGGCACAGTCGATCGTGGACAAAGCCATCGCACGCGACGAACTGCCGGTAGGGACCGACGCCCGAGCGGCCATCGAGACCATCGGCGCGCCCTTCTTCCTCCGCCTCCTCGTCACCCGGCAACCGATCGACGAGGCATTCGCGCGGCGTACGGCGGCCGCCGGGGTGGCCGCGTTGCGGGCCGGGGTCTTCAGTCCTCCCGCCACGGCTGCCAAGGCAGCCGCTCCCGCCAGCCCGGCTGGTCGAACGCCCACGCCGTGACCACCTGACGGACCTGCTCCGCATCCGGCGTACGCGCCTCGAAATGCGCCTCCGGCCCGCCTTCGCGGAACTCGACGCGGAAACTCCCGTCGTCGTCCCGGTACGCCTGGATGAAGTGCTGCCACGCGGACGGCCGATCGTGGCGCTCGACGACGAGGAACCGGCGATCGGCGCTCAAGCCGTCGACCAGCAAGCCCAACTGCTCCTCCGACGGGTCGTCCCAGGAGTCGCCGTCCGCTTCGGTCACACGCAGTCGGGGCAGCAGCATGCGGTGACTCTAACCGGCCCCTCCTCGCTGGCGCTGGATCAGGGATCCCGGTCGAATCTTGACCCAAGATTCGACCCAGATCCCTGATCCAGCGCGGAAGACGGGACGGGACGGGGTGGGCTGAGTCGTCAGCAGAGCAGGTTCGGGGGGTGCGGGCTGCCTGCCAGGCCCGGGGTCAGCTTGGCGATGAGCGTCCAGATCTCGGGCTGCGACCGGGCGGCGTCGGCGGCCAAGTCGTCGGTCGTGCGCAGCAGTGCCAGGTGACGGCAGGCATGGGCGGCCACGGCGTCGGCGTCGATGCTCGGCGGGCTGGGCACGAGCGGGCCGATGCCCGCGCGCATGCCGTCGACGGCCACGTCGGCCGTGGCCAGCTCCGGTCGCCGATCGGGCAGCGCGGCATAGGTGAGGACCAGCCCGTCCGGCGTATGCCGCCAGGACGTCGAGTGCAGCAGGCCGCCGGGGGTGCAGAGTTTCAGCCCGGACAGGCCGAGCGCGACGTCGTCGGGAAACGCGCCGCTCCGTAGTCCCGCGTGCACGGTGCGATAGCGCAGCCGCCCGTCCCGCTGGGAGAGCAGGACGACTTCTACGGTGGTCGGGATGCCGGTGCCCGGGATCATCAAGCTACTGTGCCTGTTGTTGCCACCAGTTTGCAATAAGACGCGCGTGCGATGTCGGTCGGCGCTCTGGCCGGCGGGTGGTGGCCGGCCGGTACCGTGTGTCCATGTTGGCGCTGCGAGCCGCCCGCCTGTTCGACGGAGAGAGCTCCGCTCTCGTGGAACAGCCGGTCGTACTGGTCGATCAGGGACAGATCGTGGCGGCGGCCGCCGGCCTGGAGCCGCCCGCCGACGCGGAGGTCGTCGACCTCGGTGACGCGACCCTGGTGCCCGGCCTGGTGGACGCGCACATCCATCTGACCTTCGACGCGAGCACCGATCCGGTCGGGCGGTTCGATCGGGTGGACGACGCGGAACTGCTGGCTGGAGCGCGGGTGGCCGCCGAGCGGGCACTGCAGGCCGGCGTGACGACCGTCCGTGATCTCGGCGATCGCAACTATGTGACGCTGGCCCTTCGCGGCGATCCCGGGCTGCCCCGCATTCTCAGCGCGGGTCCGCCGATCACCTCGATGAAGGGGCACTGCTGGTTCCTGGGCGGCGAGGCGCTGGGCGTCGACGGCGTACGCCGGGCTGTTCGCGAGCGGGCGGAACGAGGAGTCGACGTCGTCAAGGTGATGGCGACCGGTGGTGAACTGACCGCCGGTACGCAGCCGCACCTGGCCCAGTTCGGGTTGGCCGCCATGCGGGCGGCCGTCGAGGAGGCGCATCGAGCCGGGTTGCCCATCACGGCCCACGCCCACGGTGCGCCCGGCATCTTCAACGCCGCCTCGGCCGGGTTCGACTCCGTGGAGCACTGCTCGTTCACCACGGAGACCGGGGCGTCCCCCGACGCCGGGATCATCCAGGCGCTGCTCACGAACGGTGTCACCGTCTCGGCCACGCTCGGTCATCTGCCCGGATTCCCCCTACCGCCCCGGATCGCGGCATTGATCCCGCAACTGTCGGGTGTGTTCCACCAGATCCGGGAGGCGGGCGTACCGGTGGTGTGCAGCAGCGACGGGGGGATCGGCCCGGCCAAGCCGCACGACTGCCTCCCGTACGGCGTCGGCGAGATGGTGACCCTGCTCGGCTACACCCCGGCCGAAGCCCTGCGCTCGATGACCTCCCAAGCGGCGGACCTCTGCCGGATCGGCGACCGCGTCGGGCGTATCCGGCCTGGTTACGAGGCGGACCTGCTGGCCGTCGCGGGGAATCCGCTGACCGACCCCGAAGCGATCCACGACGTCGTCGGGGTGTGGCGCGGCGGCGTACGCGTCCGCTGACCGACCGCGCTGCCCGCTGGATCAGGGTTCCCCGTCGAATCTTGCGCCAAGATTCGACCGAGAACCCTGATCCAGCGCCGACCGAGAACCCTGATCCAGCGCCGACCGAGAACCCTGATCCAGCGCCGAACGCGGGGAGCGAGGGCTGGAGCAGCGGAAACGGCGAAAGGGCAAGCTCGCGCATTTCGGGGTATAGATGAGTCATGAGCTGGACACGCCGCCGCACGCTGACCGCATTGGGCCTCGTAGGCGCGGGCGCGAGCCTCCCTGGTCTCGCCGCCTGCACCGATGAGAAGAAGACGCCGGGGAGTGAAGGCAGCAGTGGCGGGAAGGCCGAGGGCAAGGCGCGGGTGACGATCACCGCTCCGGTCGCGGACGCGAAGGACGTGCCGGCCTCGGCCGAGATCGTGTTCTCCGCCACGGACGCGAAGGCGACGACCGTCGAGCTGAAGAGCAAGGACGGGACCGCGGTCGACGGCGCACCGCATCCGGACGGCAAGGGCTGGCTGCCGGCCAAGACGCTGGAGTACGGCGAGACCTACACGGCCACGGTGACGGCCACCGACGACGACGGCAAGCCCACCACCGCGAGCAGCACGTTCACCGTGATGGCGAAGCCGTCGAAGCAGGTGCGGTTCGTCAGCTTCCTGGCCGACGGCGCGGTGGTCGGCGTCGGAATGCCGCTGATCATCCAGCTCAGCCGGGCGATTCCGAAGGACCAGCGGGCAGCCGTCCAACGGCGGCTGATCGTGTCCTCGGAGCCCGCGCAGGAAGGCATCTGGACCTGGTACACCGACACCGAGCTGCACTGGCGGCCGAAGGAGTTCTGGCAGTCCGGCACCAAGGTACGCGTCGACCTGCGAGTCGGCGGGCTGCCTTGCGGCGACGGCTACTTCGGGCGTACGGATCTGACGCTGGACTGTTCGATCGGTCCGGCGCTGGTGATGACGGTGGACGACAAGGCGTCGCCGAAGGTGATGACGGTGACGAGGAACGGCGCGGTGCTGAAGAAGATCCCCGTCAGCCTCGGCCGCCCGAGTATGCCGTCGTCCAGCGGGACGATGGTGGTCATCGAGAAGTTCGCGAAGACCGTGTTCGACACGCGTACCGATCCCAATCCGGCCAACCGCTATCGCGTCGACATCGACTGGGCGCAGCGACTGACCTGGGGCGGCGAGTTCATCCACTCGGCTCCGTGGTCGGTGTCCGATCAGGGCAAGCGCAACGTGTCGCACGGGTGCATCAACATGTCGGCGGCGAACGCGAAGTGGCTGTTCCAGCAGACCAGGATCGGCGACCCCGTCGTCGTCAAGGGCACCTCCCGGCAACTCCAGTACGGCAACGGCTGGACGGATTTCGACAAGACTTGGGACGAGTACGTGCAAGGAAGCGCGATCCCAGTCGCCCCTGAGCCAACTCCGAGCTGAGGTATTCACATACATCGTAGTCGTCCGTATCCTCGCAGCAGCCGGTGATCCCCGGTTCACCTACCTGTCACGAGGAGTACGGCGTTGACTCACAAACAGATCATGCGCGCCTGCCTCACCCTGGCCGCGGCGCTCACCCTCGCCGCCCCGGCCGTCCCCGCGCTGGCGACCGCCCCGGCGTCCGCCCCGCAGACGAGCGCGGTAGCAGCAGCCGCGCCCGACATCTCCCTGGCCAACACCAAGGCCCACCTCCAGCAGTTCCAGACGATCGCCACCAACAACGGCGGCACCCGGCGGTCCACCACGGCCGGATACACCGCGTCGGTGAACTACGTCTACGACAAGCTCGTCGCGGCCGGGTTCTCGGTCGTGAAGCAGACCTGCGCGTCCGGCTGCACCAGCGGCGCCGGGCCGAACATCATCGCCGACTGGCCGGGCGGCGGCGGTGACGCCAACACCGTCTACATGCTCGGCGCCCACCTGGACAGCGTCAGCGCCGGGCCTGGCATCAACGACAACGGCTCCGGCTCGGCGACGATCCTGGAGATCGCGCTGACGCTCGCGGCGCAGAACCCGGCGATGCTCAACCACGCCCGGTTCGGCTGGTGGACCGACGAGGAGCAGGGCCTCAACGGCTCGGAGTACTACGTCTCCACCCTGAACTCCACCGAACGCGCCAAGATCAAGGGCTACTTCAACTTCGACATGGTCGCGTCGACCAACGGCGGATACTTCATCAACCGCATCACCAGCGCGATCGGTCAGACCGTCAAGGCGTACTACGACTCGATCGGCGTACAGACCGAGGAGAACACCGAGGGCGCCGGGCGGTCCGACGACGCGTCGTTCAACAGCGCGGGCATCCAGACCAGCGGGGTCGCGGCCGGCGCGAGCGCGATCAAGACCTCGGCCCAGGCCACCAAGTGGGGCGGCACCGCCGGGGCGTCCTACGACCCGTGCTACCACCGGGCCTGCGACACCTACCCGAGCAACATCAGCGACACGGTCCTCGACCGTGCGGGCGACGCCGCGGCCTACGCGCTGTGGAACTACGCGGTGGGCACGCCCGCGGGCAACGACTTCTCGATCGCGGCCTCGCCCGCCTCGGGCGCGGTCAACCCGGGCAGCTCGCTCACCACGACCGTCAGCACCGCGCTCACCAACGGGTCCGCGCAATCCATCTCGCTCACCTCAAGTGGTACGCCCAGCGGCGTGACCGTGTCCTTCAGCCCGTCGACGGTGACCACCGGCGGCTCCTCGACCGCCACGATCACGGCGTCGGCCTCGGCCGCCCCCGGCACCTACACGATCACCCTGACCGGCACCGGGACGTCGGCGACGCACAGCGCGACGTTCACCTTGACGGTCAACGGCGCGGCCGGATGCTCGCAGACCAACGCGACCGACGTGACGATCCCGGACAACACCACGGTCGAGTCCCTGATCACGATCTCCGGCTGCACCGGCAACGCCGGCGCGGGCTCCACCGTCGAGGTGCACATCGTCCACACCTACATCGGTGACCTCGTCGTCTCCCTCGTCGCCCCGGACGGCACCGTCTACACGCTGTCCAACCGGGCCGGCGGCTCGACCGACAACATCGACACCACCTACACCGTCAACCTGTCCAGCGAGGTCGCCAACGGCACCTGGCGGCTACGCGTACAGGACGCCGCCAGCAACGACACGGGCTACATCAATAGCTGGACGCTCAACCTCGGCGGATCGGCGCCGCCGGCCTGCACCGGCACCAACGGCACCGACGTCACCATCCCCGACAACACCACGGTGAACAGCGCGATCACCATCGCCGGCTGCACCGGCAACGCCAGCTCGACCTCCACCGTCGAGGTGCACATCGTGCACACCTACGTCGGTGACCTCGTCGTCTCGCTGGTCGCCCCGGACGGCTCGGTGTACGCCCTGCGCAACCGCACCGGCGGGTCGGCCGACAACATCGACCAGACCTTCACCGTCAACCTGTCCACCGAGGTACGCAACGGCACCTGGAACCTGCGCGTACAAGACGCCGCCAGCGCCGACACCGGCTACATCAACAGCTGGACGCTGACCCTCTAAAGATTTCGCCGGAGGAAGGGAACCGTCTCCGGGCGTGCTGCGTCTGTGCCCCCAAGACGGGACCTTTCCTCCCCGCCGGACAGGGCGGGCCCGCCACCGCGATGCCCGCCCTGTTCCACTCGCCGTCTCGGCAGATCTCGATCAGCCCTCGGTCTTGCCGCGGAGCCGGCGGAGGGTGCGCCGCGCTTCGGCCAGTTCGGCCCGCGTACGAGCCAGTTCGGCCTCAAGTTCCACGATGCGGCAGGCGGCCGCCAGGTTCATCCCGGCGTCGACGACTTCTCGGGCGCGCGCGGCGATCTGCAGGTCAGCCCGGGAGTAGCGCCGATGCCCGCCGTCGGAGCGAGCCGGATCGAGCAGCCCGTTGTCGCCCAATCCGCGCAGGAAGGCGGGCTGGACGCCCAGCATCGCGGCGGCGGCGCTCATCGAGTACGCCGGGAAGTCGCCGTCGTCGAGGTTGCCGGCGAGCTGGGCGGCGGTCGGTACCGGCGGCTCGGCTGGGATCACGGGATTCCTCCGGGGAAGCAAGGCGGCCGGTCCGGGACGCACGGCGAACCCGGGACCGGCCGCGACAGCGGAAACAGGATCAGGTCGAGGCAGTCCGCTCGCTGGTGCTGCCCTCGATCACCTTCTGGTCGCCGAATCCGCCGCGGCCGACGGCGATCCGGCGCGGCTTGGCCTTCTCGGCGACCGGGATGGTCACGGTGAGCACGCCGTTGTGGCAGTCCGCCTGCACCGACTCCACGTCCAGGCCGTCACCGAGGACGACCTGCCGGGCATAAGTGCCGGAGGGCCGCTCGTCGACGACGAACTC
Source organism: Hamadaea sp. NPDC050747 (assembly GCF_040654195.1). NCBI lineage: Bacteria > Bacillati > Actinomycetota > Actinomycetes > Micromonosporales > Micromonosporaceae > Hamadaea > Hamadaea sp. NPDC050747. The sequence continues at coordinate 551,912 of NZ_JBFAHM010000005.1, forward strand.
GGCGCCCTCGGGGCTTTCCACCCCGCGCCGGGCCTTGACCGTGAGTGTGTTCCGTTCGGCGGTCACCTCGATCGCGTCCGTGTCGACGCCGGGAAGATCGAACCGCAGGACGTACTTGTCGTCGAGCCGGTAGGCGTCCATCGGCATCAGCCGGGGAGCGCGAGTCGTGCCCATGAGCTCGTTCGCCCAGCGGTCGAGTTCGCGGAAGGGATCGAGTCGCATCGAGGCCATCGTTGACACCTCCATGAAAATGAGCCCCATGCAGCTGTAGCGACATGTCATCTTCCGATGACACCCGATAATCTAGTTCATCCGAACAAGAAAATCTAGTCTTACGAGCGCAGATTTTCACCTGGATCCGTTGCGCTGCCCACTGATCAGAGCCAGCCGCGGCGGGCGGCGATGACGCCGGCCTGGAAGCGGTTGGCCGCACCGAGGAGGTCGTGCAGGCGGCTGATCCGGCGGCGCATCGTGCGTACGGACCAGCCGAGCTGGCGGGCGATCGCCTCGTCCTTCAACCCGCTGACCAGCAGCGTCAGCAGTGCGCGATCGTCCTCGGCCAGGATGTCGTCGGCCGGGGCGTCCAACGGGACCGCCTGCCGCCAGGCCAGCTCCCAGTAGTCCACCAAGGCGTCGAGCAGCGTCGACGGCCGGATCACCGCCGCGCGTACGCGGGTGAGGTCGAGCGACAACGGCATCAGGGCGAGCCGCCGATCGGCGATGGCGACCTTCACCCGCAGCCCCGGCAGCACCCGAGCCTGCTCCCCGTGCCGGACGAGTTCCCGGATGTCGCCCAGGACACCGGGCCACTCCAACGCCTCGGGCGCGTAGATCGCCCGGTACTGCACTCCCCGGGCCATCGCCGTCTTCTCCACCGGATTGGAGGTGGTCAGCGCGTACGGGGGGCGATCGAGGGTGATGATCTCCTCCCGGGCCTCCTGCTGGAGCTGCACGAACCAGCGACCCAGCGCCTCACTGCCGTCGGCGATCTCGATCTCCTCGCCGCGTCCGCTGTGGGCCGACGCGAACAGCGCCGAGAGCCGGGTCGCCGCCGCCTGCACCTGATCCAGCTCCGCCGCCCGCGTACGCACCAACGCCGTCACCGCCGCCTGCGGTTCGATCGCGGCGTACCGGCGGCGGGAGCCGGCGAGCCGTCCGACGAGTCCCTGCTCCCGCAACCGGTCGAGGGCGCGCGCGATCCGGTCGGCCGAGTGCCCCAGATCCGCCGCGAGATCGGCGGGGGACGCCTGATGCCGGGTCAGGATCGCCCGGTAGACCTCCTCGTCGAAGGGGTCGACACCGGCCGCTGTCAGCTCTCCAGACATGGGCACGATCTTGGCCCACGTGTGCCACCGGCAGCAATGGGCCAGAGCGAGATCTTGCCCGGCCACCCCGCTCGTCGGTAGGCACAACACCCATGAGGTCCACCCCACCCCGATCCCTCGCCGTCGCCGTGAGCGCGGTCCTGGCGTTCGGCGGGCTGTCGGCGTACGCGCCGGCGGGTTCCGCCGCCGCGCCCGACCCGCTGCGACGCGTCATCGTCACGCTGGACGGAGCGGCCGCCGCGACCGCGGCCCCGGCCGGCTCGCTCCGCAACGCCCGTGGCGCCGGTGCCGACCAGGTCGGCCAGGCTCGCCGGGCACTGTCCGACCGGCAGCACGCCTTCCTCGCCACAGCTCGCGGCAAGGGCGTGCATCCCAAGGCGGAACACCAGTTCACGCTCCTCGTCAACGCGGTCGCGATGACCGTGCCCGCGTCCGAGGTGGCCACGCTCGCCAAGGTCCCCGGCGTCACCGGCGTCTACGACAACCTGCGTGTACGCGCGTACACCGACGTGAGCGTGCCGCTCATCGGCGCCACCGACGTGTGGCAGGAGCAGGACCCGAGCGGTACGCCGGCCACCGGCACCGGAGTGACCGTCGCCGTCATCGACAGCGGCGTGGACTACTCGCATCCGGACCTCGGCGGCGGCTTCGGCCCCGGGCACAAGGTCGTCGGCGGCTACGACTACGTGAACGACGACGCCGATCCCATGGACGACAACGGCCACGGCACGCACGTCGCGGGCATCATCGCGGGCAAGGCCGCGCAGCCCGGTGGGATCACGGGTGTCGCACCCGGTGCTCGGCTCTTGGCGTACAAGGTGATGAACGACCAGGGCTTCGGCGAGACCGAGGACATCGTCGCGGCGATCGAGGCCGCGAGCGATCCCGCGAACCCGAACCGCGCGGACGTGATCAACATGAGCCTGGGCGGGTACGCGGACGGCTTGGACCCGCTGGGCCTGGCGGCCTCGGCCGCGAGCGCGGCCGGGATCGTCGTGGTGGCCGCGGCCGGCAACGACGGACCGGGCGCGATGTCGGTCGGCAGCCCCGCCGCGGCGGACGGTGTGATCGCGGTCGGCGCGTCGGTGAGCAATCTGCGCCAGCCGGTGGTCTACCGCGACGGCGCGAAGGTGCAGACCTACCGCGGGCAGATCTCGGCGAACCCGGCCACGAGCCCGGTGACCGCGCCGGTCGTCAGCATCGGTTACGGAACGCCGGAGGAGATCGACGCGGCCGGTGACTTGCACGGCAAGATCGCCCTGCTCAACGGCTATGTCGCGCATACCTTCTACGACCTGTGGCAGGAGCAGATCGACCTCGCCAAGGACCTGGAGAAGCGCGGCGCCTTGGCGCTGCTCGGTGGTCAGGACGCGACTGGGGGACCGGTGCTCGCCGCCGCCTCCGGGGTACCCGCGACCGCCTCGACGGGGAAGATCACCGCGCGGCCCGGCGTGACCGAGTCCGGTGATCTCTACCGGATGGATTCGCTGGTCGTGCTGGGCATGGACGAGACGCAGTATCCCGAGCTGGCAGCGTTGCTGGCCCAGGGACCGCTGACGTTGCAGATCCGAAGCGAGGACGCGACCGACCAGATCGCGTCGTTCTCCTCGCGCGGCCCGTCGCTGCGATGGGGGCTGAAGCCGGACATCGTCGCGCCCGGCTATGAGATCCGCTCGACCGTCCCGACCAGCCTGTTCGGGCCGGGCCAGTACCGCCTGTCCGGCACCTCGATGGCCGCGCCGCACGTGGCGGGCGCGGCGGCGCTGCTGCGTCAGCTGCACCCGGACGAGTCCGCGTCGCAGATCTCGGCCTCGCTGATCGGATCGGCGAAGCCGTTGTCGACCGGACCCACCACGTCGGGCGCGGGCCGGTTGGACGTCGCGGCGGCGGCTCGGACCGTGCTGTCGGCAACCCCGTCGACCATCTCGTACGGGCTGGCGGACCTGTCGTCCGGCACCGTCGGTGGAACCCGCACTGTGACTGTCCGCAACGAATCCCCGAAGCCGGTGGCCATGCGGCTCGCCGCGAGCAGCCGCGACGTCTCCGTCAAGCCGGACCGGGTCACCGTTCCGGCGAACGGCACCGCCACCGTGACCGTGACGCTGAAGGCCAAGCGCCCGACGGCCGACACGGAGATCGCCGGGTACGTCACGGCTACCTCGTCGGCAGGCCAAGTCACCATTCCGTACCTACTGGTGGTGCACCCGCTCGTCGTGCAGGCGTCACCGGACCCCAGCGACGGGCACTCGACGGTGTGGGTGCAGTCCTGGACCGGGCTGACCGCCCCGCCGGTGATCACGGTGGACCGTCCGCGCGGCCGGTCGTACACCGTGACCACCCAGCCGAACGCGTCCGGTGGCTACGTCGCCACCCTCGACGAGTCGGCGGACGGGGCGTACGCCGTGACGGCGCAAGCCACGGCGGTCTCCGGTCAGCGCCTGATCGGCTGGGGCGGGTTCGAGGTGACGCCGGAGTCCACGCGGGGATCGGCGTGGCAGCCGATCGGCCCCAACAGCGGCGGCGGCTTCCTCGCCACCGGCCCGTCCGGCACCGGCATCCTCGCGACGGAGGACACGGCGTCCCCATGGGTCACCGGGGACCAGGGCGCCACCTGGAAGCAGTCCGCGCGGCTGCCCATCAGCGGCGCGGCCGGCTTGCTCGAACCCGTCGCCGACGCGGCCAACCCCGACCGGATGTGGTACCCCGTCAACGATCCCATGACGGGCGGGCGGATTCTGCGTACGGACGATCGTGGGAAGACCTGGGAGACGCTGCCGCTGCCCGCCAACGGCTGGATCGGACAGCTGGTCTCGGACACGCAGACCAAGGTGCTGGTCGCCCTCGTCGGGGACAGCCGGCTCCAGGTCAGCTGGAACGGCGGCGACAGCTGGACGGCGTACGACACCGGGGTGGCCGAGCCGGTCACGAAGATCGGTCTGGGCAACGGAGACCTCTACCTCGGCACCGCGAGCGGTGTGTGGAAACGGCCGGGCATCGTCGACGCCGCGGTCAACGTCTACTCGAACACCCGGTACGTCTCGCAATTGGTCGCCGACGACGGCGTGGTGGCGGTCCTGGTCGGGCAGACCGGCGTGGTGGGCTCGCACGACGGCGGCCAGACCTGGAACACCTTGTACGCCAAGTCGTTCGGCCCGTACGAGCTGCGCCAGTCCGGCGGCGACCTCTACGTCATCACGTACATCGGGGACGGCCTGATCGGGCACGACCACGGGCGTACCTGGGAGAGGATCGAACCGCCCTCGGGCGCGGACATCGATCGGGACTTCGACCACTGGGGACAGTCGACCGTCGTCACCAACACCTCCGGGGTGTACTCCCTCCTTCCCGACGGATACCGGCGGCTGGGCGTCCAGTCGGCCAGCGTCACCAGCCTCACCGTGGCTGGGGCGGAGCTGATCGCCGGGACCGGCAACGGGATCTACCGGACGAGCACGTCTTCGACCACGCCCGAGTGGGGTGCGGCCGACGGCGAGGGATACGTCGGGGCGGAAGTCCCGTTGGTGGCGGTCTCGCCGCAGAACCCGACGGTCGTGTGGAAGGTCCGGACCAACGCCTTCGGCGGCTTCGACGTGGATCGCAGCGGCGACAGCGGGGTCACCTGGGAGACCAAGGCCCACCAGAACGGCATCCCGCTCGCGCTGCTCGTGCACCCGGCCGACCCGGACCGCGTCTCGGTCAGCTGGGGCCGCATCGACGCGGTCGCCACGTTGAGCACCGCCGACGGGGGCCAGACCTGGAAGAACCTCTACCAGGACCGGTACGCCACGGCGCTCGCCGGTGACCCGGCCAAACCGAACCGCATGTGGTACGGCACGCCGGAAGGGCTCTACCGGTCCGACGACGGGGGTGTGACCTCGACGAAGGTCCTCGACGGACAGGTCAACGCGATCTCGTTCGACGGTCGCCGGATGGTCGTCGGCGGTTCGCAGCTGTGGTCGAGCACCGATGGCGGAGCCACTTTCCGTGCCGGCGACGCCGGGCCGCTCGATTTGTGGGTCTCCGACATCGTCCAGGTCAACGGCGTGTATTACGCGGCGACGACCAGCTACTCGGCGTACGGGGTGCTCAAGGGCGGGCGTGGCGTGCTGCGCAGCACCGACGGTGGGCGTACGTGGCACAACGTGTCGAACGCGCTCCAGAACCTCGACGTGCTGTCGCTGGCGGTCAGCGGCGACGGGAAGTGGTTGTTCGCCGGTACGCGAAACGGCGGTGTCCACCGGCTCGCTCTGAGCTGAGTTCCCCCGGCGGGCGCTGGATCAGGGTTCTAGGTCGAATCTTGGCGCAAGATTCGACCGGGAACCCTGATCCAGCGCCCACATGGGCAGCCGGTCAGAGGAGTGAGGCGTATGCCCCGGCGGAAGCGACGAGGGAGTCGTGCGTACCGGTCTCGACGATCCGGCCGTCGCGCATGACGACGATGCGGTCGGCGGTGCGGATCGTCGACAGCCGGTGTGCGACGACGAATACCGTACGCCCGTGGACCAGCCGTTCCAGGGCCTGCTGGATGAGGCGTTCGGAGTGGGTGTCCAGAGCCGAGGTCGCCTCGTCGAGCACCAGGATGCGGGGGTCGCGGATCAGTGCCCGGGCGATGGCCAGCCGCTGCCGCTGGCCGCCGGACAGCCGCGCCCCGCGTTCGCCCACGACGGTGTCGACCCCGTCGGGCAGGGCGTCGATGAAGTCGAGCGCGTTGGCGTCGGCCAGCGCTTCGCGTACGCGCTCCAGCGAGACGTCGGGCAGCCCGTAGGCGACGTTGTCGCGGATCGTGCCCTCGAACAGGATGGGCTCCTGGGGCACCACCGAGACGAAGGTCCGGTAAGACCGGAGGTCCAACTCCTGCATGTCCCGGCCGTCCAGCAGGATCCGGCCGGACGTCGGCCGCAGGAATCCGATGACCAGGTTGAGCACGGTCGACTTCCCCGCGCCGGACGCCCCGACGAAGGCGATCCGTTCCCCGGCCGCCACCGTCAGGTTGAAGTCCTCGACGGCCGCGCCTGATCCGCCCGCGTACGCGTACCCGACGGAATCGAAGGCGACCTCGCCCCGCACCTCGGTGACCTTCGCCTTGGCCTCGTTGGTCTCCAGGTCGGGTTCCTGGAGGACCTCGCCGACGGAGCGGACCGATTCGAGGCCGCGCACGAAGATCGGGCCGAGGCTCATGAGCCCGGTGGTGGCGGAGGTGAGCGTGCCGAAGAACGCGCTGAGCATCACGACGTCGCCGGGGGTGATCCAGCCCGAGTACGCCGCGAGCGCCGCGCTGGTGAGGCAGCCCGCGCCGAGCACGTTGAGCGTCGTCCAGGCGAGCGCGCCGAAGCGGCCGTTGAGCACGTCGACCCGTAGGCCGGCTTCGAAGACCCGCCACAGCGTGCCGTCGACCCGGCGGAGGGCGGTCCGTTCGAGGCCGTGCGCGCGGGTGATCGGGATGAGGGTCGTCATCTCGGAGACGCGGGTCGACAACTGCTCGACCTCGCGGCGGAACCGTTCGTTGTCGGTACGCATCCGCCCGCGCAGCTTCATGGCCAGGACCGCGGCGCACGGGACGATGACCACGAAGACGGGCAGGAACGCGGGCGCCCGGAAGGCGATCACGATCAGCCCGCCGAGCAGCATCATCACCGCGCTCAGCCCGATGTCGCCGGTCTGCTGCACCATCTGCTCGACGTTCTCGACGTCGCGGATCACCTTGTTCTGCAACGCCCCGGCGCTCATCCGGGAGTAGTAGCCGATGGACAGCTGCTGCATGCGGTGGCACAACCCGGAGCGCAACCGGGTGCCCATGCGGCGTACCGTCCCCGCCCAGCAGCGGACGTAGAGGACGTGGAACGGGTAGTTCAGGCTCAATGACGCGATGAGCAGACCGGCCGACAGCCACAGCTCGGCGACCGGCCGGTGCTGGACGACGACGTCGATGAGGTTGGCGGTGACCAGCGGCAACAGCCAGGTGGGGCTGTGTTTGAGGGCGAAGGCGAGGATGCCGAGCGCCAGTCGGCGGCGGTCCTGTCTCAGCAGGTACGCGACGGTGCGTACGGGGTGTTCGCCGGAGTAACGATGATCGAGGGGGTCGGCGTGTGCGGACACGACCTTGATCTTCACCCGGAGGCGGTGGTCGGGGGCAAGAGGCGCCGGGTGTTTCCGGACACACGGACTACAGGGCGTTCTCCAGCTGGTCGATGAGAGCGGTGAGCCGTTCGGCCGTGGCCGCGTCGAGCTGACCGTCCTCGGCGAAGTCGGTGACCTTCTTCCGGAGGTCGCCGACCTTGTCCGCCGCCTCGTCCGGATCGTCGTCCAGCTTCTTGCGGATGTCGTCGATGCGGCGGCTCAGATCCCGCGCCCGGCTGTTCGGCAGTCCGGCGGAGTCCACCACGGCGGCGATCTCGTCGAGGATGTCCTCGGGCGACCTGGCCTCGGCGCTGGACGGCGACGGGCTCGGCTCGTCCGACGGCGTGGACGCCGGGGCCGCCGACGTGGCGGTGCCCTGCGGCGGAAGCGTCGCAGACCGGTCGGAGAGGCTGTAGATCAGCATGATCACCAACAGCACCGCCAGCGCGCCGCCGGTGAGGAGGAACGCCGGGAGCAGCCGCGAGCGCCGCTGGGGCGGCTTCGACGGCAGCGCGGCCACCATGGTCGGCGGGGGCGCTGCGGTGGGCCGGGCGACCCCAGCGGCGTACGCCGTCGGCGCGGGACCGCTGCCGAGCGCGGTGGGCAGCGCGGCAGCCAGCGCGGACGCGGTCGGCCGCCGGTTCGGGTCGGCGGACAGGCAAGCCGTCGTGAGCGCGGCCAGCCGAGGGGGCACCCGGTCGATCGGCGGGATCTCCGCCGGAGCCGCCGCGAACGTCTCCTGCCAGTCGGCGTACGCCCGCGGCGGCCGGCCGGTCAGCATCTCGTAGAGCACGACACCGAGCGAGTAGACGTCGGCGGCCGGCGTCGCGGCGCCTGGTCGCAGTCGTTCCGGCGCGGTGTAGGTGGGCGTGCCGATGAGTCGTCCGCCGTCGGAGTCCCGGCCGTTGGCCAACGTGGCGATCCCGAAGTCGAGGATCTTCACCCCGGCCGCCGTCAGCATGATGTTGCCCGGCTTGACGTCGCGGTGCACCACGCCGAGCCGGTGCGCCTCGGCCAGCCCCGACGCGACCTGGGCGGCGATCGCCGCGGCCTCCGGCGGCGGCAGCGGCCCCGACCGCAGCCGGTCGGCCAGTGTCACGCCCTCGACGAACTCCATGACCAGGTAGGGGACGTGCCCGGTGGACGTGGGCACCTCGCCGTAGTCGTGCACCTGGGCGACGTTCGGGTGGGCGATCCGGGCGATCGCGCGGGCCTCCCGCAGCGTCGCCTGCCATAACGTCGGATCGGCGGCCAGCGACGAGTCGAGCGCCTTGACCGCGACCGGGCGGCCGAGCACGCCGTCGGTCGCCCGCCACACCTCCGACATGCCGCCCCGGCCGATCAGCTCCCGCAGGGTGAACCGGTCGTGAATCCGTTGGCCTGGGCTGAACGCGGACATGCCGGACAGTCTGCCCGGCCCGCCGACGTCCGCGCCACTCGGCCGGTCACAACGTAAGCGCGGTCTCCACCGCCCAGTCGACCGCCGCGGCGATATCGACCACGGGGTAGCGGACCGCCCGGATCGTCCGGTCCTCGTCGATCACCAGGATCAGCCGCTTCAGCCGGTGCCGCTCGCCCGCGCGGAACACGGGCAGGCGCAAGGCCGCGGCCAGCCCGAGATCCACGTCGCTCAGCAGGCTGAAGGGGATGCCCTCGGCCGTGGCGAAGGCCTGCTGCTCGTCCGGCCGCTGCGTGCTCACCCCCCGCACCGCGATCCCCGCTGTCGCCAAGCGGGGATACGCCTTGAGGAACAGCCGGTTCTCGAGAGTGCAGCCCACCGCACCGGGTATCGCGGACCATCCGGACGGCAGGGGAGTGGGGGCGCCCGTCGCCGGATAGGTGAACAGCACGGCCGGTCCGGCCAGGGCGTCGACCGTGCCGCCGTCGGCGCTCGGCAGCTGGACCACCGGCGTCGTCTGCCCGGTCAGCTCGCGTACGCGGTGAGCGGTGGCGGACTCGTCGGAGTCGACGGCGGTCAGCGAGCCGTCGCCGAGCAGCCAGCGGTCGCCCCAGTCCTGCAGCGCGACGACCACCCCGATCAGCTCACGACCCGCCTCGGTCAGCTCGTACGCGTACCGCACGGGCCCGGTCTGGTAGGGCTCCCGCCGCAGGACCCCGTCGGCGATGAGCCCGGTGAGGCGTTCGGTGAGGACCTTCCGGGAGATGCCGAGTTCGGCGACGAGGTCGTCGAACCGCTGGTGGCCGCGCGCGATGTCCCGCAGGATGAGCACACTCCACCCATCGCCGAGGACATTGACCGTTTGGGCGACCCCGCATGACGGATCGGGCGACCAAGTGTTGCGCGGCATGTCACCTCCGGGCGCGATGAGTGGGTTCCTGCGGGGAACCTACCGCACCCGGCGGAGGTGGCGACAGTGGGCGGCCGGTCTGACGCCCGCTGACCGGGGAGGACGGCATGTGTAACGGTCTTGTGACGATGTCCCGGGGGTGACAACTGACCCGGGATTCAGCCACTTTCCACTGTAGGCATCCATCTGTCCTGCGCAGACGGTGCGTGAACCTAGTCATCGATCAGTCGCGCCCGCTGAACGTTCAGTGATGATCACGAGATCATTCTTCGGCTGATTCGTGATTGTTCCGTTACTCAAAACTCCGAAGCTGAGCGTTAGCTTTGCGCAAGAACGCGGGGGGCGCGGCTGTCAACGGGATATTCCGTGGTCGCTGGCTGCACATCGGCTGGAGGTACTCCGTGGAACCAGTGATCACTGGGACCGAAACGCTCGTCGAGCCCGCGACCGGGGACACGTCCCCGGTGAAGTCGGGTTCGGGTGTGAGCAGGTCGCCCACCCGGATCGCGCTGGAGCGGCTGCGCCGGGACAAGGTCGCCATGACCTGCTTCGGCATCTTCGTGTTCTTCGTGCTGCTGGCCATCTTCGCGCCGCTGCTGGCGAAGCTGGAGGGCCAGGACCCGACCACGTACCACTTCGACCTGATCGACAAGCGCACGACGTTCCCGTACTCGGGCGCCAGCAGTGACCACTGGTTCGGCGTCGAGCCGCGGATCGGCCGCGACCTGTTCGCGCGCTGGGTCTACGGCGCCCGCCCGTCGCTGCTGGTAGCCGGGCTGGTCACCGTCGTCACCACCGTCGTCGGCGTCGTGATCGGCCTGCTCTCGGGCTTCTTCGGCGGCTGGGTCGACCGGGTGTTCTCGTGGATCATCGACTTCATCCTCAGCCTGCCCTACCTGATCTTCGCGATCGCGTTCCCGGCCGTCATCATCTCGGTCGTCTACGGCGGCTCCGAGGGCACCACTCCCGAACAGGTCGCCCGCGTCAGATTCATCTCGCTCATCGTGGTGCTGTCGTTCTTCGGCTGGGCGGGCCTGGCCCGGCTCATCCGGGGCCAGGTCCTGTCGCTGCGCGAGCGCGAGTTCATCGCCGCCGCCCGCGTACTGGGCATCCCCACCCGCCGGGTGCTGTTCCGGGAGCTACTGCCGAACCTGATCGCGCCGATCGTCGTCTCCGCGTCGCTCGCGCTGCCCGGTTACATCGTGGCCGAAGCGGGTCTCACCTTCCTCGGCGTCGGGTTGATGGACCCCACGCCGTCCTGGGGCGTGACCATCGCCTCCGCGCAGAACTACTACGACACGTACCCGCTCTACCTGTGGGTGCCCGTGCTCGGCATCACGATTCTGGTCCTCGCGCTGAGCCTGCTCGGCGACGCCGTCCGTGATGCGTTCGACCCCAAGACCCGCCGCTAGTCCGGGTCTGGCCAACAAGAAGATAAGAGGTGACAACTCGTGAGGCGACTGAGAACAACCGTCGTCGTCGGCGCGGTCATCGCGCTCGCCGCGGTGGGATGTAGCCCGTCGAAGAGCGGGCCGGGCGGCACCAACCCGACGAGCGGTATCGGCCAGGCGCAGACCGCGGTCGACCCGGACGCCAAGGGCCCGGCGCCCGAGGTCTCGGGCGCGAAGAAGGGTGGGACCATCACGGTCTACTCCCAGTCGACGCCGAACACGTTCGACCCGACCGACGTGTACTACGTCGACGCGAACGAGATCGGCAAGCTCATGTGGCGTACGCCGACCCAGATCGCGCTGCGCAACGGCAAGGCGGTCCTCGTTCCGGACCTGACCGACCTGGGTACGCCGTCGGCCGACGGCCTGACCTGGACCTTCAAGATGAAGGGCTCGTTCAAGTACGAGGACGGCAGCGAGGTCAAGGTCGAGGACCTGGCGTACTCGATCAAGCGGTCCTTCGCGCACGACCTGTTCGCCAACGGCCCGACGTACCAGCTGACCTACTTCAAGGACGGCGACAAGTACAAGGGCCCCTGGGCCAGCGGCGACACCTACGCCGGCGTGGAGACCCAGGGCACCGACACCCTGATCATCCACCTGGCCAAGCCGTTCGCGGACCTCGCCTGGTACATGACCTTCCCGATGTTCACCCCCATCCCGAAGGCCAAGGACACCAAGGACAACTACAAGAACAAGTGGATCTCGACCGGCCCGTACATGCTCGACGCGTACACGCCGGGGACGCAGCTGAAGCTGAAGAAGAACCCCAACTGGGACGCGAACAGCGACGCCGTGCGTCACCAGTACGTCGACAGCTGGGACTTCAAGTGGGGCGCTGAGGACGTCGCGAACCAGAAGCAGATTCTGGCGAGCGCCGGTGCCGACGCGACCGCGCTGAACTACTCCAACATCGACGCCTCGCTGATCCCCGACATCGAGGGCGGCAAGAAGAGCCAGCTCGTCCAGGGCGACAGCCCCTGCACCATCGTGCTGCAGCTCGACACCCGCAAGATCCCGCTCGAGGTCCGCAAGGCGATCGCCAAGGCGTACCCGTCGGACCAGATCTGGCAGGCCGCCGGCCTCAACGACTACGTGGCCGAGCCGGCGACGACGATCATGCCTCCGTCGGTGGCCGGGTACAAGAAGTACCCGCCGGTCGCCGACCTGACCGGTGAGGGCAAGGGCGACCCCGAGGGCGCGAAGAAGCTCCTGGAGGCCGCGGGCAAGGTCGGCTTCGAGCTGAGCTGGTACTACGACAACACCAAGCCGATCTCGCAGCAGACCACCGCCATCCGCAAGGAGGCGCTGGAGAAGGCCGGCTTCACCGTCAAGCCGATCGGTGTCACCACCGCCGAGCTGCGCAGCAAGACGTCGGACTACGACGCTCCGGTCAACATGGGTCAGTCGCCCGCCGGCTGGTGCTCGGACTGGCCGACCGGTTCCAGCTGGTTCCCGGTGCTGTTCCAGACGCACAGCATCGCCGACGGCTCGAGCTGGGGCATGCTGCAGGACCCGGCGCTGGACGCGGAGATCGACGCCGTCGCGAAGCTGCCGGCCGCCGAGGCGACCGCCAAGTGGGCCGACCTGGACCAGAAGATCATGGGCCAGTACATCGCGATCCCGCGGTACTACGACAAGCTCGCCTTCGTCATGGGCACCGGCATCGGCGGCGCTGAGGGCGACGGCACCATGGGCATGCCGTTCTTCCTGAACATGTACGTCAAGTAAGTGCTCCATCCACCCGGCCGGTGTCGTGAGGCGCCGGCCGGGTGGCCCGAAACTCTGCTCAATCGCCAACTCAACGGCACATGGAGGCTCCGGTGCTCCTCTACATCCTGCGGCGGCTCGCCAGCGCGATCTCGGTCATCATCGTGACCCTGGTGGCGAGCTTCGGGCTGTTCTATCTGGCGCCCACCGATCCCGCCGGCGTCATCTGCGGCACGCGCTGCACACCCGCCCGCTACGAGGAGATCTACAAGAGCCTCCACCTGGACCAGCCGGTCTGGCAGCAGATGCTGGACTACTTCCAAGGGCTCGTGGTCGGCCGGACGTACACGTCGGGCGGGATCACCATCAACTGCTCGGCGCCCTGCCTGGGGTATTCGTACGGGCAAGGCCAGCCGGTGACGACGCTGCTCGCCAACGCCCTGCCGGTCACCATCTCGATCGTCTTCGGCTCCGCCATCGCGTACCTGCTGATCGGGGTGGCCGCGGGCACGTTCGCGGCCCGCCGTCGCGGCACCGCGCTCGACCGCGTCATGGTCGGCGGCACGCTGACGATCGGCTCCATCCCCTACTTCGTCGTGGCTCTCGTCGCGTCCCTCTACATCCCGCTGTACCTGGGCTTCATCCCGGACACCGGCTGGACGCCGCTGACCGACAACCCGTTGAAGTGGTTCAGCGGGCTGCTGCTGCCCTGGATCATCCTCGGCATCGTGAACTCCGCCTCGTACACCCGATATTCGCGTGCCTCGATGATCGAGTCGTTGAGCGAGGACTATGTGCGTACCGCGCGGTCCAAGGGGATCAGCGAACGACGGGTGATCTACCGGCACGGTCTGCGGGCGGCGATGACGCCGATCGCCACGATCTTCGGGCTCGATGTCGCCTTCGCGCTGACCGGCGCGCTGTTCACCGAGAGCATCTTCGGCCTGCCCGGCCTCGGCCTGGTGACACTGCGCGCCTTCCAGAAGTACGACCTGCCCGTGCTCATGGGCGGCGTACTCGTCGGCGTGGTGGTGCTGGTCGTGATGAACTTGCTGGTCGACCTTCTTTACACGGTCCTCGATCCCCGGGTGAGGCTCGCATGAGCGAAATGTGGGGCGACGCGGTCGACGCGTCCGCAATCTCGGCCGGCTCCGACGCCGGCCCCGCCATCACGCCGCAGCCGCGTGGCCCGCAGACGGTCGTCCGCGGTCCGCGGGCCCAGCGCACGCCCGGCCCCGGTGAGAACGAGCCCTATCTGGAGATCCGCGACCTCACCGTCGCGTTCCCCACGGCCGACGGCGTCGTCCGGGCGGTCCAAGGCCTGACCTACTCGCTGGAACTGGGCAAGACGCTGGCCGTCGTGGGCGAATCCGGGTCGGGCAAGAGCGTGTCGAGCATGGCGATCATGGGCCTGCACGACCCGAAGAGCACCCGGATGACCGGCTCGATCCGGCTCGGTGGCCGGGAGATCGTCGGCCTGCCGCCGGAGGAACTCAAGCACGTCCGGGGCAAGGCGTCCGCGATGATCTTCCAGGATCCGCAGTCGTCGCTGCACCCGTTCTTCAAGATCGGCGATCAGATCGTCGAGGCGTACCAGGCGCACAACAACGTCTCCAAGCGCGTCGCCCGGAAGCGGGCCGCGGACATGCTGGGCCGGGTGGGCATCCCCAACCCGGCGCGGCGGCTGGACGACTACCCGCACCAGTTCTCCGGTGGCATGCGCCAGCGCGTGATGATCGCGATGGCCCTGGTCAACGACCCCAAGCTGCTGATCGCGGACGAGCCGACGACGGCCCTGGACGTGACGGTGCAGGCGCAGATCCTGGACCTGATCGCCGACCTGCAGCAGGACTTCGGCTCGGCGGTCCTGTTCATCACGCACGACCTGGGCGTGGTCGCCGAGATCGCCGACGACGTGCTGGTCATGTACGGCGGCCGAGCGGTGGAGCACGGCACGGTCAAGGACATCCTCGGCTCGCCGCTGCACCCCTACACCTGGGGCCTGTTGGAGAGCATTCCGGCGGTGTCGGGCGAGTCGTCGCGGCTGCACCCCATCCCGGGTTCGCCGCCCAGCCTGCTGAACCTGCCGACCGGCTGCTCGTTCCACCCCCGGTGCGAGTTCCGCGAGCGGGTGCCCGACGACCTGTGCGCGAAGGAACTGCCCGAGCTGGTGGCCCGGACGGATCAGGCGGGCCGGGCGTCGCGCTGTCACCTGGCCCACCCGGATCTGATCTTCGCCGACGAGATCCTGCCCCGGCTGCCGTGAAGGGAACCCGATGACCACGACTGTCGAACCCCAGACGGAGCCGGCCGCGGTCGCCCCGGTCAAGGGCGCGCCGCTGCTGGAGCTGAAGGACGTCGTCATGCACTTCGACGTGCGCGGCGACGGCCTGCTCGGGGCGAAGGAGAAGGTACGCGCCGTCGACGGCGTGTCGCTGACCCTGCACGAGGGCGAGACGCTGGGCCTGGTCGGTGAATCCGGCTGTGGCAAGTCCACGACCGGCCGGCTCATCACGCGACTGCTGACGCCGACCGCGGGCCAGATCCTCTACAAGGGACACGACATCGCCCGGCTCAAGGAGAAGGAGCTGCGTCCGTACCGCCGGGAGCTGCAGCTCATCTTCCAGGACCCGTACTCGTCGCTGAACCCGCGGCACACGGTCGGCGCGATCGTCGGTGCGCCGTTGCGCGTCCACAACATCGTGCCCAAGGGCAAGGAACTGAGCCGGGTCCAGGAGTTGCTGGAGGTTGTCGGCCTCAACCCGGAGCACTACAACCGGTATCCGCACGAGTTCTCCGGCGGTCAGCGCCAGCGCATCGGCATCGCCCGGGCCCTGGCGATGCAGCCGAAGGTCATCGTGGCCGACGAGCCGGTGTCGGCGCTCGACGTGTCGATCCAGGCGCAGGTGATGAACCTGCTCGAGGATCTGCGCAAGGAGTTCGGCATCGCGTTCGTCTTCATCGCGCACGACCTCGGCGTGGTACGCCACTTCTGCGACCGGGTCGCGGTGATGTACCTGGGCCGCATCGCGGAGCAGGGCGGGCGCGACGAGGTCTACGGCACGCCGCACCACCCGTACACGCAGGCGCTGCTGTCCGCCGTGCCGGACCTCGGCGTCGTACGCGGCACGCCGCCGAAGGCGCGCATCCGGCTCACCGGCGACGTGCCGAGCCCGGTCAACCCGCCGTCGGGCTGCCGGTTCCGGACGAGGTGCTGGAAGGCCGAGGAGGTCTGCGCGACCGTCGAGCCGCCGCTGGAGGAGAAGTCGTCTGGTCTGGCCGCGGCCTGCCATTTCGCCGCGCCGCCGGAGCGGTCGATCGTCGCCGAGATTCCGCAGGACTGAATCCCGCGACGCACCCGTCCCTTTTGCCGCTGATCCAGCCATTTTGCGGGATAAACGCCCGTCAGATTGGTTCAATGGGGCTGAGGGAAGGGAGCGGGGGATGTCCCACGAAGTCACGATCGGCGACCTGCGGGCCAGCCGCTGGAACGTACCCGATTTCGAGACGGTCTGGCGCGGACTCGATCCCGCCCAGGTCGGCCGGTTCATCCGCGAGATTCATGCCGACGTGGCCCAGGCTATCTCCGGATACGAGACGGCGCTGGCGGTCTCGGAGGAGGAACGACTACGGCTGGAGGCCGAGGTGCTCCGGCTCCGCGGCCCGGTGGTCGCGGCTGAGCCGGCCGGGCCTGGGCAATCGGCTGAGGTGACCGCCGATCCGGTGGTCGAGACGGAACCGGATGCACCGGACGCCGAGCCGGCCGCGTCGCCCGTACGCGGTCGCCGGGCGAAGGCCACGGTCGCGACGGCCTGAACCCGGGTCGGGAACGGAACAACGCAGCTGCGCCGGATCTCACTGTCGAGATCCGGCGCAGGTCGTTGTCCGGGTCGTCCGGGCGAAGCGCCGACGGACTACGCGGCGCCGCCCATCTTGTCGATGCCGGACTTCACCGCGTCCGAGCCGCCGTCGATCTTGTCGGAGAACTTGCCGCCGGTGGCGCTGTCGGCCGCGTCCGCCGCCTTGTCGACTCCCGCCTTGGCCTTGTCGGCCATGCCGCCGGCGGCGTCCTTCGCCTTGTCCGTCAGGCTGTTGCCGGCGTCGCTCGCCTTGTCCTTGGCGCCGTCGGCCGCGTTCTGCGCGTCGTCGCCGTCCATGCCGAGCATTTCCTTGGCCTTGTCGAGAATGCCCATCGTGCCTGCCTCCTCCAATGGCGTCGCCGCTCACTCGGCGCTCGCTAATGGTGACAGTACGTGATTGCGAATCGTTCTCATGTCGCGTCACGGGAAAATCGGGCGGGACGCTCATCCACCTGGGCCGGTGAAGCTGACCTTCGGCATCGGTCTCCGTCAAAACCGCAGTTCAGCGGCGGTGCGTCTGGCTACGCTCCAAACATGACGCGGCAGACCGAACCCGGCGACGGGTACGAGGACGACGGACTGTTCCGGACGGTGATGTTCGGCTACGACCGCGCCCAAGTGGACGATTACGTGAACGCCATCTGCGACGAGCTCCACGTGCTGTCGATCGCGGTGAAACGGCTCTCGCCGGTGGAGGAGGAGCTGGCCGCGGCGCATACCGAGATCCGGCGGCTCCAGGGCCAGGTCTCGGCGGCCACGCCCAGCGCGGCGGCCAGCGCCCGGATCACCCACATGCTGCGGATCGCGGAGGAAGAGGCGGCCGCTGTGCGGCGCGAGGCCGACGAGCTCCTGGCCCAGGCGCGCCAGGACGCCGACGTGATCCGGCGCGAGGCCGAAGTGGACAGCGAGCACGTGGCGGCGGCCCGCCGGCGGGAGAACCAGCGCGCCCGCGAGGACATCATCGCCGGCGCACGGGCCGAGGCGGCCCGGATCCTGTCCGACGCCAACGTCCGCGGCGGCAATCTCGCCGTCAGCGCGATCGTCACCACCAACGGGCACAACGGCGCGGCGAAGGGCTCGCTCAACGGGGGCGCCAAGACCGGCGGCTCGCCCAAGACCGGTTCGCCCAACGCCGGGCCGGTCAGCCCGGGACCGGTCAGCTCTGGGCCGGTCAGCTCTGGGCCGGTCAGCTCTGGGCCGGTCAGTCCGGGGCCGGTCGGCTCAGGGCCGGTCAACGGGGCCACCGTGGACGGACCCGTGACGGGCGTCGCCAAGGTGCCGGCCAAGAAGAACGCCGCGAAGAAGCGTACGCAGTCGCCTTAGCGAGCTTCGGCGGCGACGCGCAGGTCTTCGACGAAGCCGCGGAACATCGCCTCGCGATCGTCGGACCGCAGGACGGCGGACGGATGGATCGTGGCGACCAGGCGCGCGGGCTCGGCCGGGAAGTCCTCCGGCCGGTCCGCCGCGTCCGGCCAGGGCAGCAGCTGACCTCGCGACTCGGTCACCTTGAACTTCGCGCCCAGCAACGCCTTGGCCGCCGACGCGCCGAGCACGACCAGGACGCTCGGCCGCAGCAGGGCCAGTTCCTGGACCAGCCACGGCCGGCAGGCGACGATCTCGCCCCGGTTGGGCGTCTTGTGGATACGCCGCTTGCCTCGTTCCGGCGGCGTGAACTTGAAGTGCTTGACCGCGTTCGTCACGTAGATCTCGTCCCGCCGCAGCCCTGCCTCGGTGATGGCCCGGTCGAGCAACCGCCCCGCCGGGCCGACGAACGGCTCGCCGGCGCGGTCTTCCACGTCGCCCGGCTGCTCGCCGATCATCACCACACGGGCGTCCGGCGGCCCATCGCCGAAGACCGTCTGAGTGGCGGCCCGATAGAGGTCGCAGCCCTGGCAGCCGTCGGCCGCCGCCCGGAGGGCGCTCAGCGATCCGGTGTCGTCGGGCAGGAACTCCGCCGCGCTGTGGTCCAGCCGCACGAGATGCGCGTTCCCGCCCCGGTACGCCGCCAAACACGTACATTCGCAGCATGACCACGACGCTGCTGGATCTCAAGCTCGACCGCGCGTTCGGGCATCTGGACGTCAACGCCAACGGCCACATCGAGCACGATGACGTCGTGGCGCTCGTGGCCCGGCTCGTGGCCGGATTCCGGGAGACGCCGGCGAGCCCGAAGGCGAAGGCGCTGGCCGACGGCTTCGAGGAGTTCTGGCAGTCGCTACTCGTCGCGGTGGACGCCGACGGCGACCGGCGGCTGACGCCAGAGGAGTGGAACGTCGGGATGGTCCGGGCCTTCGTCGACGCCGACAGCGGGTTCGACCGCCGGTTCCGGCCCGCCGTCGAGGCCGTGCTGCGGCTGGCCGACGCGGACGACGACGGCCGTCTCGGCTTTGACGAATTTCAGACAATGCAGAAGGCGTTCGGCACTCGACCGGCGGATGCGCGGGAGGCCTTCGACCACCTCGACGCCGACGGCGACGGCGTCCTCACGGTCGAGGAATTGATTACCGCCGCCCGTCGTTACTACACCGGTCAGGGCGGGGCCGCCGGCGACTGGCTCTTCGGAAAGATCGGCTGACCTCGTTTCCGGCAACGACGCCGGGGGTACGGGGCCGCGCATGTCCGAGCCGCGCGACGCGAGAAGCGCGTTGAACCTGCGGCTGGTGCTGGCCAGTTTCGGACTGATCTTCACGCTGCCGCTGGCGGTGTGGACGGCGGTGGCGGGATACCCAGTACCGGCTATCCTGCTAGGCGCGCTGGCGCTCGTCGCCTTCGTCGACCTGATAGTGATCCAGGCACGTCGGCGTCGTCGGCATCGCGAGGAGCCGCCCGGTACGCAGCACTCGCTGTTCGAATAGCGGGGTGCGGCGTGGCGCGACGGGGATCACAGAAAACCGAGCACGCGTACGCCAAGATCGGGGAACATACCCGTCGGCGACTTTGTTCGTTAAGCCACCCAGACCATGTGGGGAGGAGGACAAGCAATGGCCACCATGACTGACTACGACGCCCCGCGGCGTCCCCTCGGCGACCTCGAGGAGGACAGCCTGGAGGAGCTCAAGTCGCGTCGCACGTCGGCCCAGTCGCCGTCCGTGGATGTCGACGAGACCGAGGCGGCGGAGGGCTTCGAGCTTCCGGGGGCAGACCTCTCGGACGAGGAGCTGACCGTCACGGTCGTCCCGATGCGGGCCGACGAGTTCCGCTGCTCGCGGTGCTTCCTGGTGCACCACCGCAGCCAGCTCGCCAAGCAGAAGGGCGACGACCTCATCTGCTCCGAGTGCGCCTGATCACGCAGGCGTGACGGCCCCCGGCCGATGACGACCGAGCGGCGCGATCGGGGCGGTGACGATCAGGCGTGCAGGACCGCGACACCGTCGACGCGGTCCTCGGCCAGATCCGTCAGCGCCCGATCCGCTTGGCTCAACGCGTACCCGATGGTGTGCACGCGGAGCCGGTGCCGCGCCGCGAGGGAGAGGAACTCGCGGCCGTCGTCGCGGGTGTTCGCCGTGACGCTGCGTAGCGTGCGCTCGTAGAAGAGGTGCTGCTCGTAGCGCAACGGCGGGATGTCGGACAGATGGATGCCGGCGACGGCTAGCGTGCCGCCGCGATCGAGTGCCGCCAGGGCGACGGGGACCAGATCCCCGACCGGGGCGAAGAGGATCGCGGAGTCCAGCCGTTCCGGCGGCCGCTCGCCCGCGCCCGTCGCGGACGCCGCGCCGAGCGAGAGCGCGAGTTCTTGCGCGGCCTTCGACCGGGTCATGACGTGTACGCGTGCACCCAGCGCGATGGCGAGCTGAGCGGTGAGGTGGGCCGACCCGCCGAACCCGTACACCCCCAGTACGCCGCCCGGCGGCACCTCGCTCAATCGCAGCGCCCGGTAGCCGATGATCCCGGCGCACAACAACGGCGCGACCTCCTCGTCCGGGTAATTCTCCGGCAGGTGGTACGCGTAGTCGGCGGGGACGACGGCGTACTGCGCGTAACCACCGTCGGCGTCCCAGCCGGTGTAGCGGGAGTCGGGGCACAGGTTCTCCGCGCCCCGCTTGCAGTACGCGCATTCGCCACAGGTATGCCGCAGCCAGGCGACCCCGGCCCGATCCCCGAGTGCGAACCCCTGGGCGTCGGGTCCCAGGCCGACGACCTGGCCGACGATCTCGTGCCCCGGGACCACCGGCGACCGGTGTGGCGGCAGATCCCCCTCGGCGACGTGCAGATCGGTACGGCACACCGCGCAGACGCTGACCCGCAGGAGCAGCTCACCGGGGCCGGGTTCGGGAACGGGCCGCTCGGTCAGCCGCACCGGCCCGGTACGCATCGGCCCCGGCCGGGTCACCTCCCAGGCGGTCATCGTCTCCATGACCTCATCCTGGCCCTCAGACGGGACGTCTGCCCGGGAATCCGCACTCCACCCGGTGATACCACTCGATGTCGTCGTCGCCTTCGAGCCAGCACCACAGAACTTCGCGGCCGTCGCGTACGCCGGGGAAGTCCAGGAGGACCGGGGCGTAGCCCTTGACCTGGATGTCCTGCTCGGCGATCTCCTCCAGCAGGGCGTGCAGCCGCGCTTCCAGCGCCTTCGCCTCCGGCAGCCCGCCGAGCGGGCTCGCACCCTCGGTGGCGAGGTCGGCCGTCAGCTCGGCCAGATCCGCTCGGGCCGCGATCAACTCGTCGATGCGCGGCCGCACCTCGGCGTACCGGCGACGGGCCTCCTCCAGCGTGAACACGCCTTCATTATGGGTCACAACGGGGTGTAGAGGCCTCGCGCGTGGTCGGCGACGGCCGCCCCGGTGACGGTCGCCTCGATCGGCAGCACGTCCAGGCACAACCGCAGCGCCTCGGTCAGCTTCACCAGCGGCACCCGCATGGACAGTGTGCAGTGTGGAACCCAGCGCCCCGGCCGGTACAGCTCGGACGTCTCGATCCCGGCCGCCGCCAGCCGGTCGTGCACCGCGGCGTGATGCCCCAGCAGCTCCGGGGTGGGCACCGGGCCGAGCCACAGCACCCGGCCCAGAAACTGTCCGATGTAGTCCAGGCTCACCCGTAGCGGCGGCGCGGCGTCCAGCCCGCTCAGCGCGGCCACGACGGCGTCCGCGTCCAGCCGCTCCGCGCCGGTCAGCGAGATGTGCGGGCGATGCTTGCGGTGGGTCAGGTCCCGCAGGGTGGGGACGCCGGCGGTTTCCAGGGCATCCCACACATTTCGTACGCGTTGCGTCGCGACCGGGTCCAGGTACAGCTCCAACGCGGCGACCACGGCACGGACAGTACTCCTCCGTTCGAGTGACGACGGCGTGGCGTGCGGCAGTTACACGAAACCACCGTATACGGACCTTAACCTCCAAAGCTTAGAAGCCATATCAATCAGGGTGGTAAGTGTGCGTATTTCATGGATGGGTCGCGGTGCGGCGACCCTGGCGGCGGGCCTCATATTCCTCCTGGGCAGCGCCCAGGCGGCGTCGGCGGCCGCGACGATCGAGATCAACCCGGGCAACGTCCCCACGACCGCCACGGGCTTCGGCACCCATCAGTGCGGCGACTTCGGCGGCGGTCCGCTGCCGGGCCAGGACATCTGGGTCTTCGTCCTGCCCGAGCCCAACATCCAGGGCGAGTTCACCTCCGTGACGCTGACCTTCACGGACGCCGCCAACGTGCAGCACACGCTGACGATCCCGGACGACGGCGGGGCGATCGTCGACGACAACGGCACGAGCAAGGCCTGGATCGCCACGCCGGCCGGGTGGACGCTCGTCAACGGCAGCGCCGACATCACCGGGACCGACCCGAATAACGCGCACTTCAACCTGACCCACACCTGCCCCGCGAGCGTCGGGTCGAGCCCGAGCCCGAGTCCGACCAGCGCCAGCCCGAGCCCGTCGGTCAGCATCTCGCCCATCGGCGGCAGCATGTCGGCGACGCCTTCGGAGTCGACTCCGCCGACCGGGAGCGAGTCGCCGACGCCCGGTCAGTCCACGTCGTCCGGCGGCACGCCGGTGCCGAGCGGCTCGGTCAACACCGGCGGCGGTGGCAGCGCGGTCAGCATGAGCAGCGTCTTCCTCGGCGGGGGTGCGCTGCTCGGCGCGGTCGCCGGCATCGGGTTCCTCCTGCTGGCCCGCCAGCGCCGTGATCTGGCCTAGCGGTTCTCGTGATCGGGGGACCGGGCCTCGGCCCGGCCCCCGACCCGCCGTGCCGCCGACGCGTACGCGTCATCGAGCCGACCGCCGCGGCACGATGTTCCGAGTCGGCTGGTGGCTGGCCTGCCTGGCGCTGATGGCGGCCGGCGGCTGGGGGATCGGCCAGCTCGCCACCGCCGCCCACAAGCCGGGTACGCCCCCGCCGCTGCCCGCTCAGGTCCTCGCACTCCCGTCCGGTGGGCTGGCCCAGCCGCCGACCGGGCCGGGCGCGCTGACGCGGTCCGTTCCCCGGAAGATCATCATTCCGAAGATCGGGCTGCGAGCCTGGATCGAGCAGATCGGACTCCGTCCGGACGGGGCCATCGCCACCCCGTCCTACGAGCGGGCCAACCACGCCTCCTGGTACAAGCTCGGTCCGACGCCGGGCGAGGCCGGCGCGGCGGTGATCATCGGCCACGTGGACACCAAGAAGAGCGTCGGCGTCTTCTACTACCTGACCCGCCTGCGTCCGGGCGACGAGGTCGAAGTCGAACGCGAGGACCGGACGACCGCCGTGTTCACCATCGAGATGATGGAGTCCTTCCCGAAGGCGGCCTTCCCCGCCGACCGCGTGTACGCCGGTGGCTCGACGCCCGAACTCCGGCTGATCACCTGCGGCGGACGCTACAACGCGAAGACCCACTCGTACTCCGACAACATCGTCGTCTTCGCCCGGTTGACCGGCGTACGCCCACCGCCGCCGCCGCAAGTCTGATCACCGGCGGGTGATGTGGGGTTGACCTGGAGTGGGCCGATCACCAACCATCGGCACAACGGATCAATCCGGACAATTCATTCGAGGTGATCGGGCATGACGAAGGTGTCCCGGCGAGCCGCTCTCGGGGGTGGGCTCGCGCTCGTGGCCGCGCCGTTCCTGTGGGCCGGGCATCCGGCCGCGGCCGCCCGTCCGCGTACGGAGTCGGGCATGCAGGGACCGGTGCGGCTGGGCGTCCTCACGCATCAGACCGGGCCGCTGGCCGCGTACGCCCAACGGCAGCTGCTCGGCGTGCGTACGCGGGCCGACCAGGTCAACGCCGCCGGCGGGCACGGTTCGGCCCCCGAGATCGAACTTCTCGTCCGCGAGGCGGGCGCGGACGAGAAGTCGGCCGCCACGGCGGCTTCAGCGTTGCTGGACGAAGGGGTGCACGCCGTCATCGCCGCGACCGCGCCTTGGCTGACCGAGGCCGCCGCCGGGCAGTGCACGCTCGGCTGCGTACCGGTGATCGCCCCGGTGACGGGCATTGTCCCGACCGGCCCGTACGCCTTCCAGTCCGCACCGTCCGCGGCGCAGGTTCTGCGTACGGCGTTGGGGGCGGCGAAGAAGGCCGGGGCGAGCAAGCTCGGGCACCTCGCCACGGACAAGCTCGCGTCCCCGCCGATCGTCGACCTCGTCCAGACCGAGGCGGCCAACCAGGGCCTGAGCATCGCCGGATTCGAGCCCGTCCCCGTCGACGCGACGGACCTGAAGGACGCCGTCGGCAAGCTCGTCGCGGCCAAGCCGGACGTGCTGGTGATCAGCGCACTGCCGCCCCAGAGCGGGGCGGCCGTCCGGGACGCGCGCGCCGGCGGCTGGACCGGCCCGATCGTGCTCACACCGGAAGGCGTGCACCCCTCGTTCCACTCGACGGCGGGGGACGCTGCTGACGGCGTACAAGCGGTGAGTCCATGGCTGCCGGTCGCGGACTCGGCACCGGACAGCGTGCCGAACCTGGCCACGGTCCGGCGGTTCGCCGAGGCGTTCGCGCCGAACGGGCCCGCGAACCCGGCGGCCGGATTCGGCGCGGACGCCGTGGCGCTGACGCACCAGGCGTTCCTCGGGCATCGCGACCGCAAGATGGCCCGCGAGCAGCTGGAGAACGCTTGCTGCGTAGGGGTTTGCGGGGTCTACAACCTGACCGCCGCCGATCACGGCGGGCTGGCCGACGACGCCCTCACCGTGCTCACCTCGAAGTCGGGGAAGTGGAGCGTCTGAAACAGGGTCTGGCGCCGCTGCAACAAACGCGTTAAAGTCTCCGACAACGCTCGTCCGGACGGTTTCCCCCGTGATCGCCCGGACGAGCGTTCCACGTCTGGGTCACAGCTCGTTGCGAACGGCCCAGAGCTCGGGAAACGGCCGGTCGTGGACGGTCTTGGCGAGCCAGCTCGCGCCGGCCGAGCCGCCGCTGCCGGGCTTGTCGCCCATGACGCGCCAGACCGCGGTGAGATGCAACTGCCGCCAGCGGATGAAGCGCTCGGCGATCTCCATCAGCACCTCGCCGAGCTCGTAGAGGTCCGGCTGTTCCGATCCACTGTAGACGTCCAGCCAGGTCGTGCCGCGCCGGGCGAGGACGGCCTTCGCGGCGTCGTCGAGGCTCGGCTCGGCCAGCTGCTTCTCCAGGTCGGCGACGACCGACGGCATCTCCGCGTGCGGGCAGATCATCCCGGGTCGCTTATTGCCCAGCAGGAACTCCAGGTGCCGGTAGCCGTAGGACTGGAAACCGGACGCCTCGCCGAACGCGTCCCGGAACGCCCCGAACTCGTTCGGCGTCAGCGTGGCGAGAAGCTGCCACGAGCTGACGAGCACGTCCTGCGCGCTGGTCGAGCGGCGCAACGTCCTGGTCGCCGCGCGGACGTCGTCGGCGTCGAGCTGCGTCCGCGCGGTCTCCCACTCGTGGCGGAGCAGCGTGAACAGCAGCTCCATCACCTGGGTGGCGACGATGAACGAGTACTCGGCGGGGCTCTGCGTCCGCGGGGTCTGCAGCGACAGCAGCGTCTCGATGTGGGTGTAGTCCGCGTAGGGGGTCGTCCCCTCGAACTGCACCTTCGGGCCGCTACCTCGTCTGCCGTAGACCATGACCCCATCAAACCGCTCCTCGGTGCGGTCTTTGAAGGGCCGTCGCCGCTCGTTACGGCCTTTTGATCTTGTTGTCGGCAGGGATTCGGCCGATGGCGGTTTACGATCGTTAAGTGGACCCGGTGGACTGGCATATTCTGGACGAACTGCAACGAGACGCCCGGCTCTCGTTCAACGAACTGTCCCGGCGCGTGAACCTCTCCGCGCCCGCCGTCGCCGAACGCGTACGCCGCCTGCAGGAGACCGGAGTGATCACCGGCTACCACGCGCACGTCGACCTCGCCAAGGCCGGAAGACAGGCCACCGCGCTCATCCGGATGCACTGCTACGGGCCGACCTGCCTGCTCCGGGAACCGGCCGTCGCCGACTGGCCCGAAGTCCTCCAAATGCACCGGGTCAGCGGCGACGCCTGCTGCGCGCTCAAGGTCTCCGTGGCGTCGATGGCTGACCTCGAACGCTTCATCGACCGGCTCGCCGGCTACGGGCGGCCCTCCACTGCGATGATCCTCTCCAGCCCGATCACGTGGCGTCCCGTCACGCCCCTCTAGCCCTCGGGGCGTGATCATTGCGCCAGCTCTCCCGCCGGGGCGTGATCATTGCGCCAGCCACGCTGCTTCGCCGGGCAATTCGCCCGTTTATTCAGCATGGCTGACGCGATGATCATGGAATGAGGCGTCAGGTGATGCGGGAGCGGGTGAGCGGGAAGGAGAGGTGGGCGGAGGCGGAGACGATCGTCCGCAGCCGGGCGAAGGCCTCGTGCACCTCGGCGAAGGTCGTGTAGAGCGGAGCGAAACCGATCCGGAGCCGGTCGGGCGTACGGAAGTCGGGGATGACGCCCGCGTCCTTCCAGGCCTGGCAGATCTGCCACGCCGCCTCGTGGTGCAGAGTGACGTGCGCCCCTCGCCGAGCCGGATCGCGGGGACTCGCCAACCGCAGGCCCAACGGCGCCAGCCAGGCGTCGAACAGCTCGATCGCGTACTGGCCGAGCTGGGCGCCCTTGGCCGCGATCCGGTCGACGCCCGCCTCGGCGGTGAGCTTCGCGCCTTCCCAGGCGGCGTACCCGCCCATCACCGGGGTGGAGCTGATCAGGAAACGCTCCACAGTGGGCACCGGATCGTAGTCGAAGCCCATGTCGAACTGGTTGGCCTGCCCGAACCAGCCCCAAATCGGCTGGCGCAGCGACTCCTGCAGGTCGCGCCGCACGTAGAGGAAGCCGGGCGCGCCCGGTCCGCCGTTCAGATGCTTGTAGGTGCAGCCGATCGCCAGGTCCGCGCCCGACTCGCGCAGCGGCGTCGGCACCGCGCCGGCCGCGTGGCACAGGTCCCAGAGCATGATCGCGCCCGCGTCGTGCGCGGCCCGTGTGATCGCCACCATGTCCGCGATCGCTCCCGAGCGGTACGCCACATGCTGCAGACTGATCACCGCGACGTCGTCGGCGGCGCAGGCGGCGATCGCCGCGCGTACCTGGTCGGCGGTGACGCCGAGGTCGAGATCGGTCTTGATGACCTCCAGCCGCATGCCGCGGGCCGCCGCCACGCCTTGCAGGACGTACTGGTCGGAGGGGAAGTTGTCGTCGTCGGTGATGATCACCGATCGGCCGGGCCGGGCGTCGCAGGCGGCGACGGCCAGCTTGTAGAGGTTGACGCTGGCCGTGTCGCACAGCAGCACCTCGCCCGGGTCCACCCCGAGTACGCCTGTCGCCAGCACGTCACCGGCGTCGCGGGCCAAGGTGATCCAGCGGTCCCAGCCACGGACCAGATCGGTGCCCCACTCCTCGTCGAGCAGCTTGCGCAGCCGCTCCCGGGTGGCCAGCGGCGGGCGGCCGAGGGAGTTGCCGTCGAGGTAGATCAGGTCGGGCTCGGCGTCGGGCAGGAAGAAGCGTCCGCGGTACTCGGCCAGCGGGTCGGCGGCGTCGAGGGCGCGGGCGCGGGTCAGGAGGTCGTCCACGCCGCCGACTCTAGCTTTTACCTGCGGATCAGGTTTGTGGGGGGGGGCGGGCGGGGGGCGGGCCGGCCCAAAAACAAAAGCAGCGCAGCGGGCGCGGCGGCGAGGCCGCGGGGGGGCGGGGGGGGCCGGC